>JAXMGO010000037.1:0-26582 GCA_046347255.1 Steroidobacteraceae bacterium
CAGGCTCTCGAGGAGCGAGGTTTCCTCGCCGCAGATGTAGGCGCCGGCGCCGAGCCGCAGTTCGATGTCGAAGGCGCGGGCGCTGCCGAGCACGCGCGGGCCGAGCAGGCCGCGGGCACGCGCCGTCAGGATGGCGTTCTCCAGCACGCGACGCGCGTGCGGGTACTCGATGCGCAGGTAGATGTAGCCGCGCGTGGCGCCGACCGCGAATCCGGCGATCGCCATGCCGGCGAGCAGCGTGAAGGGATCGCCCTCCATCAGCATGCGGTCGGAGAAGGTGCCCGAGTCGCCCTCGTCGGCGTTGCAGACGATGAACTTCTCCGGCGCCTGCTGCGCCGCGACCGTCTGCCACTTGCGTCCGGTGGGGAAGGCCGCGCCGCCGCGGCCGCGCAGGCCCGAGTCGGTCACCGCCTGCACGATCGCCGCCGGCGCCATCTCCAGCGC
The DNA here is from genome assembly GCA_046347255.1 of Steroidobacteraceae bacterium. Lineage (GTDB taxonomy): Bacteria > Pseudomonadota > Gammaproteobacteria > Steroidobacterales > Steroidobacteraceae > FEN-1191. The sequence goes on from JAXMGO010000037.1 coordinate 445, forward strand.
CTTCTCGACGCCGGCGAGGCCGCCGGCCGTGCGCCAGGCGTCGTAGTCGAGCGGGTCGGCGTAGCCGGCGAACGCGAAGGTGAGGCGCTCCTGGCGCGCGAACCACGGCAGCAGCTCGACCTTGCCGAGGCGCAGCGCGTGCGCGCCGCCGTCGAGCAGGCGCGCCGTGAACAGGCCGTCCAGGTCGCGCGCCTGCACCGGGCCGTAGGCGATGCGCTCGCCGCCAGCCTCGACCTCGACCAGCGGTTCGGCCCACACCATGCCGCGCGAGCCGGTGCGCACGATCTGCACCGCGCGGCCGGCGGCGCTGGCGCGGCTGGCGATGCCGGCGGCGACGGCATCGGCCCCCAGGGCGCGGGCGGCGGCATCGCCGGAGACGTAGACACGCACGCTGGCGCCGCTCACGGCCGGGCCCGCCATTCGGTGATGAGCTCGGCGAGGCGCTTGCCGTCGACCCGCGCGTACAGCTCGTCGTCGATCAGCACCGAGGGGCCGGCGGCGCAGTTGCCGAGGCAGTAGAGCGCCTGCAGCGTGAAGGCGCCGTCGGCGGTGGTGCCGCCGAAATCGACGCCGAGCTGGCGGCGCGCCTCGGCCTCGAGCGCGCGGCTGCCGACCGCCTGGCAGGCCTCGGCGCGGCACACGCCGACGCGGTGCTTGCCGCCGGGCGTGCGGCGGAAGTGGTCGTAGAAGGAGACGACGCCGTGCACCTCGGCGCGCGAGAGGTTGAACTCGTCGGCGATGCGCTCGACCGCCGCGTCGCTGATGTGCCCGAGCCGTCCCTGCACCGCGTGCAGCAGCGGCAGCAGCGGTCCGCGCCGTTCACGGTGCTCGGCGATCACTTCGGCGATGGGGTCGGCGCTGGCGGCCTTGGCGGTGCTCATGGATTGCTGCTGCCCTGGAGGGTGGAAACCGGGCCCGCGGGCCGCGGCATTTCGACGAATTCGATCAGGTTGCCGGCGCAGTCGCGGATGAAGATGTTGGCGCCGTGCGCCATGCGCTTGATCCAGACGATGTCGGCGCCGCGCGCCTTCAGCTCGGCGCCGAAGGCGTCGACGTCGGCGACCGCGAAGGAGACGTGCTTGTTGCCGTGGGTCTTGAGGTCGCGATCGGGGACGCGCCGGTCCTCGGCCAGGGCCTGGCCGGTGGGCACGCCGAAGATCTCCATGCGCAGCGCGCCGTTGCGCAGCATCGCGATCTCGCAGGGCACCTGCGGCAGCGGGAAGCGTGCCTCGACCTCGAAGCCGAGCACGTCGTGGTACCAGCGCACCGCCACATCGAGGTCGGGCACGCTGACGCCGCCGTGATGGAACCAGAATTCCTGCCTGCTCATCCGTACCGCCGGGCCCGCCACCGGGTCATTGTATACAGCGGATTCTACCTTAATTCCGCAAGCTCGCGCTCGGCGGCGCCGAGCCAGTCGCGCTGCGCCTTGCGGTAGTGCCGCGGCGCCACGCGGGCATGGTCGAGCAGCTCCTGCAGCACGGCCCGGGCTTCGGCCCCGCGTCCGGCGCGGCGCAGCAACTGGCCGTAGCGCAGCCGGGCCTCCGCGCCCGCGTAGTACTGGGCCAGGGTGGCATATTCTGACAAAGCGGCCTCGGTCCGGCCCTCGGCCTCGAGCGCCCGGGCGTACAGCAGGTGCCCGTCGGGCGACTTGAAGTCCGGGTTGCGCGCGATCAACTCATCGAGCGTCGCGCGGGCCGTGGCCGCGTCCCCGGTGGCGAACTGCGCCCGCGCCAGCCCCAGCATCAGGTTGGCATCGTGCTCGTACAGGCCACCGAGGGCCTGGCGGTAGACGCCGATGGCCTCGGCCGCGCGGCCCTGCTTCACCAGCTCGTCCGCATAGCGCTGGCGCGTGGCGACGTCGTTGCTGACGCGCGTGGCGTCCTGCAGGCGCCGCAGCTCCTGGCCCGGGTCGAGCGCCCGGCTGACGCCGCGCACCGCGCGCCGCGTCGTGCGGCTGCGGAACAGGTCGGGCAGGACCTCGACGGCGAGATAGGCGAGCACGCCGCCGAGCGGCAGCAGCACCAGCACCCAGATCCAGATGGTGTTGCGGCCGGTCTTGATGCAATGGACGATGAGCAGCACCTGCGCCAGGAGCGAGATGACGAACAGCGGCGGTGACAGCAGGGAATAGCCCATGGCGCAGCGCCGTAGGATACTGTCTCACCCGGACCGAAGGTAGCCGACAGGCATCCTGGATGCGCTCATTCCGCCTCGCTTGCCTGCTGCTGCTGGCGGCGGCCCCTGCCGCGGCCGCGGCGGCGGATGCCGCGGGGCCGGCGGATGCCGCGGCACCGCCGTCGGCGGCGAGCGGTGCCACGGCGGCCGCTCGCCCGCGCATCGGGCTGGTGCTCTCGGGCGGCGGCGCGCGCGGCGCGGCGCACATCGGCGTGCTCGAGGTGCTCGACGAGCTGCACGTGCCGATCGACGCGATCGCCGGCACCAGCATGGGCGCGGTGGTCGGCGGCCTGTACGCCAGCGGCATGAGCGGGCGCGAGATCGACGCGCTGCTCTCCTCGGTCGACTGGCAGGACGCGTTCCGCGACCGGCCGAAGCGCACCGACCTTGCCTTCCGCCGCAAGCAGGAAGACCTCGACTACCTGGTCAACATCCCGCTGGGCATCAAGGGGCGCCGCCTCCTGATCCCGCGCGGGCTGGTGCAGGGGCAGAAGCTCACGCAGCTGCTGCGCCGCATGCTGCTGCCGGCGTCCGGCGTCCCCGATTTCGATCACCTGCCGACGCGCCTGCGCGTGGTCGCGACCGACCTCGAGAACGGCGAGACGGTGGTGATGCGCGACGGCGACCTGGTGAGCGCGGTGCGCGCCAGCATGTCGGCGCCCGGCGTGTTCGCGCCGGTGGAGCGGGGCGGGCGGCTGCTGGTCGACGGCGGCCTGACCGAGAACCTGCCGGTGGACGTGGCGCGCGCCATGGGCGTGGACGTGCTGATCGTGGTCGACACCGGCTTCGCGCTGCAGCCGCGCTCGCGCCTGAACTCGCTGTCGGCGGTATCGAACCAGGCGATCGCCGTCATGCTGCGCCGGAACATCGAGCTGCAGCGCGCGCAGCTCACGCCGCACGACCTGCTGATCGCGCCGCGGCTCGAGCAGCTGAGTTCCTACGACTTCGGCAGCGTCGGCCGGGCGCGCGACCTGGGCGAGGATGCGGCGCGCTCGATCGCCGGGCGCCTCGCCGCGCTCGCGGTGCCGGCGGAGGAGTACGCGCGCTACGTCGCGGCGCGCGCGGCGCTGCGCCAGCCGGCGCCGCGCATCGAGTTCGTGCACAGCGATGCCGGCTCGAAGCCCTACGCGCGCCAGATCCAGGACCTGTTCGGTGGCTACGTCGGCACGACGGTCGACGCCGCGTCGCTCGGCCGCGAGGTCACGGATCTCTACGGGCGCGGCAACCTCGAGACGCTCGACTACAGCATCGGGCGCGATGCCGCCGGGCGACGCGGGCTCGACTTCAGCGCGCGCCGCAATTCCTGGGGCCCGAACTACCTGCGCGTCGGCCTCGCGCTGCAGGACGACTTCTCCGGCCGCACGGCGTTCAACGCCGCCGGGCGGCTGCTGTTCACCGAGCTCAACACGCTCGGGGCGGAGTCGGTCTGGGACGTGCGCATCGGTTCGGCGCCGCGGCTCGCCACCGAGCTGTACCTGCCGTTCTCCAACGTGCGGCGCTGGTTCGTCGCGCCGCACGGCGAGATCGAGGCGCACAACGTCGCGCAGCTGGTCGACGACGAGCAGGTCGGCGAGTATCGCGTGCGCAGCGCCAGCTACGGGCTCGACTTCGGCCGCGAGCTCGGCAACATCGGCGAGCTGCGCGCCGGCGTGGTGCGCAGCAGCGGCAGCGCCGCGGTGATCATCGGCGACACCGCGACGCCGCGCGAGCCCTTCGACGTGCGCGCCTACTTCGTGCGCTTCAGCTACGACCACCTCGACAGCGCGCTGTTCCCGCGCTCCGGCCAGGCGCTGACGCTGGAGTGGCGCGGCGAGGACAACCTCGGCGCGACGCTCGGCAGCGACCTGCTGACGCTCGACTGGCGCGCCGCCGTTTCGCGCGGCAAGTACACCGGCATCGGCTGGATCTCCGGCGGCACCACGGTGAGCGGCAGCGAAGCCAACGTGCGCGCCTGGTTCCCGCTCGGCGGCTTCCTCAACCTCTCCGGCGTGCGCGCCGATTCGCTCGCTGGCCCGTACTACGCGGTGGCGCGGCTCATCGGATTGCGCTCGATCGGCAGCGGCGGCGAGGGCGTGCTGAACGTGCCGGCCTATGTCGGGCTGTCGCTCGAGGCCGGCAACGCCTGGGCGAGGCGCCAGGACATCAGCCTCGGCTCGGCGCGCCGCGACGTGGCGCTGTTCCTCGGGGCGGACACCTACCTGGGGCCGGTCTACATCGCCGCCGGCTACGACGACCGCGGCCACAGCGGCTTCTACCTGTTTCTCGGCCGCAGCTTCTAGCGCGTGCTGCGGCGCGGCCGCCGTGCGTACCCCGCGCGGAGCCTACAGGCCGCGGCTCGCGGCCAGGTTCTCGACCTTCGCGTACACCATCGCCGGCTTGTCGGTGCTGCGCGAGTAATCGTGGCAGCGGCTCATCTCCGCCATGGCGGCATCGCGCTCGGCGGCGCTCGCATACCAGTGCTCGCGATGCCAGTCGGCGCCGAGCAGGTTGCGGAAGGGGTCCGAGGCGCGCAGGCTCACGCGGATGCCGTAGGGCTTGGGAACCTGGACGGGCGGGCTGGGCAGATTGTGGACCTGGCTGACGGCCATGTACGCTCTCTTTCGGCAGGGGCTTGATGCGCATTCTAGCGCCAATCCCGGGGGAGTCCTCATGACCGAGAGCAACGCGGCCGAGACGCACTTCGTGAACGGGCACCGCATTCGCCCGCCGTTCCCGCCCGGGCTCCACGAGGCGACCTTCGGCCTCGGCTGCTTCTGGGGCGCCGAGCGGCGCTTCTGGCAACTGCCGGGCGTGTACGCCACGGCCGTCGGCTACGCCGGCGGCCACGTCGCCAATCCGGGCTACAAGCTCGTGTGCACCGACACCACCGGCCACGCCGAAGTCGTGCGCGTGCTCTTCGATCCGGCGAAGATCGCGTACGCGGAGCTGCTGCGCGTGTTCTGGGAGTCGCACGACCCGACGCAGGGCAACCGCCAGGGCGCCGACATCGGCACGCAGTACCGCTCGGCGATCTTCTGGCACGGCGAGGCGCAGCACGCGGCGGCCGAGGCCTCGCGCGATCACTACCAGGCGCGGCTCAAGGCCGCGGGCCGCGGCCGCATCACCACGCAGGTCGCCGCGGCGCCGGCGTTCTGGTACGCGGAGGACTACCACCAGCAGTACCTCGCCAAGAACCCCGATGGCTACTGCGGGCTGGGCGGGTGCGGGGTGTCCTTCACTGCCGCGGAGTCGCGGGCGGGGCAGAAGGCGTAGCGGACGCCGCCCTCGATCGAGGGCATCGGCCGGCATGGCCGAGGTCCGCATCGACTCCACGGCCGGGAGTGAGCATGGCCGATGCCGACAAGGTGTTCGCCGGGTCGATCCCGGCGTTCTACGACCGGCTGATGGTGCCGCTGATCTTCGCGGCCTATGCCGATGACCTGGCGCGGCGCGTCGCCGCGCTGGCGCCGGGCTCGGTGCTCGAAACGGCCGCCGGCAGCGGCGTCGTCGCCCGCGCGCTTGCGCCCCGGCTCGGGGCCGCCGCGCGCTACGTCGTCACCGACCTGAACCAGCCCATGCTCGATTATGCCGCCAGCCGGCAGGGCACGGATGAGCGCATCGAATGGCGCCGGGCGGACGCGCTCGACCTGCCGTTCGCGGCGGACTCGTTCGACGTGGTCTGCTGCCAGTTCGGGGCGATGTTCTTTCCCGACCGGATCGCCGGCTACGCCGAGGCGCGCCGCGTGCTGCGGCCCGGCGGGCGTTTCGTCTTCAGCGTCTGGGACCGCATCGAGGAGAACGTCTTCGCCGACGAGGTCACCAACGCCGTCGCCTCGGTTTTCCCGCACGACCCGCCGCGATTCCTCGCGCGCACGCCGCACGGCCACCACGACGTTGCGCGGGTCCGCGAGGAGCTGCATCGCGCGGGATTCGCCGACATCGGGATCGAGACGCGTGCGGAGGTGAGCCGCGCGTCCTCGGCACGCGAGGTCGCCGTGACCTATTGCCAGGGCACGCCGCTGCGCAACGAGATCGAGGCGCGCGATGCCGGCCTGCTGCAGCTCGCCACGGATCGCGCGGCGGCGGCCATCGCCAGCCGCCATGGCGAGGGCCCGGTGGCCGGGAAGATCCAGGCGCACGTGATCGTGGCGGTGCGCTAAAGTAGTCCTCGACTGGGGGGGCATTCATGGCGGAACGATCACCGGCGGGCCGGGAGCTCACGCTCCGTGGCGTGATCCTGGGCGTGCTCATCACGCTCGTCTTCACGGCGGCCAATGTCTTCTTCGGCCTCAAGGCCGGACTGACCTTCGCGACCTCGATCCCCGCCGCCGTGATCTCGATGGCGGTGCTGCGCGGCTTCAGGGGGATGACGATCCAGGAGAACAACATCGTGCAGACGATCGCGTCGGCGGCGGGCACGCTGTCGGCGATCATCTTCGTGCTGCCCGGGCTGGTGATCATCGGCTGGTGGAGCGGCTTCCCGTACTGGGCCTCCACCGCGATCTGCGCGTTCGGCGGCGTGCTCGGCGTGATGTACTCCATCCCGCTGCGGCGTGCGCTGGTGACGCAGTCCGACCTGCCGTACCCGGAAGGCGTGGCCTGCGCGGAGGTCCTCAAGGTCGGCGGCGGCGCGGAGGCGCAGCAGTCGGCGGTTGCGGACGCGCGCGCCGGGCTGCGCGCCGTCGTGTGCGGGTCCATCGTCTCCGGCGGCTTCGCGCTCGTCGTGGCGACCCGCATCTTCGCCAGCGACTTCGCGCGCTACTTCCGCGTCGGGACGCAGGGCGCGGTGAGCGGCTTCGACTTCCTGCTCTCCTGCGCGCTGCTCGGCGTGGGGCACCTGGTCGGGCTCTGGGTCGGCCTCGCCATGCTGGCCGGCGCGCTGATCGGCTGGGCCTGGGGCGTTCCCCATTACGCGCTGCTCGCCGGGAGCGAGGCGGAGCCCGCCGGGCTGGCCTTCGACGTCTGGAGCCACCAGATCCGCTTCGTCGGCGCGGGCACGATCCTGGTCGCGGCCCTGTGGACGCTCGCCAAGCTGGTCCGGCCCGTGTACGCGGGGCTGCAATCGGCGCTGGCGGCCTCGCGTGCGCGCCGCGCGACGAGCCAGGACGCGCTGCCGCGCACCGAGCGCGACATCCCGATCGGCCTCGTCGGGCTGCTCACGCTCCTCTGCCTGGTGCCGATCGGCGTGCTGCTCGCCGCGTTCGACTCGGGCGGTGCCCTGCAGTCGCACATGGCCGTGCTGGTGGCCGGCGGCCTCGTCTATGTCGTGCTGATGAGCTTCTTCGTCTCCACGGTCTGCGGCTACATGGCGGGCCTGATCGGTTCCTCCAACAGCCCGCTGTCCGGCATCGGCATCCTCGCGGTCATCGGCGCGGCGCTGCTGCTGGTCCTGGGGCTGCACCTGGGGCTGCCCGCCGGCGCCAGGCAGGCGCTGGTCGCCTTCGCCCTGTTCGTCACCGCGATCGTGTTCGCCGTCGCCACGATCGCCAACAACAACCTGCAGGATCTCAAGACGGGGCAGCTCGTCGACGCGACGCCCTGGAAGCAGCAGGTGGCGCTGGTGATCGGCGTGATCGCGGGGGCCGTGATCATTCCGCCGATCCTGGACCTGCTCAACCATGCCTACGGCTTCGTGGGCGCGCCGGGGCCCCACCGCGAGCACGCGCTGCCGGCGCCCCAGGCCGGGCTGATCTCGGCGCTGGCGCAGGGCGTGCTGCAGGGCAATGTCGACTGGAGCCTGATCCAGGTGGGCGCCGGCATCGGCGTCGCCGCCATCCTGCTCGACGAGCTGCTGCGTCGCTTCACCGCCGGCATGCACCTCTCGCCGCTGGCGGTGGGACTGGGCATCTACCTGCCGACGCAGAGCACGCTGATGGTCGTCGTCGGCGCCATCGCCGGCTGGTACTTCGACCGCCGCGCGGAGCGCGCCGCCCATCCGCCGGGCGTCCGGCAGCTGGGCGTGCTGCTCGCCTCGGGCCTGATCGTCGGCGAGGGCCTGGTGGGCGTGCTGGTCGCCGCGCTGGTGGCGTTCTCCGGCCGCGATTTCCCGCTGGCGCTGGTGGGTGACGCCTTCGCCGGGAAGGTCGCCGTGCCGCTCGGCACGCTGGCTTTCGTGCTCGTGCTGCTGCTGTCCTACCGCTGGGTCGCGCGGCTGCGCGGCCAGGGCGAGCCGGCCCGCCAGGCGGGAGCCGGCCGATGAGCGGACGACCGGTCCTCATCGCCGGCGGCGGCATCGGCGGCCTCGCCACGGCACTGACGCTGCACCAGGTCGGCGTACGCTGCCTCGTGCTCGAGGCGGTGCGCGAGCTGCGCCCGCTGGGCGTCGGCATCAACCTGCAGCCCAACGCCGTGCGCGAACTGCATGACCTCGGCATCACCGCCGCCGAGCTCGACGAGGTCGGCATCGAGGCGCGCGAATGGGCGCTGGTCGGCCTCAACGGCAACGACATCTACGCCGAGCCGCGCGGCCGGCTGGCCGGGTACCGCTGGCCGCAGTACGCGGTGCACCGCGGCCGGTTCCAGATGCTGCTGCACGCCAAGGTGATGCAGCGGCTCGGTCCCGACGCCGTCCGGCTCGGCGCCAGCGTCAGCGGCTATCGCCGCGCCGCCGACGGCAGCGTGCTGGCGCAGGTCACCCATGCCGACGGCTCGAGCGCGGAGATCGCCGGCGCGCTGCTGGTCGGCGCGGATGGCATCCATTCGGCCATCCGCCAGCGGATGCACCCGCAACAGCCGCCGATCCACTGGGGCGGCAAGCTGATGTGGCGCGGCGTGACGCGGGCCGCGCCGATCCGCACCGGCTCGTCTTTCGTCGGCCTCGGCACGCACCGGCAGCGGATCGTCTTCTATCCGATTTCACGTCCCGATCCGGCCACCGGCCTCGCGCTGATCAACTGGATCGTCGAGGTGACGCACGACGACGCCGATCCGGCCCGGCTGGACGGCTGGTTCCGCCAGGTGCCGGTCGAATCGTTCCTGCCGCACTTCGCCGACTGGCGCTGGGAGTGGCTCGACGTGCCGGCCCTGATCGGCGGAGCGGAAGCGGCCTTCGAGAACCCGATGATCGATCGCGATCCGGTGCCGACCTGGGTCGACGGACCGGTGGCGCTGCTCGGCGACGCCGCGCACGCCATGTACCCGACCGGATCGAATGGCGCCAGCCAGGCCATCATCGACGCGCGCGTCCTCGGGGCCGCGCTGCGCGAGCACGGCGTCTCGCCGGCGGCGCTGGCGGCCTACGACGCGCGCCTGTGCGCGCCGGTCTCGAAGCTCATCCTGCGCAACCGCGGCGAGGGGCCCTTCGGCCTGCTGAACCTCGTGGACGAGCGCTGCGGTGGACGATTCAACGCGATCGACGACGTCATCCCCGCCGTGGAGCGCGCCGCCTTCATGGCCGACTACAAGGCGGCGGCCGGCTTCGCCATCGAGACGCTGAACCGCGCGCCGCCCACGATCAGCCCCGTTTGAGCCGATCGCTGCAGCCGCAGGAATTTGCGGCCTTGCAGCAAGCATCGTCCCCACCCTAAGAGCCGTGATTGACCCCACCGCGCAGCGGTGATCTAGTGGCCCGCGCGTGCCCTGCGCTGCGGGCAGCCGAAAGAAGACGCAACGGGGGGAGCCATGTTCGCATTCGGAACCAACCTGCTGCGTGCTTCGGGCGCCAGCATCGGCCGTCGCCATTTCCTCGGCGCGGCGGCGGCCGCTGCCGCGCTGCTGCCCGTACGCCGTTCCTGGGCCGATGCGGTCACACCGGGTGCCGCAGCCTCCACGCTCGACGCCGTGGGCCTCGATGGCCGCGCGGTGACGCTCACGGCCGGGGATATCCGCGACCTGCGTTCGAGCCTGTCGGGCGCATTGCTGCTCGCGCACGATGAGGGCTACGACGCGGCGCGGCGACTGTGGAACGGCGCGTTCGACCGCCACCCGGCGCTGATCGCACGTTGCAAGACGACCGCCGACGTACGCCAGGCCGTGATGTTCGCGCGCTCGCACGGCCTGCTGACGGCGGTCAAGGGCGGCGGGCACAGCCTGTCCGGCCAGTCGGCCTGTGATGGCGGCCTGATGATCGATCTCGCGCCGATGCGCGGCATCGAGATCGACGCCGGCCGGCGCGTCGCCCGGGCGCAGGGCGGCGTGCTGCTTGCCGAGCTGGATCTCAAGGCGCTGTCGATGGGCCTGGTGACGACGCTGGGCACGGCCTCCGATACCGGCATCGCGGGACTCACGCTCGGCGGCGGCCAGGGTCGCCTGATGCGGCGCTTCGGCCTGACCTGCGACAACGTCCACGGCTACGAGCTGGTCACGGCCAGCGGCGAAGTGCTGCAGGTGGGCGGCGGCGAGCATCCCGATCTCGACTGGGCGCTGCGCGGCGGCGGCGGCAACTTCGGCATCGTCACGCGCTTCGACTACCGGATGCACCCCTTCGCGCATCCGGTGTACGCCGGCGGGCGCATGTACCCGATCGCGCAGGCGCACAGCGTGGTCGCCGCGCTCATGGAGCTGAACGCCAAGGCGCCGGACGAGCTCTACCTGAGCTGTGACGTCGAGAAGGTGCACCCGGGCGACGCGCTGCCGCCCGGCAACTACGTCGCGATGGAGATCGTCTACGGCGGCGAGCGGCCGGAGCGCGGCGAGGCGATCATCGCTCCGCTGGCCAGGCTCGGCCGGCCCGCCAGCGACAACGTGGCCATCAAGGACTACGCCGTCGCCCAGAACGGGCCGACCGGCGCGGCGCCACGCGCATTGCCGGCGGGCCTCGGCATGTACGTCCGGTCGGGGTTCACCGACGGCTTCAGCGATGCGCTCGTGAGCGACATGGTGCATGCGCTCGAGCACGGGCCGCAGTGGCTGGAGGCCGTCGGCGGCGGCAACCTCGCCGGCGCCGTGGCGCGCGTGCGGCCCGATGCGACGGCCTACTGGAACCGGGCCGCCCAGGGGGACCTGATCATGTTCGCGGTATGGACCGACCACACGCAGGATGCGCACAACGCGCAGGCGATGCGCGAGCTGTGGAAGACCTTCGAGCCCTACACGCGCGGCTACTACGTCAACACCGAGCCGTCGGCGGAGGAGGGCCGCCTGCGCGCCACCTATGGCGGCAACTACGCGCGGCTCGCGGGCATCAAGCAGAAATACGATCCCGCCAACCTCTTCCGTCTCAATGCCAACATCCGGCCCGTTGCGGCCGGTTGAGGCGGCGGCGCCGCGGCTAGTCGGTGCCGTGGCGTGAAGTGAGGACGATGCGCCGCGCCGGCCGGCCCACCAGGTCCAGGAAGTTGTTGAACACGGTCTCGGCCAGTGGCTGCATCGTCGGCAGCGCCGCAGCCGTCGCGGCGCGGATCGAGGCCGCGTCGCGGCCGAGCCCGGCGGTCGCCAGCTCATCGCGATAGGCCGGGTGGGCGAGCCAGCGCTCGATCATGTCGCCGTCGGCCTCCATGTGGAACTGGAAGCCGTAGACGTTGCTGCCGAAGCGGAACGCCTGCTGCTCGCAGGTCTCGGTGCGTGCCAGCTGCTCGGCGCCCGCGGGCAGGCCGAAGGTGCAGGCGTGCCACTGGAACACCGGCGTGCGCTCGCCCAGGTGCCCGAGCACCGGATCGGTGCGCGCGGCGGGCGTGGTGGCGAGCTCGTACCAGCCGATCTCGTGCTGGCGGTGGCGGATCACCGACGCGCCGAGCACGTGCGCGAGCAGCTGGGCGCCGAGGCAGATGCCCAGCACCGGCTTGCCGAGCCGCAGCGCGGTCTCGATCGCCCGCATCTCGGTCTTCAGGTGCGGGTGGCGGTGCTGGTCCGCCACGTGCATCGGCCCGCCGAGCACGATCAGCGCGTGGTAGCGCTCGACGCTGGGTTGCGCCCCCGGGTCGCGCTCGAAGTTGTGGAAGCGGACGCGATGCCCGCGGGCGCTCAGGCGCGCGTGCAGCGTGCCGAGGGGCTCGGCCGCGACATGCTGGAAGACCATCAGGCGGGACATGGGCGGGGCAAGATACGGACGGACCTCGCGTCGGGCAATCCCGCCGGTGCACGGCGGCGCCGCGCCCGCATTCTGGCAAAATGGCGCCGGCCACCAGCTGCCAAGGTAGTCCGGGGATGCCCGCAGCTGTCAATAGTTGTTTACCACGCCGGCGACTACAGTGGGTGTCCGGTGCCTGCGCCGCACGCGCTACGCACAGCCCACACTGACGCGCGAGGTGTCGATGTGAGATACGTGCGCACCGGCCCGTGGGCCGTGCAAATGCAGGAATCGACACTACGTGCGACGGCCGGCGCCGCGCTGGCGTAGCTCTGTATTTCAATCGAGGGAAGCCAAGAACATGCCTCAGGTCATAGGGGTTCCAAAGGAAACGTATCCGGGCGAGAAGCGCGTCGCGACGGTGCCCGAGGTCGTCGAGAAGCTGCGCAAGCTCGGCTTCTCCGTCGTCGTCGAGTCCGGCGCGGGCGATGCGGCCAGCATCGGCGATGATGCCTACCGCGCGGCCGGTGCGACGATCGCGGCCGATGCGGCCGGCATCTGGGCGCAGGCCGACATCATCTTCAAGGTGCGCGCCCCCTCGCCCGAGGAAGCCGGCAAGCTGCGCGCCGGCCAGACGCTGGTGAGCTTCGTGTGGCCGGCGCAGAACCCGGAGCTGCTCAAGCAGATGGCCGCCGGCAAGGCCACCGTGATTGCGATGGACAGCGTGCCGCGCATCTCGCGCGCGCAGAAGCTCGATGCGCTCTCCTCGATGGCCAACATCGGCGGCTATCGCGCGGTGATCGAGGCCGCGCACGAGTTCGGCCGCTTCTTCACCGGCCAGATCACCGCTGCGGGCAAGGTGCCGCCGGCCAAGGTGTTCGTGATCGGCGCGGGCGTCGCGGGCCTCGCGGCGATCGGCGCCGCCTCCGGCCTCGGCGCCATCGTGCGCGCCAACGACACGCGCCCGGAGGTCGCCGACCAGATCAAGTCGCTGGGCGGCGAGTTCGTGCCGGTCGACTACGTCGAGGAGGGGAGCGGCGTCGGCGGCTACGCCAAGGTGATGAGCGAGGGCTTCCAGAAGGCGCAGCGCGCGGTGTTCGCGCAGCAGGCGAAGGAAGTCGACATCATCATCACCACCGCGCTGATCCCGGGCAAGCCCGCGCCGAAGCTGATCACCACCGAGATGGTGCAGTCGATGAAGCCGGGCAGCGTGATCGTCGACATGGCCGCCGAGCAGGGCGGCAACTGCGAGCTCACCGAGCCCGGCAAGGTGGTGGTCAAGCACGGCGTCATCATCATCGGCTACACCGACCTGCCGAGCCGCCTGCCGCGCCAGGCGAGCAACCTGTACGCGACCAACCTGCTGCGCATGTCCGAGGAGCTGTGCAAGACCAAGGACGGCCAGATCAACGTCAACATGGATGACGAGGTGCTGCGCGGCGCGACGGTCATCAAGGACGGCGCGGTCACCTGGCCGCCACCGGCGCCGAAGCTCTCGGCGGCTCCGCCCGCGGCGGCCAAGCCCGCGGCGGCACCCGCCGTGCAGGAAAAGAAGGGCCACGGGCACGGCGGCGGCGGCGAGCCGATGTCCGCCGGGCGGACGGCCGTGCTGTTCGGCGTGGCCGCGCTGCTGTTCGTGCTGATCGGCGCCTACGCGCCGCCGGCCTTCCTCGGCCACTTCACGGTGTTCGTGCTGGCCTGCTTCGTCGGCTACATGGTGGTGTGGAACGTGACCCCCTCGCTCCACACGCCGCTGATGAGCGTCACCAACGCGATCAGCAGCATCATCATCATCGGGGCGCTGGTGCAGATCGCGCCGCCGGCCATCGCCGCGGTCGCGGGCGAGGGCGCGCGTCCCGACGAGCTGATCCGCTGGCTGGCGGTCGCCGGCATCGCGCTGACGGCCGTCAACATGTTCGGCGGTTTTGCGGTCACGCGCCGCATGCTGGCGATGTTCCGCAAGTAACGGAGAACAAGAATGTCAGGTAGCCTCACCTCGGTCGCCTACATCGGTGCGACCATCCTGTTCATCCTGAGCCTCGGCGGCCTCTCGAACCCCGAGAGCTCGCGCCGCGGCAACCTCTACGGAATGATCGGCATGACGATCGCGGTGCTCGCCACCGTGTTCGGACCGCACGTGACCACCGCGGGCCTGGGCTACATCCTCGCGGCGCTGGTCGTCGGCGGCGGCGTCGGCCTGTACCTGGCGCGCACCGTGCAGATGACGCAGATGCCCGAGCTGGTCGCGTTCATGCACAGCCTCGTCGGCCTGGTCGCCGTGGTGGTCGGCTTCGCGAGCTACATCGACCCGACCGCCTCGGCGGAGATGTCGCCGGCCGAGATGGGCATCCACCACGTCGAGGTGTACCTCGGCGTACTGATCGGCGCCGTGACCCTCTCCGGCTCGGTGATCGCCTTCGGCAAGCTCTCCGGCAAGATCAGCGGCAAGCCGCTGCTGCTGCCGGCGCGCCACTGGCTCAACCTGGTGCTGCTGGTCGTGGTGATCGTGCTCGGCCAGCGATTCCTCGCGGCCGGCTCGATCCAGGTGGGGATGACGCCGCTCATCGCGATGACGGTGCTGGCGCTGCTGTTCGGCATCCACATGGTGATGGCGATCGGCGGCGCCGACATGCCGGTCGTGGTCTCGATGCTCAACAGCTACTCGGGCTGGGCGGCGGCGGCCACCGGCTTCATGCTGTCCAACGACCTGCTGATCGTCACCGGCGCGCTGGTCGGCTCGAGCGGCGCGATCCTCTCCTACATCATGTGCCGCGCGATGAACCGCCAGTTCCTCGCGGTGATCGGCGGTGGCTTCGGCAGCGATGGCGGCGCGCCCAAGGCGGCCGGCGGCGCGGCGCAGCCGGCCGGCGAGGTGACGGCGGTCAGCGCGCAGGAGACGGCCGAGCTCCTCAAGGAGGCGAGCAGCGTCATCATCGTCCCCGGCTACGGCATGGCCGTCGCCCAGGCGCAGCACACCGTCTACGAGATCACCAAGTACCTGCGCGAGAAGGGCAAGAACGTCCGCTTCGCCATCCACCCGGTCGCCGGCCGCATGCCGGGGCACATGAACGTGCTGCTGGCCGAGGCCAAGGTGCCCTACGACATCGTGCTGGAGATGGACGAGATCAACGACGACTTCCCGGACACGGGCGTCGTGATGGTCATCGGCGCGAACGACATCGTCAATCCGAGCGCGCAGGACGATCCCACCAGCCCGATCGCCGGCATGCCGGTGCTCGAGGTCTGGAAGGCGCAGACCACGATCGTCATGAAGCGCAGCATGGCCTCGGGCTATGCCGGCGTCGACAATCCGCTGTTCTACAAGGAGAACAACCGGATGCTGTTCGGCGACGCGAAGAAGATGCTCGACGAGGTGCTCGCGGCCCTCAAGGCCTGAGGTCGGGGCAGGCGGGGCGGCGCAGGCCGCGCCCCCCGGCCCGCGCGGCAGCGCGGGACCCCGGCGCTTCGTGGGCCGGCCGGGCGTGGTAGATTGTCGCCGCCCGCCATGGATGCCCTGCTGCACGCGCTGCGCTCGCCGCCGACGCTGTTCCTCGCGTCGTTCCTGGCGTTGTGCCTCGCCGCCTGGGTGGGCGCACGCCACCTCACGCGCCTGCGCGCGCACGTGGCCGCGGCGCGCGAGGACTTCGACGTCATCCTCGGCGCGACGCTGACGCTGCTGGCGCTGATCATCGGCTTCACGTTCTCGATGGCGCTGTCGCGCTACGACCAGCGCAAGAACCTGGAGGAGGCCGAGGCGAACGCGATCGGCACCGAGTACCTGCGTGCCGACCTGCTGCCGGAGGCGGACGCCGGCCGGGTGCGCGCGCTGCTGCGCGACTACATGGCGCAGCGCCTGGCGTACTACACCACCCGCGACGCCGCCACGCTGGCGCAGGTCGAGGCGCGCGGACCGCGCGGCTGCAGTCGGAACTGTGGTCGGCGGTGCGGGGGCGCCGGCGGCGGGCGCGCCGACGCCGGTGATGGCGCTGGTCGTCGGCGGCATGAACGATGTCCTGAATTCGCAGGTTACACCGACGCCGCGTGGTCGAACTGGATACCGGCGGAGGCCTGGTTCCTGCTCGTGGTCATTGCCGGCTGCGGTGTCGTGCTGGTCGGCGTGCGCCTGCCAGCCGCGATGGGCTGCTGCTGATCATGCCGCTGGTCGCCGATCGCGTTCCTGCTGATCGCCGACATCGACAGCCCGCGGCGCGGCATGATCCGCGTCGGCCCGCAGAACCTCGCCAGGCTCGAACAGGCGCTACGCGCGCCCTGACCATGCGTCGCCCGATCGCCGCGTTTGCCGGCCTGGTCGTCGCAACACTCGCGGCCGCCGGTCCGCGGGCCGACGACCTGCGGTTCGTCCGGCAGGAATATGTGCTGCGCAGCCCGGCCTTCACGCCGGCGGCCCGGCGCGCGGTGCTGCGCTTCATCGACGCGAGCGCAGCCGCTGCCGATGCGATGACGCCGGAGCAGTACCTGGCCTGCGCGCTGCGCATCGCCGCATTCGCCGACAACGGCCACGATGGCCTGGGCGTCGGCGACGCGTCCTGGTACCCGGAGGCGCGCCTGCCCCTGCGCATGATCTGGTTTGCGGACGGCTGGATCGTCGCGCGTGCCGATGCGGCCCGTGCCGAGCTGCTCGGCGCGCGAGTACTGGCCATCGAGGGCCGTTCGCCGGCCGCGCTGTTCCGGCGGGTCCGCGACCTGTCCGGCGGCACCGACGCCTACCGCCGTTGGAACCTGCAGCCGCTGCTGGAGAACGCCGGCATCCTGCACGCACTCGGCCTGGCCGCGCGGCCGGACGGCCTGCGGCTGGCCCTGCGCCTGGCGGACGGCCGGCGCGTCGAGCGCTACGTGCCCTTCGTCGCCAAGAGTGTCCTGCCCGGCGGACAGGCGCCGCAGCGCCTGTGGTCGCCGGCCCCGTGGCCGGGCGAGGCCGAACGCGGCTGGGTGGCCTACGGCCACCAGCCCGTGCCCTTGTACCTGGAGGAGGGCGGCCAGGCGTTCCGCATCGCGCGGCTGGCGGAGGCCGATGCGCTGTACGTGCAGATGCGCACGCACGGCGACGCGCCGGACGAGACGGTCGAGCAGTTCCGCGGGCGGGTCGATGCCGCCATCGCCGCCGACCACCCCCGCAACCTGGTCGTCGACCTGCGCTTCGACTCGGGCGGCGACATCGATCTCACGCGCGACTGGCAGCGGAGCCTCGCGGCGCGGATCCCCGGCCGCATCTACGTGCTCATCGGTCCCTACACGTTCTCGGCGGGCATCGTCGCCGCCGCTGCCCTGCGGCACGACGCCGGCGGGCGTGCACGCGTGGTCGGCGAGGGTCCCGGCGACCGGTTGCGCTGGTGGTCGGAGGGCGAGAGCGTCTGCATGCCGGCCAGCGGCTACTGCATGCATCGCACCGCGGGCCTGTGGGACCTGCGGCGCGGCTGCGCCGGCCAGCCCGCCTGCTACGGCGATCGTTACGCGGCCCGCGTCGGGACGCTGCGGCCGGACCTGCGCGCCCCGCTCACCGGCGACGCCTGGCTCGCGGGGCGCGATCCCGCCATGGAGGCGGTGGGGCGCGACATCGGGTCGAGCCGCAGCGCGCGCTGAACGCGGCGTGCGACGAGCTGTCATTCCTGCTCGATGCCCATGCGCCGGAACTTGCGGCCGGCCGCCGCGTCGGGGGTTGGTTGTTGCCGCCGGGCTGTTTACAGTAGCGGCAGGGACGCGGACCGGCATTCGCCAGGCCACGTCGCCGCGGGGGAGGAATCGATCCATGCGCAAGCTGTTCCTGACGATCGCATCGCTCGCCTGCGGTACGCTCCTGGCCGCTGCCGCCGGGGCCGCCGACGCGCCGGCCGGGCCCGCATCGCCGCTCACGTACACGCACCTGTACGCCGACAGCGCCGGCGTCTCGCATTTCCGCGACGAGCAGTTGGAATTCAAGGCCGAGCGCGCCGGTGCGCCGGGCGTGCACGCGCTCACCGCCGGCGCCGGCGGCATGCTGGCGCAGCTGAAGCTCGGCGCATTCGAGGACTGGCACACGGCGCCGCAGCGCCTGTACCTGGTCGTCATCCAGGGCATCTCCGAGGTCACCGCCTCGGACGGCGAGGTGCGGCGCTTCGGCCCCGGCGCCCTGGTGCTGATGGACGACGCCACCGGCAAGGGGCACCAGACGCGCGCGGTGGGCAGCGTCGACCACGTGGCGCTGGTCCTGCCGGCGCCGCCGAATCCGTAGCTTCCAGGGAGAACGTCCAGATGCAACTGAAGGAAATCCGCCGGGCCGGCGTGCTGGCCCTGCTGCTTGCGCCGTTGGCGGCGCATGCTCACACGCACAAGGCGCCGGCGCCCGATCCCTCGCTGCCGAAGTCGGATGTGCCGGTCGCAGTGCAGCAGTTGCGCCGCGCGATGCTCGACCCGGACACCAACACGCTGACCTTCCACAGCATGGACCAGCTGTTCACCACGCGCGGCGTGGGTCGCTCGGGCCCGGTGTGGGCGATCCCGCGCGCCGACCATGCGCTCGACTTCACCTATGACTACGCGGGCGGGCACTACACGCCCGAGCAGTTCCTCGACCGCACGTACACCAACGCGCTGCTGGTCATCAAGGACGGCCGCATCGTCTACGAGAACTACCGCAACAACACCCGCGCCGACACGCGCTTCATCGCCTGGTCGATGACCAAGTCGATCACCTCGATACTCGTCGGCTGCGCGCTGCAGGAGGGCCGCATCCACTCGCTCGACGATGCGGCCTCGAACTACCTGCCGGAGCTCAAGGGCGGCGGCTACGAGGGCGTGTCGATCCGCCACATCCTGCAGATGCGCTCCGGCGTCGACTACGAGGAGCGCTACGACTTCGACAACCCCGGCATCGCGGCGCTCAATTTCGAGAACGCGCTGGTGGAGAACGTCTGGCGCTTCGCCGATCCGGCGCGCACCATCCGGCGCGCCGAGCCCGCCGGCCAGCGCTGGGAGTACCGCACGCTCGATACGGCCGTGCTCGGCTGGCTGCTGGAGCGCGTCAGCGGCGGCAGCACGGTCGCCGCCTACACCGCGCAGCGCCTGTGGGAGCCGCTCGGCGCCGAGGCCGACGGCTTCTACATCATGGACGGCCCGCCGGGCGTCGGCCGCGAATTCAGCGGCGCCGGCTTCAATGCCACGGCACGCGACTTCGCGCGCATTGGCCTGATGATGCTCGCCGGCGGCGTCGCCAACGGGCATCGCATCGTGCCCGAGGCCTGGGTGCGCGAGTCGACGCGGCCCACGGGCGGCCCCGGGCCGGGCTACGGCTACCAGTGGTGGGTGCTGCCCAACGGCCGCGCCTACCAGGCGCTCGGCCTGCAGGGCCAGCACATCTACATCGATCCGGACACGCGCACCGTGGTCGTGAAGCTCAGCTACGTGCCGCCCGACGGCATGGATGCCGAAGAGGCCGAATCGGAGGCCTTCTTCGCCGCCGCATCGGCCTGGACGCCGCGCTGACGAACCCGCGCCTGGTTCCCGGCTGGAAAGTGGGGGCGGCAATCCTCGTCGCCGCCTGTGCGTTGGCCGCCGGCATGTGGTGGACGTTCTGGCCGCCGGGACCGATGCAGGCAAGGGTACTGGGCGCGGGCGCCGCGGCCGCCGCCTACGTCGACAATGCGCAGTGCCTCGAATGCCACGCCGATCAGGCGCAGCGCTGGCAGCAGTCCCATCATGCGATGGCGATGGCGGTGCCCAGCGCACGGAGCGTGCGCGGCGACTTCGACGGCACCGCGTTCACGCACGCGGGGGTGACCTCGCGCTTCTTCCGGCGCGACGGCAAGTACTTCGTCAACACCGACGGGCCCGATGGCCGGCTGGCCGATTTCGAGGTCGCCTATACGTTCGGCGTGGCGCCGCTGCAGCAGTACCTGGTCGCGCTGCCCGGTGGCCGCCTGCAGGCGTTGCAGGTGGCCTGGGACACGGAGCGCCAGCGCTGGTTCCACCTGCGCGCCGGGGAGAAGACGCCACCGGGCGACGTGCTGCACTGGACCGGCCGCTACCAGACGGCCAACACGATGTGCATCACCTGCCACACGACCGGCTACGAGAAGCACTACGACCCGGCCACCGACACCTTTGCCTCGCGCTGGGTCGAGCCGAACGTGTCGTGCCAGGCCTGCCACGGCGCGGGCAGCGTGCATGTGGCCTGGGCGCGGGCGAAGCAGCAGGGCGGGCAGCTGCCCGACGTGGCCGGTACGCACTTCGGCCTCGCCGTCGACCGGAGGATGCTCGCGGGCCACGCGCAGGTGGATGCCTGCTCGTCCTGCCACGCGCGCCGCAGTGAACTCACCGCGAGGCCGATGCCGGGCGAGCCGCGCCTGGACGACTACCTGCCCGTGCTGCTCACCGAAGGCCTCTACCACCCGGACGGCCAGCAGCTCGACGAGGTCTTCGTCGATGCCTCGTACCGCCAGAGCCGCATGTACGCGAAGGGCGTGGCCTGCACGCATTGCCACGATGCGCACAGCGGCCAGCTGAAGTTCGACGGCAATGCCGTGTGCACGCAATGCCACGGCGTCGTGGGCAACCCGGCGTTCCCGACGGCGGCGCGCCGCAACTACGATTCGCCGGCGCATCATTTCCACCAGCCCGGCTCGCCGGGCGCCCGCTGCGTCGCCTGCCACATGCCGGCGAAGACCTACATGCAGGTGCAGGCGCGGCCCGATCACGCCATCCGGATACCGCGACCGGACCTGTCGGTGAAGCTCGCGACGCCCAACGCCTGCAACCAGTGCCACGCCGACAAGTCCGCGCAGTGGGCGGCGAGCCAGGTCGCGCGATGGTACGGGCCAGGGCGGCGGCAGGAGGCGCACTACGGGGAAGTGTTCGCGGCCGCGCGCGCCGATGCTCCCGATGCCGGAGCGGCGCTGCTGCAACTCGTCGCCGACGCACAGCAGCCGGCCATCGTGCGGGCCACGGCGCTCGAGGCGCTGGGCGCCTACGCGGCGGGCGGCATCGACGTGCGCACTGCCGCGACGCGTGATCCGGACCCGCAGGTGCGCGCTGCGGCGGCCAACAGCTTCGCGGCGCTGCCCGCCAGCGAGTACCTCGCCGCGCTGGCCCCGCTGCTGAAAGACCCCGCACGGGCGGTGCGCATCGCGGCCGCGCAGGCGCTGAGCGCCGTGCCGCTGACCAACGGGCGGGCGAGTGGCGGCCGGCGTTTGACGCGGCGCTCGCCGAGTACATCGCCGCACAGGAAGTGTCGCTGGACATGCCGGGCGCGCACCTCAACCTGGCCGTGGTCTACGAATACGGGCAAGGTCGAGCTGGCCGAGCAGCACTACCTCGCGGCCCTGCGCCTCGATCCGGATTTCACGCCGGCGCGCGCCAACCTCGCTGCTGTACAACGCCGGGGGCCGCAATGCCGATGCCGAGGCGTGCTCGCGGAGGGCCTGAAGCGCAACCCGGCCATCGGTGAGCTGCAGTACTGCTGGGCCTGCTGCTGGCCGAGCTTGATCGCCTGCCCGAAGCGGCCGATGCACTGGCCAGGGCATCGAAGCTGCTGCCCCGGCGCGCGCGCGTGCACTACAACCTGGGCCTGACGCTGCAACAGCTCGGTCAGCGCCAGGCCGCCGAAGCGGCCTTGCTGAAGGCCCAGAGCGTCGAGCCGCGGGATGCCGGGATCCTCTACGCGCTGGTGGTGTTCTACGCGCAGGGCAGCCAGCGGGGCCAGGCCCTGCGCTGGGCGACGGCGCTGCAGGAACGCCTGCCCGATGATCCGCAGGTGCGGGCACTCGCCGAGCGGCTGCGCGCCGCCGACGCCGTGCCCGGCGCGCTTGACGCGGCGCACACGCGGGAGTGAAATCCGCTGCCCCCTACGCGCATCGCACAGGCAAACCAAAGAACATGAATCCCGCTCCCGAATTGCTCGCCGGCAAGGTCGCCGTGGTCACCGGAGCGGGTCGCGGCGTCGGCCGCGGCATCGCGCTCGAGCTCGCGCGCGCGGGCGCCGCGGTCGTGGTCAACGACCTCGGCAGCGCGCTGTCGGGCGCGGCGACCGAGGAGACGCCGGCGAACTGCAGTGCGCGAGATCGAGGCGGCCGGCGGCCGCGCGCTCGCCGATCGCAGTGACATCGCCAGCCACGCCGCGGCGGCCGGGCTGGTGGAGGCCGCGGTCGCGAAGTTCGGCCGCATCGACATCGTCGTCAACAACGCCGGCATCCTGCGCGACGCGATCTTCCACCGCATGACGGAGCAGGAGTTCGACGCGGTCATCGCCGTGCACCTGAAGGGCAGCTTCAACGTGAGCCGCGCCGCCGCGCCGCACTTCAAGGCCCAGGGCTCGGGCGCCTACGTGCACATGACCTCGACCTCCGGCCTCATCGGCAACTTCGGCCAGGCCAATTACTCCGCCGCGAAGCTCGGCATCGTCGGGCTGTCCAAGTCGATCGCGATGGACATGCAGAAGTTCGGCGTGCGTTCCAACGCCGTGGCGCCGTTCGCCTGGACGCGCATGGTGGGCACGATTCCCGAGGTGACGCCGGAGGACAAGCGCCGCGTCGAGGGGCTGAAGAAGCTGGTGCCCGAGAAGATCGCGCCCTTCGTGGTCGCGCTGTGCAGCGACGCCGCGCGCCACGTCAGCGGCCAGGTCTTCGCGGTGCGCAACAACGAGATCTTCCTGTTCTCGCAGCCGCGGCCGGTGCGCTGCGCGCACACGCAGGAAGCTGGACGCCGCAGGCGGTGCTCGACCGCGTGCTGCCGATGTTCCAGAACGATTTCCTCTACCCGCTGCAGCGCTCGGCGGACGTCTTCAGCTGGGACCCGGTCTGAGCCGGCAGGCGCGAGGCGCCGGCCGCGTTGACGCTGGCACTCGCGCCGACGTATTTTGACCCTGCGAGGGGAAGCGGATTCCCGGGGGCACGAGGTGGACCGCAAGCACGCGCCGTATGCGGGGCAGGCCGGTGGACCCTGCGCGCGATCACGCCCGACCAATCATCGGCCCTGCGTGAGCTGCAGGCCGGGTATTGGCGCTGGTCGACGGCCGCGAGCGCGCGGTAATCCCGCCGAGCTGTTCACGGGCCGATGCGTTCGAATCCGGCACGCTGCGGCTCAGCGGTCGCGCGCAGATCGACGAGTTCTTCCGCAGCCGCGAGGCCGTGGCGCTCCGCGACGGCCGCGTCACCCGCCATTTGCCGAGCGACGTCCGCGGCGCTCGCCGCCGACCGCGTGGTCGCCACCAGCACGGTGATCGTGATGGCCGGCCACGGGCTCCTGCCGATCGCCTCGGTGCTGCCCTCCATCGGCGACTTCGAAGACCTGTGCGTGCGCGAAACCGACGCATGCTGGCGCTTCGCGCATCGCCGCGTCACGTCCGTGTTCGCGGGCCTGGAAGCGCCGGGCTTCGCCCGCAGCGCCGGCCCGCAGGAGGGCTGATCCGGATGTCCGGTGCCTGCCGCCAACCTCCGCGTGGGCCTACGGCGCGTGCGTGCCGCACGTGCTGTTCGTATCGCTGCAGCAGCGCGCTCCTGCCGGGTTTCTGCTGCCTACGAGGCGCGCATCGCGGAGTTCCGCGCCTTCGATCCCGAGCTGGTGATCGCCTTCGGCGCCGACCACTACGACGGCCTGCACCCTCGCCGATGCCCTCGATGCTGGTGGGGCTGATCGCCGAAGCGATGGCGGATACCGGCGGGTTCCCGGGGCGCCTCGACGTACCGCGCGACATCGCCATGGCGCTGGCCGAATTCCTGGTGGAGCAGGAGTTCGACATCGCCTTCTCCTACGCGATGTCGCTCGACCATGGCTTCAGCAGCGTGCTGCATTTCCTCGGCGCCATCGACGCGCGCCCGGTCATCCCGGTGCACATCAATGCGCTGTGCCATCCGCGGCCGACGTGCTGCGGCGCTGCCGGCGGCTCGGCGAGGCCATCGGTCGCTTGCCGCCGGCCTCGGCCGGCGCGTGGCCTTCCTCGGCTCGGGTGGACTGTCGCACGACACGTCCAACATCTTCCCGCAGTACGACGCCGCGCTCCGACGAGGCGATACGCGAGTTCATCGTGCACGGCGGCACCTGCGGTTCCATCACGCGCATGCCGCGTGGCTGGCCACGGGGCATGCGGTCATGGACCAGCTGCTCGCCCCGGTGGCCGCCCGCACGCACACCAACGGGCGCAACAACGAGGCCTGGGACCAGCGGTTCCTCCGCGAGCGAGCTGACCGGCCCCGACCTTGCGGCCTTCGATGCCTGGCGCGACGACGAGATGGTCGCCGCAGCCGGCAGCGGCGCCGGCGATCCGCCAGTGGGTGGCCGCCATGGCGGCGGCGCGCACGGCCGGCGCGGGAGCCAAGTCTGCTCCGATTTCTACGAGGCCGACAATGCTCGACGTCGGTACGGCGGTGGTCCACGCGCCGGCCCGGGGTTGAGCGGGCGGCGAGCGATTCGGTGCCGCCGCCACTTCCGGTCGTCCTGTTGCACGGCTGCGGCGGGTCGTGGGCGCCGCGACCTTCGGGGACCATGGCTGGCTGCGCGCGCTGGCCGCCTGCGGGCGTACGGCGCTGGCGCCGGACCTGCCGGGCCACGCGGCGGGTGCCGCCGTCGATCCCCTGGCCTATGGCGACCTGGCTGGCGACCTGCTGCGCCGGCTACTCCGCCGCCTTCGATGCGGTGGGTTTCGCTCGGCGGCAAGCTGCTGCTCGAGATCGCGGCCCGCGAGCCGCAGCGTCGGCGCCTGGTGATCGGTGGCGTCGGCGACAACGTGTTCGCCCCCGAACGTGCGGCCATCGCGAGTGCCGAGGCGCTCGAGCAGGGCCCGCCGGCGGATGCGCCGGCCCCGATCGTCGCCTTCCATCGCTACTGCGTGGCGAGCGGTTCGAACCTGCGCGGCGTCGCCGCCGTGCTGCGCCGGCCACCCAATCCGCGGATCGACCCGGCGCGCCTCGCGCGCATCACCGCGCCGCTGCTGCTCGTCGTCGGCGCGAACGACGCGATCGCGCATCCCGGCGCGGCGTTGCTCGCCGGCCTGCCACATGCGCGGCAGGTGTTGCTGCCCGGCGTCGACCACCTGCAGCTGCCGGCCAGTGCGGAGTTCCTGCGTCAGGCGCTCGATTTCCTGCGCGAACCGGGAGACGGCCGATGAAGCTGGCATCCTTTCGCGCCGGGGGCGCGACGCGGGTGGGCGTCGCGCTCGAGGACGGAACGCTCGCGGAGGTTGCTGAGGCCCGCGGCGACCTGCTGGGCTGGATCGCGGCCTGCGGCGCCGGCGGCGCTGGCGCGCCGGGTTTGCGCCACGCCGCGCGCGTCGCCGTCGCGCAGGTCGAGTGGCTGCCGCCGGTGCTCACGCCCTCGAAGATCGTCTGCCTGGCGCTCAACAACCGCGCACTGGATGCCGTGAAGCTGCGTGCCCCCGGCGATCATCCGGCGTTCTTCCTGAAGAGCCAGGCCGCCCTGGCCGCACACGGCCAGGCGATCGAGCTGCGCCCGGCCTACGGTCTCACGCATCCCGAGCCGGAACTTGCGGTCGTGATCGGCCGCAGGCTGCGGCACGCCACGCCGGCCGAGGCCCTCCCGGCCGTGTTCGGCTACACCATCATGAACGACATCACCTCGGTCGGGATGCGCGAGGAGGATACCTTCACGTTCCGCTATTTCCGGCCGGATGGCCACGGCGGTACCGTCGCGGCGGAGGGCCATTCGACGTACCCGGGTCGCTACAAGGGCAGCGACACTTTTGCGCCGCTCGGCCCGTTCGTCACCACGGCCGACGCGGTGCCCGACCCGCAGTCGCTGGCGGTGCGCTGCTGGGTCGGCGACCAGCTGGTGGCCGACGACAACACCTGCAACTACGTGTACGGCGTCGCCGAGGCCCTGGCGCACGTGAGTCGTACGCTGACGCTGCTGCCCGGCGATATCGTGTCGATGGGCACCGCGGTTCGCGGCGCCGATTCCGGTGGCGCGGCCGGCGCCATCCCGCCGATCACGCGCGCCGGCCTGGTCGGGGTTCCCGGTCCCGTCACGGTGGAGATCGAGCAGCTCGGCCGCCTCTCCAACCCGCTGCTGACCTTGCCCGACCTGCCGCGCT
>JAXMGO010000038.1:0-18007 GCA_046347255.1 Steroidobacteraceae bacterium
GTGCTGCATGAAGCGCACGGCGAGGATGTAGAGCGAGAGCCCGCCGATGAAGCAGCCGATCGCCAGGGCCGCGTAGCGGGCGTCGAGGCGGCCGCCGGGCCAGGCGAGCGGCGCGTAGTAGAAGCCGCGCGCGTCCATGAGCCCCGACAGGGTGGTCAGGCCCGTGACGAGCAGCAGGTTGATCAGGTGGGCCATGGCCTTCGAGCCTCTCCTGGCGGCCATTCCATCGCGTCCGCCCCGGCGCAATCCGGCAAGGATAAGCCATATTGCTGCGCCGTGCGGTTCCCGGTGCGCCGGCGCGCCCGCCGCTCCGGTATAATTCGACGGATTTCACACAATGCTTGTGGGGCAGTTCTAGGTTCGCGCGGCGGCGCGGCGTCTCACGGGGCGAAAGTGGCGGAACTGGTAGACGCGCTGGCCTTAGGAGCCAGTGGGGCAACCCGTGAGAGTTCGAGTCTCTCCTTTCGCACCACTCGCCCCGGCGATACCGGGCCCGGCGCACCCCACGGTCCAAACCAAGGTACAGGGTTCATCCGATGCAGACTTCGTTGACGACCACCTCCGGCCTGGAACGCCGCCTGGAGGTCACCGTGCCCGGCTCGCGCCTCGACCAGGAAGTGCACCAGCGCCTGCAGCAGCTGGCGCGCACGGCACGCCTCAAGGGCTTCCGGCCGGGCAAGGTCCCGTTCGCGGTGGTGCGCGCGCAGTTCGGCGCCCAGGTGCAGGCCGAGGCGGTCAATGAGCTGCTGCAGGAGAGCTTCGCCGAGGCGGTCAGCAAGGAGAACCTGCGGCCGGCCGGCGGGCCGCGCATCGAGCCGCTGCAGCTCGAGGCCGGGAGCGACCTCAGGTACGCGGCGATCTTCGAGGTGATGCCCGAGGTCAAGGTCGCGCCGCTCGGCGCGATCGCCATCGAGCGGCCGACGTGCACGGTGGGCGACGCCGACGTCGACGCCATGGTCGAGAGCCTGCGGCGCCAGCGGCCGGTGTACACGCCGGTGGAGCGCGCCGCGCGCGAGACCGATCGCGTGACGATCGAATTCGAGGGCCGCATCGACGGCGAGGTGTTCCCGGGCGGCAAGGGCGATGCGCTCAAGGTCGTGATCGGCGCCGGCCAGATCCTCGGCGAGCTCGATGCGGCGCTGCGCGGCATGGCGCTCGGCGAGTCGAAGAGCGTCGAGGCGCGCTTCCCCGAGGACTACGGCGCGAAGAGCGTGGCCGGCAAGCTGGCGGTGTTCCAGGTCAAGGTGACCGCCGTCGAGGAGCAGGGCCTGCCGCCGCTCGACGAGGCCTTCGTGCGCGGCTTCGGCCTGCAGGCGGGCGGCGTCGAGGAGTGGCGCGCCGAGGTGCGCAAGAGCATGGAGCGCGAGGTCGCCGAGGCCGCGCGCGTCAAGGTGCGCGGCCAGCTGTTCGACGCGCTGGTCGCCAACAACCCGCTCGAGCTGCCCAAGGCGCTCATCGACGAGCAGGTGAGCGAGCTGCAGGCGCAGATGCTGCGCCGGGCCGGGGTGCAGGATGCCTCCAAGGTGCCGCAGCTGCCGCGCGAGCCCTACGAGGAGCCGGCGCGCAAGCGCGTGGCGCTCGGGCTCCTGATCGGCGAGCTGGTGCGCGAGCAGCAGCTCAAGGTCGACCGCGGCCGGGTCGAGGAGCGGCTCAACGGCATCGCCGCCGCCTACCCGGACCCGGAGGCCGTCCGCCGCCAGTACCTGCAGAGCCGCGAGGCCATGGCCCAGATCGAGTCGGCGGCGCTGGAGGACCAGGCCATCGACTGGATGCTTTCGCAGGTCAAGATTTCCGACAAACCGGCCGATTTCAGGGAACTGACCGGCTTCACCGAGCAGGCTTGAGGAACCACGTCACATGAACACGCGTGCGCTGAACCTGGTCCCGATCGTCGTCGAGCAGACCTCGCGCGGCGAGCGGTCCTACGACATCTTCTCGCGCCTGCTGAAGGAGCGCATCGTCTTCGTGGTCGGGCAGATCGAGGAGCAGATGGCCAACCTGGTGGTGGCGCAGCTGCTGTTCCTGGAGTCGGAGAACCCGGACAAGGACATCGCGATGTACATCAACTCGCCGGGCGGCTACGTGACCGCGGGCCTGGCGATCTACGACACGATGCAGTTCATCCGGCCGCAGGTCAGCACCATGTGCGTGGGCCACGCGGCCAGCATGGGTGCCGTGCTGCTCGCCGGCGGCGCCAAGGGCAAGCGCTACTCGCTGCCCAATTCCCGCATCATGATCCACCAGCCCCTGGGCGGCTTCCAGGGCCAGGCGGCCGACATGGAGATCCATGCCCGCGAGATGCTCGAGACCCGCGACCGGCTCAACAAGATCCTGGCCCACCACACCGGCCAGACCGTCGATCGTGTGAAGCAGGACACGGATCGCGACAACTTCATGGGCGGCGCGGACGCCGTGACCTACGGCCTGATCGACCAGGTCCTCGACAAGCGGGCCCCGGCCCCCTGAGGCGGTCGGCATTTTTCATTGTTTACAATGTGTTACGTGGACGCAGGTCTTTGCTAGGGTGCGGCGGCACGTGCTATATACGTCGGCAGGGGTGGAATTGCGCCCCGGCGGCACGGAAGGTGGTTGCGGATGAGTGACGATTCCCGGCGGACGGACGACGGCAAGCTGCTGTACTGCTCGTTCTGCGGCAAGAGCCAGCACGAGGTGCGCAAGCTCATTGCCGGCCCGTCCGTGTTCGTGTGCGACGAATGCGTCGAGCTGTGCAACGACATCATCCGCGAGGAGCTCGAGGATCGCGCCGACAAGGCGCGCGACAAGCTGCCCAAGCCCCAGGAGATCCGCAAGGTCCTCGACGAGTACGTGATCGGGCAGGACCGCGCCAAGAAGGTCCTCTCGGTCGCCGTCTACAACCACTACAAGCGGCTGCAGACCCGCGGCGCCTCGGGCGCCAAGCGCGACGAGGTCGAGCTCGCCAAGAGCAACATCCTGCTGATCGGCCCGACCGGCAGCGGCAAGACGCTGCTGGCCGAGACGCTGGCGCGGCTGCTGAACGTGCCGTTCACGATCGCCGACGCCACGACGCTCACCGAGGCGGGCTACGTCGGCGAGGACGTCGAGAACATCATCCAGAAGCTGCTGCAGAAGTGCGACTACGACGTCGAGAAGGCGCAGACCGGCATCGTCTACATCGACGAGATCGACAAGATCTCGCGCAAGTCCGACAACCCCTCGATCACGCGCGACGTGTCGGGCGAGGGCGTGCAGCAGGCGCTGCTGAAGCTGATCGAGGGCACGATCGCCTCGGTGCCGCCGCAGGGCGGCCGCAAGCACCCGCAGCAGGAGTTCCTGCAGGTCGACACCTCGAACATCCTGTTCATCTGCGGCGGGGCCTTCGCGGGCCTGGAGAAGATCATCCTCAACCGCACGCAGAAGAGCGGCATCGGCTTCACCTCCGAGGTGCGCAGCGCCGAGCAGAAGCCGCACGGCTCCGACCTGTTCCACGAGGTCGAGCCGGAGGACCTGATCAAGTTCGGCCTGATCCCCGAGTTCGTCGGCCGCCTGCCGGTGGTCGCGACCCTCGAGGAGCTGGACGAGGCGGCGCTGATGTCGATCCTCACCGAGCCGAAGAACGCGCTGACCAAGCAGTACCGCAAGCTCTTCGAGATGGAGAGCGCCGAGCTCGAGTTCCGCGACGACGGCCTGCGCGCCGTGGCGCGCCGCGCCATGCAGCGCAAGACCGGCGCGCGCGGCCTGCGCACCATCCTCGAGAACGTGCTGCTCAACACCATGTACGACCTGCCTTCGCTCCGCAACGTGCAGAAGGTGGTGGTCGACGAATCGGTGATCGAGGGGCACACCGCGCCGTACATCGTCTACAAGTCGGACGAGGCGCGCGTACCGGCCGAGGAGCCGCGCCGGGTCGGGGGCTCGGGCCACGCCTAGCGCCGACGGACCCGGGCCGGCCAGCCGGGGTATGATCGCCACAGGGGGCGCGGCGCCGTTGAAATGCGGCGGCGCGCCCCAATGCTATGCGAGCGGCCCTTTCGCCGCATTGCCAGCTTGCGGGCCGCCACCGGGCCCACAGAGGACCGACCCGCCGTGAACGAACCCGCCGCCCCGTCCAAAGCCCTGGTCCCCGCCGCCGTGCCGGTGCTGCCGCTGCGCGACGTCGTCGTCTACCCGCACATGGTCATCCCGCTGTTCGTCGGGCGCGAGAAGTCGATCCACGCGCTGGACGCGGCCATGAAGGCCGACAAGCGCATCATGCTGGTGGCGCAGCGCCAGGCCGACATCGATGACCCGAAGCTCGAGGACCTGCACGGCTTCGGCACCATCGCCACCATCCTGCAGCTGCTCAAGCTCCCGGACGGCACCGTCAAGGTGCTGGTCGAGGGCGTCGATCGCGCGCGCATCGTGCAGCTGCACGGCGGCGAGCACTACGCGGCCGACATCGCCGTCGAGGCCGACGCCGACAACTACGACGAGCGCGAGATCGACGTGCTGGTGCGCTCGGTGGTCTCGCAGTTCGAGCAGTACGTCAAGATCAACAAGAAGGTGCCGCCCGAGGTGCTGACCGCGCTGGCCGGCATCGACCAGCCCGGGCGCCTGGCCGACACGGTCGCGGCGCACATGTCGCTCAAGCTCGCCGAGAAGCAGAAGGTGCTGGAGATCCTCGACGTGCGCGCGCGCCTCGAGCACGTGCTGGTCGCCATCGAGGGCGAGATGGACGTGCTGCAGATCGAGAAGCGCATCCGCGGCCGCGTCAAGGCGCAGATGGAGAAGAGCCAGCGCGAGTACTACCTCAACGAGCAGATGAAGGCGATCCAGAAAGAGCTCGGCGAGATGGAGGACGGCACCAACGAGATCGCCGAACTCGAGCAGCGGATCGCCAAGGCCGGCATGCCCAAGGAGGCGCGCGACAAGGCCACCACCGAGGTCAACAAGCTCAAGATGATGTCGCCGATGTCGGCCGAGGCGACCGTGGTGCGCAACTACGTCGACTGGCTGGTGAAGGTGCCGTGGAAGAAGCGCACGCGCCTGCACAAGAACATCGGCAACGCCCAGAAGGTCCTGGACGAGGACCACTACGGGCTCGAGAAGGTCAAGGAGCGCATCGTCGAGTACCTGGCGGTGCTGCAACGCGTCGAGAAGATCAAGGGCCCGATCCTGTGCCTGGTCGGCCCGCCGGGCGTCGGCAAGACCTCGCTCGGGCAGAGCATCGCGCGCGCCACCAACCGCAAGTTCGTGCGCATGAGCCTCGGCGGCGTGCGCGACGAGGCCGAGATCCGCGGCCACCGCCGCACCTACATCGGCTCGATGCCGGGCAAGATCGTGCAGAACATGGCGAAGGTGGGCGTCCACAATCCGCTGTTCCTGCTCGACGAAGTCGACAAGATGGCGATGGACTTCCGCGGCGATCCGTCCGCGGCGCTGCTCGAGGTGCTCGACCCGGAGCAGAACACCGCCTTCAACGACCACTACCTCGAGGTCGACTTCGACCTCTCCGAGGTGATGTTCGTCTGCACCGCCAACTCGCTGAACATCCCGCCGCCGCTCCTCGACCGCATGGAGGTCATCCGCCTCCCGGGCTACACCGAGGACGAGAAGCTCAACATCGCGCGCAAGTACCTGGTGCCCAAGCAGGTCAAGCAGAACGGCCTGAAGGCGGGCGAGCTGAAGATCTCCGACGCCGCGCTGCTCGACATCGTGCGCTACTACACGCGCGAGGCGGGCGTGCGCAACGTCGAGCGCGAGATCGCCAAGATCAGCCGCAAGGCGGTCAAGCAGCTGCTGCTCGACCGCGGCGCCGGCAAGGGCGAGGCGGCCGAGGTGAAGGGCGGCAGCATCGCCGTCACGCCGCGCAACCTCGACAAGTTCCTCGGCGTGCGCCGCTTCCGCTACGGCAAGGCCGAGGACGAGAACCGCGTCGGCCAGGTCACCGGGCTCGCCTGGACCGAGGTCGGCGGCGAGCTGCTGACGATCGAGGCGGCGGTGCTGCCCGGCAAGGGCAAGCTCCAGCACACCGGCCAGCTCGGCGAGGTGATGCAGGAGTCGATCCAGGCGGCCATGTCGGTGGTGCGCAGCCGCGCCGACGTGCTCGGCCTGGAGCCCGATTTCTACCAGAAGTGCGACGTGCACCTGCACATGCCCGAGGGCGCGCAGCCCAAGGACGGCCCGAGCGCCGGCATCGGCATGTGCACGGCGCTGGTCTCGGCGCTGACGAAGATCCCGGTGCGCTCGGACGTGGCGATGACCGGCGAGATCACGCTGCGCGGCGAGGTGCTGCCGATCGGCGGCCTGAAGGAGAAGCTGCTGGCGGCGCAGCGCGGCGGCATCGCGCTGGTGATGATCCCGCAGGAGAACGAGAAGGACCTGGTCGAGATCCCGGACAACATCAAGGGCAAGCTCGAGATCCGCCCGGTGCGCTGGATCGACGAGGTGCTCGAGCTCGCCCTGACGCGCCAGCCGAGCCCGCGCGCCGCGGCGGCGGCGCCGCCCGAGGCGGCGGCCACCCCGGGCAAGCGCGGCCGGCGGGCGGGCAAGCGGGGCGCCAAGCAGGTGCAGGCGCACTAGGATTTGCAAGGAACTGGAAAAGGGCCCCGGGGTTAGCTAGACTGCGCGGCCTTTCGGGGGCCCCGAGGTTTCCCGACACGCTTTATGACGGGTGCTTAGCTCAGCTGGTAGAGCGTCGCCCTTACAAGGCGAATGTCGGGGGTTCGAGCCCCTCAGCACCCACCAAAACGGAGCGGTAGTTCAGCTGGTTAGAATACCGGCCTGTCACGCCGGGGGTCGCGGGTTCGAGTCCCGTCCGCTCCGCCAGTTCAAAGCCCCATGCTGCAAAATCTACGTGACTCACTCGCTGGCCACGCCTGGCTCAAGTGGCTGGGCCTCGCCCTGCTGATCTTCCTGTTCGTGCTGTGGGGGCCGACGACGCTCACCACCTCGGACCTGTTCGGGGCGAGCAGCTTCGGCCTGAAGGTCAACGGCGAGACCATCTCGATCAACACGCTCCAGCAGGCTTGGCAGCAGAAGCAGTCCGAATACGCCCAGCAGCTGCGTACCGAGATCCCGGAGGCCAAGAAGCAGGAGCTGCAGCACGAGCTGATCGAGGACTACGTGCGCAGCGTGGTGCTGAACCAGACGGCGCAGGACGAGGGCTACCGCGTCGGGCGCGAGGAGCTGAAGGCGGCGATCCAGGGCGAGCAGGCCTTCCAGGTGGACGGCAAGTTCGATCCGACCGCCTACCGCGGCATGCTGGCGCAGATCGGCACCAGCGTCCCGGCCTTCGAGGCGCAGGAGCGCCGCTCGATGCAGGTGCGGCACCTGACGCAGGGCCTGCAGATCTCCGATTTCATGACGCCGGGCGAGCTCAAGCGCGCCATCGCGCTCGAGAACGAGCAGCGCGAGGTGCGCTACGTGGTCGTGCCGGTGGTGCGCTACGCCGCCGCCGCCAAGGTCGACGAGCCGGCCATCAAGGCCTGGTACGAGGCGCACCTGGCCGACTACCAGACGCCCGAGTCGGTGCGCCTGCAGTACGCGGAGATGCGGCTCGACGCCATCACCGCCGAAGTCGCGGCCGACACGGCCGGGCTGCAGGCGTTCTACGAGGCCAACAAGTCCCGCTACGCCGAGGAGGAGAAGCGCCGCGCACGGCACATCCTCATCAAGGTGGCCGATGCCGCCGGCGACGCCACGGCTCTGAAGAAGGCGCAGGACCTGCGCGCGCAGCTCGCCGCCGGCA
Organism: Steroidobacteraceae bacterium; assembly: GCA_046347255.1. Classification (GTDB taxonomy): domain Bacteria; phylum Pseudomonadota; class Gammaproteobacteria; order Steroidobacterales; family Steroidobacteraceae; genus FEN-1191. Next base: position 7,709 of record JAXMGO010000038.1, read on the forward strand.
AGGACTTCGCCGAGCTGGCCCGCGCCAACTCCGACGACCCGGGCTCGAAGGCCGGCGGTGGCGAGCTCGGCTTCGCGAGCCGCGGCGCCTACGTCAAGCCCTTTGCGGACGCGCTGTACGCCATGAAGGTCGGCGAGATCAGCCAGCCGGTGCGCACGCAGTTCGGCTACCACCTGATCCAGCTCGAGGAAGTGAAGGCCGGCCAGGCGAAGACGCTCGAGTCGGCTCGCGCCGAGATCGAGGCGGACTACCGCCGCCAGCGCGCCTCCGAGGTCTACGGCGACCGGCTCGAGCAGCTGCAGCAGGGCATCGAGGACGGCACGGCGCGCGACATCGCCGCCCTGGCGGCCCGGTTCCACATGAGCACCGGCGAAGTGCCGGCCTTCACGCGCAGCGGCGCGGCGCCGCTCGGCGGCACCGCCGAGCTGGTCGGCGCCGTGTTCAGCGACGAGTCGCTGAGCGGCGGGCGCCTTGCCGGTCCCGTGGCCCTCGGCCAGGACCGGCTCGTGGTGATCAAGGTGCTCGAATACCACCCGGCGGCGGCACGGCCGCTCGAGAGCGTGCGCGCCGAAGTGACGGCGGCGGTGCGCCAGGACGCCGGTGCCCGCGCCGCGCGGGCGGCGGTCGACGCCGCGCTTGCGCGGCTCGACGGTGGCAGCCCGCTCGACGAGGTGGCGAAGTCACTGGGCGTCGCCGCCACGGCCGCCGCCAGCATCGGCCGCGGCGACCCGCAGCTCCCGGTGCAGCTGCGCGATGCGGCCTTCGCCGCGCCGCAGCCAGCCGGCAAGCCCGTGTACCAGGCCCTCTCGCTCGACGGCGGCAATGCCGCGCTGCTCGCGGTGCTCGCGGTGCACCCGGGCCAGCCCGGGGCCAACGCCAAGGCCGACGAGCAGCTGGTGTCGCGCTTCGCGCTGCGCCACCGCGACGGCGAGCTCGAGGCCTACGTGGGCGAGCTGCAGCGTCGCGCCAAGGTGCGCCGCAACGAGAAGGTCTTCGACTGAGTCAGCGGCCGCGCGGGGCGCCTGCGGCGCGCTGTTCGACCTCCGCCGGCGCGCACTCGCCCTCCTTGAGCAGCAGGCGCAGCGCCTCGCAGGCGTTGGCGTTGCGTTCGCCATTGCCCGAGCCGGCGAGCAGCGCGCGCATCCCCTCCGCGTCCAGCGATGCGTCGCGCGCCAGCAGCAGCGCCGCGATGCCGCTGATCTCGGCGGTCGCGATCGAATCGCCGCTGAAGAAGTCGTAGCGGCCGCCCGGCGCGAGCGTCAGCACCTCGCGCCCCGGCGCGTACAGCACGTGGGTGGCACGCACTGGTGCCGCATCGCTGGCGACCGCGAGCACGCCGGGAACGTTGCCCGGGAAGCCGCCGGCCCCATCGTCCGCCTCGGCCCCGACGACGGTGATGCCATTGGCGATCGCGCGGCGCGCCAGGGCGGCGAGCAGCGGATCCGGCGGGCCGACGAGGCTCAGGTTGATGATCCGCGCGCGCAGGTCGATCGCCGCCGACAGCGCCTGGGCCAGCGTGAAGCTGTTGCAGCGTGCGGCGTCGTGCGTCCCGTCGAGCTGCCAGCAGGCCTTCAGCGCCAGCAACCGCGCCTGCGGGGCGATGCCGCCGATGCCGACGTCGTTGCCGGCGTCGGCGGCGATGATGCCCGCCACGGCCGTGCCGTGCCGGTCGCGGTTGAACTGGCGCGCGTCGCGGTCGACGAAGTTGCGCACCGTGTCGATGCGGCCGGCGAGATCCGGGTGGGCGGTGTCGAGGCCGGTGTCGACCACCGCGATGCGCACGCCGCGGCCCTGCGACCAGCGGTGCGCCGCGCCGACGCCGAGGTCGCGCAGGTTGGCCTGGACCGCGGCGTACGGATCGGTGCCGCCGGCGCCGGCACTGCCGCCGCCGGCACTGCCGCCGCCGGCGCTCCGGGTCGTGAATTCCTGCAGCGGCTGCGCGAGTCGCACCCGTGGATCCTGCGTCAGCAGCGCGAGCAGGCCGTCGCGCGATTCGCCCGATTCGATGCCGAACACGGCGCACTCCACGCCGAGCGAGCGGATCGGCCACGCATCGATGCGGCGCAGGTGGTAGTCGCGGGCCAGCGCGGCCAGCCGCCGCCGGGCGCCCGGGTCGATGCCGTAGCCGGTGGTGGGGAGGTAGCTGCCCTTGCCGGGTGGCGCGATGCGGCTGCGCGGCGCCGTACTGGGCACCGCCACGACGACGAAGGGCCGCGTATCGCCCGGCGTCGCGCTGCCGGGAGCCGTACCGCGCCCGGCGGCCAGGTCGGCGCAGCCCGCGGCCAGCAGCGCCAGCGGGCCCAGCAGCGACAGGAGCCTGCGGCGCACGGGCGTCACGGTCCGGCGATCTCGGCGAAGCGCACGCGCGGGTCCGCCCGCAGCCGCCGCAGGCCCGTATCCAGCTCCGCCGCGCCATCCTGGACGGCCGCCAGGGTGTACACGCCGGCGGGCGTCGGGCCGGCGGCGACGCGCAGGCCCGAGGCGTCCAGCAGGGCGCGGAAGTCCGCGAGCCGCATCGTGTCGTCGAATACCGCGCGCACCACCGGGCCGGCGGTGGCCGCGGCCGGGCTCGAGGTCACCGTGCGGTACGTGGGTGCCGCCCCGACCTGCCACAGCCAGGCGGCCAGCGTACCGATGATGAGCGCCTGCACCGCGACGGCCACGGCGAGCCAGCGGCGCGAAGTGCCGACGGGCCGCGCAGGACGCGCGGCCGCCGGCTCCGCGGCCGCGGTGCGCGGTATCGCGATGGCCCGCCGCGCCGGGGCCGGGCGCGGCGCGGCGGCGGCCTCCGCCTCGATGCGCTGCCACAGGCGGTTGAACGAGGCCTGCGGTGCGAAGGCGACGGCCGGCTCGCGCACCAGCGCCGCGCGCAGCTGCTGCTGGCGCTCGTATTCGGCGTGGCACGCCGGGCAGCCCGCCAGGTGCTGCTCCATCCAGGCGCGCTCCTCGCCCTGCAGCCGGCCGTTGACCATCCAGGGCATCAGTTCATCGGCACGCTGGTGCGGGCTCACGGCGTCACCTCCCGGAGCAGCGCCTCGCCGGAGAGATGCGGCAGCAGCTCGCGCAGCTTGTGGCGGGCGTGGAACAGGCGCGTCTTCACGGTGTTGAGGGGGCAGCCCATGATCGTGGCGATCTCCTCGCAGGAATGGCCGTAGCCGTAGGCGAACTCCAGCGCCAGGCGCTGCTCGGTCGGCAGGTACTGCATCGCGCGCAGGATCAGCTCGCTGAGCTCGGCATCGTCGGCGTCGTCCGGCGCGATGAGCGATTCGGTGTCGTCGGTGCCGTCGCCAGCCAGCAGCGGGGCGTCACGCAGCGCCTTGAGCGCGCGCCGGTAGGCGATGCCCATGATCCAGGTCGACACGCGCGACTCGCCGCGGAAGTCCGCCGCGCGCCGCCACACGACCCAGAGGGTGTCGTTGATGACCTCCTCGGCGAGCTCGTAGCGGCGCGTCAGGCGCATCAGGAAGCGCGCCAGGCGGCGGTGGTAGGCGATGTAGAGCTCGCGGAAGGCTTCGCCGTCCTGCGCGGCGACGCGTTCGAGCAGCTGCCGGTCGGACTGCTCGCGGCTGGACGCGGTCGTGCCTGGAAAGGCCTGCATGGTTCCTCGGGACCGGTGTTGCGGATCCGTCGGTAGGTACCCGGCGGGCCGACGCCGGTTCAACAGGGTCCCCGGCTCAGTCCTCGCTGCCGGCGAAGCTCATGCCGACCGTGCTGAAGCCGCAGTCGACGTAGACGATCTCGCCGGTGATGCCGGCCGCCATGTCGGAGCAGAGGAAGGTGGCGGTGTTGCCGACGTCCTCGGTGGTGACGTTGCGGCGCAGCGGAGCGACCTCGGCGACGTGGCTCAGCATCTTGCGCATGCCACCGATGCCGGCCGCGGCGAGCGTCTTGATCGGCCCGGCGGAGATGCCGTTGACGCGGATGCCGCGCGGCCCCAGGTCCAGCGCCAGGAAGCGCACGTTGGCCTCCAGGCTCGCCTTGGCGAGGCCCATGACGTTGTAGCTCGGGATCGAGCGCACGGCGCCGAGGTAGGAGAGGGTGATGATCGCGCCGTTGCGGCCGGCCATCAGCGGCGCCGCGGCGCGCGCCAGCGCGGTGAGGCTGTAGCTCGAGACGTCGTGCGCGATGCGGAAGGCCTCGCGGGTCGTGTTCTGGGTGAAGCTGCCGGTGATCGCCTCGCGGGGCGCGAAGGCCACGGCGTGCACCAGCACGTCGAGGTGGCCCCAGGCGGACCCGAGCTGCGCGAACGCGGCGTCGATCTGCGCGTCATCGCTCACGTCGAGCGGCATCAGCAGCTGCGAGCCGATCGAGGTCGCCAGCGGCTCGACGCGCTCCTTGAGCTTGTCATTGACGTAGGTGAAGGCCAGCTCGGCGCCGTGCGCCTTCATGGCCTGCGCGATGCCCCAGGCGATGGAGCGCTCGTTGGCGACGCCGACGATCAGCGCGCGTTTGCCGGACAGAATCCCCATGACATCCCCTCGAGTGAACGAATCAACTGCGGGCCGCGATGAACGCGACCAGGCGCTGCCCCGGTTTGATGACGCTGCCGCGGCTCAGGCCGTTCCAGTCCATCAGGTCGGCGACCGTCACCTGCAGCACGCGCGCGATGCTGTAGAGCGTGTCGCCGCTGCGCACCGTGTAGGTGACCTGGCGGCCGCTGCCGCCGCCGTTGCCGCTGGCCCCAGCCGTGGCGACGCGCCTGGAGCCCGTGGCCGCGCGCTCCGACACCACCAGGCGCTGGCCGGCCTTGAGCGTGTCGCCGACGGTCATGTTGTTGAGCCGGGCGAGCGTGTGCGCGTCGGTCCCGAGGCGCTGGGCGATGCTCCACAGCGAGTCGCCGCGGCGCACGACGTGCACCACGGGGCGCGTGCCGCGCCGCGCCACGCCGCCGCGGCGGTCGACCAGCAGCGCGGCGCGCGCCGCCTTCTCTGGCAGCTCGTAGTTGCTGGCCGGCACGCGCACGGTGCCGCTGCTGACCAGCCGCTCGTTCGCGTCCATGCCGTTGAGCTCGCGGATCACCGCCGGCGTCGTGCCGAAGCGGCGCGCGATCGAGGCGACGCTGTCGCCGGAGCGCACCTCGTACTGCTCGACGCGCATGCGCTGCTCGGGCGTGAGGCTCAGCAGCGCCGCCTCCAGGCCGGGCGCGACGTCGATCGGCACCAGCAGCGAGTACGGGCCGGTCGGGTCGGTGGCCCAGCGGTGGAAGGCCGGGTTGAGTTCGTACAGCTCGTCCTTGGCGATGCCGGCGAGGTCGGCCACCACCTGCAGGTCGATCTGCCCGCCGGTGTTGATCGGGGTGAAGTACGGCTGATCGGGGATGCGGCTGAACTCCAGGCCGTAGGACTCCGGGTTCCTCACCAGCCGGCGCATCGCCATCAGCTTCGGCACGTAGCCGCGGGTCTCGACCGGGAGCTTCAGGTGCCAGAAGTCGGTGGGCTTGCCGGCGCGGCGGTTCTGCTCGATCGCCAGCGAGATGTTGCCCTCGCCGCAGTTGTAGCCGGCGATCGCGAGCAGCCAGTCGCCGCCGAAGTCATCGTGCATGGCCTGCAGGTAGTCGAGCGCCGCGCGCGTGGATTCGACCACGTCGCGCCGGCCGTCGTACCACCAGTCCTGCTTCAGGCCGTAGAGCTTGCCGGTGCCCGGGATGAACTGCCAGAGCCCGGCGGCGCGCGCCCGCGAGTAGGCGTAGGGCTCGAAGGCGCTCTCGACCACCGGCAGCAGCGCGAGCTCGAGCGGCATGCCGCGCTTCTCGAGCTCGGTGACGATGTAGTGCAGGTACAGCTCGGAGCGCCCGAAGGTGCGCTCGAGGTAGTCAGGGTTGTTGGCGTACCAGTTGAGCTCGCGGTCGATGGCCGGCTGGTCGACGTCGGCGAGCGCGAAGCCGCGCCGCATGCGGTCGAAGAGGTCGCCGGCGATCGGGTTGACGGCCGGCTGCGGGGCGGTCAGCGCCCGCAGCGTCGGATCGGACTCGTCGAGCAGCAGCGGCGGCCCGGCGGTGGCGGCCGCGGCCGGACCCGACGGCGCGAGCCCCAGGGCGGGCGCAGGCAGGTCGCCGGCCCCCGGGATGGCCGTGGGGCCCGAATGCGTGCGGGGCGGGCTCGTGGAGGCGCAGGCGGCCAGCAGGAGGACGGCCACGGCGAGGCAGTGCGGTTTGACAAAACGCCAGGCCGACATGCTCAAATTTCCGAGCCTCCGAAAGCCATGCTACGGCGCGCCAAGGGGCCGGCCGTGCTAGGGTAGCAGCGTTTGCAGCCTACCCCTTCGGGCGGCGCGTATTTAAACCGTAAGTTCACACAATTTCTACCTTTTTTGGCGTCGGGTCACAATCGAAGGACATGCTCGATTCCAACTCAACGCTCTCGCGCTGGCAGGCCGGTCCGCTCGGGCGGGCCCTGATCGGCGCCGAGTCCGAGCTCCTGGGGGAAGCCCTGGGCGACGTCTTCGGCCAGGAACTGCTCCAGGTGGGCTGCTGGGGCAGCGGCCGCGAGCTGCTGGCGCACAGCCGCATCCGCCGCCAGACGGTGGTGGCGGCCTGCCCCGGGACGGCCGCCGGGCAGGCCGACCTGGTGGCATCGCCCGCCCACCTGCCGGTCGCCGGGGGCTCGGTGGACGCCGTGCTGCTCCCGCACAGCCTGGAGGTCGAGCCCGACCCCTACGCCGTGGTCCGCGAGGCCGACCGCGTCCTGGTGGGCGAGGGGCAGCTCCTGGTGCTGGGCTTCCGCCCCTGGAGCCCCTGGGGGCTGCGCGCGGTGGCGAGCGCGGCGGGCTACCCGCCCGGCCTGCGCCGCATGCTCTCCGAATCCCGCCTGCGCGACTGGCTGGTGCTGCTCGGCTACGAGATCGTGAGCACGCGCCGCTACCTCCACGGCCTGCCGCTCGAGCGCGCGGGCCACGCCGGTCGCTCCGGCGCGCACCTGCTGCGGCGCTCGCTCTTCAACCCGCTGCCGGCGAGCGCCTACCTCCTCAAGGCGCGCAAGCGCCTCTACACCGCGACGCCGATCCGGCCGCGCCTCAAGCGCGAGCGGCTGCGCGTGATCGGCGGGCTGGCGGAGCCGACGGCTTGAGCCGCGTCGTGATCTACACGGACGGGGCCTGCCGCGGCAACCCCGGTCCCGGCGGCTGGGCGGCGCTGCTCGCGAGTGGCGCGCACGAGCGCGCGCTGTCCGGCGCGGAGCCCGCCACCACCAACAACCGCATGGAGCTGCGCGCGGTGATCGAGGCGCTCGGCGCGCTCAAGCGCCGCGTCGCCGTCGACGTGTACACGGATTCGGAGTACGTGCGCCGCGGCATCACCGAGTGGCTGCCCGGCTGGAAGGCGCGCCGCTGGCGCACCGCGGCCGGCAAGCCGGTCAAGAACCAGGACCTGTGGGAGGCGCTCGATGCCGCCGCCGCCGGCCACGACATCGCCTGGCACTGGGTGCCGGGCCACGCCGGCGTGGAGGGCAACGAGCGCGTCGACGAGCTCGCCAATGCGGCCATCGACGCGCTGCTTGCGGTAGACTCGCGCGCCTGATGAGACAGATCGTCCTCGACACCGAGACCACTGGCCTCGAGCCCTCGCTCGGCCACCGCATCATCGAGATCGGCTGCGTCGAGATGGTCAACCGCCGCTGCACCGGCCGGCACTTCCACCAGTACCTCAATCCCGAGCGCGAGATCGAGGCCGCCGCGCAGGCGGTGCACGGCATCACCAGCGAGAAGCTCGCCGACAAGCCGCGCTTCGCCGAGGTCGCGCACGCCTTCATCGAGTTCGTCGGCACGAGCGAACTGATCATCCACAACGCCCCCTTCGACATCGCCTTCCTCGACGCCGAGCTGGGGCGGCTCGGGCTCGACGCGCCGCTGCGCATGCGCGATCGCTGCACGGTGCTCGACACGCTGGCGCTGGCGCGCGAGCTGCACCCCGGCCAACGCAACAACCTCGACGCGCTGTGCCGGCGCTACGGCGTCGACAACTCGCGCCGCGAGCTGCACGGCGCGCTGCTCGACGCGCGCATCCTCGCCGACGTCTACCTGGCGATGACCGGTGGCCAGAGCGCGCTGGCGCTCGAGGCCGGTGCCCGCGGGCGCGGCGCCGGCACGCGCGCGCCGCTGCGCCGCCCGGCGGCTCCCCTGTACGTGCAGCGGGCCAGCGCCGAGGAATTGGCGGCGCACGCCGAACTGCTCGAGCTGCTGCAGAAGTCGAGCGGCGGCCGCTGCGCCTGGCGGCAGCTGGAGGCGACCGGCGCTGCCCCTGAGAACCAGGTCGCGACTTCGGCGTCCGGGCGCGGCTGAGCGCTTGCTGCGCTGCTATTCTTCGGCGCATTCCGTCAAATCGCTGCTGGGGCTGTGATCATGTTCACACTGCGAAAGTGCCGCGTTGGCGTCGTCGGCCTGGGCTACGTCGGGCTGCCGCTGGCGGTCGAGTTCGGCAAGCACTTCGATACCGTCGGCTTCGACATCCGCGACCAGCGCATCAAGGAACTGCGCGCCGGCCGCGATGGCACGCTCGAGACGACGCGCGAGGAGCTCAAGGGCGCCTCGTACCTCACCTATACCTCGCGCCTCGAGGACCTGAAGCGCTGCCGCGTGTTCATCGTGACGGTGCCGACGCCGATCGACGGCCACAACCGCCCCGACCTCACGCCGCTGGTGCGCGCCAGCGAGAGCGTCGGCCAGGTGCTGAAGAAGGGCGACGTGGTGGTCTACGAGTCCACCGTCTACCCCGGCTGCACCGAGGAAGTGTGCGTGCCGATCCTCGAGCGCGTCTCGGGCCTGGTGTTCAACCAGGACTTCTACGCCGGCTACAGCCCCGAGCGCATCAACCCGGGCGACAAGGAGCACCGGCTCACGACCATCCGCAAGGTCACTTCCGGCTCGACCCCGCAGGTCGCCGATTTCGTCGACAAGCTGTACGGCTCGATCGTGCGCGCCGGCACCCACAAGGCCTCGAGCATCCGCGTCGCCGAGGCCGCCAAGGTCATCGAGAACACGCAGCGCGACGTCAACATCGCGCTGGTCAACGAGCTGGCGCTGATCTTCAACCGCCTCGGAATTGATACTGAAGAAGTGCTGCAGGCCGCCGGCAGCAAGTGGAACTTCCTGCCGTTCCGCCCCGGCCTGGTCGGCGGCCACTGCATCGGCGTCGACCCCTACTACCTGACGCACAAGGCGCAGGAGGTCGGCTACCACCCGGAGATGATCCTCGCGGGCCGCCGGCTCAACGACAACATGGGCAACTACGTGGCCGGCCGCGTGGTCAAGCTGCTGACCGACCGGCGCATCCACGTGAAGGGCGCGCGCGTGCTGGTCATGGGCCTGACGTTCAAGGAGAACTGCCCGGACCTGCGCAACTCGAAGGTGGTCGACGTGGTGCGCGAGCTGCAGCGCTACGGCGCCCAGGTCGACTGCCACGACCCGTGGATCGACGCGCGCGAGGCGCGCCACGAGTACGGCATCAAGCCGGTGCGCGAGCTCAAGCGCAACACCTACGACGCGATCGTCATGGCGGTGGCGCACCGCCAGTTCCGCGACATGGGCGCCGACGCGATCCGGCGCCTGGGACGCCGCAACCACGTGCTGTACGATATCAAGTACGTATTCCCGGCGGCCGAGGTCGATGGCCGCCTGTAGCCGGAGGCGACAGTCGCGACTATGAAGGTCCTGGTCACCGGCGCCGCCGGATTCATCGGCTCGTTCGCGGCGCAGCGCTTCCTCGCGCGCGGCGACGAGGTCGTCGGGCTCGACAACCTGAACGACTACTACGACGTCAACCTCAAGCGCGCGCGCCTCGCGCGCCTCGAGAAGCACGCCGCCTTCCGCTTCGTGAAGCTCGACCTCGCCGAGCAGGGCGGCATGGCCGCGCTGTTCGCGCGCGAGAAGTTCCAGCGCGTGGTGCACCTCGGCGCCCAGGCCGGCGTGCGCCACTCGCTCAAGGACCCGCACAGCTACATCCACAGCAACGTCGTCGGCACGCTCAACGTGCTCGAGGGCTGCCGCCACACCGGCGTCCAGCACCTGGTGTACGCCTCCACCAGCTCGGTGTACGGCGCCAGCACGAAGATGCCGTTCTCGACGCACGAGCCGGCCTCGCACCCGCTCTCGCTCTACGCCGCGAGCAAGCGCGCCACCGAGCTGATGGCGCACAACTACTCGGCGCTGTTCGGCGTGCCGACCACGGGCCTGCGGTTCTTCACGGTCTACGGCCCCTGGGGCCGGCCCGACATGGCGCTGTTCCTGTTCACGCGCGCGATCCTCGAGGGCAAGCCGATCGAGGTGTTCAACAACGGCCACCACAAGCGCGACTTCACCTACGTCGAG
>JAXMGO010000039.1:0-15544 GCA_046347255.1 Steroidobacteraceae bacterium
CCTTCGGCGGGCCGCCGCTGTCGGCCGATACGATCGCCGTCATCCGCCAGTGGATCACCGACGGCGCGCTGCAGCCGGCGGCTGTCGTGGCCGCGTCATCGGCGGCAGGCGGCACGGCCTTCGCCATCGAGTCGGTCACGCCGACGCCGGCGCGCATCGTCGTGGCCTTCACGCAGGAACTGGACCAGACGCGCATCGATCCGTCGGTCGTGCGCCTGGAGCGGGTGCTGCCGGACGGCACCGCGACGCCCGCGCTGCCGGTGATACTCCGGGTGCCGAGCGGCAACGTGCGTGCGCTGCTGGTCGAGCCGGCGCAGCCGCTGCTCGCGGGTACCTACCGTCTCTCGGTGCCCGCGCCGCTCGACGCGAATTTCGCGAGCGTGGGCGGCGAGCCGCTCGGTGGCGCCGCCGCGGACGGCGCGCCCATCCTCATCATCGGGTTCGAGGTCACGGCGCAGCCATGAGGCACACTATTAATAAGGTCGTGCTGCTGGCCCTGGCGGCCGGCCTGCTGCTCGCGAGCCGCATGCTGCACGCCGAGCCCTATCTCGCCGTGCAGCAGGGCTACAAGTGCTCGGCCTGCCACGTGAACGCGACCGGCGGCGGCCTGCGCAACGACTTCGGCGTGGTGTTCGCGCAGAACGTGATGCCGGCCACGCGGCTGCCGGACTCGGTTCCCGTGTGGACCGGCAAGGTGGGCGAGATCCTGCGGCTCGGTGGCGACGTGCGCGCCAGCTGGACGCGCACCGAGGTGCCGCACAGCGAGGCGCTGCAGCAGTTCGACCTAGACCAGCTGCGCGTCTATGCCGACGTGGCCGTCATCCGCGATCGCCTGGACCTCTACGTCGATGAAGGGCTTGCCCCAGGCAACGCGCGCGAGCTGGAGGCCTTCGTCCGCTACGGCGATCCGGCGCGTGGCTGGTACGTGAAGGGCGGCCAGTTCTACCTGCCGTTCGGCTGGCGCCTGCAGGACCAGACGGCGTTCGTGCGCGCGGTCAGCGGGATCAGCATGACCACGCCCGACAAGGGCATCGAACTGGGCTTCGAGCGTGGCAACTGGTCGGCGCAGCTTGACCTGTCGAACGGCGTGGTGAACGCGGGCGCCGGGTCGGGACACCAGTACACCGGGCAGGTGGCCTGGGTCACGAGCCGCTATCGCCTGGGCGGCGCGCTGTCGGTCACGCAGTCGGACGCCGGCAACCGGCGCGTCGGGGGGCTGTTCGCCGGGCTGCGCACCGGTCCGGTCGCGTGGCTGGGCGAAGTGGACGTGGTGCGCGACGAGGGTTACCCGGAAGGGGCGCGCACGCTGGCCGCGGCGCTCGGCGAGGCCGACTGGCGGATACGCCAGGGCCACAACCTGAAGTTCACGGCGGAGTACTTCGATCCGGACCGCCGGGTAGCCGAGGACCAGAAGACGCGCTGGAGCCTGCTGTACGAATGGACGCCGCTGCCGTTCGTGCAGCTGCGCGCCGGCCTGCGCCGCAACGAGGGCATCCCGCAGAACGACGTGGACAACCGCCGCACGTACTTCGTCGAGCTGCACGGGTTCATGTAGCGCGGCGCGCGCGGCGGCGCGCGCGAGCCGGCGCCTTCAGCCGCCGAGCTTCGCCCGCGCGTAGCCGGCATTCGCCTGGATGCGGCCACGCTGTCCGGCCGGCACCTTCGGGTTAGCGAGCAGCGACTGGCAGGCCTCCCAGGATTCGCGGTAGTGCCCGGCCCAGTAGGCGTTCGTCGACAGCTCGTCGAGCAGCCCCCACTCGTGTACCCACGCCTCGACGAACAATCCGTCGGCCGGCACGGGAATGCGCAGGCCCGCCTTTGCGAACTCGTAGCCCTGCGCGTACTGCTTGTGCTCGCGGCAGTAGCGCGCGCCGCCGTGCAGCGCCTCGGTGCGGTGCGGCGCGGCCGCCGCCGCCGTGCGGTACGCCTCGATGACGTTCCGTTCGCGCTCCTTGAGCTGCTCCATCAGGCGCGCGACCTCGAGCAGGCTCACGTATACCTCTTCCGACCACTGGCCGAGCCCGCTGCGCTCGAGGTAGCGCTTCAGTGCCTTCTTCTTCTCGCCGCAGTCGCGGTAGCTCTGCGCGAGATAGAAGGTGTAGCGGGCGCGCAGCATCGGATCGGTCTCGGCCTTGAGGGCACGCTCGAGCACCTCGGCGTCGCGTGCGTAGGTCTTCGGGTCGCGGCGCCGCGCGCCGTCGAAGTGCATGCGGTAGAGGAGCGGCAGTCGCTGCGCCGGGCCCGCGCCCTCGCACTTGAGGAATTCGTGCAGCACGCCGACGTAACGCCAGGGCAGTGCGTTCTTCACGACCTGCGTGCGTTGGTAGCGGATCGAGCCGTGGTCGATGTCGAGGGCGTAGGCGTCGGCCGTGAGCCGCGGCAGCCGGTAGCCCTTCGGGACCACGAGCGTGTCGTCGGCATCCATGATGAGCGTGTAGTCGGCCTGCGGCCGGGCGAGCGCGAGGGCCTCGGAGCGGTTGTGCGCGAAGTCCTGCCAGGGGCGCTCGTGCAGCTCGCCGGGCAGGTTCTTCAGGTGCTCGCGGATGATCGCCTGCGTGCCGTCGGTCGAGCCCGTGTCGACGATGACCCAGCGGTCGATGAGCGGCCGCACCGAGTCGAGGCAGCGGCGGATGACCGGCGCCTCGTTCTTCGATCATCGAGAGGCAGAGCGTGGTATGTCGGGCCACGGGCGAGTGCTGCGTTCCGGGACGGCGAATGACGACGATACTATCGAGCGCCGGGGGCTGTCATCCGGGTGGTTGCGGGTGGGCCCGGTGGTTCACGCCGCCTCGTCCCCGACGTGCGCATCATCGACCAGCGTCAGCGGGATGCGCTGCGTGCGACACCAGGCCATGCAGGCATCGTGGTATTCCCGCCAGCGCGGCCGCGCCACTCGGCGCCACTTCCCTCCAGCGCTGCTCGCTGGGGAAGTACACCTGGAACCCAGCGATGGTCATTTCGAAGACCAGCTTGCGGCCGTAGGCGATGGCTTCGAGTTCCTCGCGCCAGCGCATGCGGAACTCGATCGAGCTCACTGCGGGTTGCTGAGGATCATCGTGAAGAACAGCACCACGACGGCGATCAGCCAGGGGCCGAGGCCGATCCACATCGCCAGGCGCAGGTTGCCGCCGGTCCAGGCGGTGTAGGCGCCGTACGCCCCCATGCCGAGGAACGCGATGGCGAAGATGATCGTCGTCGCCTGCCCGTACTTGCCGTGGCGCAGGATGCCGAGCGCGTTGAGCGCGGCATGTGCGCCGAACCACAGGTTCACGACCGTCAGCAGCCACACGAAGAACTTCATTCCGTCACCGTTCCGCGCCGAAGCGCGCGTCGATGGAGGTGTCGGCCTGCCAGCTCCTGACCTCGGGCAGCACCTTGGCGGCGAACAGTCGCAGGTTCTTGAGCGCCTCGTCCTGCGGCATGCCGCCGTAGTAGACATGCGGGAAGAAGCCCTGCGGGCGGTAGGCCTGTTTCAGTTCCCAGAGCCGCTCCAGGATCATCTTCGGCGTGCCGGTGACCGCGGTCTTGCCGAAGTCGGCGGCATAGGTCTCCACCGCCTCGGGCGGCATCGTCATGTTCTCGTACTGTTCGTAGCCCTTGATCGTCCTGAAGAGGCCGGGCTGGTCGAGGCTGTAGTTCTTCACGGCCGCGCGCATCGTGTGGGCGAGGTACCTGCGGCCCTGCAGCTCGGCGTACTCGGCACTTTCGTCGATGTAAAAGTTGCCGCTGACCATCGGCGCCGGCGGCGAGCTGTCGGGTCCGTGCACCTGCCGCCACACCTCGGCGTACTTGTCCGGCGGCGCTTCCTTGCCACGCTGCGGCAGCATCAGCACCATGTTGCCGAAGCCGAGCTTCGCGGCCGTCACCATCGAGGTGCCCGAGAGCGAGCCGCAGAACTTGCGGCCCTCGAAGCTGCGCAGCGGGCGCGGTCGCAGCTCGACCCGCGGCTGGCGGATCGTCGCGGTCTCGCCCTCGAGGATGCCGCTCTCGAGCGCCGGGATGACCATCGACAGGATGTCGTCGTAGAGCGCGCGCGAGAGGTTCTGGTCGATCCGGAGGCCCTGGAACTCATGCGGGGCGAGTCCGCCGCCGAAGCCGAGGATCGCGCGGCCGCCGGAGACGTGGTCGAGGTTGATGATCGCCTCGGCCAGCCGCACCGGGTCGCGCCACGGCACGACGATCACCTGCGTGCCGAGCTTGAGGCGCCGGCAGCGCCCGGCGATGTAGGAGAGGAGCTGCAGCGGATCGGTCGAGATCGAGTAGTCCGAGAAGTGGTGCTCGGTGATCCACACCGAATCGAAGCCGAGCTCCTCGGCGAGCACCAGGTTCTCGAGCTCCTCGCGCATGAACGGCGCGTCCGGATAGGCATTGCCGCGCTGGTGGGCGAAGCCGGTGGCCAGGCCGACATGCATGGACGTCTCCCCCGAGGCCGCTCGCTCGGCGGCTCGGCGTGATCTTCGCTCGCCGGCGCCATGGTCCGCAATCTTCGTTGACGGGGCGAAGCCGCAAAAGTATGGTGCGGCGAAGCGGCGCCAGCCGGCGCCATGCGCCGGACCACACGATGAAACCCACCCTCTGCGCGCTGATCGCGCTCCTTGCCACCCCTGCCGCGCAGGCGCTGGACTGCGCGACGCTGCAGGGTTTCGCGATCCCGGCGACGGCGATCGGCCTGCCGACCGGCGGCGCCGTCGTGCAGGCCGCCGTCCCCGTCGCGGCGGGCGAGAAGGACAACCCGAACGGCGACTACTGCAGGGTCACCGGCGTGGTGCAGCCGCGTCACCCGGACTCGCCGTCGATGCAGTTCGAGGTGAACCTGCCGCTCGCCTGGAACGGCCGGGCACTGCAGTTCGGCGGCGGCGCCTACGACGGCACGCTGGTCACCGGGCTCGGCGCGTTCGTCATGCAGCCGGCCGGCGTGCCGAACGCGCTGGCGCAGGGCTACGTGACGCTCGGGAGCGATGGTGGCCACCAGTCGGGCCCGGGCTTCGACGGCCGCTTCGGGCTCGACGACGAGGCGCTGCTCAACTACGGCAACCAGTCGGTCAAGAAGACGCACGACGTGGCGGTGGCGATCGTGCGCGCGGCCTACGGCCGCGCCCCGAGCGCTTCTACTTCATCGGCGGCTCGCAGGGCGGCCACGAGGCGCTGGACGCGGCGGCGCGCTACCCGGCGGACTATGACGGCGTGGTCGCACACTATCCGGCCTACAACGTGACGCTGCTGCACCTCGGCTCGCTGAACGCGGGCAAGGCGCTGTACGCCAACGGCGGCGCCGGCTGGATCAACGCCGCGAAGACCAAGCGCATCACCGACGCCGTCTACGCCCGCTGCGACGGCCTCGACGGCGCGCAGGACGGCATCATCGCCAACGTCCCCGCGTGCAACGCCGCCTTCGACGTGGCGACGCTGCGCTGCGCGGGCGGCAGCGATCGCGGCGATGACTGCCTCTCGGACGCGCAGCTCGCGGCGGTGCGCCGCATCACCTCCGAGTACTCGCCCGGCTTCGCCGTGGCCGGCATGGACAGCTTCCCCACGTGGCCGCTGCTCGACGGCGCGCTGTTCCAGGTGTCCAACTTCGGGACGGTGCGCCAGCCGGCGAACCCGATCGCGGGCCAGGAGGCGCTGCTCTACGTGGCGGGCGACCAGACGGCGAAGTTCATCATCACGCGAAACCCCTCGCTCGACACCCTGGGCTTCGATCCGGCGAAATGGCGCGCGCGCATCGCCGAGGTCGCGGCGATCATGGACGTCGGCAACGTGAGCCTCGCCGGGTTCCGCGCGCGCGGCGGCAAGCTCCTGCTCACGCACGGCACTGCCGATGACTTCATCACGCCGTACAACACGGTGCGCTACTACGAGCGGCAGCTCGGCGCCTTCGGCCAGGCCGGCGCGGACAGCTTCATCCGCTTCTACCTGATCCCGGGCTTCGGCCACGGCTTCGGCCCCTTCAACGCGAAGTTCGACGGCCTCGCAGTGCTGCGCGACTGGGTGGAGCAGGGGCGTGCGCCCGCGAACCTGGTCGCGACCGACGGCAACCCGGGCGCCACGCGCACCCGCCCGCTGTGCGAGTGGCCGCGCTGGCCGAAGTTCACCGGCGCAGCTGGGAGCGAGGATCAGGCCGCGGGCTTCACCTGCATCGCGCCGACCCCGGGCGATTGAGGACCGGTCGATCGGTCGGGATCACCTGGCGCGGGGCGAGCGGCTCCGCCGACCCAACCACTTCGCAAGGCCGAGCAGCAACAGGCTGCTCGGATCCATCGCGCCGCCGCCGCCACCACCACCGCTTCCTCCGCCCGACCCCGTGCCCGAATCAACGAAGGAGACTACGGTCTTGGCGATGGCGGCCGGCGGGAATCCCGTGCAGACGATGCCGAACGTGTAGGTCCCGGCACGCGTTTCGGTGATCGACCTGGTTCCGGAAGTCGGGAGGTTGCCGCTCCAGTCGTCGCCGCTCGCACCGCCGGATGCGAAGCAGCTGCTCGCGTAGGTCGAACTCCACGAGAGCGTAATCGACTTGCCGACGTCCTGGCTGGAGGCGTTCGCGGTGATCGACGCCTCGGGCGTGTTCACCGTGGGATCTTCGGCCGACAGCGGCTGGTAGGTGACCTGCACCTGCGCCGCGGCCTGGCCAATGCCGTAATCGCAGCTGATCGAATAGGTCACCGTCGTGGCCACCAGGGAGATCACGGTCCTGCTCCCGGAGGTCGGCAGCGAACCGGAGCCGGCCCACCCGTCGCCGCTCGTGCCGCCCGAGCCCGTGCAGGATCCGTTGCTGTAGGGCGAATTCCAGTTCAGCGTGACCGGCGAATTGACGGGGCTGGTCGCGACGCTGGCCGACAGGGTCAGCAGGCTCCCGGTGAACGTCACCTGCGTGGAGGCCTGCGCGCCGGCACAGTTGATCGTGTAGGTGTAGGTGCCGGCAATCCACTGCGAGGTCAGAAAGCCGCCACTCCTGGGCAGGCCGGTGCCTCCGCCGCCGCCCGGCGAGATCGACATCGTGCAGCCGTCGAAATTGGCGTTCCAGCTGATGGTGACGGGGCTGCCGGCCGGGAGCGAGTTCACGTTCGCCGAGATGGTCGCCACGGGTTGGACGACCTCCGTGGTGGCCTGGGCCTGCACCGTCTGCGCGCCGCCGCCGCAGGTGATGCCGAACGTCACCGATCCCAGCGACGCCTCGGTTACGGACCGATAACCGATGGAGGTGATGGGCAACGCGCCCGACCACCCGTCGCCGGCGGTGCCGCCGGTGGCGGTGCACGGATTGACGTTGGTCTGCCAGCTGACCGTCCACGGCGCGCCCCGGGGCGCGGGATTGCCGACGACCAGGTTGACGCTCGGCGCGTTCGTGTACCAATTGACGGACGTGCTCGCCTGGAACTGGTCCTGGCCGCTGCCGCAGGTGAGCGTGTAGACGTACGTCCCGGCGATTGCCTGCGCATCCTGCGCGGTGCCCGTGGGCTTGCCGACATCGAGGCCGTTGACCGTGCCGCTCGTGTTGCCGGGTCCGCTCCAGCTGACGACACAGGGTCGTACGTTCGACGACCAGGCGAGGGCGAGCACCGACGTGGACGCACCCGGGTCCGTGTAGATCTCGACCGACGACGGGTTCGCCGTAAACTGGCCCGCGGGTGCGCCACCCACGAACGTCAGCGTGACGGAACTGCTCGCCGAGACGCCAGCCGTCGGCCCGGCACCCGTGCAGGTGACGGTGTACGTATAGGTGCCCGGCACCGTCGCCGTGACCGACGGCGCGTACCCGGACTCCGAACCGGGTCCGGTCGCCGCCAGGGCACCCGCCCAGCCGTCACCGCTCGAGCCGCCGCTCTTCGTGCAGGCTCCGCCCGTCCAGAAGTCCAGGTTGACCGGCTGGCCGATGCGCAGCTGGTTGGTATCGGCATAGATCGGGCTGACCGTCGGGGGCACGACCTCCGTCGTGTACTCACCGGTTGCGATCCGGCCGCCCGTGCCGCAGGTCAGCGAGTAGGTCACGCTCCCCAGTGCGGAGACCAGCACGCTCTGCGAGCCGATGCGCGCCTTGGTACCGGCCCAGCCGTCTCCGGTGGTACCGCCGGTCGCAGTGCATGGCCCGGTGTTGGACACCCACTGCAGCAGGATGTGGCCGCCAGCGTACACCGGCGTCCCGACGCCGCTGACGTTCGCGATTGCCGGCACGAGCTGCCAGACGACATACAACGAGGCAACGCCGGCGGCACCCGCGGCCGTGCAGCGGATCGTGTACGTGACGCCGCCGCCGGCCTGTTCCGTGAGCGCGAAGCTCCCGGCGGTTCCGCGCGTGCCGGCCCAGTCGTCTCCGGCGCTGCCGCCGCTCGCCGTACAGGAATCCGCGCCCGGGGCTTGCCACGTGAGCGTCAGCGGGTCTCCGGTGCTCGCACCGGACTTGTCGGCCGTGAGCGTGACCGGCAACAGCGCCACGCCGTCTTCGACCAGCCGGCCGGTTCCGCCCGCGTCGAGCACGGTGCGCAACGTGCTGTTGCCCGTGCTGCTCGTCGAATCCGTCGCCGCTTGCCAGACCGGCGAGAGAGCCGTGTACAGGGCCGTGACGTTGTCCGCAGTGGGAGCCAGTGGTGGGGCCGCAGGACACACGCCCGCGGAACCCTGGCCGTTCGTGAGCAGCGCCAGCGAGCCACTGCCGACCACGCGACCGTTCGGATCGAACAACGCACCGCCGGATGCTCCGGCGCCGACGCTGCCCGTGGCGTTGACCAGGCCCCAGAACGTCGAGCTGAAACCCAGTCCGGTCGACGACGCGGGCAGCGTCTCGAGTAACGCCTGCCCGTACCAGTCGACGATCTGCCGGTCCAGGCCGAGGGCATGATGGATCGAATAGCCGCCCACGAACGTACCGCCCGTCGCGTCCCAGCCGGCGAAGTAGGCATCACTCGCGGCGGGCGGAGCGTCGAGACGGATCAGCCACAGGTCCTGCTGCTCGACGACGGTGGTAGCGCCGGTCTGCGTGATGGCACTGCCGTCGTAGATCGATCCGAGATCGCCGCCGCACGGCGTCGCCGCATCCCAATACACGGTGACGTTGGCCGCCGCGCCGGGATCGCCACCACCCGCGACCCCGTTCTGGCAATGACGGGCGGTGAGCACATAGGGAACGAGATCGCCGCCCGTGTCGTTCAGCAGCGTGCCCGTGCATTGCGCCACGTTGCCGACCAGGATCGCCACCGTGGAGCGCGACGGTCCGGAATTCGCCGGCGTCGCCTCGCACGAATAATTCACCGTGCAACCGCCGGTCGCGGCGGCCCGCAGCGCGTAATGGCGGTAACGCGGAT
Source organism: Steroidobacteraceae bacterium (assembly GCA_046347255.1). Lineage (GTDB taxonomy): Bacteria > Pseudomonadota > Gammaproteobacteria > Steroidobacterales > Steroidobacteraceae > FEN-1191. The sequence continues at coordinate 9,300 of JAXMGO010000039.1, forward strand.
GGTCGGGGACACCGCCACCCAGGCCGCGGTAGCCGGCCTGGAAGGCCTCGATCTGCAGGACCGCCAGCGGCCGCGACGACGCATCCAGCGTGAGGGACAACTGCAGCGTGTCGCCGGGAAGCGGGCGCGACCACAATCCGCTGCGCGCGACATCGCGGGCACGGTAGCTGACGCTGATCCCGGTGCCGCCCGTGACCGTGAGGACCGCATCGGCAGGCAGCTTCGCGCGTGCGGCGTGGAACGACAGCGAGACGGCGGTCGGAATGGTTATCGAGTACGTCCAGCGGACACGCGAACCCTCCTGCTTCCAGGTCCCGGCCTCCGTGATCGACACCGGGTGGGGGACCTCGACGGCGAAGCGTGTAGCATGCGGCGCCGACTCATCGATCAGCCGGTCCAGGTCGGCGTTGACCACCTCCGCCGACGCCACGGGCGACGCCACGAGAGCCAGCAGGGCGACGACGCTGCAGGCGAGGGAGCGGACGAAGCGAAGCTCGTACATGAGTTGTTCTGGTTGAATGGCGCCGCTTCCCTGACGACACCTCCCCTCGCTCGATCATAACCAGCGTCGCAGCGGGCCCGCAACCGATGGCGAGTGGGCCGGAGATAACATTTCCTGCATACTCGACCCACCAGTCCCGGGGCAGATACCTTGACGGGGGGACCCATGCGATACCTGGCCTGGCTCGCGCTTTCCGCCGCACTCGCATCCTGCGGCGGTGGTGGCGGTGGCGGCGGCGGGGGCTCCTCGTCCGTGCAACCGCAGATCACCGCGCTCATCCTGTCCTTTCCGACGAACGGTGCGCCGCCCGGATTCATCGTGGGTGCGGGCAATACGGGCGTCGCCGTCCAGGTCGCCAAGTACCCGACCGGCGCGTCGATCACGAACGCCACGGTCACCGTAAACGGAGTGACCGCGACCTACCATTCCAGCGAGGACGACTACGAGGCCTATCTCACGATCGAGCCTGGCGAAATGATCGACTTCAATGTCGTGGTCAACGGGCATTCCTACTCACAGACGGTGCAGCAGTTCGGCGCCTACCCGGTCATCACCGCGCCGGCATCGGGCAGCACCTGGTCGAACCAGTTCAACAACCAGGTGGCCTGGTCGGGTGTCGAAATCGGCTCGTCCGCGCGGATCGGCGTGATGGTCACGGACACTGCCGGCAGCGTGGTGTGGCCCGCCACCGGTGGGATGGACACGGGTTCCACCGGCCGTCCCCTCGACGTGATTTCGGGCGGCGCGCTGACCGTGGGTCCGCGCTACGTCCTCGTGGGCCAGCTCTCCGTGCCGCAGTCGATCAGCGATTCCGCGCCGGGTTCGCAGCTGCTCTATGGCGGGTTCACCTACACGAGCGTGAACATCGATTCGGCGAACCGCGTGGTGGACGGCATCACCTGCCTGCCGGGTTCCGTCACGCTGGTACCGGGCCGATCGCGGCCACTGTCGATCCTGGGGCACCATACCGACGGCACGGTGGCGGACGTCACGGGCCAGGCGGCGTGGAGCGCCTCGGACGGGCAGATCGCCGGCGTCGATCCCTTTGGCATCGTCACCGGATACTCGCAGGGACCGGCGACGATCACCGGCTACGTCAGCGGCCTGCAGTGCCAGGTCGCCATGAAGGTGATCCTGCCCCCGGCCCCATTGCCGCCGTTGCCGTTCCAGGACTCCTCGACGTTCCGCATCGACTACGCGCACACGGGCAACGCGACTTTCGGCGGCACGTCGGTCTTCCCGCCCTCGGCCACCTGGTTCCGCACGCTCGATGGCCTGGTGTCCTACCCCGTCGCCGGCGGCGGCCGGGTGTACGTTTCGACCGACAATGACGCGGTCCCCGGCGCGACGAACGCCTCGGTGTACGCCCTGGATCTTGCCACCGGCGCGACCGTGTGGGGTCCGAAGGCCGTGCCGGCTTCGAGCCGGGTGGCGCACCTGGCCTACGCCAACGGCCAGCTCTTCGTGCTGAGCGACGCCGGCGTGCTGCAGGCGCTCGACGGCGCGACGGGCACGCAAGTGTGGAGCCTCACCCTCGGCGCCAGCGGATTCGATGGCCCGCCGACGGTGGCGAACGGCGTCGTCTATGCCGTGGGGAACACCGGCGTGAACGCCGTGGATGTGGCCACCGGCACGGCGCTCTGGCAGTCGCCATCGGCCTTCACGCGGCTGGCATCGGTGGCCGTCGCCAGCGACTCCGTCTTCGTGGCCGGCCAGTGCGCGGCCAGCAAGCTCGATTCGGTGACGGGGTTCCTGCGCTGGCAGATCCCGAACGGCTGCTCCAGCGGCACGGCGTGGACCGCGGCCTACACGGATTACCGGCTGTTCTTCGCCAACTTCGATTCGGCCCGGACCTACCGAATGGTCGACACGCAGTCGGCGACGCGCGTCAAGACGTATCCCTCGGCGGTCGTCCCGGCGGTGAATACGATCCTGGCGGCGTTCGTCGACGGGCAGGCGGCGATCAGCGTCGTCGATCACGCCACTGGCACGGTCAGGTGGACCAGCAGCAGCTTCGGCGCGATCACCGCCGATCCGCTGCTGGCCGACGGCATGACCATCACTGCCAATGCCTCCGGCGACGTCTACGTGCTCGACACGCTCACCGGCGCCGTGCTGTGGACGGGCGCGGCCGGCGCACCGATCCGTGCGGCGAACTGGACATCCGCCGGCCCGCTGCCGGGCATCGGCGTCGGCGACGGCTGGCTGCTCGTGCCGGCCGACCACTCGCTGCGCGCCTGGAAGTTCGTGCCTTGAGCACGATGAAGTGGTCCATCCTCGACCAGTCCCCGGCCCGCAAGGGCAGCGGCGAAGACGCGGCGATCCGCGATTCGCTCGCGCTCGCGCGGCTGTGCGACCGGCTCGGTTACCACCGCTACTGGCTCTCGGAGCACCACGACAGTGCCTCCCTCGCCGGCACCGCGCCCGAGATCCTCGCCGCGGCGATCGCCGCCACGACCGGGCGCATCCGCGTCGGCAGCGCCGGCGTGATGCTGCCGCACTATTCGGCGCTGAAGGTGGCCGAGCAGTTCCGCGTGCTCGAGGCGATCGCGCCCGGACGCATCGACCTCGGCGTCGGCCGCGCGCCGGGGTCGGACCGGCTCACCGCGATGGCGCTCGGCCACGCTCAATCCGCATGAGGAATTCCCGCGCCAGGTGCAGGGCTGCGCGCCTGGAGCGGCGAGCCGCTGCCGGAAGGCCACCCGTTCCGTCGCATCCGCGCGCACCCGCGGGGCCGAACGTGCCGCAGCTGTGGATCCTCGGCAGCTCCGACTACGGCGCGCAGCTGGCCGCCCACTTCAGCCTGCAATACGCCTACGCCTATTTCTTCGACGATGGCCGCGGCGTGGAACGTGCGCTCGCTCTCTACCGCGAGCGCTACCAGCCGACCCGCAGTACCCGCAGCCGCTCGCGACCATCTGCGCCTGGGCGCTCGCCGCCGACAGCGAGGCCGAGGCACGCCACCTGATGCACTCGCGCGAGCTGTGGCGCGTGAACCTGGAACGCAACCGGCGCGAGCCGCTCGCACCGCCCGACGAGGCCGCGGCCTATCCGTACGAGCCGGCCGATCGCGCGCTGATCGCGGCGCTGCGCGAGCGTGCGCTCGTGGGCACCGCCGCGCAGGTCGCCAACTGCGCGCGCTCGCCACGCGCCTCGCGCTCGACGAGATCGTGATCAACACCTGGACCTTCGACCCGGCGGCGCGCGAGCACTCCTGCGGGCTGCTGGCGCGCGCGCTTATCGACGCATGAGCACGCGGATGTCCAGGCGGCGTCATGCGGCATGGCTGGTGGTGCTCGCGCTGCTCGGCGGCCTCGGCGTGCTGGTGGCGCTGCGCTGGCCGCGCACGACGGCGACCCGGAGCTCGGGACGCTGCGCGTGTACCCGGCCTGGCTGGCGCAGCGGGGCTTCATCTACCTGTTCTCCGGCGGCGAGGGCTGGACCGGCGTCGACGCCGCCGCCGCACGGGGCTTCGCGCGCGCCGGCTATCGCGTGGCCGGCATCGACACCTGCGCCCGCGCCTCCTCGCCACCGGCTGGCGCGGCGACGAGTGCGCGTACCTGCCGGCCATGCTCGGTACAGCCGCGCGGGCAGCGGCGGCTCGAGCTGCGCAGCTACACCGAGCCGGTCCTGCTCGGCCGCGGCGCCGGCGCCAGCCTCGTCTACATGGCGCAGCTGCGGGCGCCGCCGCTGGCATTCGCCGCGGCGGTGGCCCTCGATCGAGCCGCGCCTGCCGCTCGCGCTGCCGTTCTGCGACCACGCGGCCGCTGCCACCGATGCGCACGGCCGCACGCTCGCGCCCGAGCACCCCGGTGCGAACGTGCCGCTGCGGATGATCGCCGACGCCGCGGCCAGCGCGGATGCGCGCAGCTTCGTTGCCGCGGCCAGCGCGGCGGGAGCTGGCGCTGGCGCGGCGACCGGCGCCGGCGCCGCGACGTCGCCGGCGCCGTCGGCCGGTGGACTGCACGCTGCCTACGCCACGGCACTCGCCGCCATTGCGGCGGAGCGCCACGACGACGACGTCGCCGACCTGCCGCTGGTCGCGGTGCAACCCGCGCAGCCGAGCGGCACCGCGTTCGCGATCCTCTATTCGGGAGACGGTGGCTGGCGCGATCTCGACCAGCGCCTCGCCGGCGAGCTCGCCGACAAGGGCATGCCGGTGGTCGGTGTGGACGTGCTGCGCTACTATTGGCATCGCAAGTCGCCGGAGGCCGCGGCCCGCGACCTGACGCGCGTCGTGCGCCACTACCAGGCCGCGTGGCATCGCGACCGCGTGCTGCTGATCGGCTTCTCGTTCGGTGCCAACGTGCTGCCCTTCCTTTATAACCACCTGCAGCCCGAGGTGCAGGCCACGGTGCAGGGCATCGTGCTGCTGTCGCCGGAGCGGCGCACCGCCTTCGAGGTCGATCCGCGCGGCTGGTTCGGCAACGCGGCGACGGCGGGCCAGGTGGAGATCGCACCGCAGCTCGCGACCCTGCCGGCGTCGCGCGCGCTGTGCATCTACGGCACGGAGGAGGCGGGCGACAGCCTGTGCACGCTGCCACAGGCGGGCGCGCTGCGCGTGGTACGCAAACCGGGTGGCCATCATTTCGATGAAGATTACGACCAGCTCGCCGATGGGATCCTGGCTGCCACGCGTTGAGTCGCGTCGCCGGCGGGCGGGGCCGTGGGTGGCGATGCTGGCCGGGCTGCTGGCGCCGGCCGTGTCCCCGGCGGCCGCGAGCGCCGCGCTCGGCGACGGCCCGCACTGGGCGGTGGTCAATGCGCACCGCATGTACTACGAAGTCCGCGGCCAGGGCCGGCCGCTGCTGCTGCTGCACGGCGGCGGGCAGTCGGGCGCGAGTTCCTTCGAGCAGCAGCTTGCCGGCTACGCGCGCCACCACCGCGTGATCCTGCCCGACCAGGCCGGGCAGGGCCGCACGCCGGACGTGGCGGGCCCGCTGAGCTACGCGGGCATGCTGGCCGACACCGAATCACTGCTCGTGTCGCTCGGCGCGCCGCGGGTCGACGTGGTCGGCTTCAGCGACGGCGGCATCCTCGCGCTGATGCTCGCGGCGCGCTATCCGCAGCTCGTGCGCCGCGTGGTGGTGAGCGGCGTGAACGTCACGCCGCAGGGGTTCACGGCGGAATCGCTCGAGGACCTGCGTGCGGAGCTGCCGCACGGCGCGGAGCGCATCGACGGCAAGCTCCGGGCGCTGTGGCTGTCCTCGCCGACGCGCGCGGAACTGACGCTCGACATGCTGCGCCGGGTCCCGGGGCGCGTGCTGGTCGTCTCGGGCGACCGCGACATGGTCCAGCTCGAGCACACGCTGCAGATCTTCCGGGCCCTGCCGCGCGCCGAACTGTGCATACTGCCGGGAACGGCGCATGAAACCTTCGCCACGCGGGCGCAGTGGCTCGATCCGATCGTGCTCGACTTCCTCGACCGCGGCAACTGACCACCAGGACTGGAGACCGACATGGCCAACGACGATCCCTCCCGCAACCAGCCCCCGGGCTACGTCCCGCCGAAAGTGTGGGTGTGGGACAAGGAGAACGGCGGGCAGTTCGCCAACATCAACCGCCCGGTCTCCGGCGCCACGCACGAGCAGGAACTGCCGGTCGGCAAGCATCCGCTGCAGCTCTACTCGCTCGGCACGCCGAACGGCCAGAAGGTCACGATCATGCTCGAGGAGCTGCTCGAGCTCGGCCACCGGGGCGCGGAGTACGATGCCTGGCTGATCAAGATCTACACCGGCGAGCA
>JAXMGO010000004.1:0-207589 GCA_046347255.1 Steroidobacteraceae bacterium
GTGTTGACGCGCCGCGGGGACCAGAGGTGACAGAAGTCGCAGATTGGCGCCGCTGAGGCTAAAGATCGGCGGCCGGCGGCCGATAACGTGCCTTCGTCCGCGTCACGCGGAGCCGCGCCCGCGCCCGCGGCGGAACTGCGTCACGAACCGGCCCGGGCGGTCCTAGACGATGATCTCCGGCGCCGGCTCGCGCAGGTTGTAGTGCGAGCTCATCGCGCGGCCATAGGCACCGGCGTTGGCGATCAGCAGCACGTCCCCTTCGGCGGTCGGCGGCAGCAGCCGGTCGTGGCCGAGGAAATCCGCGCTCTCGCAGATCGGGCCGACGACGTTGACGACCTCGGTCGCCGGCGCGTCGAGGCGCGTCAGGTTGACGATGTCGTGCCAGGCACCGTACAGCGCCGGGCGGATCAGGGAATTCATCCCGGTGGCGACGCCGACGAAGCGGTTGTCGTCCTTGGCCTTGGTCTGCGTGACGCGTGCCAGCAGCACGCCGGCCGCCGCGACGAAGTAGCGTCCCGGCTCCAGCCAGAACTCGATCTCCGAGCGCCGCTCGCGCACCGCGCGCAGCGCCGTGCCGAGCTGCTGCAGGTCGACCCCGGCGCGCTGCTGGCTGTCGCTCACGCCCAGCCCGCCGCCGAGGTCGATGCAGCGCACCTCCGGCAGCTGGTGCGCGACCTCGAGCAGCAGCGCCGCGGTATCGGCCCAGCTCGCCACGTCGAAGATGCCGCTGCCCGGGTGCGCGTGCAGGCCGACGATGCGCACCTGGTGGCGCGCCGCCAGCTCGCGCAGCTCGGCGACCTCCGCCAGCGGCACGCCGAACTTCGACTGCGCGCCGGCCGTCTTCACGTGCTGGTGGTGCCCGCGGCCGGTGCCGGTGTCGAGGCGCACGAACAGCGCGCGGCCGCGGAACTCCTCCGGCCAGGCGCGCAGCACGTAGAGGTTGTCGATGGTGACGTGCACGCCGGCCGCCAGCGCCCAGCGGTACTCGGCGCGCGCCGCGAAGTTCGGCGTGTACAGCACGCGCGTGCGCTCGATCGAGGGCAGCGTCGCCAGCACGCGCTCGACCTCGCCGCGCGACACGCACTCGAAGCCGACGCCCTCGGCCGCCAGCGCGCGCAGCAGCTCGGGATGCGGATTGGCCTTCATCGCGTAGAACAGCCGGTCGACGCCGCCGACCGCACGCAGCGCGCGCGCCGCCTCGCGCACGCTGTCGAGCTCGTAGACGTAGGCGCAGTCGTGCTCGGCGCCGAGGCGCAGCAGCTCCGCGCGCCGCCGGCGCCACCAGGGCGCGGGGCCAGGCGCCGTCGCGGCCTTGGCGCCGAACAGCTGCTCCCAGGTGGGCCCGAGCACGGCGTCGCCGCGCGCCGGGCGGATCAGCAGGTCGTGCAGTTCCTGCACCAGCCGGTCGCCCTGGTCCTCGTCGACGACGAAGGTGAAGTTCAGGTCGTTGGCCGCCTGGCTCACCATGTAGATGCGCTGCTCGGCGAACAGCTCGAGTGCGCCGCCGAGCTGGTGCAGGATGCCGCGGATGTTGCGGCCGACCAGGCTCACCGATGCGCAGGGCCCGATCACCTGCGTGCGGCACAGCTGCCCGAGCTCGGCGGTGAGCCGCTCGAGCGCCGCGCCGTCGAGCGTGTTGGCCTGCGGGTCGAGCGACACGGTGACGTTGGTCTCGGAGGTCGACACCTGGTCGACCGAGAGGCCGTGGCGCTTGAACACCTGGAAGGCGTCGGCGAGGAACCCGACCTCGTGCCACATGCCCGGGCTGTCGAGCGAGACCAGCGTGATGCCCTTCTTGATGCAGACGGCCTTGACCTGCGCGGCGCCGTCGGTGCCGCCGGCGCTGATGTGCGTGCCCTCGAGCTTGGGCGTCTGCGTGGCGAACACCCACAGCGGGATGCCGCCGATCTTGGCCGGCAGGATGCAGCGCGGGTGCAGCACCTTGGCGCCGCTGCTGGCGATCTCCTGCGCCTCGTCGTAGTGCAGCGCGCGCAACAGGCGCGCCGCCGGCGTCGAGCGCGGATTGGCGCTGAACATGCCGGGCACGTCGGTCCAGATCTCCAGCCGCTCGGCCTGCAGCTTCGCCGCGAAGTACGCGCCGGAGGTGTCCGAGCCGCCGCGGCCCAGCAGCACGGTGTCGCCGGCGGCGTCGCTGGCGATGAAGCCCTGCGTGATGACCACCGGCCCGAGCGCCGCGAGCGTCGCGCCCAGCTGCACGTCGGGACCGAAGTCGCAGGTCGCCGAGAGGTAGCTGGCGCGCTGCGAGGCGCTGGCGCGCTGTTCGGCGTGCAGGCCGTTGCGCGCATCCCACCAGGACGCGGCGATGCCCTGCGCGGCCAGGAAGCGCGCGCCGATCTCGGTCGCCATCAGCTCGCCGTTGGCCATCACGCGGGCACGGGTGCGATCGCTGAGCTCGCGCATCAGCGCGAGTCCCGCGGCCACCTGCCGCAGCTCGGTGAAGTAGCGCTCCAGCTCGGTGCTGACGCCCACGCCGAGCTCGTCCACGAGCTGGCGGTGCCGTTCCTCGATGGCCGCGAGCACCGGCTCGTGCGCGCCGGCGAGCGCCGCCGCCAGCAGCTTCTCCAGGCGGTCGGTGATCCCGCTGACCGCCGAGTGCACGATGAGCACGCGCCGGCCGTCGGCGAGCCGCTCGCGCACGACGCTGGCGATGTTGCGCCAGTTCTGCAGGAGGAAACGCTGGTGCCGCCGAACTTGAGGACGACCCAGGGGGCGTGGGCGGCCATCAAAGCTCGTCGTCGTCGAAGACGTCCCGCAGGTCCTTTTCGAGCTTGCGGTCGGCGAGCACTTCCTCGAGGCGGCTCCAGGCGGCCTTGCCGCGCTTGCCCTGGTTGCGCACCCGCTTGTCCACGCGGGCGAGGATGCCGTCGTAGTCGGTGCTGTCCTCGGACTCGACGGTGAAGTCGCCGTCGATGTCGAAGTTCTCGCTGTCGCGCTCGGACATGATGCTATCTGTAAATGCTGAGTCTTTTCAGATACTTACGTGCGGAATACGCATCCCGCGGGGGAGCGCACTATAGCTGATCTGCGACGGTGTTCAACTCCTCTTGAAGAGGGCTTGCTGCGGGGCACCGGAACCGGTGATTGCGGTGCCCGTCCCGGCGCGGAGCCGGGCGAATCCGGATGCGGGCCGTCCCGAATTGGTGCACATTCCCCACGCTATGTATAAAACCATCCTGCTGGCCGTCGGCCATCTCGACCACCCGCACCGCCGGGCCATGTCCGCACGGCCGAGATCGCGCGCCGCTCCGGTGCGTCGGTCGAGCTGTTCCATGGCCTGGGCGATCCGAGCTACCTGCGCACCCTCACGCCCGCCGGGGGCACGAGATGCGCGCCGTGATGCGCGAGGCGGCACACGGTGCGCGCGTGCGGCTGCAGCGGCTGGCGGCGGCCCGGCCCTTCGAGGGCCTGCGCGTCAGCGTGCATGTCGAATGGGACCACCCGGCCTGGGCGGCCATCGTGCGCCGCGCGCAGCAGATCGGCGCCGACCGGTGGTCACCGAGACCCATGGCCACGGCCGCACCGCGCGCTGGCTGTTCGGCAGCGTCGACTGGGAGCTGGTACGCGGCTGCCCCTGCCCGCTGCTGATCGTGCGCAGCCGCGGCACGCGTCGCGACGGCAGCGTGCTCGCGGCCGTCGATCCGCTGCACGCCCATGACAAGCCGGCGCGCCTGGACCGCACGATCCTGCGGCAGGCCGCGGGCCTCGCTCGCCTGCTCGCGGGCGAGCTGCACGTGGCGCACGCCTGGCTGCCGCTGACGATGGTGCTGCCGGCCTCGCCCTCGGTGGCCGAGCCGATGTACGTGCCGCCCGAGGCGGTGCGCAGCTACCAGCGCGCCATCGCGCGCGGCTTTGCGCGCTTGGCGAAACCGCTGCGCCTCGGCGCGCGTCGGCTGCACCTGGCGCGCGGCGATGTGGAGATCGAGCTGCCGGCCATCGCGCGCCGCACGCGCGCGTCGACCGTGGTGATGGGAGCGGTGTCGCGCTCGGGACTGCGCAACCTGATCATCGGCCACACCGCCCAGCGCCTGATGGACCGGCTGCCGAGCGACATCCTGGTGGTCAAGCCGCCCGGCTTCCGCTCGCACGTGCGCCGGCGGCGCTTCACGCCGCTCAGCGCCTTCCCGATCACCCCGCTGTAGCGCCGCTCACTCCGCCGCGGCGGCGGCCAGGCGCGGGCGCATGCGCGAGAGGTAGTCGGCGGCGCCGGCGAAGTCCTCGTAGCTCAGCGTGCGCAGCACCGCGACATGGCTCGCGGCCATGTTCGGCCGGCCGTTGGTCGCCGACTCCTGCATCTGCCGCAGGAGGTACGGCGCGTGCTGGCCGGCCAGGCGCGGCACGGCGGTGGCGGCGTCGCCCTGGCCGCTGGCGCCGTGGCAGCTGGCGCATGCGCGCAGGTAGGCCGACGCGCCGCGCTGCAGGTACTCGCCATCGCCGGTCGCCGGCCGCAGCTCGCCGCCCAGGCCCGCGACATAGGCGGCGACGTCGGCGATGTCCTGCGCGCCGCCGAGCCGATGCCCGCCGGCCACCTGCTCCATGCGCAGGTCCCAGCGCCGCCGCTGCCGGAAATCGCTGATCTCCTGGATCAGCACCGAGGCATGCTGGGCGGCGATGCGTGGCACCGTGCCGTTGGGCTCGCCGGCGCCGTCGCTCCCGTGGCAGGCCGTGCAGCCGGCATACAGCTGGGCGCCGTGCGCGACATCGGGCCGCAGGCTGCGCGCGCGCTGCACCTCGGCGCTGCCCGCCGCCGCCAACGCCGCCGCGGCAACCAGTGCGCCGGCTCCGACGGCGACGCTCCACACAGCCAGGTCACGCATCCTCATCGCTTGCTCCCCTTGCCCTCGGTTGCCGCTGCGGCCGGCGATGGCGGCGGCGCCGGCGCCGCCGCCGGCGCCGCTTCGCCGTCGGTCGCGACTTCGGTGGCGAGGCCGACCGTCGCCAGCACGCCATCGGCGCGCTGCAGCACATCGCGCGCGTAGTCCCAGTGGATCGCCAGCGGATTCTCGCCGACCGCGGCGGCGAGCAGCGCCTCGAACTGCGGCAGGTCCGGTTCGACGGTCTCGCCCACCGCGTTGATGGGCGGGTGCGCCTCCAGCAGCAGCTCGCCGCCGACCCAGGCCACCTTGACCGGCTCGTCGATGATGCGCACCGGCGTCCCGGTCTTCACCATGCCGAACAGCGCCTCGATGTCCTCGGGGTACATGCGGATGCAGCCGTGGGTCACGGCCAGGCCGACGGCGATCGGGTTGTTGGTGCCGTGGATCAGGTAGGTACCCTTGCCCGCAGCCAGCCGCAGCGCAAAATTGCCCAGCGGGTTTTCCGGGCCGGGCGGCACGTGGTCCGGCAGCGTCTCGCCGGCCTCGGCGTGCTCGCGGCGCACCGACTCGGTCGGATACCAGACGGGATCCTTCTGCCGCGCGATGACGCGCGTCTCGCCGAGCGGCGTGCGCCAGTCCATCTTGCCGATGCTGACCGGGAAGGTCACCACCTGCTGCGGCTTGCCGCGCGCCGGCTTCGGATAGTAGTACAGCCGGTGCTCGGGCAGGTTCACGACGATGCCGGTGCGCGGGCCCGAGGGCAGGATGTGCCGGTTGGGCACCAGCAGGTCGCGATCCGCGCCCGGCAGCCACGGATCGACCCGCGGATTGACGCGGATGAGCTCCTCGGAACCCAGGCTGTAGCGGCGCGCCAGGTCGTAGAGCGTGTCCTCGTAGACGGTCCGGACGTGGAAGTCCTCGCCCACCACGGCGACCTGGGGATCGGCGAGCTCGTAGGTGGTCGCGGCCGCCGCCGCCGGCAGCGCCAGGGCTGCCGCCGCCGCCCATGCGGATGTCCACCCGGTTGCCGGCGAGCGCTGCATGGCGGCAAAGACTAGCATGAACGGCGACCGCCCCCGCCGGCCTCCCGCCCGCTCAAGGCGCACCGCGGCCGGCCGATAACCCCGGCATGCCACGACAGCGCGTACTGTGCGTCGACGACGAGCCCCAGGTGCTGCGCGGCCTGGAGCTGCAGCTCGGGCGCCACTACCAGGTGCTCAGCGCGACCAACGGCGCCGATGCGCTGCGGCTGCTCGAGCGCGATCCGACGATCGACGTGGTGATCTCGGACATGCGCATGCCCGGCATGAGCGGCGCCGGGCTGCTGGCCGAGGCGCGCCGCGTGGCACCACGCGCCGCGCGCATCCTGCTCACCGGCCAGACCGACGTCAGCTCGGCGAGCGCGGCGGTCAACGAGGGACAGATCCACTGCTTCCTCACCAAGCCCTGCCCGCCCTCGCAGCTGCACCAGGCGGTCGCCACGGCCGTCGAGCGCGCGCGGGAGAACAGCGTCGATCACAGCGGCATCCGGCGCAGCCTCGCCGCCGAGCTGGTCAACCTCGACGTGCAGACCGGCCTCGCGAGCCGCGCGCGCTTCCGCCAGCAGCTCGCCACCGTGTGCGCCGAGCACCGTCCGTGCGCGCTGCTGCTGCTGAACCTGGACAACCTGCGCGAGATCAACAGCGCCCAGGGCCAGGTCGCCGGCGACCACGTGATCGTGACGGTGGCGCGCCGGCTGCAGCAGCAGTGCGAGCGCGCGCTGTGCCTGGCACGCTGGGCCGGCGACGAGTTCGCGGTGCTGCTGCCGGCGCCGGATACCGACCCGACGCGGCTCGGCGCCGTCGCCGACGTGCTGATCGCCGTGCTCAGCATCCCGGTCGCGCACGGCGACGCCCTGCTGCGGCCGCTGATCAGCGTCGGCGTCACGCACGTGCCCGGCCAGGCGCGCGACGCCGAGGCGGCGGTGCGCAACGCCGGCATCGCGGCGCACGAGGCCAAGCTGCTCGGCGGTGGCGCCAGCTGCCTGTTCCGGCCCGACGCCGCGCGGCGCTCCGAGCAGCGCTTCCGCATGCTGACCGCGCTGCGCGAGGCGATCGACACCGACCGCCTCGAGCTGCACTTCCAGCCGATCATCGACCTGCAGCGCCGCCGCGTGCGTTCGCTCGAGGCACTGCTGCGCTGGCACCACCCGGAGTTCGGCCAGGTGCCGCCTTCGGAGTTCATCCCGCTGGCCGAGGAGAGCGGCGAGATGCCGCGCCTCGGCAACTGGGTGCTGCGCCGTGCCTGCATGGAGTCGCGCAGCCTGGTGGGCCAGTGCGCCGGCGCGATCGCGGTCAACGTCTCCATGCAGCAGCTGCTGAACGACGCCTTCCTCACCCATGTCGACGACGCGCTGCGCCTCAGCGGCATGTCGCCGGCGACGCTGGAGCTCGAGCTCACCGAGTCGGTGTTCTCGCGCGACACCGACAAGGTGCTGGCGACGATGGACGCGCTGCACGCGCGCGGCGTGCGGATCGCGATCGACGACTTCGGCACCGGCTATTCCTCGCTCGCCTACCTGCAGCGCATGCCGGCCGATGCGATCAAGGTCGACCGCTGCTTCACCGCCAACCTCGGCAAGGGCGGCGAGACCATCCTGGCGGCGGCCCTGTCGATCGGCCGCAGCTTCGGCATGGAAGTGATCATCGAGGGCGTGGAGAACGACGCGGCCCTCGGCCAGCTGCAGTCGCTGGGCGCGCACCTGTTCCAGGGCTACCTGTTCGGCCGGCCGATGCCGGCGACCGCGGTGGCCGGCTGGCTCGCCGGCGCCGGCTTCGGGCCCGATGCGCCGTGGACCGCGCCGGCGTCCGCCACGGCCACCGCGATCGCGCCCGCGACGCCCGCCTCCGCCGCCCGCTAGGACGCGCCGCTCGCCGCGCCGCGACCGCGCCTCAGGCGGCGCCGACGCTCGGCAGGCGCCTGGTGGCGACGGCCCGGATCGCCTGCTCCACTTCGTCCGCCGGCAACGGCACGCCGGTGAGGTAGCCCTGCACGACATCGCAATGGTGGCTGCGCAGGAAGTCGAGCTGCTCCTCGTTCTCGACGCCCTCGGCCACCACCTCGAGCCCGAGCTCGTGGGCCATCGCCAGGATGGCCGCGCAGATGGCGGCATCATCATGGTCGGTGTGCAGGTTGCAGACGAAGGAGCGATCGATCTTCAGCGCATCGATCGGGAACTTCTTCAGGTAGCTGAGCGAGGAATAGCCGGTGCCGAAGTCGTCGACCGCCAGGCTGAAGCCGGCCTCGCGCAGCCGTCGCAGGATGCCGATGTTCTCGTCGACGTCCTGCAGCATCAGGGTCTCGGTGATCTCCAGCTGGATCGCTTCGGGACGGATGCCCGCTTCCCACACCTTGCGCAGCGCGACGTCGCAGATGGCGCCCTGGGCGAACTGCTGGCTCGAGACGTTGACCGCCACGTGCGGCACGCCCAGCCCGCCCAGTTCCCAGGCACGCACCTGGCGGCAGGCGCGCTCCAGCACGAACTCGCCGAGGCGCGTGATCAGCCCGGTCTCCTCGGCCAGCGGGATGAACTGGCTCGGCGCGATCCAGCCGCGGGCCGGGTGGTGCCAGCGCAGCAGGGCTTCGACGCCATGGATCCGGCCGCTCGCCACGGCGACCTTCGGCTGGTAGTACAGCTGCAACGCGCCGCCGGCCAGCGCCACGCGCAGGTCGTTCTCGAGCTCGAGCCGCTCGAGCGAGCGCGCCGTCATCGTGCTGGAGTAGAAGCAGCGGCGGTTGCGGCCGGCCGCCTTGGCCTGGTACATGGCCGCGTCGGCGTGCATCAGCAGGTCCTCGACCGCGCGGCCGTGCTCGGGATAGATGGCCACGCCGATGCTCGGCGTCACCACCAGCTGGTGTTCCTCGTAGCGGAACGGCGCGCCCAGCGTCTCGAGGATGCGCGTCGCGACGCCGTCGACCTCCTCGTGCGAGCGCGCGCCGGTGATCAGGGCGACGAATTCGTCGCCGCCGAGGCGCGCGAAGTGCACCGCCTGCCCGTCCGCCGGCAGCACGCGCGCGACGAAGTCGCTGGCGCGCACGCTCGACTCGAGCCGTGCGCCCACCGACTTCAGCAGCGCGTCGCCGACGCTGTGGCCGAGCGTGTCGTTGATGCGCTTGAACTGGTCGAGGTCGATGTACAGCACCGCGACGTGGCGGTCGCTGCGCCGCGTCTGGCGGATCGCGCGCCGCAGCTCGCGCACGAACTGCTGCCGGTTGGGCAGCCCGGTCAGCTGGTCGAAATAGGCCAGGTGCTGGATGCGCGCCTCGGAACGGCGCCGGTTGGTGATGTCGCGCACGATGACCAGCACCGCGTCCTCGCCGTGCGGCACCATGCGGCTCTCGAAGGCGCGGCCGTCGGCGGACTCCTCGTGCTCGAGGCTCTGCGGCACGCGCGTCGCCAGCGTCGCGTGCAGCACCTCGCGCGCCTGCCGCGCGCCGTCGACCGACAGGACCTGCTCGAGGCGGCAGCCGGTGAAACCGGCGGCGCCCTCGGCCCGGCCCAGGTCCTCGATGACGATGCCGTGCCGGTCGACGACGTAGGTGCGGTCCGGCAGCGCCGCCAGCAGCGCGCGGTTGCGCTGCTCGCTGGCGCGCAGCGCGCCCAGGTGCGCGGCCGCCGCGATCAGGTGCCGCAGCCGGTGCGGCAGCGTCGCCCAGATGATCGGCTTGCTGATGAAGTCGGTGGCGCCGAGCGCATAGGCCCGATCGACCGATTCGGCATCGTCGTGCCCGGTCAGCATGACGATCGGCACGTCGCGATGCCGCCCGGAGGCGCGGATCGCGGCGCACGCCGCGAAGCCGTCGAGCCCGGGCATCTCCACGTCGAGCAGCACCAGCGCCGGCGTGCAGTGCTCGAGCTCCGCCAGGGCCGCGTGGCCGTCGGCGGCACTGCGCACCTCGAAGCCGGCGCCGTCCAGGGCGCTCTCGGTCAGCAGCCGCGAGGCCGGATCGTCGTCGGCCAGCAGCACCAGCGGGCGCCCGGCGAGCGGTGCGTTCATGCGGCAGCCCCCAGGCCGCGCAGCGCCTCGACCACGCGGCGGTACTCGCGCAGCAGCTGCGCGCACAGCGGTGCCGCCGGCTCGAGCTCGGCGCTGCGACCCAGCGCCTCGAGGCGCCGCGCCAGTTCCGCCAGGGCCGTGGCGCCCACGTTGGCGCTGCTCGACTTGAGCGCGTGCGCGGCCTCGCGCAGCCCGGCGGCATCGCCGGCCGCGAGCGCGGCGCACAGCCGTTCCGTCAGCTGGCGCGAGCTCTCGAGGTACAGGCCAACGACCCGGCCCAGCAGGTCGGGACCGCCGGGCTTCTGCAACGCGCGGATCTGCGCGAGCGCGCGTTCATCCAGTGGCGCGTCGCTGGCGTTGGCGGTGGCCGGCACCGGCTTCGATGTCGGTATCGCTGCCGATGCCGATGCCAATGCCAATGCCGCGGGCGCCGACCGTGACGCACGCGTCGCCTCGGCCGGTTGCAGCATCGCGGCCGCCGCCGGCGCCTCGCCTGCCGGGCGCGCCGCGCCCGCGCGCTCCTGGGCGAGCATGCGACGCAGCTGCTCGAGCGTGAACGGCTTGGCGAGGTAGGCGTCCATGCCGGCGGCCAGGCACTTCTCGCGATCCCCTTCCACGGCATTGGCCGTCAGAGCGACCACGCGCATGCGCGCGCGCGCCTCGCTGCGCTCCCAGTCACGTATCGCCCGCGTCGCCTCGTAGCCGTCCATCTCGGGCATGTGGCAATCCATCAGCACCACGTCGAAGCGCCCGCCGATGCAGGCCGATACGCCCAGCCGGCCATTGCCGGCCACCACGGTCTCGCAGCCAAGCTGCTCGAGCATGCCGCAGGCGACCTCCTGGTTGACCGGATTGTCCTCGACCAGCAGCACGCGCAGCCCGAGGCGCGCGGCCACGTGGCGGCGCACCGCGGGAAGCCGCTCGCCGGTCCCGGAGGTGGTGGCCTCGGACAGCAGCCGCCGCAGGCAGGTGTGCAGGTAGGCGCGCCGTACCGGCTTGGTGAGGCAGGCGGCCACGCCGGCGGCACGCCACTCCTCCTCGCTGGTGTGGCCCGACACCGAACTCAGCAGCACGGTGCGCACTTCGCGCAGCACCGGGTTGGCGTGGATGGCGCGCGCCACGCTCATGCCGTTCATGCCCGGCATGTCGAAATCGAGCAGTACCAGGTCGAAGGATTCGCCGCGCCGCGCCGCGCCGTGCAGCTCGGCGAGCGCCTGCGCGCCATCGGCGGCGTCGGCGACCTCCATGTGCCAGCTCTCCAGGTGGCCGCGCAGGATCTCGCGGTTGGTGGCGTTGTCATCGACCACCAGCACGCGCCCGCCGATCAGCGCCTCGGGATGCAGCTGCTCGAGCCGCCCGGGCTCCGGCTGCAGCCGCACCGTGAACTGAAAGGTGGAACCGCGCCCCGGGGCGCTGTCGACGCCGATCTCGCCGCCCATCAGCCGCACCAGCTGGCGCGAGATCGCCAGCCCGAGCCCGGTGCCGCCGAAGCGGCGCGTGGTGGTCCCGTCCTCCTGCGAGAACGAATCGAAGATCATCTGCTGGTTCTCGGGCCGGATGCCGATGCCGGTATCGCGCACCTCGAAGCGCAGCACGGCGGCCTCGGCCGCCAGCGACTGCAGCGCGACGCTGGCGACGACCTGGCCGCGCTCGGTGAACTTGACGGCGTTGCCGAGCAGGTTGACCAGCACCTGCCGCAGCCGCATGCCATCGCCGCGGTAGGCGCGGTTCAGGCCCGGCGGCACCTGGCAGATGAGCTCCAGCCCCTTCGCCTGGGCGCGTTCGGCCAGCAGCTCGACCGCCTCCTCCATCACGTCCTCGAGGTCGAAGGGGCTGTTGTCGATCTCGAGCCGTCCGGCCTCGATCTTGGAGAAGTCGAGCGTGTCGTTGATGATGCCGAGCAGCGCCTCGGCCGAATTGCGGATCGTGTCGGCGTACTGCCGCTGGCGGCGGTCGAGCACCGTCGCGCCGAGCAGCTCGGTCATGCCGAGCACGCCGTTCATCGGCGTACGGATCTCGTGGCTCATGCGCGCCAGGAACTCGCTCTTGGCGCGGCTGGCCGACTCGGCGCGATCGCGGGCCACGCGCAGCTCGGCCACCGAATGCGTCAGCTGCGCGTTCACCGTCTCGAGGCTGCGGGTGCGCGAGGCCACCATCTCCTGCAGGTCCTGCTGGATCAGCTGCAGCCGCCGATCGCGCGTCGCGACCTGCTCGAGCATGTGGTTGAAGCCGTCGACCAGGTCGCCGACCTCGTCGTCGCTGATGCGTTCGCCGCGCACGTCGAAGTCCGAGTGCTCCGAGACGTGCCGCGTCAGCGACGACAGCTCGCGGATCGGCCCGGACACGACCCGCTGCAGGCCGCCGGACAGCAGCGTCGCCACCAGCGCGGCCGGCAGCGCCGCCATCAGCATCGCCAGCACGGACCAGGCGATGATGCCGCCGACATCGGGCACCGCGACCAGGTACAGCGAGCCGAAGTACTCGCCGCCGTAGATCACCGGCTCGGCCAGGTGCAGCGTCGCGATGCCGGTGTACAGCGTGGCGCTGGCGCCGCCGGTACGCCCGGCGCGCAGCAGCTCGCCCACCTCCGCCTCGGACAGCTGCGGCGCATTGGCGCGGAACGCGCGCTGCGCGAACACGTGGCCGTAGCGATCGTAGATCGTGACGGTGGCCACGGTCGGCTCGGCCTGGAGCGACTCGAGCAGGCGCTGCACGGCGCTGCGGTCGTCGAACTCGATGGCGGCCGCCCCGTTCTGCGCGATGACGCTGGCGAGCGTAGTCATCTGCTCGCGGAATTCGCGCCGCAGCTCGAAGGCCTCCAGGCCGATGCGCAGCAGCGCGACGCTGAACAGCGCCACGCTGACGGCGGTCAGCATGACGACCCGCAGCTTGGTGCGCAGCGGCGCGCGCCGCAGCCAGCCGGCGATCATGGCCGCGCCTCCCGGCCGGTGACCAGCGTCGCGAGCTGCAGCAGCTGCGCGCTGATCTCCAGGCCCTGCGCCGCGGCCGCGGCGGTGTTCACCTCGAAGCGCAGCTTGCCGGCGCTGGTACGCATGCCGACGACGCCGCCGGCGCGGGCGAAATCCGCCGCGTCGCCGACGGTGAGCACCGGCCTGCCGGCCAGCGCCCGCAGGCCCGGGCCGAGCGCTTCGGCGCCGGAGCCAGCCAGGAAGACGACGTGGCAGCCGGAGGCGCCGGCGCCGACCTCGGCATAATGGTGCACGCTGACCGGATGCGACTGCACGCCCTGGCCTTCGATGGCATCGAGCAGCGGGCCGAAGGGATCGGCGCCGATCACGCACACCTGCAGCGGATCGGAACGCGAGGCGAAGGCGCTGTCGGGCCAGCGCACGAACTTGGCGATCTTGAAGATCAGCACCGCCTTGAGCTCGTATTCGCCCACCGGCTGCACGGGCGCGGCGGCACCGCTCCACAGGAGCAGCAGGGCACCGAGCCCGATGCCCGCCAGCCGGCATCGCCGCCTCACGCCGTGCCTCGCCTGGAAGTCCCGTGCCACGATCGGTTCAGAACGCCCAGCGGAGCGAGGCGGACAGCGAGCGCTCGATCTGCGTCGGCACCAGGTCGCCCTCCTCGGCGATGAACTGCAGCCGGCGCGAATGCAGCAGGTCGTGGCCGGTCAGCGCCAGCTCGACGTCGGCGCGCGGCCGCCAGGCGAGCCGCAGGTCGGCGTTCCATTGGCTCGGGATATGCAGCGGCGCCAGCGCGCCGAAGTAGCGCAGCTGCGGCACCAGCTCGACATTGCCGCGCAGCGTGATCTCGCCGCGCACAGTCAGCACGCTGCCCGGATTCTTGCGCGGCATGTCCTCCTGGAAGGCAGGAGCCGGCGTGCGCGACTGGACGTGCTGGTAGCTGTAGGTGCCGACCAGGCGCATCCAGCGGGCCGCGCGCCAGTCGAGCGCCAGCTCGGCGCCGCTGGTACGCACCTTCTGCGAGTTGATGAACTGGAAGCGCATGAAGAGGCTCTGCGAGGTGAACAGGCAGGCCGACGGCGCGTTCGGGTCGAGGAATTCGCCGGTCGAGTCGCAATACAGGCCGAGCGGCTGCAGCCCGCGCAGGTCGGAGTAGTCGTTCAGGTACGCGGCCAGGTCGATCGAGAGGTCCCGGCCGAGGCGGCCGCGGTACCCGAGCTCGAAGGCGCGCAGCTTCTCCGAGCCGATGGCGGGATTGCCGACGATCTGCACCTGCAGCGGCAGCGGCAGCGGATTGGCCGCCGTCAGCGGCGGGATCACGCCCGGCTGGCCGACGCCGGTCGCCGTCAGCGCCAGGTCCGCGTACGAAGGCGTGCGCACCGACCCGGTCACGGCGCCCCACAGCGTCTGGTTGGCGGCGACCTGCCAGGCGGCGCGCACGTTGGGCAGCACCTCGACGTTGCGCGGCGAGAGGCCGTTGTGCTCGAACTTCGAGCCCAGCGTCAGCAGCACGCGGCCGCCGGCGAGCGCGATCTCGTCCTGCAGGAAGACGCTGTAGCGCGAGTCGGTGGGCGAGCGGGCGCCGAACTGCGCGGCGGTGCCCTGCCGGAAGTCGAAGCTGTTCCAGCGGTAGTTGAGCCCGGCGACCAGGTCATGGCGCCGGCCGAGGGCGAAGTGCTGCTGCGCCTCGATCTCGGCGCTGTCGTGGTCCTCGCCGAACAGCACGGTGTCGCGGTGGGTCGTATCGAGCACCAGCTGCACGCTGCTCTCCTGCCCTGCATCCCACTGGCGCGTCCAGCGCCCGAGCACGAAGGCGCCGCGCACGCCATCGGAGCGGCCGATGCGCTGCACGTAGGGCGGGGACAGCGCGCCGAGCTGCACGGTCTCGCCGGAGCGGCCCGAATAGACCTCGGCGGTGGCGGTCAGCGTCTCGCCCTCGCGCCGCGTCCAGTCGAGGCGCCCGCCGACGCGCGCCTGCCGCCAGCCGTCGGCGGTCGTCGCGCCGGCCGGATCCTGGTTGCCCGTGGCGCGGGCGTACTTGGCGAAGCCGGTGTAGCCGAGCGTATCGTTGCCGCCGCCGAGCCGCAGCGCGCCGCTCACGGCATCCTGGGTGCCGGCGCCGGCGGTCAGCAGGCCGTCGCGCGACTGGCGCGCGTCGCGCGTGATGATGTTGATGATGCCGTTGACGGCGTTGCTGCCCCAGAGCGTGCCGCCGGGCCCGCGGATCACCTCGATGCGCTCGATGTTGTCCATCAGCGTGTCCTGCACGTCCCAGAACACCACCGAGAACGAGGGCGTGTAGAGCGTGCGCCCGTCCATCAGCACCAGCAGCTTGTTGGCGTAGCGGCCCATGAAGCCGCGGGCGGTGATCGCCCACTTGTTGGCGTCGATCTGCGCGACCTGCAGCCCGGGGGCGAGGCGCAGCGCCTCGGGGATGTTGCGCGCGCCGCTGCGACGGATGTCATCCTGCGTGATCACGAAGACCGCGGCGGCCGCCTGCGACAGCGGCTGCTTCTTGCGCGAGGCCGAGGTGACCTCCATGTCGAGCAGCTGCTCGATGCTGAGGTCGAGCAGGCCGTCGCCGGCGCCTGCGGCATGGACGGGATGCGCCAGGGTGCCGGCGAGCAGCAGCGGGATCAGCAGCAGCGCGGATCGGGTGGGGTTCATGACGTGCACGGTTCCATGTGTGAATCGGGGTCAGTCGGGATGGCCGCCACGAATCCGGGCGTGGCGGCGCATGCCCGCCGGTATCGGTCGGGAACAGGGTTTCTTGATGCGTGGCAGCACGGGGTGCAGCCAGTGCCCGCGCACATCCTTGAAGTGGATCACGCGGGTTTGATAATCAGTAAAAACAGCAAGTTAAATCGGTTTCCGGAATCCACTTGGCAAGGGCCGGCCGCTCGAATACCATGATTTTGTATGGTATCCGACCAACACCCCTCCCACGGCGCCTTGAGCCCCCGGCAACGGCAGGTTCTGCAGCGCATCCAGCACCATCTCGAGCGCCACGGCATGCCGCCGACGCGCGCCGAGCTCGCGCTGGCGCTGGGCCTGCGCAACCGCCAGGGCATCGAGCAGCACCTGCGCGCGCTCGAGCGCAAGGGGTACCTGCGCCTCGAGCCCGGCATCGCCCGCGGCATCCGCCTGGCGGAGGGCGGCGTGGCGCCGGCCCGGCCCCTGCCCCGCCTGCCGCTCTACGGCCGCGTCGCCGCCGGCGTGCCCACGCTCGCCACCGGCAACATCGAGGACGAGCTGCTGATCGATCCGGCGCTGTTCCGCCCCGCGGCCGATTTCCTCCTGCGGGTGCACGGCGACAGCATGCGCGACGCCGACATCCTCGACCGCGACATCCTCGCCGTGCACCGCACCGCCGCGGTGGCCAACGGGCAGGTCGTGGTCGCGCGCCTGGGCGAGGAAGCCACGGTGAAGATCTACCGGCGCCGCGGCTCGCTGCTGCGGCTCGAGCCCGCCAACGACGCCTACGCGCCGCTCGAGATCGACCTCGCGAGCGAGGCCTGCGTCATCGAGGGGCTGGTCGTCGGCGTCGTGCGCGCCGGCCTGCCGCGGCGCCGCTGACCCGGGGGATCGCCGATGCCGCTCCCGCTGCAAGGGCCCGCCGATCGCGCGGCGTTGCTCGCCGGGCTCGCGACGCTGTGCCGGGGCACGCGCGCCGCGGCGCCCGGCGCCGTCGCCGCGCCCTCCGGGCTCGCGGCGCTCGATGCCGTGCTGCCCGAAGGCGGCTGGCCGCGCGGCGCGCTCACCGAGCTGCTCGCCGATACCCCCGGCATCGGTGAACTCGCGCTGCTGCTGCCGGCGCTCGCCGGCCTGGACCGTGCCGGCCTCGCGCAGGCCTGGATCGCGCCGCCCCACCTGCCCTGCGCCGCCGGGCTGGCGCAGGGCGGCATCGACCTCGGGCGCCTGCTGCTGGTGGCGACGCGCGATGAACGCGAGACGCTGTGGGCGGCCGAGCAGGCGCTGCGCTGCACCGGCCTGGGCGCGGTGCTGCTGTGGCCGGCGGCGCCGGCCGATCGCTCTGCTGCGCCGCCTGCAGCTCGCGGCCGAGAGCGCCGGATCGCTCGGCTTCCTCTTCCGGCCGGCCGCCGCCGCGGCCACGCCTTCGCCCGCGGCGCTGCGCCTGCAGCTCGCGCCGCGGGACGACGGACTCGAGGTCCGCATCATCAAGGCCCGTGGCGGGCGTCCGCATGCTGTGGTTGTGCATCCAGCTGCCGCGGCTGGCGCATGAGGCGCTGGCCGGCGCCGACGCGCCGGCACCGGGCGGCGCGCCGGCCTGGCGGGCCGCGCTCGAGCGCCTCGCGGCCTGGGCGCTGCGGTGGAGCAGCCACGTGTCCCTGCGCCGAGACCGGCGGCGGGCCCGGCCTGTGGCTCGAACTCGGCGCCAGCCGCACGCTGTTCGGCGGACTCGAGCCGCTGCTGGCGCGCCTGCACGCGGCGCTCGAACCCCTGGGCTACAGCACGCGCTGCGGCGTGGCGCCGACCAGCGCCGGCGCCGCGCTGCTGGCGCGTGCCGGCGAACCGGCGCCGGTGACGACGCTCGCCGGGCTGCGCGCGCGGCTCGGGCCGCTGCCGCCGGGCCTACTGGCGCTGCCCGAGGCGACGCTCGCGGCCTGCGACAGCGCCGGCATCCGCAGCATCGGCACGCTGCTCGGGATGCCGGACGAGGCGATCGCGCGCCGCTTCGGCCCGGCGGCCAGCCGCTACCTGCAGCAGCTCACCGGGCGCATGCCCGCGCCGCTGCCGGCCTGGCGGCCGCCGGAGCGCTGGCACGCGCGCTGCGAATTCCCGCTGCCCGTGGAGGCCACCACCGCGCTGCTGTTCCCGCTGCAGCGGCTGCTGCACGAGTTCGCCGGCTACCTGTGCGCCGCCGACCGCGCCGTGCAGCGCTTCGAGCTCGTGCTCGAGCGGCGTGGCCACGCGCCGCTCCGCCTGCCTATCGGCCTGTCGGTGCCGGGGCGCGATGCCGCGCAGTTCCTGCGCCTCGCGCGCGAGCGGCTCGCCGGCGCGCCGCCGGGCGCCGCGGTGAGCGCCCTGGTCCTCGCGGCCGACGCCTTCACCGCGCCGGTGACACGGCAGGCGGACTTCCTCGCGCCCGAGCGCAATGCCGCCAGCGACCTGCAGCAGCTGCTCGACCGCCTGGGCGCCCGCCTCGGCGACGGCGCCGTGCGGCGCCTCGCCACGCATCCCGACCACCGCCCCGAGCGCGCCTGGCGCTACCGGCCGGCCGGCGGGACGGGTGCCGATGATCCGCCCGCCATCGCCGCGATGGCCGCGCACGCAGCGGATGGCGCCGCGCCCGACGCCGCTCCGCCGCGCCCCTGCTGGCTGCTGCGCGAGCCGCGGCCGATCGCGCCGCCGCCGCAGCTGCTCGCCGGCCCCGAGCGCATCGAGGGTGGCTGGTGGGACGGCGGCGACGTCGCGCGCGACTACTACCTCGCGCGCGCCGCGGGCGGTTCGCGCCTGTGGGTGTTCCGCGAGCTGCGTTCGGGCGGCTGGTATCTCGCGGGACTGTGGTCATGAACGCGGCGGCGGCACCCGCGGCGACACCCGCGGCGACGGCGCCATCCGCGGCGCCCGGCCCCGACTACGCCGAGCTGCACTGCGTATCGAACTTCAGCTTCCTGCGCGGCGCCTCGCATCCGCAGGAGCTGGTGCGCCAGGCGCACGCGCTCGGCTACCGGGCGCTGGCGCTCACCGACGAATGCTCGCTCGCCGGCAGCGTGCGCGCCTGGGACGCGCTGCGCGAGCTGCCGCCCGGCGCGGATTTCCAGCTGATCGTCGGCGCCGAATTCCGGCCCGCGGACGGCGCGCCGGCGCTGGTGCTGCTCGCGCCCGACCAGCGCGCCTACACGCAGCTCAGCGCGCTGATCACGCGCGCGCGGCGCCGCGCCCCGAAGGGCCAGTATCGCCTTGCGCGCGCCGACCTCGAGCACGACCTGGATGCCTGCCTGGCGCTGTGGCTGCCACCGGCCGCGCCCGCGGCCGCGGATGCGCGGTGGCTGCACGCGCATTTCCCCGGGCGCGCCTGGCTCGCGGTGGAACTGCACCGCGGCGCGCGCGATGCGCGCCGCCTCGCGACCCTCACCGCCTTCGCCGCCGCGCAGGGCCTGCCGGCGGTCGCCGCCGGCGACGTGCACATGCACCGCCGCGGCCGCCGCCGCCTGCAGGACCTGCTCACCGCCACGCGCCACGGCTGCACGCTGGCCGCGGCCGGCGCGCGCCTGTTCCCCAACGGCGAGCGCCACCTGCGGCCACGCGCCGCGCTCGCCGGCCTCTACCCGCCCGAGCTGCTCGCCGCGAGCGTCGCGATCGCCGCTCGCTGCCGCTTCGCGCTCGGCTCGCTGCACTACGAATACCCGGAGGAGCTGGTGCCGCCGGGCTCGAGCGCCAGCGCGCACCTGCGTGCACTGACCGAGGCCGGGATGCGGCAGCGCTGGCCCGGCGGCGCGCGCCCCGAGGTCGTGGCGCTGGTCGAGCGCGAGCTGGCGCTGATCGCCGAGCTCCGCTACGAGCACTTCTTCCTCACGGTGCACGACGTGGTCGCCTACGCGCGCCGCGAGCGCATCCTCTGCCAGGGCCGCGGCTCCGCGGCCAACTCGGCGGTGTGCTACGCGCTCGGCATCACCGAGGTCGATCCGGCGCGCATGAGCATGCTGTTCGAGCGCTTCATCAGCCGCGAGCGCAACGAGCCGCCGGACATCGACGTCGACTTCGAGCACGAGCGGCGCGAGGAGGTCATCCAGTACATCTACGCGAAGTACGGCCGCGAGCGCGCTGCGCTCGCCGCCACCGTGATCACCTACCAGCCGCGCAGCGCGCGCCGCGACGTCGCCCGCGCGCTCGGCATCGACGCGCGCGCGCCGACGGGGCGCGAGGCGCGGCTCGCCGCCGCGCTGGTGCGCGCGCTGTGCGGCTTCCCGCGCCACCTGTCGCAGCACGTCGGCGGCTTCGTGATCTCGGGCCGGCCGCTCAGCGAGCTGGTGCCGGTGGAGAACGCCGCGATGGCCGAGCGCACGGTGATCCAGTGGGACAAGGACGACCTCGAGTCGCTCGGCCTGCTGAAGGTCGACGTGCTGGCGCTCGGCATGCTGAGCGCGGTGCGCCGCACGCTCGACCTCGTGGCCGGCTGGCGCGGCAGGCCGCTCGCGCTGCCGGACATCCCGGCCGAGGACCCGGCGACCTACGACATGATCTGCCGCGGCGAGACGCTCGGCGTGTTCCAGATCGAGTCGCGCGCGCAGATGAGCATGCTGCCGCGCCTCAAGCCCCGCTGCTTCTACGACCTGGTGATCGAGGTGGCGATCATCCGCCCGGGGCCGATCCAGGGCGGCATGGTGCACCCCTACCTCACGAACCGGCGCAATCCCGCGGCCGTGCGCTACCCGAGCCCCGAACTCGAGCGGGTGCTGCAGCGCACGCTCGGCGTGCCGATCTTCCAGGAGCAGGTCATGCAGATCGCGGTGGTCGCGGCCGGCTTCACGCCCGGCGAGGCCGACGGCCTGCGCCGCTCGATGGCCGCCTGGAAGCGCAAGGGCGGGCTCGAGCCCTACCGCGAGCGGCTGCTCGGCGGGATGCGCGAACGCGGCTACACGACGGAATTCGCCGAGCAGATCTACCGCCAGATCCAGGGCTTCGGCGAATACGGCTTCCCCGAGTCGCACTCGGCCTCCTTCGCGCTGCTGACCTACGTGTCCTGCTGGCTCAAGTGCCACGAGCCCGCGGCCTTCTTCGCCGCGCTGATCAACAGCCAGCCGATGGGCTTCTACCAGCCGGCGCAGCTCACGCAGGAGGCGCGGCGCGCCGGCGTGACGCTGCTGCCGCCGGACGTGCGCGCGAGCGCGTGGGACTGCACGCTGGAACCCGACGCGCGCGGCCGGCCGGCGATCCGCCTGGGGCTGCGCCAGGTGCGCGGCCTGGCCGCGGCCGAGGCCGAGCGGCTCATCGAGGCGCGGGGCGCCGCGGGCCGCGTCGATGGCGCCGCGCTCGCGAGCGTCGACGCGCTGGCGCACGCCGCCGGCCTCGGTGCCGCGACGCTGCAGAAGCTCGCCGCCGCCGGCGCGCTCGCCGGGCTGCAGCCCCACCGCCACGCCGCCAGCTGGCAGGCGCTCGGCGTCGAGCGGCTGCCCGGGCTGCTTGCCGGCCGCTCGGCACCCGAGGCGACGCCGGCGCTGCCCGCGCCGACCGAGGGCGAGGCCATCCTCGCCGACTACGCGCACCTCGGGCTCACCACCGGCCGCCATCCGCTCGCGCTGCTGCGGCCGGCGCTGGCGCGCCGCGGCCTCGCCGACAGCCGGCGGCTGCGCACGCTGCCCGACGGCGCGCGCGTGCGCACCTGCGGGCTGGTCACGCACCTGCAGCGGCCCGGCACCGCCTCCGGCGTCGTGTTCGTCTCGCTCGAGGACGAACACGGCCTCATCAACCTGATCCTCTGGCCGCAGGTGTTCGAGGCGCAGCGCGACGTGGCGCTCGCCGCCAGCCTGCTGGCGGTGAGCGGCACGCTGCAGAACCGCGAGAACGTCACGCACGTGGTCGTGCGGCGGCTGCAGGACGCTTCGCGCTGGGCCGGCACGCTACGGCGCCGCTCGCGCGATTTCCGTTGACCGGCGCCGGCGGCAGTGCCGGCGCGCCGGCCGGGCGGCGCGACGGCCGCGGCTATCCGCCCGCGAGGCCCCGCAGGCCCGCGGCCTGCGGGCTGCGGCGCAGCGCCCACTCCTCGAACTGCGTCGCCGCCAGCGGTGGCGCCAGCAGGAAGCCCTGCGCCTCGTCGCACCCGTTGGCCTGCAGGAAATCGCGCTGCTCCTGCGACTCGACGCCCTCGGCCACGCACATGAGCTGCAGCGCCTGCGCCATCTGCAGGATCGCGCACACCAGCGAGCCGCCGCCGCGCGTCACCCCGATGTCGGCGACGAAGCTGCGGTCGATCTTGAGCGAATCCAGCGGCAGCCGCTGCAGGTAGGACAGCGAGGAAAAGCCGGTGCCGAAGTCGTCGAGCGCGACATGCACGCCGCGCTTGCGCAGCGCCTGCATCGCCTGCACCACCTTCTCCGAGCGGCCCATCAGCGCGCTCTCGGTCAGCTCGATCTCCAGGCTCTGGTGGCGCGCGCCGTGGCGCGCGACCGCGCGATCGACCTCGGCGACCAGGTCGCCGGCGCCGAACTGCAGCGGCGAGGCGTTGAAGGACAGGCGGAAGCCGTCGCCGTGGCTGCGCTGCCAGGCCGCGGCCCGCTGGGCGGTCAGGTCGATGACCAGGCTGCCGAGCGGGCCGATCAGCCCGGTTTCCTCCAGCAGCGGGATGAAATCGCCCGGCGCCACCAGGCCGCGCGCCGGATGGCGCCAGCGCACCAGCGCCTCGGCGCCGCGCAGCGCATCGTCGGCCAGGCCGATGCGTGGCTGGAAGTGCAGCTCGAACTGCCGCTCCTCGATGGCGCGCCGCAGCTCGGACTCCAGGCTGAGCCGGCGGCGGGCGCGGCTGCTGATCTCGCTGGCGAAGAACTGGCAGGCGCCCTTGCGGCCGCTGGCGTGCAGCAGCGCCGCGAGCGCGTGGTCCACCAGCTCGTTGGCCGTGTGCCCGTCCTCCGGATGCAGGCTCACCCCGACCGAGGCCGTCATGTGCAGGGTGCTGTCGCCGAGCGCCAGCGGCTCGGCCACCGCGGCCTGCAGCCGTCGCACCACGCCGACCGCGGCCTCGGCGGTCTGCAGGCCGGCGACCACGCACAGGAACTTGTCGGCGTCGGCGCGCGCCACCGCCGCGCTGGCGGCATCGCCGGCGCGCCAGGCCGTCGCGAGGTCGGCCGTGCGCAGCTGCGAGCGCAGGCGTTCGCCGACCGTCTTGAGCACCGCCTCGAGCACGCTGCGGCCCAGCAGGCTCGCGACCCGCTCGAAGTCGTCGAGCCGCACCGCCAGCACCGCCACGTGCGCCGAGCCCAGCGGCCCGCCACCCAGCATGCCGTCGAGCGTGTCGACGATCGAATCGCGATTCGGCAGCGCCGTCAGCGGGTCGTGGAACGCCAGGAAGCGGATGCGTTCCTCCTGGGCCCGCGCCTCGGTGACGTCCTGCACCGAGCTGCGCACGATGCGCTCGGAGTGCTCGTCGAGCCCGACCACTCCCTGGTGCTGCAGCACCCGCACGGTGCCCAGGCGGTCCACCACGCGGTGCTCGAGCTTGAAGCTGCCGCCGGCCTCGAGTGCGCGGCGCATGGCGCTGCGCAGCGCCTCGCGATCCTCCGGGTGGGCGCGCTCGCAGGCGCGGCGCCAGTCGAGCTGCGCCGGCTCGGCGATGTCGAACAGCTCGCAGACCACCGGCGAGACCGCGATGGTCGCGCCCGCGGCGCTGCGCTCCCAGTGCCCGAGCCGCGCCAGCCGCTCGGCGTACGCCAGCCGCTGCTCGCTGACGCGCAGCTCGTCCTGGGTGCGCTGGGCGCGCATCAGGAAGCGCACGCGCTCGACCAGCAGTCCCGGCGGCGTCTGCTTGCCGGCGAAGTCGCTGGCACCGGCGTCGTAGGCGCGCTGGATCGAGTCGTGGTCCTCGAGTCCCGTGAGGAACAGCACCTGCACGCGCTGGCCGTCGCCCAGCGCGCGCAGGCCGGCGCACAGCTCGAAGCCGTCCATCAGCGGCATGCCGATGTCGGTCACGACGCAGTCGACGCGGCGCGAGGCGAAGATCTCCAGCGCCTGGATGCCGTTGCTGGCGCTGACGACCTCGTAGCCGGCATCGGCCAGCACCGTGGTGATCAGCAGCCGGAAGATGTCATCATCATCGACCACCAGCACGACGTTGCCGGGGCGGTCGGATGCAAATGGGCACCCGCTGCTCACAGCAGGCTCGCCAGTTCGGCCTGCAGTCCGGCCCAGGCGGCGTCCAGCGCCTGCGTGGCCCCCGCGGCGTCGCCCACGGCGCCGCCGCGCGCCTCGGCCTCGAGCGCCGCGCACAATTCACCGACGCGCCGGGCGCCGACGCTGAAGCTGGCCGACTTGAGCGCGTGCGCCGCGCGCGCCACCTCCGCGGCGTCGCCGGCCGCGCCGGCCGCGCGGATCGTCGCCAGCTGCGCGGGTGCCTGCTCGCGGTACAGCCGCAGGAGCTGCGGCAGCAGCGTGCCATTGCGCAACCCCCGCAGCATGGCGATCTGCGCCGCGTCGAAATGCACCAGTGGCGGCGCTTCGCTCATGCGCCGGCCGCCGGTCCCGCCGGGCGCGGACACCACCTGTCGAGCGCCTGCTCCAGCTCCACCAGCTGGAACGGCTTGCTCAGGAAATCGTCCATCCCGGCCGCGAGGCACGACTCGCGATCGCCCGCCATGGCGTTGGCGGTCAGGGCGATCACCGGGACGTGGCGGCCGCTCGCCGCCTCCCGCACCCGCAGCTGCCGCGTCGCCTCGTACCCATCCATCTCCGGCATCTGGCAGTCCATCAGCACGACATCGAAATCGTGGCCGGCCGCCAGGCGCGCCAGCGCATCGACGCCGTTGCCGGCCACCTCGCTCTGGCAGCCGATCGCCTCGAGCAGGGCCTGGGCCACCTCCTGGTTGACGACGTTGTCCTCCACCAGCAGGACGCGCAGCGGCCGATCGCGCCCACCGCCGGCCGCCGTGGCCGTGGCCGGCTCGAATGGCATCCTGGCGACGTCGGCCGGGACCACGGCGCACTGGGCGCGCTGCAGCCGCACGGTGAACCAGAAGCGCGAGCCGCGTCCGGGCTCGCTGGTCGCGCCGCACTCGCCGCCCATCAGGTGGCAGAGCCGCTTGACGATGGCGAGCCCGAGCCCGGTGCCGCCGTACTTGCGCGTCACCGAGCTGTCGGACTGCGTGAACGAGCGGAACAGCTGGTCGATCGCCGCGGGATCGATGCCGATTCCCGTGTCGCTGACCTCGAAGCGATACAGCAGCGTCTCGCCGGCGGACTCCACCAGCCGCACGCCGACGCCGATCTCCCCGCTTTCGGTGAATTTCACCGCGTTGCCGAGCAGGTTGGTGAGGATCTGCGCGAAGCGCATCGCGTCGCCGATCACCGTGTCAGGCAGCTCCGCCGGCCAGTCGAGCCGCAGGTGCAGTCCCCGTGACTCGATCGGCACGCGCAGCAGGCGCAGCACGCCCTCGGTGGCTTCGCGCAGGCTGAAGGGCGCGGACTCCATCGCCAGGCGCCCGGCCTCGATCTTGGAGAAGTCGAGGATGTCGTTGAGGATGCGCAGCAGCGCGAGCGCCGAGCGGCGGATGGTGTCGGCCCAATGGCGCTGTCGCTCGTCCATCCGCGTGCCGAGCAGCAGCTCGCTCATGCCGACCACGCCGTTCATCGGCGTGCGCAGCTCGTGGCTCATGGTGGCGAGGAACGCCGACTTCGCCCGGTTGGCCGCCTGCGCCGCCTCGTTCGAGGACTGCAGCTCGCGGTTGGTGCGTTCCAGCTGGTGCAGTGCTTCGGTCAGCGCCGCGGTGCGTTCCTTGACCTTGCCCTCCAGCGCGATGGCCGCCTGGAACAGCGAGAAGGAATTGCCCTGCAGGTCCATGTCCCGCTCGACGCGGTCCATCAGGGCCAGGTTGATCCGCTGCAGCTGGGCGTTGGAATCCTCGAGCTGCGCGCAACGCGCCTGCAGCGCCGCCAGGGCGCCGTCGCCGCCGCCGCTGCCGCCCGCTGCGCTCATGACCCGCGCGGCTGGCCGATCGCGATCCCGGTGAACGTCTGGTTCACGTGCATCGAATTGAACTGCTCGCCGTAGGTCGCGAAGCCGATGACGTTGTTGTCGGCGAAGATGCGCCCGATGCGCTCCTTGATGCCCTCGCGCTCGCACTCCAGGCGCCGCAGGATGCAGTCGCACCCCAGCACCAGCTGCGGCGGCCCGATCGCGGCGCGCACCTCGTCGAAGGCCTGCTGCAGGTTCTGCACCATGTCGACCCCCTGCGCCAGCGTCAGCACCAGCCCGGTGTCGATGGCGCAGAACAGCGTCAGGCTCTCGTCCTCGTTCACCTTGGCGATCGAGCGCACGAAGTACTGCCCGCCGATGCGCACCACGACCGGGTGCGTGGCGAAGATCATCGGCGTCAGCTGCCCGGGATCGAGCTGCAGCAGCCGCGCGAACTCGCGTGCCGCCGGCTTGCCGTTGATCTCGTGCACGATGCGGCGCGCCGGATCGGCGCGCGTCACCACCATGCGCGTGTCCGACCTGGTGAAGTGCTGCGTGCGGAAGGCGATGAACGGCAGGTCGCTGCGCACCAGCGCCAGCACCGCCACGTTCTGGTGGAAGCGGCCGCCGTGGTAGATGTGCGTCGCGCTGAAGCGCGTGTCATCGGCGGCCGAGCCGCCGACCAGCTGGATGCCCTGCAGCTGCGCGTACACGCAGCTCACCAGCCACTCCTCCTGCATCGCCAGGCCGTCGATCAGCACGAAGGCGAAGGTGTCGCCCGGCCCTGGCGGCGCCGCGCCGCGCGTCCCCAGGCCGGCGAGCAGCGCCGCCACCTGCGTGCCGGTGGCGACGCTGTCGAAGGGATCGAGCTTGATGAGCTGCGTCGCCACGGCCAGCCGCGGTGCGCTCATGCTGAAGCCGGTCAGCGTGCCGTTGAGGTAGCCCTGCGGGGTGATCTCCCCGGCGCTGGTGCAGCCGATCAGGTCGATGTCGCCGAAGCGCGCGTGCAGCGCCGCGGCCAGTGCCGGCAGGTCGTAGTCGGCGGCGCAGTAGAACACCGCCAGCCGGATGTCCGGCTGGTCGAGTGCCGCGTGCAGTTCCGCCGCGGCCAGCTGCGGATCGCGGTTCGAGCTGGCGCCGCGGCGAATCGAAAGCGCTGACATTGGCCCGCCTCAGTGCCCGAGCACGTCCATCAATGCCCGCACCTCGTCCACCGACTGCTGCAGCAGCGCGGTACAGGCGGCCGCGTCCAGGCCCAGCACCGCCGCCGAGCGCGATTCGGCCAGGCGCGTGGCGATCTCCTCCGGCTGGCCGCGGTGGCTCACCAGGATGTCGGCGACCGCCAGCACGTCGGCGAGCGAGGCACTGCGCCGCTCGCGGCTCGTGTCCTCGAAGGTATGGACGGCGGTGATGATCTCCTCGGGGAAGCGCCAGTTCTCCAGCAGCGCCCGGGCGATGTTGGCGTGCCAGTCGCGCACCAGCGCCTGCAGTCCCTGCTGGTCGGCCACCAGGCCGCGGTGGCGGCTGGCGCGGGCGAGGATGTAGATGCGGCCGACGCCGTGCACCAGTCCGGTCAGCAGCGCCGTGTCGGAGTTGATGCGCCCGGTGCGGCGCGCGATGACGAAGCTGGTCGCCGCCATGTTGACGCTGCGCTGCCAGATGGCCGTCAGCGGCTTCTCGATGTCCTTGTAGTCCAGCGCGCGCTGCATCTGCGCCATCGCGAAGGCGATCGCCATCGCTCGCAGGTTGTCGAAGCCGAGCCGCGTCACGGCCGAGCGCAGCTCGGAGATCGCCGCCCCGCCGGGATTCATCGCGGCCGAATTGGCCAGCGTCATCACGCGCCCGGCCAGCACCGGCTCGCCGCCGACGATGCGCACCACGCGCTCGAGCGGCACGTTCTCGTCCGCCAGCGCCCGCTGCACGCGCGCCGAGACGTCGGGGAAGCTCGGCAGCTCCACGTCGCCCGACGACAGCGCGTCGGCCAGCTCGCGCACGAACTCGAAGGCCGCCGAACTCGACAGTCGCTGCGCGGACTTGTCCGCCAGCATCGCCTCACTGCTGCTTGCGTTCATGTCCCCGTCCGCCTAGAACTCGCTCCAGTCGCCATCGCCGGCCGCCTCGGCCGCGGCGCGCGGTGCCGGCTGCGGCGCCGCATGGCTCGCGCCTGCCGTCGCGACCGGTTTGCCCCACGGCCGTCCCGTCTTGCGCCGTTCCTCGCCGGCCGGCGGGCCCTTCTTCGCCGGTGCCGGCACGGGGGCCTTCGCCGCCGGCCTGGCCGCGGCCTTCGCGACGGGCCGGGGCATCGCCGCCGCCGGCTTCGCGGCCAGCGCGGCCGCCGGCGCCGGCATGGCGACCGCCGCGCCCGCGCTGCCGTCGAGACGGAAGAACGCCGTGAGCTGCTGCAGCTTCGCCGCCTGGTCGTTCATCGAGGCGGCCGCCGCACTGGCTTCCTCGACCATCGCGGCGTTCTGCTGCGTGCCCTCGTCCATCTGCATGACCGCGCGGCTGATCTGCTCGGCGCTGGCCGCCTGCTCCTGGCTCGCGCTGGTGATCTCGCCGACCACGTCGCTGACCTTCTTGACCGACGCGACGATGTCCGCGAGGTGGCGGCCGGATTCACCCACGAGCCGCCCGCCCTCCTCGACCTTCGCCACGCTGTCGTTGATCAGGTCCTTGATCTCCTTGGCGGCCGAGGCGCTGCGCTGCGCGAGGCTGCGCACCTCGCTGGCGACGACCGCGAAGCCGCGACCCTGGTCGCCGGCGCGCGCGGCCTCGACCGCGGCGTTGAGCGCGAGCAGGTTGGTCTGGAACGCGATCTCGTCGATCACCGAGATGATGTCGGCGATCTTCTTGCTCGAGCCGTCGATGGCGCCCATCGCCGCCACGGCCTTCTCCACCACGGCGCCGCCGGTCTCCGCCTGGTCGCGCGCCGCCTGGGCGAGCTGGTTCGCGAGGCGCGCGTTGTCGGCGTTCTGCTTGACGGTGGCGGTCATCTCCTCCATCGAGGAGGCGGTCTCCTCCAGGTTGGCCGCGGACTGCTCGGTCCGCTGGCTCAGGTCCAGGGTCGAGGCGTTGATCTGCCGGGCCGCCGTGGCCACGGTACCGGAGCTCTCCTTGACGCCCCCGAGTACGCCGGCCACCTTCTCCTGCATCTGGCCAAGCGCCTGCATCATCCGCCCGACCTCGTCCTTGCCGTGCGCCTCGATGCGCACCGTGTAGTCGCCCTCGGCGAGCCGCCGCACGACGCCCACGCCGCCATTGAGGGCCTGGATCGTGGCGGAGCCCACCAGGTAGGTGACGATCGCGCTCGCCGCCAGCGCCAGCAGCACCATCAGCAGGATCTCGTTGCGCGCGCGCGTGTCGGCCGCGAGCGTCGTCCGCAGCTGGGCGCCGGCGGCGGCGAGGATCTGGTCGTGCAGCGTATCGGCCGCGCTCAGGATGCCTGCCGAACGCTCGGCGACCTGTTCGAAGGTGGCGCGCTCGGCGGTGTCCTGCAGCTGCGCCTGCACGAAGCGGTCGAAGTCGGCCAGGCTCTTGTCCACGGCATCGAGCTGCGCCTCCAGGGCCGTGTGCACGGCGCGGCCGCGTTCGCTGGCCGCCGCGGCGTGGTCCACGGCCGTCTGGAAGTCGTCCGCGGCCTTGAGGGCCAGGCCATGGGCACGCTCGTAGTCCTCGGAGGCCCAGCGGGCGCCCGCGCCGCCGGCGCTCATGGCCGCGGCGTCGCTGCGCATGTCGGCCACGGCATCGAAGAAGTCGGGCACCGCCTGGGTGGCGGCGATCACCAGGTAGTAGTTGACCGGATCGGGATCGAGCACCAGCCCCGAGGTCGTCACCACGTAGTCGTTCATCCTGACGAGCGTGTCGCCGAAGGCCCCGTACTGCTCGGTGATCGCGCGTGGGTCGTTCAGCGGCATCGCCAGCAGCTTGCCCCACGCGGCCTGCACCTCGGCCCAGCGGCGCGCATCCTCGCCGGCGGGCGCGCCGTAGTCGCCGGTCGCGGCCGCGCGCGCCGCCATCGCGGCCTCGACCCGCGTGCGCGCCTCCTGCCAGCGGGCCTTGCCGGCCGGCAGTCCGAGGGCCTGCGCCGTCGCCCACAGCTGCAACTCGCCCGCCGGCAGCAGCGTCGACTCGAGAGGATCATGGGCGGCGAAACCGACCAGCTCCACGCGGGCAGCGCTGATGCCCTGCTGCTCGCTGCGTACGAAGAAGAAGGTCAGAAGGACGATCGGCACCAGCGCGGCGACCACGATCGCGGCCAGCTTGTGCGAGAACTTTATGTCATGGATCCAGCTTTTCATGCTCGTGCTACTCCGCAGCAATTCGCGGGGGGCCCAACACCTACGGATGGACCCGTCCCGGTCAAACTGTCGGCCCGCAGGCCTGAAACTTGACCGTCCGCGGGCGGAGCTGCGTCACGCTCCGGCGACCGCGGCGGCCGGCGCCGCCGACAGCTGCCGGACGATCTCGTCCGCGATGCGCTCGAGCGGCAGCACGTGCATCACGGCCCCGATCTCCACGGCGGCCCCGGGCATGCCCCAGACGACACTGCTCTGCTCGTCCTGCGCCAGCGTCACGGCGCCGGCGTCGCGCATGCGCTTCAGGCCCTTGGCTCCATCGGCACCCATGCCGGTGAGCAGCACGCCAGCGCGTTGGCGCCGAGGTGATGCGCCACGGATTCGAACATCACGTCGACGCTCGGGCCGGTGGTGTCCCACCGGCGGGCACTGCTCAGGCGACAGCGGTACTTGGCCCCGTCGCGCTCCACCAGCAGGTGCTGGTCGCCCGGCGCCACGTACACGTGGCCCTGGGTGATGGGCTGCCCGTCCTCCGCCTCGTGCACGGACAGCGCCGAGCTCGCGTCCAGCCGCGCCGCGAACGGCCCGCTGAACGCCTTGGGGATGTGCTGCGAGATCACCATCGCCGGCATGTCGCCCGGCAGGCGGCTCAGCACCTCGCGGATCGCCTCGGTGCCGCCGGTGGAAGCGCCGAGCGCGATCACCCGGTCGGTGGTGCGATAGCGCAGCGCGCCGCCGGCCGAGGCCCTGGCCGCCTGCGCCAGCCGCCGCACCTCCTCCGATCCCGGCCCGGACACCAGCGGTCGCACGCGCGCCGCGGCCGCCATCCGCACCTTGCCGATGATCTCGGCGGCGTAGGCCTCGAGCCCGTGCGCGACGTCGGTCTTGGGCTTGGCGACGAAGTCGACCGCGCCGAGCTCCAGCGCCGCCAGCGTCACGTCGGCCCCGCGCTGCGTCAGCGAGGAGCACATCACGACCGGCATCGGCCGCAGCCGCATCACGTTGCGCAGGAACTGCAGGCCGTCCATGCGCGGCATCTCGACGTCGAGCGTCAGCACGTCGGGATTGAGTTCCTTGATCTTCTCGCGCGCGACGTAGGCGTCCGGCGCGGCGCCGACCACCTCGATCCCGGGATCCGCGCCCAGGATCTTCGTCAGCAGCCCGCGCACCAGCGCCGAATCGTCCACGATCAGCACCCGGATCCTGCCGCCAGCCCTGGCCTTGTCCGTCATCATGACTGCTCTCCGCCTCAGAACAGCTCGATCTCGCCGGCCACTGGCGCGTGGTCGATGCGCTTCATGTAGCGCGTCTCGTCGAGCTTGACCGCATCGCGCGCCGCCCGCGCCAGCTTCTTGACGCGCGCATTGCCGCTGTCGGGCTGGAACAGCACCTTGCGCGGGTTCATGCCGCCAAGGTCCTCGCCCACGACGCGGAACCCTTCCGTGCGCATGTACTCCTTGACGAACGCGATGTTGCGCGCGCCGATGTCGGTCATCGCGTCGAGCACCTTGCCGCCGCCGACCAGCTTGAACTCGAGCTGCTCGCGCCGCCCGCCGCGCTTGAGGATCTCGTTGATCAGCCGCTCCATCGCCACGTTGCCGAAGCGCGTCGCCGCGCTGGCGCTCTGGCCCCAGGTACCGCCCTCGAGGTTGTCCTCCGGCAGCATGAAGTGGTTCATGCCGCCGACCCCGGTGCGCACGTCGCGCACGCAGGCCGACACGCACGAGCCGAGCACCGTGCCGATCCATTCGCCCGGCTCGGCCACGTAGTAGTCACCCGGGTGCAGCGTCGCCAGCGTCGCCTTCAGCGCGGCGTCATGGCGCCGGTGGATGTGCGCGAAATGCGGATTGCTCAGCGGCCGCGGCTTCGGCGCCGGCCCGTGGGCGGCTGCGGGAGCGTTCATGCGCCCACCCGCTTGTGGATCGTCTGCCCGGTGAGCGCGTACTTGTCGGTGACGTTCAGCAGCGACTCGGAGTGCCCGAGGATCAGGTGGTCGCCGGGATTCTGCAGCAGCGCCATGCGGCCGATGATGTCGCGCTGCGTGTCCTTGTCGAAGTAGATGATCACGTTGCGGCAGAAGATCACGTCGAAGGGGCCGCGCATCGGCCAGGACTCGATCAGGTTGAGGCGCTTGAAGCTGATCAGCCGCCGCAATTCGGCGCGCGCCTCGTAGCGCCCGCCGGCCACCTGGGCGAACCCGCGGTCGCGGCGCGCGCCCTCGACGCGCTCGAAGCGGCCCGGTTCGTAGATCCCCGCGGCCGCGTGCGCCAGTACGTTCGAGTCGACGTCGGTCGCCAGGATGCGCAGGTCCCAGCCGGCCAGTTCGCCCAGCGTCTCCCGCACCGTCATCGCGATAGAGTACGGCTCCTCGCCGGTCGAGCAGCCAGCCGACCAGATGCGGATGCGGCGCGTCGCCGCCTTGGCCTGCGCCAGCGCCGGCAGGATGCTGCGCGCCAGCTCGTCGAAATGGTGGCGTTCACGGAAGAACGACGTCAGGTTGGTGGTGATCGCATTGCAGAAGTTCTCGAGCTCGGCGGCGTCGCCGGCCTCGAGGCGCTCCAGGTAGGCCGTGAAGCTCACCAGTCCCAGCTGCCGCAGGCGCCGGACCAGCCGGCCGTAGACCAGCTCGCGCTTGGATTCCGACAGGGAGATGCCGATGACCCGCCGCACCAGGTCACGGACCTTGCGGAAGTCGGTGTCGGTGAACTCGTATTCGCGCTCGGGCGCGGCGGCTGCGGCGTGCGTATTCATGGCGGCGCTCAGAACAGTTCCATCTCGCCGGTGTCGCCCTTGTCCTGCATGCTGACCAGCGCCGTCAGCATCGAGCTGGCGCTGACGCCGCGCATGAGGAAGTCGAACATCACGCGCTCCTCGACCATGCTGTAGCGCGAACGCACCTCTTCCAGCAGGCTCTCCCACGCGGCCGCATCCAGGGCGTCGTGGTGGCGGTCCGCCGGGATGACCAGGCCCTCGCGCACGTGGCTGAGGCGCTGCACCAGCTTGTCGTAGAACTGCAGCGCCGTGATGGCGGCCTGCGCGTGCGCGGACAGCCGGCCGGCGAGCTCGCCGATCCGGCCGCGCGCGTGCTCGATCTGCGTGGCATCGCCCGACAGCAGCTCGCCGGCGAACTGCTCGATGCTGCGGGCGTCGGTCGACAGGCCGCTGACGGCGCTCGCGAGGCTCCCGACGCGGGCATCGGCCTCCTTCAGCGCGGCATCGAGCTGCACCGCACCGAGTTCGAGGAAGCTGCGCAGCTGCCGCGGCGGCTCCTCGTCCTGCGGCCGGCTGCCCGCCAGCGCGCTCATGCAGGCTCCACCATCAACGGCTCGAGCAGCGCGGCGAGCCCGAGCGAGCGCACGGCTTCGCGCAGGGCCGGCGGGCATTTGCGCAGGTGCAGCGGGCGCTGGCGGCGCGCCGCCTCCTGCGCGGCCGCGACCAGCAGCTGCACGCCGGCGGTATCCACCGCGCCCATGCCTTCGAGGTCGATGCCGGTCGCGCCGGCATCGAGCGCGGCGCACAACTGCGCCTTGCGCTCGCCGGCCTCGCGGATCTGC
Source organism: Steroidobacteraceae bacterium (assembly GCA_046347255.1). GTDB lineage: Bacteria > Pseudomonadota > Gammaproteobacteria > Steroidobacterales > Steroidobacteraceae > FEN-1191. Next base: position 33,276 of record JAXMGO010000004.1, read on the forward strand.
CAGGCTCCCCGGGGGCACCAGTCACCGGCCACCGCCGCCGGCCCGGCATCGGTGGCAGCGCCGGCCGACGCCACGACCGGCGCTGCGGAGGCGACGACGCTGGCAGCCGCGGGCTGCGCGGCCCGGCGGCGCACGCTGCGGCACCTGTCCTGCGACGCGCCATGGGATCAGGCGACCTTGTCGGTCGCGAGCGGATCGGCGAGGCAGTCGGTGACCAGGCGGTCGATCGACAGCAGGATCAGCATGCGTTCGTCCACCGTGGCGATGCCGCTGATGAAGTGGGCATCGATGGTCGAGCCGACCTCCGGCACCGGCCGCAGGTTGTCGGCACTGACGTTGCCGACGCCACAGACGGCGTCGACGACGATGCCGGCGGTGAGGCCGCCGCGCTTGCCGCTCACCCGCACCACGATCACCACCGTCGTCGGGCTGTACTCGATCTCGCCGAGGCCGAAGCGCCGCCGCAGGTCGATGATCGGCACCACGGCGCCGCGCAGGTTGATGACGCCCTGCACGTATTCGGCCGAATGCGGCAGCCGCGTCGGCTTGTCCCAGCCCTTGATCTCCTGCACGCTGAGGATCGGCACGCCGTAGTCCTGGCCGGCGAGCTGGAAGGTCAGGTACTGGTCCGCCGTGGTCACCGTCGTGGCGCCGGCATCGGTCGTGATGGCATTCATCGCTGTGTCTCCTTCAGGCGCGCGCCAGGGGCAGGTTGCCGAGGACGCGCGCCAGCGTCGCGAGCAACTGGTCGGGATTGAAGGGCTTGACCATCCAGCCGGTGGCGCCGGCCTGCTTGCCCTGCGCCTTGCGCTCGGGGCTCGATTCGGTGGTCAGCAGCAGCAGCGGCGTCAGCCGGTAGGTCGGGAGCGAACGCAGCTCCGAGACCAGGCGGATGCCGTCCATGCGCGGCATGTTCACGTCGGTCAGCACCAGGTCCACGGCGTGCTGGCGCGCGTAGTCGAGCGCTTCCTGGCCGTCATTGGCCTCCACGACGTCGTACCCGGCCGAGCGCAGCGTCACGCCCACCATCTGGCGCATCGACGCCGAATCATCCACCGCCAAGATCACCTTTGACATGTTGCACCTGACTCCGATTCCGCGCTGCACGCCCCGGTATCGGCCTCGTGCCGATACGCCTGTATCCGCCCGTCGCGCCGCGCTGACCGGACTGCGCGCCGCGTCACACTAGTCTGCCGCCGGCCTAAGCCGCCGCCCGCCCGGTCGCGGTCCGCGTCAGGTTGCCGACGTCGAGGATCAGCGCCACGGCGCCATCGCCCAGGATGGTCGCGCCCGCGATGCCGTCGACGTGGCCGTAGTTGTCCTCGAGCGTCTTGACCACCACCTGCTGCTGCCCGAGGAGCTCGTCGACGCACAATCCGACGCGCCGGCCGTCGCCCTCGATCACCATCACCAGCCCGTCGGCGTTCGGGCGCTGCGCGCCGTTGCCGTGGAACACCTGGTTGAGGCGCACCACCGGCAGGAACTCGCCGCGGAACGACAGCACCTCGCCACGGCCGCCGAGCCGGTTGATCGACGCGGTCCGCATCTGCAGCGATTCGACGATCGCCGTCAGCGGCACGATGTACATGTCCTCGCCGACCGCCACGGTCTGCCCGTCGACGATCGCCAGCGTCAGCGGCAGGGTGATCGTGAACGAGGATCCCTTGCCGGCCTCGCTGCTGACCTCGATCGAACCGCCGAGGTCCTCGACGTTGCGGCGGACCACGTCCATGCCGACGCCGCGACCGGAGATGTCGGTTGCCTGGTCGGCGGTGGAGAAGCCCGCCATGAAGATCAGCCGGTCGATGTCGGCGTCGCTCGGCACCTCGTCCGGCCCGACCAGGCCGCTGGCGCGCGCCTTGGCCAGGATGCGGTCGCGCTTGAGGCCGCCGCCGTCGTCGCGCACCTCGACCTGGATGCTGCTGCCGCGGTGGCAGGCCGTCAGGTGCACGGTGCCGCCGGGCGGCTTGCCCGCCGCCGTGCGCACGTCCGGCATCTCGACGCCGTGGTCGACGCAGTTGCGCACCAGGTGCACGAGCCGGTCGCCGATCTTCTCCAGTACCGTCTTGTCGAGTTCGGTCTCGCCGCCGGACATCTTCAGCTCGACCTGCTTGCCGAGCCGGTGGCTCAGGTCGCGCACCATGCGCGGGAAGCGGCTGAAGACGAAGCTGATCGGCACCATGCGCACGCGCATGACGCTCTCCTGCAGCTCGCGCACGTTGCGTTCGAGCTGCGCCAGGCCGGCGCGCAGCCGCTCGCCGTCGGCGCCCGGCACCAGGGCCGCGAACTGCCCGAGCATCGACTGCGTGATCACCAGCTCGCCGACGCTGTTCATCAGGTGGTCGATCTTCTCGATGCTGACGCGGATCGAGGTCGCATCCAGGCCCTTGGGGGCCTCGGCCGTGCGCCCGGCGCGCTCCTCGTGATGCGGCGCGGCCGGCTCGGCGTGCGCGCCCGCCGCGGAGTCCGCGGCGGCGGCACTGCCACTCGGCACCGGCACCGCAGGCTGGACGGCCGCGATGGCGGGCGCGGCGGGCCTGGCCGGCAGCGGCTCGATCGAGAGCTCGCAGTCGCCTTCGGCCCAGTCGAAGACTTCGGCCACGGCGGCACGCGGCGCGGTGGTGTCCAGCTCGAGCTGCCAGGCCAGGTGGCAGTTCTCCGGGTCGAGCGCCGCCAGCAGCGGCAGCCCGTCCGCGTCGGCCCGCACCCGCAGTTCCCCAGCTGGCGCAGCTCGGCGAACATGCGCAGCGGATCGTTGCCGCGCGCCAGCAGCTGCAGCAGCGGCTTGAAGCGGATCGCGAAGCCGCCCGGGCTTGCGCCGACCGAGGGCCGCGGGCGCAGCGACGGCGGCAGCGGCAGCGGCCGGTTGCGCGCCCGCTGGCGCGGTGGCGGCCAGGCCTCGGCGGGCGACGCCACCACCGGCGCGGCGCCGGCCGCAGCTGCGGCGGCAGGCCGTGGCGCGGCGGCCTTCGCGGGCGCGGCGGCAGCGGCGCACCCGCAGGCGCGGCGGCGCCCTTCTGCGCCACCGCGAGCTCAGGTCGAACTGCAGGTCGGCGACGCGCTGCGCGTCGATCGGCTGCTTGGCCTGCTGGGCGCGCAGCATGTCGCGCATCACGTCCACGGACTTCAGCAGCAAGTCCATCAGCGCGTCGGTCACCTGCATGCGGTGCGAGCGCAGCTCGTCGAGCAGCGTCTCCAGCGTATGCGTGAACGAGGCGATCTCGGCGAAGCCGAAGGTGGCCGCGCCGCCCTTGATCGAATGCGCCACGCGGAAGATCGTGTTGATCAGCTCCGCCTCGGGCGCACCGACGTCGAGCTTCAGCAGGCTCTCCTCCATCGAGCCGAGCGCCTCGAAGCTCTCCTCGTAGAAGGTCTCGTGGAACTGCGTCAGGTCGATCGACATCGGCGTCCTTCCCTACATCCCGAGGCCCGACAGGAGCGCGTCCACGTCCTGCTGGCCGCTCACGTTGGTGTGCGTCTCGATGCCGGGCACCGCCGGCCCGTGCAGCGCCGCGCCGTCGCCCGCCGGCGCGGCCATGGTCGCGCCCGAGAGCCGCACCAGGCTGCCGAGGGCGGCCTCGAGTTCGTCGACCAGCTTCATGACACCGCGGATGATCTGCCCGCTGATGTCCTGGTAGCCCTGGGCCATCAGCACTTCGAAGGTTGTTGCGGACGCTGCCCATGTACGGCCCGCCGTCAGCTCCAGGAATGCCTGCAGTTCGGCATCGCCGGAGACCGGCGACGCGCAGCCGAGCCCGCGCAGGCGGCCGGCCTCGCGCGCCGCCTCATCGGCCAGCGGGCAGGACTTCTCGACCAGGTCGAGGGTGCGGTGCGCCGCATCGTCGGTGAGCTTGAGCACGTGCGCCAGCCGGTGGCGCGCATCGGGTACCTGCCGGCCGGCGATGTCGGCCAGGCGCGAGTCCTCGCGGAACTGCTCCAGCGCCGTCTGCAGGTCGACGGCGACGCGGCGCACGGCATCGCGCACCTCGGTGTCGTGCACGGCGTCGAAGCCCGCCAGCGCGACGCTGAAGGCGTGTGCATCGTCGCGGGCCAGCGCATCGCGCAGGCCCTCGACCCACACCGCATACTCCTCGCGCTTGGCGGCAAAGCCGTTCATGGCATCAAGCTGCCGAGGCCGCGCGGGCGCCGAGGATCTTGTCGATCTTTTCCTTCAGGATCGCCGCCGTGAAGGGCTTGATAACGTAGCCGCTCACCCCGGCCTGCGCGGCTTCGACGATCTGCTCGCGCTTGGCCTCCGCCGTCAGCATCAGCACCGGGAGCTTCGCCAGCTTCGGGTCGGCGCGGACCTGCTTGAGCAGTTCCAGGCCCGGCATGCCGGGCATGTTCCAGTCGGTGATCAGGAAATCCACGCCACCGGCCTTGAGGACCGGCAGCGCCGTGTTGCCGTCGTCGGCCTCGGTGACGTGGGCGTAGCCCAGGTCGTGCAGCAGGTTCTTGATGATCCGGCGCATCGTCGAGAAGTCGTCGACCACCAGGAACTTCAGATCGGTTTGCGCGCTCACCAGGGCCTCCACGGGCGGCCGCCACCTCGGGCAGAGGGTGGTCAGCGCTGACCCTATCGGCCCCGGCGGGTGCGTTCTTGAGTGCTGCGGTGCGTGCGGCGGCGGCGGCGGCGGCGCGGGCGCGACCTGCGTCACACTCCCCCGGCCCGCCCGGCGAGCTTCAGGCGCCGCGGGTGAGATAGGGCCAGGCGGCCCGCAGGTAGACCAGCATCGAGTAAAGTGTCAGCACCGCGGCGCTGGCGGTGAGCCAGGTGCCGGCCGCGTACACCGGCAACCCGGCGATGTCGTGGCGGTAGAGCATCAGCGACAGGCCGACCATCTGCAGGATGGTCTTGTACTTGCCCATGCCGCTGACGGCGACCTTGGCGCGGTGCCCGAGCTCCGCCATCCATTCGCGCAGCGCCGACACCGCGATCTCGCGCCCGATGATCACGATGCCGCTCGCCACCACCACCAGCCGGGCGTCGCGGCTGCAGATCAGCACCAGCGCCGTCGCGACGATCAGCTTGTCGGCGACCGGATCGAGGAAGGCGCCGAGCGGCGTGATCTGGCCGAGGCGCCGGGCGAGGTAGCCGTCGAGCGAATCGGTGATGCTGGCGGCGCCGAAGGCGAGGCCGGCGATCGGGAACGCCATGCCCTCCGGGCGCGGCACGCCGAGCAGGAAGCACACGACGACCAGCGGGATCGCCAGGATCCGCAGCAGCGTGAGCGTATTGGGCAGGTTGAAGATCATCGGTTGCGGGCGCCTGGCCGGCGCGCGTCATGCGCCCGGATGCAGGTGATCATATATCGCTTGCGCCAGCGCCGCGCCAACTCCGCTCACGCGCCCCAGGTCCTCGACCGACGCCTTGACGACGCCCTGCAGGCCGCCGAAGTGGGTCAGCAGGGCCCGGCGGCGCGCCGGGCCGAGCCCCGCGATCGCCTCGAGCACCGACTCGCGGAAGCGCCGCGCGCGCCGCCGCCGGTGCCCGGTGATGGCGAAACGGTGCGCCTCGTCGCGTACGCGCTGGACCAGGTGCAGCGCCGGGCTGTCGGGCGGCAGGCTCATCGCCCCGGGTACGTCCGGACGGTGCAGCTTCTCCTCGCCGGCGCGCCGGTCCGGGCCCTTCGAGACGCCGACCAGCGCGAGGCCGCCGCAACCGGCCTCCTGCAGGGCGAGCTGCGCGGCGTGCAGCTGCCCGGCGCCGCCGTCGATCAGCACCAGGTCGGGACGCGGCAGCTCGCCGGCGGCGACCCGCGCGCCGTGCCGCTGCAGCGCCTGGCGCAGGGCGCCGAAATCATCGCCCGGCGTGACGCCGCTGATGTTGTAGCGGCGGTAGTCGCGCTTGCGCGCACCCTCGGGACCGAACACCACGCAGGAGGCGACCGTGCCCTCGCCCGCCGTGTGGCTCACGTCGAAGCACTCGATCAGCTCCGGTTCTGACGGCAGCTGCAACGCCGCGGCGAGCTGGCGCCAGGCCTCGCGCTGCCACTCGGCGCGCGAGCTGCGCATCGCCAGCGCCTGGGCGGCATTGGCGCGCGCCAGCTCGACCCAGCGCGCCCCGAGCCCGCGCAGCGCGTGCCGCACCGTGACGCCGCGCCCGGAGGCCTGCGACAGCGCGCTGGCGACGGCCACCTCGTCGGGGAGCGCCAGGCCGGTGATGACCTCCGGCGGCGCCGGCAGGGCGCTGTAATAAAGGAGCAGGAACGAGGCCAGCGTGTCGGCCGGCTCGCCAACGGCCCCGCCGGGGAAATGGTGGCTGGTGGCGAGGCTCTGGCCGTCGCGGATCGGCAGCACGCAGATCGCGTACTGCCCGGGCTCGCCGGCGATCGCGACCACGTCCAGGTCGCCCCCGCGCGGCGTCGTGGCGATCTGCCGGGCCTGCACCTCGCGCAGGCCCGCCAGCTGGTCGCGCAGCGCCGCGGCCTCCTCGTAGCGCAGCTCGAGCGCAGCGGCTGCCATGCGCGCCTGCAGCGCCTCGGCGACGCCCGCGCCCTCGCCCGCCAGCACCGCCACCGCCGCCCGCACGTCGGCCGCATAGCTTTCGCGGTCGATCAGCCCGACGCAGGGCGCCGAGCAGCGCCCGATCTGGTACTGCAGGCAGGGACGCGTGCGGTGCGCGAAGAAGGCATCGCGGCAGTTGCGGATGCGGAACACCTTCTGCAGGTTCTGCAGCACCTCGCGCACCACCGGCGCGCCGGTGTAGGGACCGAAGGCCCGGCCGGGCGGGCGCTTCAGCCCGCGCCAGAACAGCAGCCGCGGGTAGTCGTGTCCCTCGGTGCACACGATCCACGGGAACGACTTGTCGTCGCGCAGCAGGATGTTGTAGCGCGGGTGGTGCGCCTTGATCAGGTTGCACTCGAGCAGCAGCGCCTCGGCCTCGGTGTTGACCAGCGTCACCTCGACGCGCGCGATGCGCTGCACCAGCGCCGCGACCTTCGGCGCGAGCGAGCGTGTGCTGAAGTAGCTGGCCACCCGGTCGCGCAGGCTCACCGCCTTGCCGACGTACAGCAGCTCGCCGGCGGCGTCGTACATGCGGTACACGCCCGGCCGCCGCGGCAGGCTGGCCAGCAGGGGCCGGGGATCGAAGCTGGTGGTGCCGCCCATGCGCTGCGCCCGTGTCGACGCTGCGCCGGCGCTCAGCTGCGCTGGCGGCTGCGCTCGGCAATCAGCATCGCGAGTTCCAGCGCCTGCTCGTAGTTGAGCCTGGGATCGACCTGGGAACGGTAGGCGCGCTGCAGGTCGGCGTCGGTGAGCCCGCGGGCGCCGCCGGTGCACTCGGTGACGTCCTCGCCGGTGAGCTCGATGTGCACGCCGCCGAGCCACGAGCCCAGCTCGCGGTGGATGCGGAACGAGAGGTCGACCTCGCGCATGATGTTCTCGAAGCGCCGCGTCTTCAGGCCCCCGACGCTGGTCTCGGTGTTGCCGTGCATCGGATCGCAGCACCACAGCACCGTGTGCCCGGTGCGCCGCACCGCCTCGATCGCGCGCGGCAGCTGCGCCTCGATGTCACGGGCGCCGAAGCGGTGGATCAGCGTCAGGCGGCCCGGCGTGTGCTGCGGGTCGAGCAGCGTCACCAGCTCCTGCAGCCACTCGTCGCTCATCGCCGCGCCGATCTTGACGCCGATCGGGTTGGAGATGCCGCGGAAGTACTCGACGTGCGCGCCGTCGACGTTCGCCGTGCGCATGCCGATCCACGGCATGTGCGTCGAGAGGTTGTACCAGCGGCCCTGGCGCGGGATGAAGCGCGTCTGCGCGGCTTCGTACAGCAGGTGCAGGCCTTCGTGGCTGCAGAAGAAGTCGGCGCGCGCCGAATCGTGCACCGCCTGGCCGGTCATCGACTCGAAGAAGTCGAGCGCGTCGGCGATCGACTGCACGATGCGCTCGTAGGAGCCGCGCAGCTCGGCATGGCGCACGAAGCCGAGGTCCCAGTACTCCGGGTGGTGCAGGTCGGCGAAGCCGCCGTCGACCAGCGCGCGCACGAAGTTGATGGTCAGCGCCGCGCGCTCGTAGCCGCGCAACAGCAGCTGCGGGTCGGGGCGGCGCGCCTCGGTGGTGAACTCCGGGCGGTTCACCAGGTCGCCGCGGTAGCTCGGCAGCGTCACGCCGTCGCGCGTCTCGGTGTCGGCCGAGCGCGGCTTGGCGTACTGGCCGGCGAAGCGCCCGACGCGCGTGATCGGCAGCTTCATTCCCTGCAGCAGCACCAGGCTCATCTGCAGCAGCACCTTGAGCTGCTTGGCGATGCGGTCGGACTCGCACTCGGCGAAGCTCTCGGCGCAGTCGCCGCCCTGCAGCAGGAACGCCTCGCCGCGCTGCACGCGCGCCAGGCGCTCACGCAGCTTGTCGATCTCCCAGGAGACCACCACCGGCGGCAGGCGCGCCAGGTCGGAGACGACCCGCTCCAGGGCCGCCGGGTCGTCGTAGGTCGGCTGCTGCTGCACCTTGCGGCTGCGCCAGCTGGCCGGATGCCAGGAATTCGCCTCGGTCGAACGCATCGTTCAATGCTATCACGCGGGCGCAGGCGGCGACCGGCCCGGCAGGCGCACCTCGACGCGGGCGCCGCCCAGTTCCTCCGCGGCGTCGATGCGCAGCTCGCCGCCATAGGCCGCCACGGTGTCGCTGACCATCGCCAGCCCCAGGCCGTGCCCCGGCTGGCGCTCGTCGGCCCGCACGCCGCGCTCGCGCACGCGCTGCCGGTCGGCCGCCGGGATGCCGGGGCCGTCGTCGTCGACCTGGATGAGCAGGCTGCGCGCCGGCGTTGCCTGCGGGTCGAGCCGCAGCCGCACGCGCACCCGGCCGCGGCACCACTTGCAGGCGTTGTCGAGCAGGTTGCCGAGCAGCTCGAGCAGGTCGCCGCGGTCGCCGACGAAGCCCGCGCCCGGCTGGATCTCGAGCTGCACCTGCAGGTCGCGCGCCGCGTGCACGCGCAGCAGCGCGCCGCGCAGGTCGGCGAGCAGCGGCGCCGGGTCGACGCTCGCCTGGCCGAAGCTGGCGCCGCCGCCGGTGGCGGCGCGCTTGAGCTGGTGCTCGACGATCTGCGCCATGCGGTCGATCTCGCCGTCCAGCACGGCGCGCTCGCGCGTCCCGGCGCTGGCGGCGGCACTGCGCATCACCGCGAGCGGCGTCTTCAGGCCGTGCGCCAGGTTGCCGAGCGTGTCGCGGTAGCGCGCGATGCGCGCCCGCTCGCCCTCGAGCAGCGCATTGAGGTTGCGGGTGACGCCGGCAAGCTCGCGCGGGTAGTCGGCGCCGAGCCCGCTGCGCTGGCCGCCCTCCATCTCGTGGATCTCCCGCTCCAGGCGCTGCATCGGCGCCATGGCCCGGCGCATGCGCCAGGCGAGTACCGCCAGCAGCGCCAGCGCCAGCAACGCGAACCAGCCGATGAGCTGCTCGCGGAAGCGCCACAGCTGCGCCTGCTGCGGGCCGGTGCTGGCGGCCACGCTGAACACCAGGTCGGCATTGCTGCCGCGCGCGTACTCCCATTCCAGGCCGCGGCTCAGCACCGCGACACTGCCGCCACCGACGCGCAGGTGCCGGTAGTCGGTGCCGCCCGCCGGCAGGATCACGTCGAGGCGCAGGCCGGTGCCCTGCAGCGAGGGCGAGCTCCACAGCAGCGCACCGCTCCGGGCGCGCACCACCGCGTAGTAGCCCGAACCCGGCGTCAGCAGCCGCGACTCCGGGTCCAGCAGCCGCAACTCGATGCGCCCGTCGCTCCCGGTCTCGGCCGAGGACACGACGGCGATCAGCTGCTCCTCGAGCTGCTCGCGCAGTGCGCGCTCGGTGAGGCCGCGGAAGATGCCGTCGAGCACGCCGATGGTGAGGGCGAAGAACAGCACCAGCGGCACCGCCACCGACACGATCAGTTCGCGGCGGATCGACCTGGCGGGCTGCATGCTGCGGCCGGTGCGGCGCGCGGCTCAGGTGGCGGTGCGCGTGACGCGCGGCAGCGCCAGGCGGTAGCCACGGCCGCGCAGCGTCTCGATCGGATGCAGCGTGTCGCGCGGATCGAGCTTGCGGCGCAGGCGCGCGATCAGCACCTCGATGACGTTGCTGTCGCGCTCGAAGTCCTGCTCGTAGAGCTTCTCGGTCAGGTCGGTCTTGGAGATGACCTCGCCCGCGTGCAGCATCAGCTGCTCGAGGATGCGGTACTCGTAGGTGGTCAGGTCGACGGCGGCGCCGTCGACCGCCACCGTCTGCGCGCGCGTGTCGAGCACGATCGGGCCGCACTGCAGCGTCGGCGAGGCCCAGCCGCCGGAACGGCGCAGCAGCGCCGCGAGCCGCGCCTCGACTTCGGCGAAGTGGAACGGCTTGGCGACGTAGTCGTCCGCGCCCGCGCCCAGCCCCTCGACCTTGTCCTGCCAGCGGTCACGCGCCGTCAGCACCAGCACGCCGCAGGTCTTGCCGCCCTGGCGCAGCCGCCGGATCAGCTCGATCCCCGGGAGCTTCGGCAGGCCGAGGTCGACGATCGCCACGTCGATCGGGTATTCGAGCGCGGCGTACAGGCCTTCCTCGCCATCCGCGGCGACGTCGACCGTGTGGCCCGCGCCGACGAGGTCGCGCTTGAGCGACTCGCGCAGCTCGGCCTCGTCCTCTACCACCAGGATGCGCATCGGGGTCGCCGCGTCAGCCGCCGTCGAGCACCTGGCCGGTGTCGGCGTCGACGCGCACGTTCCACACGCGCTGGTCCGACATCAGGCGCATCTCGTAGACGCGCCGCCCGCCGCTCTCCACCAGGTTGACGCGCACCACGCGCGCGTTGAAGCGCCGCTGCACCATCTCGATCAGCCGGTCGCGCGGGATGCCGCCGCCGTCGCTGAAGGTGCCCGCATCCGCCGCCACGAACAGTCCCGGCACCGCAGCCGCAGCGGCACGCCCCGGGTTCCACGGATGCTGGCCGCGGGCCGCCGGTGCCGCCACCGCGGCCGCCAGCAGCAACGCGCCCCATCCCATGCTCCTTCGCCCTGCCGGCCGCATTCCGTTGGACTCCCGCTCGCGCAATTCCCGAAACCGCGAGTGTAACGCCTCAGCCCCCCAGCGGGTCCACCGAAACGCGCACGCGGATGCGCTCGCCGGGCTCGTAGGCCATCTGCGTGCGGTAGTCGCGGCCGTTGTAGCGGTACGTGACCCGGTAGCCGTCGATCTCGCGGTCGAGGCGTTCCTCGTAGCGGGTGCGGCACACCTCGCGCTCGGTGGTGCGCACGGCGCGCTCCTCGCGCGGATACTCGCCGGCGGCACGCCGGTGCGCGGCATCGTGGCCGACCGCCGCGCCGACCACCGCCCCGGCCGCCGTGCCGACGTTGCGGCCGCTGCCATGGCCGAACTGGTGGCCGATCACCGCGCCGATCAGGCCGCCGAGGATCATCGGGCCGGCGGCCGCGCGATCGTCGCGGTAGCCGCGCTCCGGCACCTCGTAGGTCTCGGTGCGGCATTCCTGGCGCGGCACGCTGACGTGCACGTCGCGGTAGATCGGATCGACATCGACGACCTGCGCCCAGTCGTAGGCGCCGGCGTCGTCGTAGCCCTCCGGGCGGTCCTCATGGGCCTGGGCCGGGAGGCCTGCGAGGAAGCCGGCGGCGATGAATCCGGTGACGATGAATCCGCGGGTCGTGCTGCTGGTCATGGCTGCCACTCTCCTGAAGCGCCTGGATCGGGACTTCGGGATCAAGGCTAGCCGCCGGTGACTGAACGACCACTGACCCGTCCGGCGGCGGGACCGCCCCGGCACGGATGCGCAGGTCCCGCGCCTACCCCGGCGCGCCGCGCTCGGCCTGCTTGGCGGCATTCCACAGTGCGTCCCACGCCGCGGCGTCGAGTTCCTCGAGCGGCCGGCCGGCCGCCGCCGCCCGCGCCTCCATCGCCGCGAAGCGCCGCTCGAAGCGGTCGCAGGCCCGGCGCAGCGAATCCTCCGGGTCGACCTGCAGGTGGCGGGCCCAGTTCGCCACGGCGAAAAGCAGGTCGCCGATTTCGTCCGCGGTGCCAACGGCATCGGCCGCGGCCAGCGCCGCATCCGCCTCGCCCAGTTCCTCCTGCACCTTGGCGCGCACGCCGGAGGCCTCCGGCCAGTCGAAGCCGACGCGCCCGGCGCGCCGCCCGAGCTTCGCCGCCCGGCTGAGCGCCGGCAGGGCCAGCGGCACGTCCGCCAGGGTGCCGGCCGCACCGGCGGCGCGCCGCTCGGCCGCCTTGTGCGCGTCCCAGGCGCGCGCCAGCGCGGGCGCGTCGTCCCGCGCACCCGCCTCGAACACGTGCGGATGCCGCCGCACCAGCTTGGCGACGATGCCGCGCGCCACCGCGGCGAAGTCGAACCAGCCGAGCTCCTCGGCCATGCGCGCGTGGAACACCACCTGGAACAGCAGGTCGCCGAGCTCATCGCGCAGCCGCCCGGGTTCACCGCGCGCGATCGCGTCGGCCACCTCGTAGGCCTCCTCGATCGTGTAGGGCGCGATGCTCGCGAAGTCCTGGGCGCGGTCCCAGGGGCAGCCGCCCTCCGGGTCGCGCAGGCGACGCATCAGCTCGAGCAGTTCCGCCAGCGCCTGGCGCGCGTCGGCCGGGGCGCTCACGGCAGCTCGCCCCGCGCGAGCTGGTACAGGCTGGTGAGGATCGCGGCGGTCGCGCCCCAGATGCGGTGCTCGCCGTAGGGCAGCTCGGTCGCCTCGATCTCGTGCTCGCGCACCCGGCGCCGCACGCTGCGGTAGTTGGACGGCTCGAGTACGTACTCGAGGGGCACCTCGAAGACCTCCGCGACCTCGGAGCGGTCGAGGCGCGGGGCCGCGCGCGGCTGCACGCGCCCGACGACCGGCGTGATCAGGAAGCCGGTGAGCACCACGTGGTCGGGCAGGAAGCCGAGGGGCTCGACCCAGTCGGCGGCGATGCCGACCTCCTCCTCGGCCTCGCGCAGCGCGGCGCCCAGGGCGTCGGCATCGGCGCTCTCGAGCCGCCCGCCCGGGAAGCTGATCTGCCCGGCGTGCTGGCGCAGGTGGGCCGCGCGCACCGTGAACAGCACGGTCGGCCCGCCGGGCCGGTCCACCACCGGGACCAGCACCGCCGCCGGCGTCAGCGATTCGAGCGCCAGCGAGGCGAGCAGCGGGTCGCGCGCGACGCGCAGCGGGCCGACGCGCCAGGTGTCCGGCCGATGATCGGCCGTCGGCGCGAGCCGCTCGCGCAGCGCCTGCGCCCATTCCCCGCCCGCGTCGGTCACCGTCCTCATCGCCCCCTCGAGCCCATGCGGTATCATCGCGAATTCTAGCACTGGCAACGCGGCCGCCCGACCATGACCGACCACGCGCTCGACGCCCTCTCGCCCCTCGATGGCCGCTACGCGCGCGCCGCCGCGCCGCTGCGCGAGTTCTTCAGCGAAGCCGGGCTGATCCGCGAGCGCATCCGCGTCGAGGCGCTGTGGTTGCTGCAGCTCGCCGACGCGCTGCCGGCGCTGACGCAGGGCGAACTGCCGGCCGGCGTGCGCGCCTGCGCGGCCGGCCTCGCCGCCGATCCGGGGGCCGATGCCGCGGCGGCGGTCAAGGCCATCGAGGCGCGCATCAACCACGACGTCAAGGCCGTCGAGTACCACGTCCGCAACATGCTGACCGCGGCCGGCGCCGCGCCGCGGCTGCTCGAGCTGGTGCACTTCGGCTGCACCTCCGAGGACATCAACAACCTGTGCCATGCGCGCCTGCTGGCCGCGGCGCGCACGCGCGTGCTGCTGCCGGCGATCGCCGGCCTGCGCGAGTGGCTCGGGCGCGCGGCGCACGAGCACGCCGCGCTGCCGATGCTGGCGCGCACCCACGGGCAGACGGCGAGCCCGACGACGCTCGGCAAGGAATTCGCCAACGTCGCCGCGCGCCTCGACCGCGCCGCCGCGCGCCTCGAGCGGGTCGTGGTGCTGGCGAAGTGGAACGGCGCCGTCGGCAACTTCAACGCGCACCACGCGGCGCTGCCGGCGGCCGACTGGCCGGCGATCGGCCGCGCCTTCGTCGAGTCGCAGGGCCTCGCCTGGAACCCGTATACCACGCAGATCGAGCCGCACGACTGGATCGGCGAGTACTGCGATGCCTGCGCCGCGCTCGACACCATCCTGATCGACCTGTGCCGCGACCTGTGGGGCTACATCTCGCTCGGCTACCTGCGCCAGCGCCCGGTGGCCGGGGAAGTCGGCTCCTCGACGATGCCGCACAAGGTCAACCCGATCGACTTCGAGAATGCCGAGGGCAACCTCGGCGTCGCCAACGCGCTGTTGCGCCACTTCGCCGACAAGCTGCCGATCTCGCGCTGGCAGCGCGACCTCACCGATTCGACCGTGCTGCGCAACCTCGGCGTCGCACTCGGCCACGCGCTGGTCGGCTGGAAATCGCTGCAGCGTGGCCTCGACAAGATCGCGCCGGACGCGGCGCGCCTGGCGCGCGACCTCGACGGCGCATGGGAAGTGCTGGCCGAGCCCATCCAGACCGTGCTGCGCGCCGCGGGCGTGGCCAACGGCTACGAACTGCTCAAGGACTTCACGCGCGGCCAGGCGATCGACGCCGACGCGCTGCGACGCTTCGTCGCGCGCCTGCCGCTGCCCGAGTCCGAGCGTGCGCGCCTCGCGGCGCTGACGCCGGCAGATTATGTCGGGCTCGCGGCCCGGCTGGCGCGCTCGATCTAGCAGGCGTTCGCGTTGCGGTGCGCGCGGCCGGCGAACTGTCGGCTGCGTCACAATCCGTGGCGCGCGTGGCGTGATGCGTTCCACGAGGCGGCCGCCACCCGCCCCCTCCCAGGCGGTTCCGGGCCCCGCGCGGGCCCGCCAGTCCGGGCCATGGCGTGGCGCAAACCAGCGAAAAACACGACAGAGTGCCGGCGCAGCTCTCGAGCTTCGCGCTGGAGGATGCGCCGCCGCCGGCGACGCTGCCGATCCGCATGCCCGGCGCCGACGAGCTGCAGGTGCTCACCTCGCTCGACGAGGTGCGCACGGCGACCAACGCCGTGGCCGCATCCGGCCAGCGCCTGATCTCGATCTTCACGCCCGACATGGAGCCGGCGCTGTACGACCAGCCCGCCTTCCTCGAGCTCATCAAGCGCTTCGTGCTCGGCCACAGCTTCGCCAAGGTGCGCGTGCTGGTGCGCGACCATTCGCGCGTCTCCACCAGCAGCAACCGCTTCATCGGCATGGCGCGGCGTCTGACCAGCTACCTGGAGATCCGCCAGCTCGCCGCACAGTACCGCGACATCACCGCCGCCTACTGCATCGCCGACGACCGGGCGCTGGTGTACCGGCTGCGCGCCGACCGCTGGGAAGGCATCGCCGCCCTCAACAGCCCGCCGGTGACCCGCCAGTACCTGATGGAGTTCGACGCCTGCTGGCAGGCGAGCCTCGACCAGCACGAAGTGCGGGCGGCGCGCCGCTGAGCGGCGCTGCCGGCGGACGCGCCGGCGCTGTCTATAATGTCCCCATGAGGTGGCATCCTGACCTGACCGTCGCGGCGATCGTCGAGCGCGACGGGCGTTTCCTGCTGGTCGAGGAGCGCATCGAGGGCAGCAGCGTGCTCAACCAGCCCGCCGGCCACGTCGAGGACGGCGAGGCGCTGCTCGCGGCCGTCTGCCGCGAGACGCGCGAGGAGACCGCCTGGAGCTTCACGCCCGAGTGGCTGCTGGGCGTGTACCAGTGGCGCAACCCGCGCACGCGGCGCACCACCCTGCGTTTCGCCTTCGCCGGCAGCGTCGGCGCCCATGATGCCGCGCAGCCGCTCGACTCGCCGGTGATCGGCACGCACTGGCTCAGCGCCGCGCAGGTCCAGGCCCAGGCCACGCGCCTGCGCTCGCCGCTGGTCCTGCGCTGCATCGAGGACTACCTCGCCGGCCGGCGCTACGCCCTCGCCGCGATCAACGACGTGGCGGACGCCGTGGCCGCCCTGCGCGCCTGAGGCGGCGCCCGGCGCCGGCGATGTCCGACCCCGTTGCCGATCCTGCTGCCGGTCCCGGACCCGTCGCCGGCCCGGCCCCCGGCCAGCGCATCGTCGTCGCCCTGTCGGGCGGGGTCGATTCGGCGGTGGCCGCGCTGCTGCTGCGCGAGCAGGGCTGCGAGGTGCACGGCCTGTACATGAGCAACTGGGACGAGGACGACGCCTTCTGCACCAGCGCGCGCGACTACCAGGATGCGCGCGCGGTGGCGCAGGAGCTCGGCGTCGTGCTGCACCGGGTCAGCTTTGCCGCCGAGTACCGCGAGCACGTGTTCCGCGCCTTCCTCGCCGACCTCGCCGCCGGCCGCACGCCCAACCCGGACGTGGACTGCAACCGCGCGATCAAGTTCGGCGTCTGCCGCGACTACGCCCGGCGCCTGGGCGCCACCGGCTTCGCCACCGGGCACTACGCCCGCGTCGGCGCCGACGCCGACGGCCCGGCGCTGCTGCTGGCGCGCGATGCCGGCAAGGACCAGACCTACTTCCTGCACGGCGTGGAGCGCGGGCATTTCGCCGGCGTGCTGTTCCCGCTCGGCGAACTCGGCAAGGACGCGGTGCGCGAGCGCGCGCGCCGCGCCGGGCTGCCGGTGCACGACAAGCCCGACAGCACCGGCATCTGCTTCATCGGCGAGCGGCCCTTCGCCGAGTTCCTGCGCCGCTACCTGCCGGAAGAGCCCGGGCCAATCGAGACGCTGGCCGGCGAGCGCCTCGGCACGCACCGCGGGCTCGCCTTCTACACGCTCGGCCAGCGCGCCGGCCTCGGCATCGGCGGCCGCGCCGGCACGGCCGAGGAACCCTGGTACGTCGCGCGCAAGCTCCGCGACCGCAACGCGCTGGTGGTGGTGCAGCGGCACGAGGAGACGGCCGCGCTCGCCACGCGCGCGCTGCGCACCGGGCCGATGAACTGGCTGGCGGCCGCGCCAGCGGCGACGCTGCGGGTCGAGGCCCGGCTGCGGCACCGCCAGCCGTTGCAGCGCGCCACCCTGGAACCGTTGCCCGACGGAACGGTTCGCGCGGCCTTCGACGAGCCGCAGCGCGCGGTGGCGCCGGGCCAGTACGCGGTCTTCTACGTAGATGGGCGCTGCCTGGGCGGCGCCGTGATCGAGGAGACCTTATAATGCGGGACTTTGGTGGCGGCGCGTGGTGCGCCTGCCAGGCAGGCTGGAGACGTTCATGACCGACAGTTTCAAGGCACGCACGCAGCTCGCTTCCGGTGGGAAGCAGTACGAGATCTACAGCCTCAAGGCCCTGCCGGCCGAGCGCCTGGCGCGGCTTCCCTACTCGCTCAAGATCCTGCTAGAGAACCTGCTGCGCTTCGAGGACGGGGTCAACGTCACGCGCACCGACATCGAGGCGCTGCTCGCCTGGGATGCCAAGGCGGCACCCTCGCACGAGATCTCCTTCACGCCGGCGCGCGTGATCATGCAGGACTTCACCGGCGTGCCCTGCGTGGTCGACCTCGCGGCGATGCGCGAGGCGGTCACGCGCCTCGGCGGCGACGCCGAGAAGGTCAATCCGCTGGCGCCGGCCGAGATGGTCATCGACCATTCGGTGCAAGTCGACGAGTACGGCACGCCGCAGGCCTGGGCCGACAACACGCGCATCGAGTTCGAGCGCAACGGCGAGCGCTACGCCTTCCTGCGCTGGGGCCAGGGCGCCTTCCGCAACTTCAAGGTGGTGCCGCCCAACACCGGCATCGTCCACCAGGTGAACGTCGAGTACCTCGGCCGCGTGGTGTTCGCGAAGGACGGCGCGCCGCAGCAGGCCTATCCCGACACGGTCGTCGGCACCGACTCGCACACCACGATGATCAACGGCCTGGGCGTGCTCGGCTGGGGCGTCGGCGGCATCGAGGCCGAGGCCGCGATGCTCGGCCAGCCGGTGACCATGCTGATCCCGCAGGTGATCGGCTTCCGCCTGAGCGGCCAGCTCAAGCCGGGCGCGACCGCCACCGACCTGGTGCTGACCGTCACCGAGATGCTGCGCAAGAAGGGCGTGGTCGACAAGTTCGTCGAGTTCTTCGGCGACGGCCTCGCGAACCTGCCGCTCGCCGACCGCGCCACCATCGGCAACATGAGCCCCGAGTTCGGCAGCACCTGCGCGATCTTCCCCATCGACGAGGAAACGATCCGCTACCTCGAGCTCTCCGGCCGCCCGGCCGAACAGGTGAAGCTGGTCGAGGACTATGCCAAGGCGCAGGGGCTGTGGCGCGTCAGCGGCCAGAAGGCCGCCGACTACACCGACGTGCTCGAGCTCGATCTCGCCACGGTCGAACCGAGCCTCGCGGGGCCGAGCCGGCCGCAGGATCGCGTGCCGCTGCGCACCGCGAAGGACACCTACCGCAAGACGCAGGCGAAGCAGGCCGAGGAGCGCGCGAAGAAGAACTCCGGCGCCACCGGCAAGGCCAGCGTGTCGATGGGCGGCAAGACCTTCGAGGTCAAGGACGGCGCCGTGCTGATCGCGGCGATCACCAGCTGCACCAACACCTCGAACCCCTACGTGCTGATCGCCGCGGGCCTGGTGGCGCGCAATGCGCGCCGCCTCGGCCTCACCAGCAAGCCCTGGGTCAAGACCAGCCTCGCCCCGGGCTCGCGCGTGGTCGAGGACTACCTGCGCGCGGCGGGCCTGCTCGACGAGCTGGCCGGCATCGGCTTCAACCTGGTCGGCTTCGGCTGCACCACCTGCATCGGCAACTCCGGCCCGCTCAAGCCGGAGATCTCGGCCGGCGTGAAGGCCGGCGACGTCATCGCCACGTCGGTGCTCTCCGGCAACCGCAACTTCGACGGCCGCGTGCATCCTGAGGTGAAGCAGAACTACCTCGCCTCGCCGCCGCTGGTGGTCGCCTACGCGCTCGCCGGCTCGCTCGACCTCGACCTCAACAACGATCCGCTCGGCACCGGCGCGAACGGCCAGCCCGTCTACCTGAAGGACGTCTGGCCGAGCCCGCAGGAAATCTCCGAGCTGGTGCGCAAGCACATCACCTCCGACATGTTCCGCAGGAGCTACGCGGGCGTGTTCAACGGCGACGAGCGCTGGCAGGCGATCCGCGTGCCGGGCGGCAAGGTCTACGCGTGGGATGCGAAGTCGACCTACGTGAAGAACCCGCCGTACTTCGACGGCATGACGATGCAGCCCGCCGCCGTGCAGGACATCCGCGGCGCGCGTGCGCTGGCGCTGCTCGGCGACTCGGTGACCACCGACCACATCTCACCCGCCGGCAACATCGCCAAGACCAGCCCGGCGGCGAAGTACCTGATGGACCAGGGCGTGCAGCCGGCCGACTTCAACCAGTACGGCGCGCGCCGCGGCAACCACGAGGTGATGATGCGCGGCACCTTCGCGAACATCCGCCTGCGCAACCTCCTGCTGCCGGGCACCGAGGGCGGCATCACCGTGCACATCCCCTCGGGCGAGCAGCTCAGCATCTACGACGCCGCGATGCGCTACAAGGCGGAGAAGACGCCGCTGGTGATCCTCGCCGGCAAGGAGTATGGCACCGGCTCCTCGCGCGACTGGGCGGCGAAGGGCACGATGTTGCTGGGCGTGCGCGCCGTGGTCGCCGAGAGCTTCGAGCGCATCCACCGCTCGAACCTGATCGGCATGGGCGTGCTGCCGCTGCAGTTCCAGGACGGGCAGAACGCGGCCTCGCTCGGGCTCAGCGGCAAGGAGAGCTTCGACATCGCCGGCCTCGACAATGCCAACGCGCGCAGCGTCACCGTGACGGCGACGCCCGCGGGCGGCGGCAAGCCGGTCGTGTTCCAGGCGCGCGTGCGCATCGACACGCCGAAGGAGCGCGACTACTACCGCCACGGCGGCATCCTGCAGTACGTGCTGCGCCAGCTGGCCGCGCAGGGGCGCGCGGCCTGAGGGCCGGCGCCGCGCGGCCCGGCGCACCGCGGGGAGACGGGCTTGGCCACGGGTGAAGCCGGGGTCGAGCTCGTCGTCTTCGACCTCGACGGCACCATCACGCGGCGCGACACGCTGCTGCCGTACGCGCTCGGCTACGTGCTGCGCCATCCGTGGCGCCTGCCGCGGCTGCTGCTCGTGCTGCCGGCCCTGCTCGGCTACGCGCTGCGCCTCATCGACCGCGGGGGACTCAAGGGCGCGCTGGTCCGCGCCACGCTCGGCGGCCTGCCGCGCGACGCGATCGACGCCTGGACGGAACGCTGGCTGCCGCGGCTGCTGGCGCGGGGACTGTACGCCGAGGCCGTGCGGGCCATCGCCGCGGCGCGCGCGCGCGGCGCGACGCTGGTGCTGATGTCGGCGAGCCCGGACCTGTACCTGCCCGCCATCGCCGCGCGCCTCGGGTTCGACCGCTGCCTGTGCACCGGGCTGCGCTGGCGTCCCGACGGCAGGCTCGATGGGCGGCTCGCCACCGCCAATCGCCGCGGGGCCGAGAAGGCGCGGTGCGTCGCGGCGCTGCTGGCCGAGCTCCGCCCGCCACGCAGCAGCGCCTACGGCAACAGCCGCGCCGACCTGCCGCACCTGGCGCTGGTGAGCGAGGGCATCTACGTCAACGGCCGGCGCCCGCGCGCGCTGGACGCCCACGTCCGCATCGAGCGCTGGCACACGCCCGGCGGGGTGTGACCGGCGCTGCCCTGCCGGGTGTGACAGAGACCGGCCAGCGGCGCGATAATGCGTGGCATTCGCAGCCCGAGGGTTCGCCGCCATGCGCCCACGCCGCCCCGCCCATCCCGCTCCGTCCGAGATCACGCCCGAGTCCGCCTTCCTCGGCCGCCGCCAGCTGCTGCTCGGGGCACTCGCCGCCGGCGCCGCCCGCCTCGCGCCCGCCGCGGCCAGCCCGCCCGCGACGCTGCGCTACCAGCGCAATGCCGCCTACGTCGCGGCGGAGAAGCCGAACACCTACGAGGAGATCACCGGCTACAACAACTACTACGAGTTCGGCACCGAGAAGACCGACCCCGCCGCCAACGCCGGCGCCTTCCGCGCGCACCCCTGGAGCGTGACGGTCGCGGGCGAGGCCGAGCAGACCGGGACCTTCGCGCTCGAGGACCTGCTCAAGCCCCATGCCCTCGAGGAGCGCATCTACCGCTTCCGCTGCGTCGAGGCCTGGTCGATGGTGATCCCCTGGGTCGGCGTGCCGCTCGGCGAGGTGCTCAAGCGCTTCAAGCCGACCTCGAAGGCGAAGTACGTCGAACTGACGACCCTGTACGACCCCAAGCAGATGCCCGGCCAGCGCGAGCGCGTGCTGCCCTGGCCCTACGTGGAGGGCCTGCGCATCGACGAGGCGATGCATCCGCTGGCGCTGCTCGCCGTCGGCGTCTACGGCCGCGAACTCCCCAACCAGAACGGCGCGCCGCTGCGGTTGGTGGTGCCCTGGAAGTACGGCTTCAAGAACGTCAAGGCGATCGCGAAGATCCGCTTCACCGAGCGCCAGCCCGCCAACACCTGGGCGGTGGCGACGCCGAACGAGTACGGCTTCTACGCCAACGTCAACCCGGCCGTCGATCATCCGCGCTGGAGCCAGGCCACCGAGCGGCGCATCGGCGAGGGCTTCTTCGCCGCGCGCCACCCGACGCTGCCGTTCAACGGCTACGCCGACCAGGTGGCGCAGCTGTATCGCGGCATGGACCTGAAGCGCAACTTCTGAACGCATGTCGCCCGTCGACCGCCGCTACCGCCACGTCTACAAGCCGCTGCTGTTCCTGGCCTGCCTCGTGCCGCTGGCCTGGGCCGTGGCCGGCGTGCTGGCCGGCGCCGGCGTCCTCGCGCTGCCGGTGCCGACGCTCGGCGCCGACCCGGTGCGGCGCGTGCTCGGCATCTTCGGCAAGAGCACGCTGAACCTGCTCGGGCTCACGCTCGCCGTCACGCCGTTGCGCGTGCTGAGCGGCAACGCCCACCTGCTGCGCCTGCGCCGCATGCTCGGCGTGTTCGCCTTCAGTTACGCGCTGCTGCATTTCCTGGTCTACATCGGGCCGTTCCAGGGCTTCAGCTGGGCGGCCATCGTCAAGGACCTGACCAAGCGCCCCTACATCATGGTGGGCTTCACGGCGCTGCTGATCCTCGCCGCGCTCGCCGCCACCTCCACCAACGGCATGATGCGCCGGCTCAAGCGCCGCTGGCAGCAACTGCACTACCTGGTGTACGTCGCCGCGACGCTCGGCGTGTGGCACTACTGGTGGCAGGTGAAGAAGGACATCCGCGAGCCGCTGCTGTACGCGGCGGGACTCGCACTGCTGCTCGGCTGGCGCGCCTGGCGCCGCTGGCGCCGCGCGGCTACATCGACGTCCGCGCGTCCCACAGCTCCGGAAAGAAGCGCAGCCTGAGCGCCTTGGCGAGGTAGGGCACGCCGCTGGTGCCGCCGGTCCCGGGCTTGTGGCCGATGATGCGCTCCACCGTCTTCATGTGCTGGAAGCGCCACGTCTGGAAGCGGTGGTCCAGGTCCACGAGCCGCTCGGCGAGCTCGTAGAGGTCCCAGTCCTTCTGCGCGTTGTGGTACACGCCGAGCCAGGCGCCGGTGATGGCCTTGCCCGGCTCGTAGGGCGCGGTGAAGTCGCGCGCCAGGTACTGCTCGGGGATGCCGTAGCCGCGGCGCGAGAGCAGCTGCAGCACCTCGTCGTACAGGCTCGGCGCCGCCAGCGCGCGCTGCAGCTGGGCGTGCGCCGCCGCGTCGCGCGCGTGCACCTGCACCATCGCCGCGTTCTTGTTGCCGAGCATGAATTCGAGCATGCGGTATTGCCAGGACTGGAAGCCCGAGGAGCGGCCCAGCAGGTTGCGGAACGCCGAGTAGTCGAACGGCGTCATGGTCGCGAGCACTTCCCACACCGCCAGCAGCTGCTCCTGCACCCGCCCGATGCGCCCGAACATCTTGAACGAGGGATCCAGGTCGTCGCGCCGCACGCACTCGAGCACGCCGGCGAGCTCGTGGCGCATGAGCCGCATCCACAGCTCCGACACCTGGTGCACGATGATGAACAGCATCTCGTCGTGCTCGGCGGAGAGCGGGTGCTGCGCGGCCAGCAGCCGCGCGAGGTCCAGGTACTCGCCGTAGGACTGCGAGGAACCCAGGTCCCAGTGGACCCGCTCGTCGCTCAGGTCGACCTGGCTCACGTGCTCGTCGCGCGGCTCGCTCATCGAGGTTCCTCCGTCGGCGCCGCGGCGCCGCAAACCCAGGGCCCAGCGCGGCACGTGCCGCCAGCCCTGCACCAGCTCGCGATCCAGTTCGCGCCAGCGCGGCTCGAAGCGCGCGACGTGGCGCCAGAAGCGCGCCGAGTGGTTCATGTGCGCGACGTGCGCGAGCTCGTGCACCATCAGGTAGCGCACCACTTCCGGCGACTGGAACAGCAGGCAGCAGTTCAGGCTGATGGTGCCGCGCGTCGAGCAGCTGCCCCAGCGCGTGCGCTGGCGGCGGATCTGCAGCCGCTGGAAGCCGCTGCCCATTTCGGCCGCCAGCGCCGCGAGCGGCGCCGCGAAGGCCGCCTCGGCCCGCGCCGCGAGCCAGCGCCGCAGCGCCGCGCGCAGCGGCGCCGGCGCGGCCCCGCGTCCAGCAGCAGGCGGCCGTCGGCGGCCGCCACCACGGCCGCGCGCCGCGGCGCCCCGGCCTCGCAGCTCCAGCTCTCGCCCGTCGCGGCAAGTTCGATCCGCCCGGGCGGGAACGGCTCGGGCGCTGGCGGCACGCAGCGCTGGCGCTGCCGCTCGATCCAGGGCTGGTGCCGCGCCACGAAGCGCGCCACCTCCTCCGGCCGCGTGCGTGGCGGCACGACGACCTCGACCGTCCCGTCGCGCCACACCCGCACGCCCAGGCGCCGCGCCCGCGCGCTGGCGCGCACGCGCCACGCCCCGGCGGCTTCCTCGTCCCGGCCCCACAGGGGCAGCTGGCGCAATGGCGCGATCGGCATGCGCGCGATGATAGCAAGCGGCCGCCGTGCTGGTTTGCGCGGGATGGACCTCATCGACATCGGCATCAACCTGGCCCACGACAGCTACGACCACGACCGCGCCGAGGTGCTGCTGCGCGCGCAGCGCGCCGGCGTGCACCGGATGATCGTCACCGGCGCGAGCGCCGAGGGCAGCCAGGCCGCGTGCGAACTGGCGCACGCCCATCCCGGCGTGCTGTATGCGACCGCCGGCGTGCACCCGCACCACGCCGGGGACCTGACGCCCGAGGTGCTGGCGGGCCTGCGCGCGCTGCTCGCCGATCCGCGCGTGGTCGCCGCCGGCGAATGCGGCCTCGACTACTACCGCAACTTCGCCCCGCAGGCCGCGCAGCGCGCGGCCTTCGAGGCGCAGCTCGAGCTCGCCGTCGCAAGCGGCAAGCCGGTGTTCCTGCACCAGCGCGACGCCCATGCGGACTTCATGGCGATCCTGCGCCCGTACCGCAGCCGCCTCGGGCGCGCGGTCGCGCACTGCTTCACCGGGACCGCGGCCGAGCTCGACGACTACCTCGCCCTCGACCTGCACATCGGCATCACGGGCTGGATCTGCGACGAGCGCCGCGGCCTGCACCTGCGCGAAAGCGTCGCGCGCATCCCGGCCGGCCGTCTGATGCTCGAGACCGACGGCCCGTACCTGCTGCCGCGCGACCTGAAGCCCAAGCCCGCGACGCGGCGCAACGAACCCGTGTACCTGCCGCACATCGCCGCCGTCGTCGCCGCCTGCCGCGGCGAGACCCTCGAGGAGTGCGCGCGGCATACGACCGCCACGGCCGAGGCGTTCTTCCTTTCCGGCACCTGAGGCGCCGCCGCCGCATTTGTGCGCGAAGCCGCCGGATTCCCCGCTACGCAGCCGGGCGGGCAGCGCGCGACACTGGCGCGGCACTTCACCCCCGCGGAGGCCTCGCCATGGACCGGAAACCCGCCGCCTATCTCGCCAGCGTAGTGCTGGCCTGCAGCCTCGCCGCCACCTCGGCCGCGGCGCTCGCCGCCGAGTCGCCCCACCAGCGCGCCCATGCCTGCGCCACGCTCGAAGCCCGTTACCAGCAGCTCGAGTCGCGCATGCGTGCCGGCTACAGCGCCCGGGAGAGCGAGCGCCTCTGGGAGCGGCGACGGCAATTGCAGGCGCAGCGCCGCGCGCTTGGGTGCCAGGACCTGCCGGGGTGGGCGCACTAGGACCTGCGGATCGGGCGGCCAAGCTCCGCATCCCAGCCTTCCGGCAATCCCCGTGGCCCGCTCCCAGAGCCCGGTTCCGCCTGCCGATATCGCCGATGCCATCCGCGTCCTGCGCGGCCAGCGCGTGATCCTGGATGCCGAGCTCGCCACGCTCTATGGGGTCTCCACGAAGGCGCTCAACCAGGCCGTCAAACGCAACGCGGAGCGCTTCCCGGAGGACTTCCTGCTTCGCCTCACGCGGGCGGAGACCGAGGCCCTGAACCGGTCACAGTTTGTGACCGGTTGCCTGAAACACCGCGATCCCCGCTTCCCGCCGTTCGCCTTCACCGAGCACGGCGCCATCATGGCCGCCACCATCCTGAACAGTCCGCGGGCTGTCGAGATGAGTCTCTACGTCGTGCGCGCCTTCGTCCGACTGCGTGACCTGCTCGCGTCCAACTCCGCACTGGCCCGCAAGCTCGATGAGCTCGAGTGCAAGTACCAGCACCACGACGCGGCCATTGTCGCCATTCTTTCAGCCATCCGCGAACTGACGAGCCCGCCGGCATCGAAGCGCCGCGGGGTTGGGTTCACGGCCGACATCGGCTGACCGGAATCAGCCCCCGGCCTGTGGCGTCGCGCGCCCGTAGGCACGCCCCAGCACCACGCCCATCAGCGCCCACACGGCCGCGATGCCGGCGCCGATCAGCGCCAGCGGCGCCATGCCGAGCCCGAAGCCTTCCGACAGCGCGGTGAATGACCAGGCGTTGAGGCTGTCGCCGATGCGATAGACCAGCGTGTCGATCACCGGCTTGGTCTTGAAGCGCGTCTCGCGGTCCACCAGCGTGAAGAGCATCTCGCGGCCCGGGCGCGTGATCGCGTAGTTGCCGGCCTTGAGCGCCACCTGCGCGAACACCACGATCCACACGCTCGCCACCACCGACACCGCCAGCAGCCCGCCGACCATCATGACCGGGATCAGCGCCAGCGTGACGCCGAGGCCGAAGCGCGTCGTCAGGCGGCCGGTCGCCACCACCGCCGTGAGGATGGTGCACACGTTGATCGCCCAGTTGATGCCGGACTGGATCTGCGTGCGCGTGGCGGGGTCGTACGGCGCCAGCAGGTTCTTCAGCTCGAAGTAGATGAACGAGCCGAGCGAGGTGTAGAAGAACAGGAACACCGCGATGCCCAGCAGGAAGGGGCTGCGCAGCAGGTGCGTGAAGCCCGCGAAGGGATTGCCGCCGATCTTCGGCCGGGCCGCGGCCACCGCCTCGGCGTTGTGCAGCTCGGTGAGCTTCAGCCGCTCGAGCCAGGCGATCAGCGGGATCACGCCCAGCAGCAGCAGCGCGGCGATGAGCATCAGCACGTTGTTGCCGACGCGGCCGGCGAGGAACACCGGCAGCAGCGGCCCGACCAGGCCGCCGACGCTGGCGCCCGTGGCGATGAAGCCGAACAGCCGCCGCGCCTGCTCCTTGCTGAACAGGTCCGCCATGAAGCTCCAGAACACCGAGACGTGGAACAGCGAGAACACGCTGACCCACACGTAGAAGGCCTTGTGCGCGAGCTCCGCGCCCGCCACGGCCTCGGCGCCGGCGGCGAAGCCGATGAAGCTCAGCGCGAAAAACCCGTACAGCGCCGGCACCACCACCTTGAGCCGCCCGAGCGACAGCGCCAGGCTGTAGAGCAGGTTCATCGCGAGCGTGACGACCAGGTTGATGGTCCACAGCCAGCTCACCTCGGTGTCGCTCCAGTCGCTCGCCATCGCGTCGCGCACCGGCTTGAGGATGTAGTACGCGGCCATCAGCACGAACACGAAGCCGAAGGAGGCGAAGGTCGCGCGCAGCTCGCGGGACTCGATGCGCGCCAGCGCGCGCATGAAACCGGCGAACAGGTGGCGTGATGGATCCTGGTCGGTACGGGTCATGGGACGATCCTCGCGGGGTTCAGCCCTGGTGGATGGCGGCGGCGTCCGGCGGTCCCCCGCCGCCGGCGCGGCGCAGCGCCTCGTAGCGCCGGCCGAGCGAGAGCGCCACCGCGGCCCAGGCGCCCGAGGCGGCGAGCCCGAGGCCGAGCACCGCGCCGCCGCCCCCGCCGAGCGCGCGCAGGCCCGCCTGCACCCAGGCAGCGCTCACGTCGCCGAAGCGGTAGGCCACGGTGTCGATGACGTTCTTGGCCTTGTAGCGCGCTTCCTGCGGCACGACGGTGAAGCAGATCTCGCGGCTCGGCCGCGCGATCGCGTACTGCGTGACGCGCCGCAGGACCTGCATCGCCTGCATGACGCGCAGCGTCGGCGTCAGCGCCATCGCCACGAAGCCGAGCACCATCAGCACCGGGCTCGCGACCAGCGCCGCCGTCACGCCCCAGCGCGTGATGAAGCGGCCGAGGCCGAAGACCAGGATGGCGGCCGAGCACAGGTTCACGACCAGGTCGATGTCGGCGAGCGCCACGGTGCGTGCCGCGAGCCCCGAATAGCCGCGCGTGATCAGGTCGGTCTGGAGGAAATAGGCGATGGTCGCGATCCAGGTCATCAGCAGCATGAACAGCGCCTGGTTCATCGCGTAGGCCGAGCTGAACAGCACCTTGAAGCCGTCCCAGGCCGAGCCCGCGAGCCGGTGGTCGAGCGTCGAAGCCTGCACCTCGGCGTGCAGGCCCTGCAGCCGCCCCTTCTCGCGCATCAGCGCCTGCAGCAGCAGGATCACCAGCACCAGGCCCGCGGCCGCGACCAGCAGCAGGCCGCTGACGCCGAGCCGGCCGATCAGCGCGCGCGTCAGCAGCGGCCCGATGACCGCACCGCTGCTGCCGCCGGCGGCCACCAGCGCGAACAGCCGGGCCGCCTGCGGCGGCGCGAACACGTCCACCATCAGGCTCCAGAACACCGAGATCATGAACAGGTTCACGACGCTGAACCACCAGTAGTAGGCGGCCGCGAGCCAGCGGCTCTCGGGGGCGTGCGCGAACAGCAGGTGGAACAGCAGCAGGTTGGCGATCCAGAACCAGAAGATCCCGGGCAGCACGCGCGTGAGCTTGAAGGTGTCCGTCAGCCAGGCGAACAGCGGCGCGCACAGGAGCGTGAGCAGCAGCGTCCCGGTGAACAGCTGCTGCAGCATCCCGGCACCCACCACGGTCGCCATGACGTCGCGCAGCGGCCGCATGATGTAGTAGCTCGCGAGCAGCACGAAGTTGCCGAGGAAGGCGAGCGTCACCGCCCGCAGTTCCTGCGGCCGGACATCGGCGAGCCATCGGCGCTTGCTGCTGGCCGCCGCGACCGGCATCGCTACACCGCCGGTCGCGGGCGGTCGAGCGGGCTCGGGCGCGCCGCCGCGGCGATGCGCTCCCAGGAAGGCAGCCAGCGCTCGAGCAGCGTGCCCATCGCCTGGCGGTCGGCCGGCGGGTACTCGGCCGCCAGCGATTCGAGCAGCAGCGTGTACTTCGGCAGTCCCTTGGGGAAGCGGCCACGGCGCGTGAACAGGATCCGGCCCTCGACCGGGATGTCGTCCGCCAGCGCGCGCACCGCGGCGATGCGGTCGTAGAGCGCGGTCTGCGGGTTGGCGAAGGTGAAGCGGCGCGCGTGGTGCATCACCGTCCACTGGGTCATCTGGTCGCCGCCGAAGATGTTGCCGGCGACGTCGCGCAGGTCGATCACCACCACGCCGCGCGCCGTGAGCAGCAGGAAGTCGATGTGCAGGTTGCCGCCCTGGGCGTCGGGGACCAGCACGTTGTGCCGGTGCTCGAAGCCGCAGCCGGCGATCGCCGCGACCATCGCGGCGCGCTGGCGGCGCTGGCGGTACCAGCGGTAGAGCTGCACCAGGCCGGCGAGCACGACCAGCACGGCAATGGCGCCGGCGATCCACAGCGTATCGGGGCGTTGTGTCATGGCGTCGGGGTTCATGCGCCCAGCGCGGCGCGCAGCGCCGCGAGCGTCGGTTCGATCTCGGCGCAGCGGGTCGGCCGCTCGAACAGCCGCGCGAGATTATCGGGCACCGCGAGCGTGCGGCCGACCAGCGGCTCGACGATCTCGCGGAACTTGGCCGGATGCGCCGTCGATACCAGCACCCACGGCCGGCCCACGCGCCGCTCGCCGGGCAGCCGCGCATAGGCCTCGGCGGCCGTCGCGGTGTGCGGGCACCAGACGTGCCCGTAACGCAGGTGGTCGGCGCGGATGCGCGCGCGGATGGCATCATCGTCGATCGACACCGCCGCCAGCGCCGCACCGAGGCGCGCCGCGTCCGGGTACAGTGCGCTCAAGCGCTCGAGGTTGCTCGGCGCGCCGACGTCCATGGCCGAAGCCAGCGTCGCGACGCTCGGGCGCGGCCGGTAGGTGCCGCTCTCGAGGTAGTCGGGCACCGTGCGATTGGCGTTGTGCGCGAGCAGCACGTCGCCGATCGGCGCGCCCAGGCGCCGCGCCCAGATGCAGGCGGTGGCGTTGCCGAGGTTCCCGCTCGGGATGACGAACGAGGCCGGCGCCCCGTGGCGCGCCAGCGCCTGGCGGCTCGCCGCGACGTAGTACGCCGCCTGGGGCAGCAGGCGCCCGAGGTTGATGCTGTTGGCCGAGCTCAGCTCGAAGCGCGAGCGGAGCGGCGCGTCGACGAAAGCCTCCTTGACCATGCGCTGGCAGTCGTCGAAGGTGCCGCGCACCGCCAGGCTCTGCACGTTGTCGTCCCAGCAGGTGAGCTGTCGCTCCTGCGTCGGCGACACCAAGCCCTTCGGGAACAGCACCGTGACCTCGACGCCGGGCCGGCGGTGGAAGGCCGCGGCCACCGCGCCACCGGTGTCGCCCGAGGTGGCGACCAGGATCTTGAGCGGCTTGGCGGCGCCGCGCCGCAGGCGCGTGAGCACCGCGGCCAGGAAGCGCGCGCCGAAATCCTTGAACGCGGCGGTCGGCCCGTGGAACAGCTCCAGCACCGCGAGGCCGGCATCCACCTCGATGAGCGGCGCGGGGAAATCGAAGGCCTCGGCGCACACCGCGGCGATTTCGGCTTCGAGGGCATCGCCGCGGGCGAACGGCGCGATGAAGCGCGTCGCCACCTCGGCCAGCGCCGCATCCGGCGCCAGCGCCGGCACGGCGTCGCCGGGCCACTCGACGGGCACGTAGAGGCCGCCGTCCGGAGCCAGGCCCTGCTGCAATGCCGCGTGGAACGCGACCGGGACGCTCCCGCCGCGCGTGCTGGTGTAGCGCATCAGCTGAGCAGGTGCGCGCCCACCGGCTCGATCGCCGTGGTCCAGTGGTCGCTCTCCATGCCGTGGTGCGAGAACTCGACGACCATCGCCTCGCGCACCGCGTGCGCGTGGCTCTCCAGGCACCAGGCGAACATCGTCGGCCCGGCGCCGGAGATCGAACAGCCGAGCGCGCCGGCCGACAGCGCCGCGCGCCGCACGTCGGCGAAGCCCGGGATCAGCGCCGCGCGCTGCGGCTCGATGACCACGTCCTCGAAGGACTCGCGGATCATGTCCAGGTCGTCGGTGTAGCAGCCGGAGATGAAGCCCGCGAGGTTGGCCGTCTGCCAGACGAAGTCGGCCATGTCGACGCTGCGCTTGAGGATGGCGCGCGCCTGGCGCGTCGACAGCAGCATGTGCGGGTGCACGATCACCGCGCGGATCATCGACGGCACCGGGATCTGCTTGATGCGCGGGTTGTCGATGCCGACGGTGAGCACCAGGCCGCCGTACAGCGAGGGCGCGATGTTGTCGACGTGCATCGAGCCGCTCGCGACCGCCTCGCCGTGCATCGCGAACTTCAGCAGCTCGATCTGGCTCGCCGGTCGCGGCAGCACCGCGTTGGCGGCCACGACCGCCGCCACCGCCGAGGCGGCCGAGCCGCCGAGCCCCGAGGCCAGCGGAATGCCCTTCTCGATCTCCAGCTCGAAGCCGAAGGGCAGCGCCAGCGCCTCGCGCATCGCCTGCAGCGCGCGCCCGCCGGTGTTGCGGCCCGGCTCGAGCGGCAGGTCCTGCACCACGCCACGGATCGCGCGCAGCCGCACCGTCGGCTCCTCGATGCGCCGCACGGTGGCGCGATCGCCGAGCGCGCCGATGGAGAAGCCGAGGATGTCGAAGCCGATGGCGACGTTGGCGGTGGATGCGGGTGCGAACGCGCTCGCCTCGCCGGGCACGGCGCTCACAGCCGCGCCCCCAGGTAGGTCGAGAGCCGCAGCAGGTCGGCGAACACACCGCCGGCCGTGACCTCCGGCCCGGCGCCGGGGCCCTGCACGATCAGCGGATTGTTGCAGTAGCGGTCGGTCGCGTAGCGCACCACGTTGTCGGTCAGCGCGATGTTGGCGAAGGCGTGCTTGCGCTCGAGCTCCACCAGCCCGACGGTGGCGCGCCCCTCGGCGCCGACGCGGCCGACGTAGCGCAGCACGTGGCCGCGCGCGCTCGCCTCGGCGTAGCGCTTCTGCATGGCCGCGTCGTGCGCCGGCAGCGCCGCCAGGAACTCCTCGATCGAGCCCTTCTCCAGGCCCGCGGGCACCAGGCTCTCGACCTGCACGTCGCGCATCTCGAGCTTCAGGCCCATCTCGCGGCCGAGGATGATCAGCTTGCGCGCCACGTCCATGCCGGAGAGGTCGTCGCGCGGATCGGGCTCGGTGTAGCCGCGCTGCTTGGCGTCGCGGACGATGGCCGAGAACGGCGTCGAGCCGTCGTAGACGTTGAACAGGTAGGCGAGCGTGCCGGAGAAGATGCCCTCGATGCCGCGGATCCTGTCGCCGGTCTGCTTGAGGTCGGCGAGCGTCTGGATCACCGGGAGCCCCGCGCCCACCGTGGTCTCGTAGAGGTAGTGCGCCCCGCTCGCCCGCCGCGCCTCGAGGAGCGACTGGTAATAGGCGAGCTCGGCGCTGTTGGCCTTCTTGTTCGGCGTGACGATGTGGATGCCGGCTGCGAGCCAGTCGCGGTAGTGGCGCGCGACCTGCTCGCTCGCGCTGCAGTCGATCAGCACCGTGTGCGGCAGGTAGTCGACGCGGATGTGCTCGATGAAGCGCCCGAGGTCCGAGGGCACCGTGCCCTGCGCCAGCTCGTCGCGCCAGCGGGCGAGCTCGATCGCCGGCTCGCCGAGCCGCATGCTCTTCGAGCTGAGGATGCCGCGCAGCCGCAGGTCGATGCGCGCCTCGCGCGCCAGGCGCTCGCGCTCGGCGGCGAGCTGGTCGAGCAGCACGCGGCCCACGGTCCCCGGGCCGATGACGCCGATCGACAGCGTGTGCGGCGAGAGGTAGAAGCTCGCGTGCGCCGCGCGCAGCGCGCGCGTCGCCTGCTTGCCGTCGACCACCACCGAGATGTTGCGCTCCGAGGCGCCCTGCGCGATCGCGCGCACGTTGACGCTGGCGCCGCCGAGCGCGCCGAACACCTTGCCGGCGACGCCGGGCATGCCGGCCATGCCGTCGCCGACCACCGCGAGGATCGCGAGCTCGCCGGTGACGTCGACGCTCTGGATCTGCCCCTCGGAGAGCTCGCGCGCGAAGGCGCGCTCCAGCACCGCGCGGGCGCGCTCGGCCTGCACCGCCGGGATCGCGCAGCAGATCGAGTGCTCCGAGCTCCCCTGCGAGATCAGGATGACGGAGATGTCCTCCTCGCGCAGCGCGCCGAACAGGCGATAGGCGGTGCCGGGAACGCCGATCATGCCGGCGCCCTCCAGGTTCACCAGCGCGACGTTCTCGATGCTGGTGATGCCCTTGACCGGCTGCTCGGCGTTGCCGGGCTGCGCGCAGATCAGCGTGCCGGGCTTCTGCGGCGCGAAGGTGTTCTTGATCCAGATCGGGATGCTGCGCCCGACCGCCGGCGCCATCGTCTGCGGATGGATCACCTTGGCGCCGAAGTACGCGAGCTCCATCGCCTCGTTGTAGGAGAGCGCGTGGATGATCTGCGCGTCCGGGACGCGGCGCGGATCGGCCGACAGCACGCCATCGACGTCGGTCCAGATGACGATCTCGGCGGCGTCGAGCAGCGCGCCGAAGATCGAGGCGGAGAAATCGCTCCCGTTGCGGCCGAGCGTGGTCTGGATGCCGGCCGGGTCGCTGGCGATGAAGCCGGTGATCACGAGCGTGGTGCTCGCGCCCAGCTGCGCCTTCAGGCGTTCGGCGGACAACGCCCACTGCACCGCGGGACCCAGCGGGCCCCACTGCACCACCACGCAGCTGCGCGCGTCGATCCACAGCGGCGCGGGCCGCTTGGCGCGGTGGGCGAGGTAGCGCACGAACAGCCGGGTCGACCAGATCTCGCCGTAGCCGGAGACCTTGTCGCGGATGCTCTGCGAGGCGGTGCGCATGACCTGGGTCGTCTGCAGCACGCTCTCGAGGTCGACGCGGTCGCGATCGAACTCGGCGAGGTAGTCCTCCACGACGGCCGGGGGCACCAGCGTGCGCGCGATGCCCTCGTGGCGCGCACGCAATGCGGCGAGTTCGCCGCGCCAGGCCGCGTCCTGCTTCTCGGCCAGGGCAACCAGCCTCAACAGGCCGTCGGTGACGCCCTTGCAGGCCGACAGCACGACGCCCAGGCGCTCCTGCGGCTGGCCTTCAATGATCTCTGCAACTCTCTGAAAACACTGGGCATCGGCGACGCTGGAGCCGCCGAATTTGTGCACGACCCAGGCACTGGAAAGGGGGGCGGTCATGAGGGCCTAAGAAGTCTCGTGAAAAAAACCTCGAAACTTTACTGGCCCTGCCCAAGTGCCGCAAGTTCATGGCCAGGCGGCCAGGCTCCAGAGCATCAGCAGGGCCGGCACCGTGCCCGCGAGCAGCGGCCGCACGAGCGCCGCGGGCCGCCACAGCGCCCCGGATTCGGCGCGTGCCAGGCGCCGCCCCTCCTCGCGGACCAGGGCGCGATGCAGGGCACTGCGCAGGCCTGTTCCGCCGGCCAGGGCATCGCAGGTCTCCCCGAGGAGCGGGCATGCCGCAGGCGCATGCAGGCCGCGCTCGACCCGGCGCAGCAGCTCGCCCACCTCGGCGTGCGGGCCTGCCTCCGCGCCCGCCCGCAGCAGCCCCTGCCGCACCGCCCCGGCCGGGCCGCAGTGCGCCGCCTGGCGCAGCGCGGTCCGCCCTTCCAGTCCGGCCTCGAGGCCCGCCAGCAGCATCTCCAGGTGCAGCGCGAGATGTGCGTCGATCCGGCGCGACCGCCGACGGATGCGACCCCGCAACCAGATTTCCGGCGCGAACGCGCCCAGCAACGCCGCCGGCACCGCCGCGAAGCCGGCCAGCGCCCCACCCCGCAACCAGCCGGCGACCGCGACCGGCAGCAGCGCCGACGCCGCCACCAGGCAGCGCAGCGCGAACCACTCCGGCGGCGTGGGGCGATCGCCGAAGCCCGCCGCCAGCAGGCGTGTGCGCAGCGCCGCGCGCCAGGGCGCGCGCAGCCTGCGGCCGGCGAAATGGGCCAGCAGGAGGACCAGCGGCTGCAGGAACGGCAGCGGCCACGGGCGCGCGGAGGCCGCGGGTTCCAGCTCATGCAGGCTGCTGCGGATGGCCCGCGCCAGCGCCACCACGCCGAGCAGCACGGCGACGAGCAGCAGCACCTGCGCCGGCGCCACCTTCAGGCTCCCGGAAGCGCCCTGCGCACCAGCAGCAGCGCGCCGGGGACGACCGCCGGCAGCGCCGCCAGCAGCCAGGCACGACGCCGCGCGGCGCGCAGCAGCGCGGCGCGGCGCCGCTCGGCCGCATGGCGCCGTCGCAGGCGCCGCGCCAGGCGCAGCAGCAGGGCCCGTGGCGGCGAGGCGGCCTGGGCGGCGATGGCGACCGTGTGCGCGAGCAGCGCGAGCTCGGCGCAGCCGCTGCGCTCCTGCAGTGCGCGGAGGCTCCGCTCGAGCGGCGCCCCGATTCGCTCCACGTCCCGGAGCGGCGCGAGCGCCGTGAGCAGCGGCGGCCGCGCGTGCTCGGCCATGTAGCGCAGCGCCGGCAGCAGGCCCGCGCCCCGGCCGAGCTCGCCGGCCGCGATCTCGATCGCATCGGGCAGCTGGCCGGAGATGGCTTGGCTTCCCGGCCGCCACCCGCCCCGCGGCTTGCCGGGCGGCCGGGCCCGGGCGTCGACCAGTGATGTCCAGCTCATGCGCGGATTGGAACGCCATCGCGCACCGGCAGGAGAGGCTGGAATCGCGTGCCTTTGCCGCGAAATCCCTCAGCCGCGCCGCGGCACGCGGCACGGGGCCGGAATCTTCTTTCCCCGCGCCGGTCGAAACGGTACCTTGCCGGTCGCGCCCGCAAGGCGAGCGCATCCGCACCGGCCAGGGAGACCCGACTTGGGGACGAGGTTCCGCCATCGCATCGCCACCGCGCTGCTGCTGCCGCTCGGCTGGATCGCCGCGTCGGCTCCGGCCGCGGCGGGGCTTCCCTACCGTGTCGCGGCGCGCGCGGGCGATACCGATCCGCCTGATCGTCAAGTGGCGCGAGGACGGCGTGGCCGCCATGCGGATCGACTCGATCGAGGGCCGCGCGGCGCGGCTGCAGGCCGCCTCGGGCCTCGCCCTGCGGCCGGTGCGCAACCTGCACGACAAGCTCGACGTGCTGCGCCTCGATCCATGCGCCGCGCCCCGCGGCGCTGCAGGCGATCGTCTCCCGCCTGCGCCTCGACCCTTCAGTCGAATACGTCGAGCCCGATGCGCGACGCTACATCGAAGCCTTCCCGGCGGATCCGCCGGACGACCCGCGTTTCGGTGCCGGCTCGGACGCCAATGGCAGCTGGCGTGGCCAGTGGTACCTGAAGGACGGCCTCGCCCAGGATCCGAACACGGCGACGCCCTCGGCCATCGGCGCCACCACGGCCTGGCGCACCACGACCGGCTCGCCGGCCTACGTGGTCGCCGTGCTCGACACCGGCATCGACTACAACCACCCCGACCTCGGCCTCACCAGCGCCGGCGGGCCGCTGCTGGCCGGCCGCGATTTCGTCAGCTGCGATGACGGCGCGGATTTCTGCACCGACCCCGCCAACGCGCTCATCGCCAACGACGGCAACGGCTGGGACGACGATGCGAGCGATCCGGGCGACTGGGTATCGGACGCCGACCTCGCGCACCCGATCTTCCAGGGCTGCGGCGACGCCGTCGGCGACAGCTCCTGGCACGGCACGCGCGTCGCGGCGCTGATCGCCGCGCGCACCAACAATGCCGCCGGCATGGCGGGCATCGCCCCGGGCGTGCTGATCCTGCCGCTGCGCGTGCTCGGCAAGTGCACCGGCTACACCTCGGACGTCGTCGCGGCGATGCGCTGGGCCGCGAGGCTCACGGTGACCGGCGTCGCCGACAACGCCTACCCGGCGGCCGTCATCAACCTGAGCCTGGGCGCGAAGCAGCCCTGCTCCACGACCGAGCAGGACGCCGTCAACGCGATCCGGCAGCGCGGCGTGGTCATCGTCGCCTCGGCCGGCAACGAGGGCGGGCCGGTGAGCGCGCCGGCCAACTGCACCGGGGTGATCGCGGTCGCCGGCCTGCGCCACGCGGGCACCAAGGTGGGCTACAGCAACGTGAGCAGCACCGCGGCCGCCGTCGGCATCGCCGCGCCCGCGGGCAACTGCGTCAACATCACCACGGGCAGCGAGTGCCTGTACTCGATCGAGACGGCCTCGGACGACGGCAAGACCGCGCCCGGCAACCCGCTCTACACCTATTCGATCTTCGCGCCCGGCTACGCCGGCAACAGCACCAACGTCGCCAACGTCGGCACCAGCTTCGCCGCGCCGATCGTGGCCGGCGTCGCCGCGCTCATGGCCAGCGCCAACGAGAACCTCACGCCCTCGCTGCTCGAGTCCAGGCTCGAACAATCGGCCACGCCCTTCCCCGCGCCGGCGACCGACGAGAGCGGCGCCGCCATCGCCGCCTGCACGGTGCGCAGCGCCGCGGTCGGCACCGACGGCAATTTCACCGACATCCCGGCGAGCCCGGTCGCCTGCGTGTGCACGACCGCGACCTGCGGCTCCGGCATGCTGGACGCGGCGGCCGCGGTGGACGCCGCGCTGCGCCCGATCGCCACCGTCAGCGCCTCGGACCACAGCGGCTCGGTCGGCCAGACGATCCGCCTCGACGGCAGCGCCAGCCGCGCGGCCACCGGGCACTCGATCGTCGCCTGGTCCTGGACCTCGAGCCCGTCGGTGGACATCGCCGATCGCACCCAGGCGCAGGCCAGCTTCCTCTTTCCCGCGCTGCGGCCGATCACCGTCACGCTCAAGGTCACCGACGATTCGGGCCGGACGGACTCGGCGTCGATCACCATCGATTCCTCGACCGGCATTGCCAGCGGCGGCGGCGGCAGCGGCGCGCTCGGACCGGAACTGGGCCTGCTGGCCGCGCTGCTGGTGGCGCGCCGCCGCGGGCCAGGCTCCCGCGCCCGGCGGAACTTGAACTGAATCCCGGCCCGAGTGTCGCTATGCTATGCGGCCCGTCGCCCCCCGGGGGACTACGGCGGGCCGGAAGCCGGAACGGGCTGGCTGTGAGGAGAATCGGATTGATCGGCATGGTCTCGGCGCCGTCGCGGCGCGCTCGTATCCTGGCTGGGTGGGCGGCCGCCTGTGGAATCCTCGCCGGTTGCAGCGGCGGCGGCGGCAGTTCGGGCATCTCGCCCGGCGTGGGCACCGGCGCGGGAGTCACGATCACCAGCGCCACCGGCACCGTGCTGGTCCAGGAAGCCGCGACGCTGCAGCTCACCGCGACGGTGACGGGCGATGCCAGCAACTCGGGCGTCACCTGGTCGCTCTCCGGCCTCGGCTCGCTGAGCGGCGCCACCGCCACCAGCGTCACCTACAACGCCCCGGCGGCCGGCACGATCACCGGCACCTCCACGCCGATCATCACGGCCACCTCCGTGGCCGACACCACCAAGTCCTCGGCCGTCTCGCTGCTGGTCTCGGGCTCGCCGGTCATCGATCCGATGACGCTGTTCCCGGCGAACGCCAATACGGCCTGGGGCGCCAGCATCATCGTCGTGGGCGGCAAGTCCCCGTACACCTGGGCGCTCGGCTCCGGCACGCTGCCCGCGGGCATCACGCTCGGCACCGCCACGACCGCGACCGTGACGCTGACCGGCACGCCGACCACGCCCGGCACGTACTCGTTCCAGGTCAAGGCCACCGACAGCCAGAGCCGCGTCGCCACCGTGGATCTCACGCTGGTCGTCAGCCCGCAGGCCGCCTGCGTGCTCAACGGCCGCTATGCGCTGCTGTACACCGGCTACTCGGGACTGAAGTGGCAGACGCGCGCGGCGAGCATCAGCGTCGGCAGCGACGGCGCGGTCACCGGCGTGATGGACACGCGCTCGTCCGGCGGCGCCGTCGAGAACGAGACGCTGACCGGCACCTGCACCACGCGCGCCGGCAACAACGGTACCCTCTCGCTCACCGGCACCACCAGCGGCAAGCTGGAATTCGACTACGCCGTGCGCGCCAGCCTCGCCGACGGCCGCGTGCAACTCACCAACGGCGGTTCCAGCACCAGCGGCACCGGCCTGATCACGCGCCAGGACGCGGCCAGCTTCGCGTTGGCGCAGCTGCCGCAGAACGCGGCCTTCGGCCTGCTGGGCGCGGACACCGACGAGGGCAGCATGGGCCTCGCCGGCTGGTTCGATCGCGACGCGGCCGGCACCGTCACCGGCGGCAGCGCCGATTCCAATGCCAACCCGGCGCTCGATGCCGCCGCCATCACCGGCAACCTCGGCGCCCCGGACGTCACCACCGGCCGCGGGCTGCTGAGCCTCGGCATCGGCGGCACGAACTACCGCTTCGTCTACTACGTCGTCGCGGCGAACCGCCTGCTGCTCGTCAACATGAACTCCGACTCGCCGGCACAGCGCCTGGCCGGGTTCCTGACGGCGCGCGCCGCCAGCTTCGACGCCAGCGCGCTGGCCGCTCCGGGCGTCCTCAGCCTGTGGGGCGCGGGCACCGGTGTCGAACCGACCGCCGTGCTCGCGCTCGGCCGGCTCTCCAACGGCAATGCCGGCGCGCACACGCTCGACCTCGCGCTCGACACGTCCAACCGCGCCACCGCGGAAGCGGGTGCCTCGGTGACCGGCGCGGCCTACACGGTGGACGGCCACGGCCGCGCGACGCTCGGCTTCACGCTGGGTGGCGCCACCCGCTCGCTGGCGCTGTACCTGGATGGCGCCGCCAACGGCTACGTCGTCGAGAAAGGCAGCGCCACCGGCAACGCCGGGCTGCTCGAGGCGCAGTCGGCCGGACCCTTCGACGCCGCGCTCCCCGGGATCTTCGTCTTCGGCACGCAGTACGGGCAGAGCCCCGGGCCGATGACGCTCGCGCCGATCATCAGCTTCTCCAGCGGCATCATGAGCGGCAGCTACGTGACCGGCTACTACTCGCTCTCCGCCAGCAGCGGCCGCGGCACCGGCACGCTGTCGATCTCCGGCCAGGGCACGGCCTCGATGGTGCTCTACGTGGTGCGGCCGGAGCGCGTGCTGGCGCTGCAGTTCGGCGCTTCCAACCGCAGCGGCACGCTGAACTGGGTCGAGAAGTAGCGCCGCGCTCCCGGCGCCGCGGCCACGTCCCGCTTCAGCCGGGCGGCCGGCCGGTCGACTCGCGCACGATGAGCTCGTGGGTCAGGCGCTGCAGCTGCGGCTCGCGCCGGCCGCTGCGCGCGCTGTCGATCAGGCGCCGCACGCACAGCTCGGCCATCGCGCGCACCGGCTGCCGCACGGTCGTCAACGTCGGGAACAGGTAGCGCGCCAGCGGGCTGTCATCGAACCCCGCGACCGAGATCTGCCCCGGCACGGCGAGGTCGAGGTGCCGGGCCACGTGCAGCACGCCGGCGGCCATCTCGTCGTTGGCGGCGAAGATCGCCGTCGGCCGCTCGGCGCGGCTCAGCAGGATGCGCCCGCATTCCTGACCGGACTCGAAGCTGAACGATCCCTGCAGCACCAGCCGCGGATCGAACTCCAGGCCGCGCTCGGCGTGCGCATCGACGTAGCCCTCGAAGCGCATGCTGGCCGAGTGGTGCGCGCCGTGGGCGCGGATGAAGGCGATGCGCCGGTGGCCGAGGTCGATCAGGTAGGTGGTCAGGTCGCGCGCCGCGGCGCGGTCGTCGACGCAAACCAGGGGACCGGGACGCGCGGCGTCGAGGGCCGAGAGCCGCGCGTAGTCCTGTTCGGCGCCGTCGAGCGCGTCGAGCAGCGCCGCGACGTCGCCGACCGGCGGCGTCAGCAGCAGGCCGGCCGGGCGCCGCTCGCGCACCAGTCCGAGCACGTCGTCGATCAGCCGCGGGCTGTCGAAGGCGGCCGGGTGCAGCACCAGGCTGAAGCCGAGCTGCTGGCAGGCCTGCTGCGCGCCCTCCTGCACCCGCACCAGGTAGCTGTCGCCGGGATTGTCGTAGACCAGCGCGATCAGGTAGG
This sequence comes from Steroidobacteraceae bacterium, assembly GCA_046347255.1. Lineage (GTDB taxonomy): Bacteria > Pseudomonadota > Gammaproteobacteria > Steroidobacterales > Steroidobacteraceae > FEN-1191. The sequence continues at coordinate 73,551 of JAXMGO010000004.1, forward strand.
CGCGGCGTCCGGCGAGGTTGCGCGCCGAGGGGTTCGGCCGGTAATCGAGCTCGGCGATCGCCTGCTGCACGCGGCGCACCGTCTCGGCGCGCACGTTGGGCTCGCGGTTGACGACGCGCGAGACCGTCTTGATCGACAGCCCGGCGCGCGCCGCGACGTCGTGGATGGTCGCGACGCCGCCGCGCACGGCGCGCGGCCGTCGCCGCGCCGCCCCCTTGCCACCCGTCATGCGATCCGGCATTCGCGAGGATCCTCCGGCACCGTTGGTCAGGACATCCGCACGGTGTCGATGCGCGCATCGAGCGCCAGCGCGGCCGCTCCCAGCAGCCCCGCGTGCTCGTGCAGCACCGCCAGCGTCGGCACGCGCCGCATGGCCGCCGCGAAGCGGCCCTTGTTCTCGAACTGCTCGCGCAGCGTTCCCGCCTCCAGCCAGCGCAGCATCGGCGCCACCATGCCGCCCGTCAGGTACAGGCCGTCCCAGGCGCCGCTCAACAGCACCAGGTCGCCGGCGGCGGCGCCGAGGATCGCGACGAACATGCGCACTGCGCGCATCGCTTCGGCATCGGCGCCGGCATCGGCCGCCCGCGACACCGCCTCGGGCGTCGCCGCCGCCGGCGCACGGCCCGCCCCGGCGCACAGGGCCTCGTAGATGTTCAGCAGGCCCGCACCGCATACCAGGCGCTCGTTCGACACGCGCCCGAAGCGCGCCGCCAGCGCCTGCTGCACGGCCACCTGCTCCGCGTCCGTCGGCGCGAAGCTCACGTGCCCGCCCTCGGTCTCGAGCACCCACGCCCGTCCGTCGCGCACCACCAGCAGGCCGACGCCGAGCCCGGTGCCCGGGCCGATGATGCCGTACACGCCCGGCGCGGCGAGATCGATCGCGCGCGCGCTGCCCGGGCCGATCGCGCGCAGCGCGCCGGGATCCAGCACCGCCACCGCGGCGCTCATGGCCGCGAAGTCGTTGACGATCCGCACCGCCTCGAGCCCGAGGTCCGCCGCGACGCGCGGCGCCGCGATCACCCACGGGTGGTTGGTGATGCGCACCTCGCCGCCGCTCACCGGGCCGGCGGCCGCGAGCACCGCGCGCCGCGGCGCCACGCCGCTGCCCTGCAGGTAGTGGCGCGCGGCCACCACCAGCGAATCGAACTGCGCGACGGCGAAGGAGCGCACCGCGTCGAGCCGCGGCGGCGCGGCACCGTCGCGCCGCGCCAGCGCGAAGCGCACGTTGGTGCCGCCGATGTCCGCGACCAGCGCGGGAGCCACCTCGCTCATGGAGCGCTCAGACGTGCCCCTCGCCGCCATCCACCAGCAGCGTCTGGCCGCTGATGAAGCCGGCTTCGTCCGACACCAGGTAGGCCAGCGCCGCCGCCTGGTCCTCGGGCTCGCCGCTGCGCTTGACCGCCTGGCGGCCCTTGACGAAGTCGAAGTGCGCCTGCGGCACGCCGGCGATCGCGGCGCGCGTGCGCGTCAGTCCCGGCGCCAGCGCATTCACCGTGATGCCATGCCCGCCGAGCTCGGTGGCGAGGCCGCGCACCAGCCCGAGCAGCGCGCCCTTGCTGGCGATGTAGTGCGTCATCGACGCCGGCGGCGAGAAGTAGCTCGAGGATGCCACCATCACGATGCGGCCCCAGCTCGCGGCCTTCAGCGCCGGCAGGAACACCTTGACGAGGTGGAAGCCGCCGTCGAGATTGACCTGCTGCGTCGCGCGCCATTCCTGCGGCGTCAGTTCGTCGAAGGGCCGCATGAACTGCATCGCCGCGCAGTGCACCAGCACCAGCGGGTCCCCGAAGCGCGCACGCACTGCCTCGCCCGTGGCCTGCATCTGCGTCCAGTCGGAGATGTCGGCGCGGAAGCCCGCGGCATCGCCGCCGGCGGCGCGCACCATGCCGACCGTCTCGGCGGCATCGGCGATGTCGATGATCGCCACCCGCGCGCCATCCTGCGCCAGCCGCAGCGCCATCGCCTGGCCGATGCCGCTGCTGCCGCCGGTGATGACCGCCACCCTGCCCGCGTTCCTGCCGCCCATGCTGTCCTCCGCGCCCTTGGGATGGCGCGCAGTATACGCGCGCGGCGGGCGCCGACGCCGCTCGCGGCGGCGCCGGATCAGCGAACGCGAATCACGTGCCCGGGCGGATCGGCTGCATACAGCTCGGCCACGAGCTGCGCGCGTGCGCGCAGCACCGCCCGCTGGTTGATCGAGCCCTTGTCGGTGATCTCGCCGGCATCGAGCGACGGTGGCGAGGGCAGCAGCGCGGCGCGCTCGACGCGCGTGGAGCTGCCCGCGTGGGCGGCGGCGTGCGCCGCGAGCTTCGCGCGCACCGCCGCCAGCAGCCGCGGATGCGTGGCGAGCACCTCGGGCCCGGCCGTGGCGGCCTCCGCGCCCAGCAGCGCCCGGCAGGCCGCCACGTCGACGAGCACCAGCGCGGCGATGAAGTCGGCATTCAGGCCGGCGATGACGATGTCCTGCGCCAGCGGCGCCAGCGCCCCCACCAGCCCGGCGCGCAGCGGCCCGACGCTCACCCAGGTGCCGCTTGCGAGCTTGAAGTCCTCGGCGATGCGCCCGTCGAACACCAGGCCGCGCGTCGGATCGTCGCGCGCCACCAGGCGCACGGCGTCGCCCATGCGATAGTAGCCCTCGGCGTCGAAGGCGGCCGCCGTCAGTTCCGGCTGCCGCCAGTAGCCGGGCGTCACCGATGGGCTGCGCACGCGGATCTCGAGCTTGTCCTCGACCGGCGCGAGCTTGACCACGCAGCCGGCGGCCGGCAGGCCGATGGCGCCGCTGCGCGCCGTGGCCGGCGTCGTGAAGGTCACGGAAGGGCCGGTCTCGGTCGCGCCCATGCCGCAGATCATCGGCACGCGCGCGCCGCGCTCGGCCAGCGCCTGCTCGTCCAGCGCGTTCCAGGTGTGCGCGGCGAGGCCGGCGCCGGCGAAGAAGGTGCAGCGCAGCCGACGGTAGAAGCTGCGGCGCAGGGCCGGATCGGCCGCGAGCTGCGGCGCCAGCATCTCGAAGCCCTTCGGCACGTTGAAGTAGACCGTCGGCGAGATCTCGGCGAGGTTGCGCAGCGTCGCACCGAAGGCCGCCGGCGTCGGCTTGCCGTCGTCGATGTAGAGCGATCCGCCGTTGAACAGCACGAAGCCGACGTTGTGGCTGCCGCCGAAGGTGTGGTTCCACGGCAGCCAGTCGACGATCACCGGCGGCTCATCGGCCACGAACGGCATGGCCTCGTGCGTCATGATCGCGTTGCTGCACAGCATGCGCTCGGTCGTGACCACCGCCTTGGGCGTGCCGGTCGATCCGGAGGTCAGCAGGAACTTGGCGATGCCGTCCGGGCCGGTGGCCGCGTGCGCCAGCTCCGCGGCCGCGCCCGGCTCGACCTCCAGGTCGGCGAGCCCGGTGAGCACGCGATCGCCGATCCGCGTCGCGTCGCCGAGGATCTCCGCGTCCGGCGGCACCACGGCCTCGAGCGCCGCGGCGAAGCGCTGCGACTCGAACGCCGCCACCATGCCCGGCGTCAGCAGGCCGACGACGTGCCGCAGCTTGGCGAGGTCGGAGCCGGCCTGCGAATACGCCGGCGAGACCGGGCTGTAGGGGATGCCGGCCCAGCTGCAGCCGAAGGCCAGCAGCAGGTGCTCGATGCCGTTGCCCGAGAGGATGAGCACCGGCCGCTCGGCCGACAGGCCGCGCGTCAGCAGCCCGGCCGCGATGCGTCGCACGCGCCGCAGGGCCTCGGCGTAGCTGACCCGCAGCCACTCGCCATCCGCGCCGCGCCGCGCCACCAGCACGGCATCGGGCGTGCGCCGCGCCCAGTGCTCGAGCATGTCCATGCAGCGCGCCGGGTAGCGCCCGAGCGAGCGCCGCGGCTGAAGCAGCAGCTCGCCGTTGTCGCGCCGCTCCACGTCGGCGTCGAAGGGACTCGGCTCCCAGTGGAGCGTCGCGTTCATGCCGCCACCCGCCCCCGCCTCAGGCCGCCGCGTCCAGCTTGAGCGCGCGGATGGCGTTCTGCTTCAGGATCAGGTCGTGGACCTCGGGCTTGAAGCCCGCTTCCCTGAAATCCCTGATCCAGCGATCGGGCGTGATCAGCGGGAAATCCGAGCCGAACAGCATCTTGTGCTTGAGCTGCCCGTTGGCGTACTGGACCAGCTGCGGCGGGAAGTACTTCGGCGACCAGCCGGAGAGGTCGATGTAGACGTTCGTCTTGTGCAGGCACACCGACAGCGCCTCGTCCTGCCAGGGCCAGGACGGGTGCGCGATGATGATCGTCATGTCCGGGAAGTCGACCGCGACGTCGTCGAGGAACATCGGGTTGGCGTACTTCAGGCGCAGCCCGCCGCCGCCGCGCATGCCGGTGCCCATCCCCGAATGCCCGCTGTGGAAGATCGCCGGCAGCTTGTACTCGGCGATCACCTCGTACAGCGCATAGGCCAGGCGGTCGTTGGGGAAGAAGCCCTGGGTGATCGGGTGGAACTTGAAGCCGCGGATCACGCCGTCCTTGACCAATGCGCGCGCCTCGCGCGCGCCCATGCGGCCCTTGTGCGGGTCGATGCTGGCGAAGGCGATCATGATGTCGCTGTTCTCGCGCGCCGCGTCCGCCACCTCGGTGTTCTCGATGCGGCGCGTGCCCATCTGGAACTCCGAGTCGACCGTGAACATCACCAGCCCGATCCTGCGCTCGCGGTAGTAGGCGATGGTCTCGGCGATGGTCGGGCGCTTGGTGCCGATCTTGAAGTACTTGCTGGCCGCCTCCTCGAACGGCGCCCACTCCGTCTCCGGGGCCTGCCGGCAGGACACCTCGGCGTGCGTGTGGACGTCGATCGCGACCAGCTCGTCGAGCTTCATCTATTTGCCACTCCTGGAGCGCTCCCAGTCGGCGATGCTGCGGCCCGACTTCACCAGCTCGACCAGCAGCTGCGCCGGCTCCCAGTGCATCGGCCCGAACTGCGCGCGGTACTTCAGCATGCCATCGAGCAGCATCTTGAGGCCGATGGCCTCGGCATGGAACATCGGGCCGCCGCGATAGCGCGGGAAACCATACCCGGAAGTCCAGACGACGTCGATGTCGCTGGCGCGCAGCACCACGCCTTCCTCGAGGATGCGGAAGCCCTCGTTCATCAGCGGATACAGGCAGCGCTCGAGGATCTCGGCCTCGCCGTGCTGCCGCGGCGCGACGCCGACGGCCTTCGCCTTGGCCGCGATCAGTGCCAGCGCCTCCGCGTCGTCGTAGCGGTTGCGGTCGCCCGGCTTGTACTGGTAGTAGCCCTTGCCGGTCTTCTGCCCCATGCGCCCGGCCGCGTGCAGGGCCATGTCGGCCTGGTAGTAGGCCGGGTCCGGCGGGTACTTGTCGGCATTGGCCTTGTGCACGTTCACGCCGACGTCGACGCCGGCCATGTCGAACACGGCGAGGATGCCCATCGCCATGCCCCACTTCTCCAGCGCGTCGTCGACCTGGCGCGGCGTCGCGCCCTCGAGCGCCATGCGCTGCGCCTCGCGCGCGTAGCCTTCCATCATGCGGTTGCCGACGAAGCCGTAGCACACCTTGGCGAGCACCGGCGTCTTCTTGATCGGGCGCGAGAGGTCGAGCACCGTGCGGATCGTCTCGGCCGAGGTCGCGTCGGTCCGCACCACCTCGAGCAGCGGCATCACGTTGGCCGGCGAGAAGAAGTGCATGCCGACCACGTCCTGCGGCCGCCTGGTGGCGCGCGCGATCTCGGCGACGTCCAGCGTCGAGGTGTTGCTGGCCAGCACCGCGCCCGGCTTGGCGACCTGGTCGAGCGCGCCGAAGATCTTCCTCTTCAGGTCCATGCTCTCGAACACGGCCTCGATGATCACGTCCGCGGTGCCGAGGCCGGAGTAGTCGAGCGCGCCCTGGATCAGGCCCATGCGCTTCGCCTTGTCCGCCGCGCTGATGCGCCCGCGCTTGACCATCGACTCGTAGTTGCGGTCGACGACGCCGAGGCCGCGGTCGAGCGCCTCCTTCGTCGTGTCGACCACCGTGACCGGGATGCCGGCATTGGCGAAGCACATCGCGATGCCGCCGCCCATGGTGCCGGCGCCGATCACGCCGGCGCGCTCGATCCTGTGGCCCTTCACGTCGGCCGGCAGGCCCGGCACCTTGCGCGTCTCGCGCTCGGCGAAGAAGACGTGGATCGAGCCCTTGGCCTCGGGCAGCACCTTGGACTGGTTGGCGAGCTTGTCCTCGACCAGCAGGCCCTCCTCGAGCGGCAGCCGCACCGCCGCCTGCACCGCCTCGATCGCGAGGCTGGTGACGGTGCGGTTCGGGTACTGCTTGCGACCCGCGGCCGCGAGCTTCTCGAACACCGCAGGGGTCGCCGTGGCCGGATCGACCTTGAGGTCGCTGGTACGCCGCGGTCCCTTGCCCTGCTTGAGCAGCTCGCGCGTCCAGGCGAGCGCGCCGGCGCGCAGCTCGCCCTCGATCACGGCGTCGACGAAGCCTTGCTCGCGGGCCTGCGCGGCCTCGATCGGCCGGCCGGCGAACATCAGCTCCAGCGCCTTCTCGGCGCCGATCAGCCGCGGCATGCGCTGCGTGCCACCGGCGCCGGGAATGATGCCGAGCGTCAGCTCCGGCAGGCCCATGCGGGCGGCCGGTGCCGCGACGCGGTAGTGGCAGGCGAGCGAGATCTCCAGGCCCCCGCCGAGCGCGGTGCCGTGCAACGCCGCCACCACCGGCAGCGGGCACTGCTCGAGCTGGCGGAACAGGTCGCGGTACTCGGCCTCCTTCGGCGGGCCGCTGAACTCGCCGATGTCGGCGCCGGAGAACCAGGTGCTGCCCTCGCACAGCAGCAGCACCGCGCGCGCCTGCGGCAGCCCGGCGAGCTGCGCCAGCGCGTCGCGCAGGCCGGCGCGCACGCCGGCGGTGATGGTGTTGACCGGCGGGTTGTTGACCGTGATGACGGCGATGTCGCCGTCCAGGGCGATGCGGGCGATCGGTGCAGCTGACATGTCTACTTGGCCTCCGGCAGATGGCGGGCACGGCCGTGCGGCCCACCCCGTCCAGGTTATTTTGACTATTTGGTCATTTTTGTATGGAATAGTCAACAACGAGCCGCCGCCATGACCCACGCACCGCAAGCGCACCCCCGGCCGCTGCCGCGCCGCAGCGATCGCCGCCGCGCGCGCACCCGCGCCGCGCTGCTGGACGCCGGCCGCGCGCTCTACGCGCTGCGCGGGCTGGACGCGGTCAGCGTCGACGAGATCGTCGCCGCGGCCGATGTCGCCAAGGGCAGCTTCTACAACCACTTCCGCGACAAGGACGGCCTGGCGCGCGAGATCGCCGGCGAGGTGCGGCGCCAGGCCGAGCGGCTGGTCGAGGCCGCCAACGCCGGCATCGAGGATCCGGCCGCGCGCGTCGCGCGCGCCCTGTGCGTCTTCATCCGCTTCGCCATCGACCATCGCGACAGCGCCCAGGTGCTGTGGCGGCTGAACTCCGGCGCGACGCTCGCCGACGCCCCCGCCAACCGGCGCCTGCGCACCGAGGTCGAGCGCGGCATCGCCGCCCGGCGCTTCGCGCCGGTGGACGTGGCGAGCGGCGTGCTGCTGATCATGGGCACCGTGGTGATCTCGCTGCGCCATGCGCTCGAGGAGCGTTCCGCCACGCCGCCCGCGGCGCTGGCGCGCGGCATGGCCGCCGGCCTGTTGCGCGCGCTCGGCACGCCGGCACGCACCGCCGCGCGGGTCGCCGCCGCCGCCGCGGCCGACGTGATCGGCGCCACGCGGGCGCCGCAGCGGTAACAAGCGCGTCACCGCTCCGCTACCGACTTCGCTACCGCCGCGCGGCGACACTGCGCACTCCCGGGACCTCGCTGAGGTCCCGCACCGCCCGGAACTGGAGTGCACCCGTGCCGAGACGCCCGATCCACGCCGCCCTGCTCGCCGCAGCCCTGCTGGCCGCGCTGCCGGCGGCGGCCCTCGCCACCGACGCGCCGGACGCGGGGCTGGCGCCCGGCGCCGCGCCCTCGCCGGAGGCCGCGGTCCTGCTCGAGCGGCTCGAACAGCAGGAACAGCGCATCCGCGTCCTCGAGCGCCGGCTGGAAATCGCGGACGAGACCGCGGCTGCGACGGCCAGGGCCACGCCGGTGGCCAAGGCTGCGCCGGCCGGCTATTCGCTCACGGCGGCCGACAGCAGCTACGCCATCAAGCTGCGCGGCAACCTGGCGGTCGATGGCCGCTTCTTCCTCGACCGGAACACGCCGGCCAGCGCCGACACCTGGCTACTGCGCCGCGTGCGCCCCTACATCGAGGGGACGGTTGGCAGGATCTACGACTTCCGCTTCATGCCCGACTTCGGCGGCGGCAGGAGCGTGGTGATGGACGCCTATGTCGCGGCGCGGTTCCGGCCGTGGTTCGTCGTGCAGGCCGGGAAGTTCAAGGGTCCAGTCGGCCTCGAGCGGCTGCAGCCCGACCAATACAACCGCTTCCTGGAACTCGGCTTCCCCAGCGGCCTGGTGCCGAACCGCGACCTCGGCCTGCAGTTCTCCGGCGCGCTGTTCGGCAATCGCCTGGCCTATGCCGTCGGCTGGTTCGATGGCACCGCCGATGGCAGCAGCACCGACGGCAATGCCTCCAGCGACACCGACAACGACGGCAAGCGCGACTGGGAGGCACGCGTCTTCGCGCAGCCGTTCCTCGATTCCGGCCACTTTGCGCTGCGCGGCCTGGGATTCGGGCTGGGCGGATCGTACGTGCGCAGCACCGGGGTCGCGACCAGCAGCGCGACCAACGTCACCAACGGCGCGACCACCGGCGTGCTGACCACCGTCGCCACGACCTCGCTGCTGCCGACCTACCGCACGCCGGGACAGCAGTCGCTGTTCGCCTACCGCGGGGACAGTGCCGGCACCGGCACGCTCAACGAAGCCACGTACGCCGCCGGCCTGCGCCGGCGCCTCGCGCCGCAGGCGTATTACTACCATGGACCGTTCGGCCTGCTCGGCGAGTACACCCGGGTGACGCAGCAGGTGCGGCGCCAGGTCAACGCCACGACGAGCCGTGCCGCGACGCTGCGGCATTCGGCCTGGCAGGTCTCGGCCTCGTGGTTCCTCACCGGCGAGGAAGCCGCCCATGCCGCCTTCACGCCCCGCTCCACCTTCGCCATCGGCCAGCCGGGCTGGGGCGCATGGGAACTCGTCGCGCGCTACCAGCGCATCGCCTTCGACGCCGACGCCTTCGCCGGTGGCGCGGCCTCGTTCGCCGATCCGGCCAAATCGGTGAGCGCGGCACGCGCACTCGGCGTCGGCGTGAACTGGTACCTCAACCAGAACTTCAAGTGGCACCTGGACTACGAGCAGTCCGGCTACACCGGCGGCGCGGCCGCTGGCGCCGACCGGCCCGACGAGCGCCTGCTGGCCACGCGCTTTTCGCTGGTATTCTAGTAATTGTCCTCCAGGAGTGAGCACGACATGATCCGCATCCGACCGATCCTGCTGTCCGCCGCGATTGCCGCGCTGGCGCTGGCCGCCAGCCTGCCGGCACGCGCCGCCAGCGTCACGCTGCTCAACGTCTCGTACGACCCGACTCGCGAACTCTACGATGCGTACAACAAGGCCTTCGCGGCCTACTGGAAGGGCAGGACGGGCGATGCCGTGACGGTGCGCCAGTCGCACGGCGGCTCGGGCAAGCAGGCGCGCGGCGTCATCGACGGCCTCGAGGCCGACGTCGTGACGCTGGCGCTCGCGGCCGACATCGACGCGATCGCGAAGAACGGCCGGTTGCTGCCGGAGAACTGGCAGGCGCGCCTGCCGCAGAACAGCACGCCGTACACTTCGACCATCGTCTTCCTGGTGCGCAAGGGCAACCCGAAGCGGATCCTCGACTGGGGCGACCTGGCGCGGCCGGGCATCAGCGTCATAACGCCGAATCCCAAGACCTCGGGCGGCGCACGCTGGAACTACCTCGCGGCCTGGGCCTGGGCGCTGAAGCAGCCTGGCGGCACGCCGGCGAGCGCCGAAGCCTTCGTCGGCAAGCTGTACCGCAACGTGCCGGTGCTCGATTCGGGCGCGCGCGGCTCGACCACGACCTTCGTCCAGCGCGGCATCGGCGACGTGCTGCTGGCCTGGGAGAACGAGGCCTACCTGGCGCGCAACCAGCTCGGCTCCGGCAGCTTCGACATCGTCTATCCCTCGGTCAGCATCCTGGCCGAGCCGCCGGTGGCCGTGGTCGACAAGGTCGCGCTGCGACATGGCACCGGCAAGGTGGCCGAGGCCTACCTGCAGTACCTGTATTCGGCCGAGGCGCAGGAGATCGCCGCCCGCAACTACTACCGCCCGCGCGACGCGGCGGTGCTGGTGAAGTACGCCGCCACGTTCAGGCCGATCCCGACTCTGGTGACGATCGCCGACTTCGGCGGCTGGGCCAGGGCCCAGTCGACCCACTTCGCCGACGGCGGCGTATTCGACCGCATCTACGGCGCGCAGTGATGCCACGCTAGGACGCCGTGACGGCGGCGGCGCCGGCGACCGATGTCACCCGAATGTCACCGCCCGGTGACCGACGGTGACAGGTGCCGGGGCCTACCATGGTCCCGCCAGACCCGGGAGCCGCCGCCGCATGTCGATCCGCATCGAACAGGTCACCAAGATCTACCAGGGTGTCCCGGTCGTCAACGACGTGACGATCGAGATACCGACCGGCGAGTTCTTCGTGCTGCTCGGGCCGTCCGGCAGCGGCAAGAGCACGCTGCTGCGCGCACTGGCCGGCCTGACGCCGATCGACCACGGGCGCATCGCGCTGCACGAGCGCGACGTCACGCAGCTGCCGGCCCGCGAGCGCGGCGTCGGCCTGGTGTTCCAGCACTACGCGCTGTTCCGCCACATGACGGTGGCGCAGAACATCGAGTTCGCGCTGCGCGTGCGGCGCGTGAAGGCCGCCGAACGCCGCCGCCGGCGCCAGGAGCTGCTGCGGCTGGTCGCGCTCGAGGGCTACGACGACCGCTATCCCGCGCAGCTCTCCGGCGGCCAGCAGCAGCGCGTCGCCGTGGCGCGCGCGCTGGCGCACGAGCCCGCGGTGCTGCTGCTCGACGAGCCCTTCGGCGCGCTCGATGCCAAGATCCGCGTCGAGCTGCGCGACACGGTGCGCGCCGTGCAGCGTCGCCTGGGCATGACCACCATCCTGGTGACGCACGACCAGGAAGAGGCCTTCTCGCTCGCCGACCGCATTGGCGTGATGCAGATGGGGCGCCTGCTCGAGACCGGCAGCCCCGAGGAACTCTACCGCACGCCGGCCACGCGTTTCGTCGCCACCTTCCTCGGCGCCGCCAACCTGTTCCTCGGCGACATCTCCAACCGCGGGCTGCAGCTCGGCAGCGCCACCATCGCGCCGGGCCGCGCCGGCCTCGCCGGTGCCACCGGCGCCGCCGGCAGCCAGGCGGTGCTGGTCGTGCGCCCCGAGGACATCGAGATCGCCGCGGCCGGCAGCACGCCGCAGAGCCGGCACTTCGCCTGCGGCAGCATCGACTCGCTCGCCTTCGCCGGCCACCAGCAGCATGCCGTCGTGCGGCTCGACAACCGCTGCGGCATCGAGGCCGCGGTCGCCGACGACCACCATCCCGACGCCACCGTCACCATCCAGGTGCTGCGCTCGGCCACCGAGCAGGCGCAGCTGCCGGTGCAGCCGGGCATGACGGTGGAACTCGGGATCCGGCGCGTGCACGCGCTGCCGACGCCGATCTCGAGCTTCCACGTGGTCACGGCCGATGCCGCGGCGGCCCAGGCGCTGCAGGCCGCGCCGTTGCTGCAGCAACTCACGCGCAGCATGCAGGCGCGCGTGAGCGTGCACGCCTCCGCCGGCGCCGCCGACCGGCTCGACGCCGGCGTGGTCGTGCTGCCGCTGGGCGGGGGCACGGTGGCGGCGATCTTCGCGCTGGTGGCGCAGGGCGCGCGGCGCATCCTGTGCATCCCGCCCGAATCCGCCCTCCCCGGTCGCATCCGCGTGCACGCCGGCGGCGAGGTGCCGCGCAGCGAATTGCTGGCACTGGTGTCGAGCGTGATGCGCCACCTGCCGGTCGAGGCCGGCTTCGTCTCGCTGCAACGGCCCTCGGCGACGCGCTCGGAGGTGGTCGAGTCGCACCGCGAGCTGCTGGACGCGCGCGCCGAGCTGCGCGGCGGGCACGGGCTCGACCTGCGCACCGAGGGCTACGTCGGCGACCTGCGCGGCTGGGTGCAGGAGATCGCCGCCCTGAGCGAGCCGACGCTGCTGGTGCTCGGGCTGCCGAGCACGCCGGCGGCGCTCACCGGGCGGCTGCACGGAGAGCTCGGCTCGCTGTTCGAGCCGGGCGCGCGGCTGCCGCTGCTGCTCGCGGTCGGCGCCGGTGCCACGCGCAGCAGCGATCGCGCCACCGCGGCCGCCGGCGGCGGCGCATGAGCGCCGCGCTGCCCGGGGCGATCGGCGCCTGGCGCCCGCGGCGCAACCGCCAGCGCCAGATCCTGCCCGGCTTCGGCCTCACCGCCGGCTACACCGTCGCCTACCTCGGCCTGATCGTGCTGCTGCCGCTCTCGGCCGCGTTCCTGCGCGCCTCGGACCTGCCGCCGCAGGAGTGGCTGCGGATCCTGCTCGCCCCGCGCGTGCTGGCCGCGTTCCGCGTGAGCCTCGGCTCGGCGCTGGCGGCGGCGGCGATCAACGCGGTCACCGGGCTGCTGATCGCCTGGGTGCTGACGCGCTACCGCTTCCCCGGCCGGCGGCTGCTCGACGCGCTGGTGGACCTGCCGTTCGCGCTGCCGACGGCGGTGGCCGGCATCGCGCTCGCGACCCTGTACGCGCCCAACGGCTGGCTCGGCCGGCTGCTCGCGCCGCTCGGGCTGCAGGTCGCCTTCCATCCGCTCGGCATCGTCATCGCGCTCGCCTTCGTCGGGCTGCCGTTCGTGGTGCGCACGCTCCAGCCGGTGCTCGGCGACCTCGACCGCGACCTGGAGCGCGCGGCCGAGACGCTCGGAGCGGGGCGCCTGACGATCTTCGGCCGGGTGATCCTGCCGGCGCTGCTGCCGGCGCTGCTGACCGGCTGCGCGCTCGCCTTCTCGCGCGCGCTCGGCGAGTACGGCTCGGTGATCTTCATCGCCGGCAACATCCCGCTGGTCTCGGAGATCGTGCCGCTGGTGATCATGACGCGGCTCGAGCAGTTCCAGTACCCGGCGGCCACGGTGATCGCGGTGGCGATGCTGCTGCTGTCCTTCGCGATGATGCTCGGCGTCAACCTGCTGCAGCTGTGGCTGCAGCGGCGCACCGGCGTGCGCCGATGAACGCGCGCGGCCCGGAGGGCGACCTCGCCACGCTCGGCCAGCAGGTCGGGCGCGCGCTGCTGATCACGGTGGCGGTGGCGCTGCTGGTGCTGTTCCTGGTGATGCCGCTGCTGACGGTGTTCGTGCAGGCGCTGGACCGCGGCCTGGCGCCGTTCGGCGCCGCGCTCGCGAACCCGGACGCGCTGGCGGCGGTGCGCATGACGCTGAGCGTGGCCGCGATCTGCGTGCCGCTCAACACCGTCTTCGGCGTCATGGCGGCGTGGCTGGTCGCCAAGTACGAGTTCCGCGGCAAGGGCGTGCTGCTAACGCTCATCGACCTGCCCTTCGCCGTCTCGCCGGTCATCTCCGGCATGATCTTCGTGCTGGTGTTCGGCATGCACGGCTGGCTCGGGCCGTGGCTCTCCGACCACGACTTCCGCATCATCTTCGCGCTGCCGGGCATGGTGCTGGCCACCACCTTCATCACCTTCCCCTTCGTGGCGCGCGAGCTGATCCCGCTGATGCAGGCGCAGGGGCGCGACGACGAGGAGGCGGCGCTGTCGCTCGGCGCCAGCGGCTGGCAGACCTTCCGGCTGGTGACGCTGCCGAACATCCGCTGGGGCCTGCTGTACGGCGTCCTGCTGTGCAACGCGCGCGCCATGGGCGAGTTCGGCGCGGTCTCGGTGGTCTCGGGGCACATCCGCGGCGAGACCAACACGCTGCCGCTGCACGTGGAGATCCTCTACAACGAGTACGACTTCGTCGGCGCCTTCGCAACCGCCTCCCTCCTGGCGCTGCTGGCGCTGGTGACGCTGGTGCTCAAGAGCCTGCTCGAGCGCCACCACCCGGAACTGCGCGGTGGTGGCCGCGCCACGGACGAGCGCGCTAAAGTGTGACTCAACGATGAGTCCCCCCGTCCCGCCGCGCCGTTCGTATGCGCTCAGCCTCTGGCTGGGCGGCGGCAGCGTGCTGATCGTGGTGCTGGCGCTGGCGGCCATGGCCACCGGCTCGGCGCTGCTGGTGCACCGGCAGACCGAGCGCCAGGCCTACGCACGCGCCGAGCTGGCCGTCAGCGCCGCGCGCGACTACCTGCGGCGCAGCGGCGAGGAGGCGCTCAACGCCGCGCGCGAACTCGCCGACCGGCCGGCGCTGCCGCGCATGGCGCTCGAGGCGCAGGAGCGGCGCAGCCTCGAGTACCTGCTGCAGGGATTCTGCGCCGGCAACCACCTGGGCGCCTGTGCGCTGCGCGTGCCCGACGGCACCCTGGTCGCCGGCGGGCGCGGCGTCGACTGGGAGGCGGTGCGACGCGCGCGCGCCGAACAGGGCGAGCGCTACGCGCTGGCGCCGCGCGACGGATCGGCGCCGCTGCTGGGAGCCGCCGCGCCACTCCCCGCCCTGCCCGGCGCCGAGGCCTACGTGGTCCACGTGCTCGACGGCCCCCTGCTCGCCGAGGCGGCGAGCGAGATCGGCGCGACGCTGCGCGTCACCAACTTCGTCACCTACCAGGCGCCGGACGCCGACCCGCTGACGCCGCTGCACACGCGGGCGATCGGCGGCAGCGCCCGGCCGGTGGCGCGCGTCGCCGCGCTCGACGGCTACGTCGCCTCGACGGTGCTCGCCAATGCGACCGGCGAGCCGGTCGCGCTGCTGGATGCCCTGCTGCCCCGCGCCGGCTTCGCGGCGCTGACGCGCACCTACGACCGCCTGCTGCTGCTGCTGACCTGCGTGGTGGCGCTGCTCGCGGGGCTCGCCGGCCTGTACTTCGGGCGCTGGCTCGCGGCGCCGGTCGCGGCGCTCGCCGACATGGCGCGCCGCATCGGCACCGGCGACTTCACGCCGCCGGTACCGACGGCCGAGCCGCGCGAGCTCGCCGCCCTCGGCACGGCGATGGACGGCATGCGCCACAGCCTGGTCGAGCTGACCGGCTCGTTGCGCCGGAGCGAGGCCGAGGCGCGCGCCGTGCTGGCCGGCGTCGTCGAGGGCGTGTTCGTCGTCGATGCGCAGCGCCAGCTGCGCTACGCGAACCCGCAGTTCCTGCGCATCGCGGGCCTTGGCGCCGAGCAGGCGCTCGGCCGCTTCTGCGGCGACCTGCTGCACCCGCGCACGCCGGAGGAGCAGCGGCCCTGCGCCACGCAGTGCCCGATACTCGCCGCCCGCGGCAGCGGCGTGGCGCGCTGCGCCGAGCGGCTGCAGCTCGCCGATGGCTCGACGCGCTCCGCCGTGATCGTCAGCGCCGCGCCCACCGACGGCCGCCAGGTGCAGCTGCTGCGCGACGAGACCGACCTGGAGGCGGCGCGGCGCGCACGCGACAGCGTGCTCGGCAACATCTCGCATGAATTCCGCACGCCGCTGGCCGCGCAGCTGGCCGCGGTGGAGATGCTGCGCGACGGCCTCGAGCACCTCGACCGGCCGGCGCAGGCGGAGCTGCTCGCCAACGTCGAGCGCGGCGGCGTGCGGCTGCTGCGCCTGATCGACAACCTGCTCGAGAGCGTGCGCATCGAGGCGGGCCAGCTGACCATCCGCCGCCAGGCGCTCGATCCCGCGGACACCGCCCGCGAGGCCGCCGAGCTGATCGCCCCGCTGCTCGCGCAGCGCGGCCTGCGGCTCGAATTCGCGCTGCCGGCGGCGCCGCCCGGCGGGATCTACGGCGATGCGCAGCGGCTGGTGCAGGTGTGGGTGAACCTGCTCGCCAACGCCATCAAGTTCGCGCCGGAGCACGGCGCGATCCGCATCGGCGGCGAGGCTGGTGCGCGCGAGTACCGTTTGTGGGTGGAGGACGAGGGACCGGGCGTGCCGGCCGGCGATCCCGCCGCGCTGTTCGAGCGCTTCCAGCGCGCCGACGGCAGCGAACCCGACGCGCCGGGCCTGGGGCTGGGGCTGTGGATCGTGCGCTCGATCATCGAACGGCACGCCGGCCGCGTCGGCGTCGAGCGCACCGGCGCGGCGCGCACGCGCTTCTGGTTCACGCTGCCGCTGGAGTCCGCGCCGTGAAGATCCTGCTGGTCGACGACGACCCGGACCTGCTCGCGGTCACGGGCTTCGCCCTGCAGCAGGCCGGCATGCTGGTGGTGCGCGCCAATTCCTACGGCACCGCGCTCGCCACCTGGCGCGCCGAGCAGCCCGACCTGGCGATCCTCGACATCAACCTGCCGGGCGGCTCGGGCTTCGAGCTGTGCGCGGCCATGCGGCGCGAATCGCGCCTGCCGATCCTGATGCTGACGGCGCGCGGCGAGGAAGGCGACCTGGTGCGCGCGCTCGAACTCGGCGCCGACGACTACCTGACCAAGCCGTTCAGCCCGCGCACGCTGATCGCGCGCGTCCGGGCGCTGCTGCGCCGCGCCGGCGTCGAGCACGGCAGCGCCAGCACCGCCGGAAGTTTGCGCCTCGACGGCGAGTCGCTGGAACTCGCCATCGGCACGCAACGCTTCCGCGTGACGCCGCTGGAGTCGCGCCTGCTGCAGCTGCTGATCGCCAACGCCGGCCAGCCGGTCGCCACCGACCGCCTGCTGGTGCACGTCTGGGGCCACCGCGGCGGCGGCGACCGCCAGCTGCTCAAGCAGCTGGTGCACAGGCTGCGGCAGAAGATCGGCGACCCGACCGAGGAGCCGCGCTGGCTCGAGACCGTGCCGAGCGTGGGCTACCGGCTGCGCACGCCGGACTGATAGTCTGCCGTGGCGCCAACGGCGGCGCCGCGCGAGGAGTGCAGGAAGTGACAGCCAGGACCATCGAGGTGGGCGCCGCGCCCGACGGCGCCATCGTGCCGGGGTACGAATTCATCTGCGAGCTCGAGGCGCGGCTCGAGGCGCCGCTCACCATCGGACAGACCCCGGTGGGGCTGCGGCGCATGGTGCCGATCACCGGCGGGCGCTTCGAGGGCCCGCGCCTGCGCGGCACGGGCGTTCCCGGGGGGGCCGACTGGCAGTACCAGCGCGCCGATGGCGCCTGGATACTCGAGGCGATCTACCTGCTGCGCACCGACGACGGCGTGCTGATCCAGGTCCGCAACCACGGGCTGCGCGACGGGCCGCCGGAGGTGATGCGGCGCCTGGCCGCCGGCGAGGCCGTCGACCCTTCCGAGTACTACTTCCGCGCCTGTCCGAGCTTCGAGGCCCCGGCTGGCCGCTATGAGTGGCTCAACCGGGGCCTGTTCGTCTGCACCGGGGCACGCTACCCCGCTGCGGTGAAGCTCTGGGTCTGGAAGATCACCTAGACCCGGCGAACCTCGGGCGGCGGGCTCAGCCCGCCGGCAGCGTCAGCTTGAGCGCCGCGGCGGCGGCTTCCGCCTTCGCCTTGGTGTCCTTCGCGGCCGCGAGGGCATCCTCGACGTTGCCGCTGCTGAACGCCTGCTGCGCCTTGTCCCACAGGCCCGTGGCGTCGGCGAGGCCGGCCTTGGCCGCATCCAGGTCGACGCCCGCCGGCAGGTGCCTGCTCTTGCCGAGCACGTCGACGCGGCTCTTCACCGTGGCCACGAGCTGCGGAAGCGAGGCGGAAAGCGTGGTCCACTCGGCCGTGGCGGCCTTGACGACCTCGTCCTTCTTCGCGGCGGCGGCGCCCACCAGCGCCTGGGCCTGCGACAGCAGCGCCGGCGCGCCGGCCAGCACCGCGGCATAGTCCTTCTTGTCGAAGGCGGCCTTGAGTTCGCCCACCTTGCCCTGCACCGCGCTGAACTGGTCGGGGATGTACTTGGACGCGCCGGCCGCGTCGGCCGCCGTGACCGCATTGCCGAGGCCGTCGAGGGCCTTCTGCGCCGGCTCCATCTGGTTGGCGCAGGCCACCGCCAGCGCGGCCACGGCCGCCACCAGCAGGCCCGAAAGCTTGTGCAATTTCATGACTGACTCGCTCCTTCGACTCTCTATGGAATACGCAGTTTCTGGCCCGGAAAGATCTTGTTGGGATCCTTCAGCAGGTCCTTGTTGGCCTCGAAAATCGTCATGTACAGGCTGGCATCGCCGTAGTACTGCTTGGCGATCCTGCCCAGCGTGTCGCCCTTCTGGACTTCGTGGTACTGGGCAAAGGCCCCGGCTCCGCCGGCTGCCGCTCCACCCTTGGGCTGCTCCGCCATGTATCGCTCCTTCCCTGCCCGCGCAGGCTCAACGCCCAACAGCTTATGTTACGCCAAAGACTCCGCCGATGGCCATGCGGCGCCGGGCGCGGCCGGGCTCAGCGCGCGCGCACCAGCAGCACGCCGGCCACGCCCGCCAGCAGCAGGGTCGGCAGGCCGGCCAGCAGCAGCGGATCGATGCGGAACACCAGCGCGCCGCTCTCCACCATCCGCTGCAGGAAGAAATACACGATGCCGACCCCGAGCCCGAGCGTGGTGCGCGCGCCGGTCCCGGCCGAGCGCAGGTTGCCGAAGCCGAACGGCAGCGCGAACGCCAGCGCCACCGGCAGCGCCAGCAGGCGCGCGATGCGCGACCACAGCGCGAAGCGGTAGCGCCCGGCATCGAGCTGGTTCGCACCCAGGTAGCGGATCGCCCGGCGCAGCACGCCGAGGCTCAGCTCCGACGGCTCCGACACCGTCAGCTGCAGGAACCCGGCGCTGGCCGCCGACTGCAGCCGCCGCCCGGCCACCGGCGAGGCGCTGACCGTGTCGCGCAGGAAGCGCGATTCGACGTACCCGGAAAGTTCCCAGGACTTCTGGTCGACGGCGCGCGCGCGCTCGGCGCGCCCGGCGGCGAGCAGGCGGCCGGCGGCGTCGAGCTCGAACACCAGCGTGCCGCCGAAGGCTTCCTCGCCGGATTGCTGCGTGACATTGAGGATCGTGTTGCCGTCGCGGAACCAGGCGCCGCCGGCGCCGGCGAAGCTGACGCTGTCGTACTTGGCGAAGGCCTTGCGCTCGCTCGCGTACTGCGTCAGCGGCGGCACCAGGTACTCGCCGGCCACCAGCGCCACCAGCGCCAGCAGCGCACCGCTGCCGAGCACCGCGCCGAGCAGCCGCCACTTCGACATGCCGGCGCTGCGCATCACGGTGAGCTCGTGGGCCCGCGCCAGCGCGCCGATGCCGAGCATCGCGCCGATCAGCGCGCCGGCCGGCAGCGCATTCAGCGCGAACTCCGGCACCGACAGCAGCGCGTACACCAGCGCCTCGAGCGTCGTGTAGTGGCCCGCGCCGATCGTGCCCTGCTCGTCGATGAACAGGAACAGCGCGCCCAGCACCACCAGCACCGCCATCACCAGCGCCACGGCGCCGAGCAGCGTGCGGGCGATGTAGCGGTCGAGCTGGATCATGCCGGCCGCCGCCGCAGGCGCGGCCACGCGAGCAGCAACCCGCCGAACGCCGCGAACAGCGCGTGCACGTACCACAGCCCGAGCGCCGGACTGACGGCGTCGCGTTCCATCCACACCCGCACCGCCGAGGCCAGGTTGGCGTACAGCGCGAACAGCAGCACGGCGGCCCAGACGCGCGCATAGCGGCCCTGGCGCGGCCGCAGGCGCGCCAGCGGCACGGCGCACAGCGCCAGCACCAGGCACATCACCGGCAGCCCCACGCGCCACTGCAGCTGGGCGCGCAGCCGCGGTGCGTCGCTGCGCCACAGGGCCGACGTCGGCAGCTGGTCGACGCGATCGCTGCGCCGGGTGAGCGGCGGCAGGGCCACCGGCAGCTGCTGCTCGGCGAAGCGCACGATGCGGAACTGCGCCGAGCCCGGCAGTCCCTCGTGCCGTTCCCCGTCGTACAGCGTGATCAGCTGCGTCGCGCCATCGGCCGAGAGCGCGCGGCGCGCGCGGCGCGCGGTCGTCACCTCGACGCCGCGGCCGGTGCCGCGCTTGATGAAGACGTCGTGCAGCTCGCCGTCGGCGCCGGCGCTGCGCGCGTATACGACGCTGCTGCCGCCCGCCAGGCTGCGGAAGCGCCCGGCCTCGAGCGGCAGCGCCAGCCCGGCGCGCAGCGCCGCCGCGCGCAGCCCCTCCTCGCGCGCCGCCGCCGCCGGCGCCAGGCCGAGGTTCAGCCACAGCGCCAGCAGCGTCACCGGCACGACCAGCCAGGCCACCGGGGCATACAGCCGCAGCGGGCCGAAGCCGCAGGCCTGCGCCGCGGTGAGCTCGCTCTCGTGGTACAGGCGACCGAGCGCCAGCACCGTGCCGAGCAGCAGCCCGAAGGGCAGCAGCACCGCCACGTTCTGCAGCGCGCCGAGCGCGAACAGCTCGAACACCATGGCGCGCGGATAGCGCAGCTCCGCGGCGCGCGCCAGCACCGCACCGATCTGGTACACGAACAGGATCGCGAACAGCACCAGCGTCACGGCCAGTGAATTGACGCTGATCTCGCGCCACACGTAGCGCTGCAGGATACGCAACGAATCCTCGCTTCGGCACCGGGATCGGCTAAAATTCCCGCCCCATCGTGCAGGGCGCCATCTTAACCGGCCGGCTTCCCCGTGACGACGGACCCCCCGGAGGCCCTGCCCCGTGACCCGAGGACCGCAGATGAATTTCGAAGCCTTCGTCGGACGCGCGAGCGCGCAACGCGCCGACTGCCTGGTGCTCGGCGTGTTCGAACCCGCCACCCTGGACGCGAACGGCCAGGCGGCCGATCGCCTCGCGGGCGGGAGCCTCTCCGCCCTGCTGCAGCGGGGCGACTTCGCCGGCCGCGCCGGCGAGACGCTGCTGGTGAGCCCGGTCCGCGGCCTCGGCAGCGCCCGGGTGCTGCTCGTGGGCCTCGGCACGCGCGCCCGGCACACGCGCCGTGGCTGGCGCCGCGCCGCCGCCGCCGGCCTCGCGGCGCTGGCGCGCACCCGGATCGCCAGCGCCGTGGTCGCGCTGGAACTGCCCGCCGGTGGCGAACTCGACGCGCTGGCCGCCGCCCGCGTCCTGCCCGAACTCGCCGGCGCGGCGCTGTACCGCGTCAACGACCTCAAGACCGCGAAGAAGCCGCGCCCGCCGGCGCTCGCGCGCCTGAAGGTCGGACCGTTCACGCGCGCCCAGCTCCCGGCCGCGCGCCGCGCGCTGGTGCGCGGCGCCGACGCGGCCGCCAGCGCCGTCCTGCTGCGCAACCTCGGCAACCTGCCGGGCAACATCTGCACGCCGCGGCACCTGGCCGCGACGGCCGTGCGGCTCGGCCGCGAGCACCGCGGCCTGAAGGTGCGCGTGCTCGACGCGGCCGCGATCCGCCGGCTGAAGATGGGCTGCTTCCTCGCCGTGACGCGCGGCAGCGCCGAACCGCCGCGCTTCCTGGTGCTCGAGCATCGCGGCGGTCGCCGCGGCGCGCCGCCGGTGGTGCTGGTCGGCAAGGGCATCACCTTCGACACCGGCGGCATCTCGCTCAAGGATCCGGCGGCGATGGACGAGATGAAGTACGACATGTGCGGCGCCGCCACGGTGCTGGCCGCGCTCGACTTCGCGGCGCGCACGCGCCTGCGCCTCAACCTGGTCGGGCTGGTGCCGACCTGCGAGAACATGCCCGGCAGCCGGGCGATCAAGCCGGGCGACATCGTCACCAGCGCCAGCGGCCAGACCGTCGAGATCCTCAACACCGACGCCGAGGGCCGCCTGATCCTGTGCGACGCGCTGCACTACGCGCGCCGCTTCCAGCCGGCGGCGGTGATCGACATCGCGACGCTCACCGGCGCCTGCGTCATCGCGCTCGGCCAGCACCACACCGGCGTCGTCGCCAACGACGAGGCGCTGGCGCGCGATCTGGTCGACGCCGGCCGGCAGGTCGACGACCGCGCCTGGCAGCTGCCGCTGACCGAGGACTACGCCGACCAGCTCAAGAGCAACTTCGCCGACATGGCCAACGTCGCCGGCCGCGACGGCGGCGCGATCACCGCCGGCGCCTTCCTCGGCAAGTTCACGCAGGGACTGAAGTGGGCGCACCTCGACATCGCCGGCACCGCCTGGGTGTCGGGCGCGGCCAAGGGCGCCACCGCGCGGCCGCTGCCGCTGCTCGCCGAGTTCCTGCTGCAGCGGGCGGACGCCTGAGCCCGGAGCCTGGATCGCGTGCAGCGCGTCGACTTCCACGTCCTGGGCGGCGCCGATGCGCGTGAGCGCCTGCGCTACGCCTGCCGGGTGGTCGAAAAGGCCTGCCTCGCCGAGCAGCGCGTGCTGGCCTGGTTCGACACCGACGAGGAACTCGCCGCCTTCGACGAGCTGCTGTGGAGCTTCGGCGACCGCAGCTTCGTGCCGCACGAGGTGCTGGACGGGGCGCCGGACTGGGACGCCGCGCCGGCGTGGCTCGGCGGCCCGCGCGCCGCTGCGGCCGAGTGCGACGTGCTGCTGAACCTCGCGAGCACGGTCCCGGCCGCCGCCGCGCAGGCGCAGCGCGTCATCGAGATCGTCGACGCCGACGAGGCGCGCCGCCGCGCCGGCCGCGAGCGCTTCCGCCTCTGGCGCGAGCGTGGCGTCGAGCCGGCCACGCACACGATCGGCGCCGGCGGCTGAGGCACCGGGCAGCAGCGGCGGACCACGCATGGACAGCACCTACTCACCGAAGGACATCGAGCAGCGCTGGTACCAGCGCTGGGAGGCCGCCGGCTGGTTCGCGCCGCGGGCCGACCTGCCGGCCGGCGCACCGGCGTACTGCATCATGATCCCGCCGCCGAACGTGACCGGCACGCTGCACATGGGCCACGCGTTCCAGGACACGATCATGGACGCGCTGACGCGCTACCACCGCATGCGCGGCGCGGCGACGCTGTGGCAGCCGGGCACCGACCACGCCGGCATCGCGACGCAGATGGTGGTCGAGCGCCAGCTCAATGCCGCGGGGACCAAACGCACTGACCTCGGCCGCGAGGCCTTCGTCGAGCGCGTGTGGCGCTGGAAGGAGCAGTCCGGCGGCACGATCGCGCGCCAGCTGCGCCGCCTCGGCGCCTCGGTCGACTGGTCGCGCGACCGCTTCACGATGGATCCGGGGCTCTCGGCGGCCGTGACCGAGGTGTTCGTGCGCCTGTACGCGGAGGACCTCATCTACCGCGGCAAGCGCCTGGTCAACTGGGACCCGGTGCTGCACACCGCGCTCTCCGACCTGGAGGTGCTGTCCGAGGAGGAGAACGGGAGCCTCTGGCACCTGCGCTACCCGCTCGAGGACGGCAGCGGCCACCTGGTGGTCGCCACCACGCGCCCCGAGACGATGCTGGGCGACACCGCGGTCGCCGTGCATCCGGAGGACGAGCGCTACCGCCAGCTCATCGGCAAGCGCGTGCAGCTGCCGCTCGCCGGGCGCAGCATCCCGATCATCGCCGACGGCTACGTCGACCCGGCCTTCGGCACCGGCTGCGTCAAGATCACGCCGGCGCACGACTTCAACGACTACGCGATGGCGCAGCGGCACGAGCTGCCGCTGATCAACATCCTGACCCCCGATGCGCACCTCAACGACGCGGTGCCGGAGGCATTCCGCGGCCTCGACCGCTTCGAGGCGCGCCGCCGCGTCGTCGACGCGCTCGCCGCCGCCGGCCTGCTCGAGAAGACCGAGGCGCACACGCTGATGGTGCCGCGCGGCGATCGCAGCGGCGCCGTGATCGAGCCCTACCTCACGGACCAGTGGTACGTGCGCATCGAGCCGCTGGCGCAGCCGGCGATCGCGGCGGTCGAGAGCGGCCGCATCCGCTTCATCCCGGAGAACTGGGACAAGACCTACTTCCAGTGGATGCGCAACATCCAGGACTGGTGCATCAGCCGCCAGCTGTGGTGGGGGCACCGCGTGCCCGCCTGGTACGACGAGGCCGGCAACTGCTACGTCGCGCGTGACGCCGCCGCGGCGGCGGCCCAGGCGCGCGCGCGCCACGGCCACGACGTGCCGCTGCGCCAGGACGCCGACGTGCTCGACACCTGGTTCTCCTCGGCCCTGTGGCCGTTCTCGACGCTCGGCTGGCCGGAGCCGACGCCGGAGCTGGCGCGCTTCTACCCGACCAGCGTGCTGGTGACCGGCTTCGACATCATCTTCTTCTGGGTGGCCCGCATGATCATGCTGGGCCTGAAGTTCGCCGGCGACGTGCCGTTCCGCGAGGTCTACGTGCACGGCCTGATCCGCGACGGCGAAGGCCAGAAGATGTCCAAGTCGAAGGGCAACGTCATCGACCCGCTCGACCTCGTGGACGGCATCGCGCTCGACGCGCTGCTCGCCAAGCGCACCACCGGGCTGATGCAACCGCACCTCGCGCCGGCGATCGAGAAGGCGACGCGCAAGCAGTTCCCCGAGGGCATCGCCGCCTACGGCACCGATGCGCTGCGCTTCACCTTCGCCGCCCTCGCCACCCAGAGCCGCGACATCCGCTTCGACACCGCGCGCGTCGCCGGCTACCGCAACTTCTGCAACAAGCTGTGGAACGCGGCGCGCTTCGTCACGCTGGTGCTGGAGCAGTCCGCGGAGGTCGCCGGTCCCGGCCCCGAGGAGCCGTCGGTCGCCGACCGCTGGATCCGCTCGCGCCTCGGCGCCGCGCTGCGCACCGTCGAGGGCGGCTTCGCCGGGTACCGCTTCGATTTCGCGGCCACGGCGCTCTACGAGTTCTGCTGGCACGAATACTGCGACTGGTACCTCGAGCTGGTGAAGCCCGTGCTGCAGGGCGCGGACTACCCGGCGGCGGCGCGGCGCGCCGCCCGGCGCACGCTGCTCGAGGTGCTCGAGGCATTGCTGCGCGCGCTGCACCCGCTGATGCCGTTCATCACCGAGGAGATCTGGCAGCGCATCGCGCCGCTGGCCGGCGCCGGTGGCGCGACCATCATGCTGGCGCCGTGGCCGGACGCCGCCGCCTTCCCGGGCGATGCCGCCGCCGAGGACGACATCGCCTGGATCCGCGCCGCGGTGCTCGGCGTGCGCCAGATCCGCGGCGAGATGGACATCAGCCCGGTGCGGGTGCCCCTGGCCGGCGCGCGCGACCGCGAGCTCGCCGGGCGCCACGGCCCGCTGCTCGCCCGGCTCGCCGGCCTCGAGGGCTTGCGCGTGCTCGACGCCGGCGAGCGCGCCCCGCCGGCCGCCGCCGCGCTGGTCGGCGAGCTGGCGCTGCTGGTGCCGATGGCCGGGCTGATCGATCCGCAGGCCGAGCTCGAGCGGCTGAGCAAGCGCCTGCAGAAGACCCAGGCCGAGATCGGCAAGGCACGCGCCAAGCTCGGCAACGACAGCTTCGTGCGGGGCGCACCGGAGGCCGTGGTGCAGCAGGAGCGCGCGCGCCTGGCGGAGTTCGAGCGCACGCTCGCGGGCCTGGAGCGCCAGCTGGCCGAGGTGCGGCAGCTGGCCGCGCAGCCGTGAGCACGCTCGCCGAGGCCGTCGGCGCGCTCGAGCGCGTCATCCTGGGCAAGCCCCGGCAGATCCGCCTGTGCCTCGCCTGCCTGCTGGCCCGCGGCCACCTGCTGATCGAGGACGTGCCCGGCGTCGGCAAGACGACACTGGCGCATGCGCTGGCGCGCGTGCTCGGCCTCGAGTGGCGGCGGCTGCAGTTCACCAGCGACCTGCTGCCGGCCGACGTGACCGGCGCCGCCGTGTTCGACCGCGGCACCCAGCAGTTCCAGTTCCGCCCCGGCCCGGTCTTCACCCAGCTGCTGCTGGCCGACGAGCTCAACCGCGCCAGCCCCAAGGCGCAGAGCGCGCTGCTCGAGGCCATGGAGGAACGCCAGGTCAGCGTCGACGGCGTGACGCACCCGCTGCCCGAGCCCTTCTTCGTGGTCGCGACGCAGAACCCGCACGAGCAGGGCGGCACCTACTCGCTGCCCGAGTCGCAGCTCGACCGCTTCCTGATGCGCGTCAGCCTCGGCTATCCGGACCCGGCCGCCGAGCGCAAGCTCCTGCTGCAGGGCGAGCGCCACGAGCTGCTGCAGTCCGTGGCCGCGGTGCTGCAGCCCGCGGAGCTGCTGGCGGCGCAGCGCGCGGTGCGCGCGGTGTTCGTGGCGGCGCCGCTGCTCGACTACGTGCAGGCGCTGGTGGCGCGCTCGCGCGCCGAGCTGCAGCTCGGCCTCTCGCCGCGCGCCGCGCAGGGCCTGGTGCGCGCGGCGCAGGCCTGGGCACTGCTCGCCGGCGAGCGCGCCGTGCTGCCCGAGCACGTGCAGGCGGTGCTGCCGGCGGTCGCGGCGCACCGACTCGAACGCGTCGGCGCCACCGGCACCGCCAACGGCGCGGCGATCGCGCGCGAGATCATCGCCGCCGTCGCCGTGCCCACCTGAGGCGGGGCGCGGCCGCGCCCTGAACACGCGCCGGCGCTGGCGCAGCCGCCTCGGCAGCGGGCCCGTCGCCGCCAGGGCGGACGTGGTGCCGCTGGCGCGGTGCGGCGCCGGCTTTACGTCCTGCCGACGCGCGCCGGCCTCGCCTTCGCCGCCCTGCTGTTCGAGCATGCTGGTGGCGGGGCTCAACTACACCAACAGCCTCGCCCTGCTGCTCACGTTCCTGCTCGCCGGCGTCGCGCTGGTGGCGCTGTACGAATGCCACCGCGGCCTGCATGGCCTGCGCATCGTCGCCGCCGAGGCGAGCGACGCCTTCGAGGGCACCCGGGGCGAGCTGCGCCTCGGCGTCGAGAACACCGCGACCCTGCCACGCCAGGGCCTGAGGCTGCGCGCGGCCCTCGAGCCGGCCGGCGCCGCGGCGGCCGGCGCCGCGGCGGCGCGCAACGACATCGCCCCGCGGAGCTCGGGCAGCCTGCACTGCGCCTGGGTCGCAGGCCGCCGCGGCCGCCAGCCGATCGAGGCGCTGTCGCTGTCGACCACCCTGCCGCTCGGCCTGTTCCGCTGCTGGACCTGGCTGCACCTGCCGATCGAGGCGATCGTCTATCCCGCGCCGATCGGCCCGCTCCCGCTGCCCGCGCCCGGCGCACGCCGGCAGGCCGCCGGCGCGCGTGCCACCGAGGGCGAGGAGGAATGGTCGGCGCTGAGACCCTACCAGAGCGGTGATTCGCCGCGCGCCGTGGCCTGGAAGGCCTGGGCGCGCGGCGCTCCGCTCCTGGTGGCGCGCTACGAGGCGCTCGGCGGTGGCGAGCACCGCTTCGACCTGGAGCACACGCCCGGCGCGGGACTGGAGGCGCGCCTGCGCCAGCTCGCGGCCTGGATCGTTGCAGCGGAGGAGCGCGGCGAACGCTACGGCCTGCGCATCGGCCACACCGAGCTGGCGCCCGCGCTCGGCGCCGTGCACCGCCAGCTGTGCCTGCGCGCGCTCGCGCTGCACCCGGCATGACGCGCGCCCCCGCCACCTCGGTGCCGCTCGCCACGCTGCGCCTGCTGCTCGGCGCCTATCTCGCCGGCACGCTGCTGAACCTGCACCACGCGGCCCTGTGGGTGGTGCCGGTCGCGGCGATCGCCGCCGCCTGGCGCTGGCGCGCGGCCCGCTCCGGCGGGCGGCAGCTGCCCGGCCGCGCGGCACGCTCCGCGATCCTCGTGGCGCTGACGCTCGCGGTGCTCGCGACCTTCCGCACCCTCAACGGCCTCGCCGCCGGCGCGACGCTGCTGGTCGCGATGGGCGCCCTGAAGCTGCTCGAGGCCACGCGGCCGCGCGACTTCGCCTTCGTCGCCGGCAGCACGCTGTTCCTGCTGCTCGCCGCCTGCCTGGATGCGCAGGCCCTGTGGCGGCTGCCGCTGTATGCGGCGCAGCTGTGCCTGTGCTGCGCGGCCCTGCTGGCGCTGGCACGCGCACCCGAGCCGCTGGCCCCGCGCCCCGCGCTGCGCGAGGCCGCGCGGCTGCTGCTGCTCGCCACGCCGCTCGCGCTGCTGCTGTTCCTGTTCTTCCCGCGCCTGCCGGGCTCGTTCTGGGCGCTGCCCGACGACGGCGATGCGGTCACGGGCCTGAGCAACGAGCTCGAGCCCGGCGCGATCGCCGAGCTCTCGCAGCTCGACGATCCGGCGATGCGCGTGCGCTTCGCCGGGCCCGCGCCGCCGCGCAACGAGCGCTACTGGCGCGGACCGGTGCTGCACGATTTCGACGGCAGCGCCTGGCGCGCGCGGCCGCAGCCGTACGCGCAAGGCCCGGCGTTGAGCTACTCCGGCACGCGCTACGCCTACTCGGTGGAACTCGAGCCCGGCTCGCTCGAGCTGCTGCCGGCGCTGGAGATGCCCGAGGGCCCGCCGCCGCCGGAGGCGCTGCTGACGAGCGACTACCAGCTGGCGCTGCCGCGCCCCCCGCGGCACGTGCTGAACTACCGCCTGGCCGCGCGCACGCAGTATCGCAGCGACGCACCGCTCCCGGCCCTGGCGCGCCGCATGGACCTGGCGCTGCCGCGCGGCCGCAATCCGCGCAGCGTCGCGCTGGGCCAGGCGCTGCGCGCCGCGGCGGGCGACGAGCGCGCCTTCATCGCCGCGGTGCTGGCGCGTTTCCGCGACGGTGGCTACGCCTACACGCTCGCGCCGCAGCGCCTCGGCGGCCAGCCCGTGGACGAGTTCCTGTTCGACACGCGCGCCGGCTTCTGCGGCCACTACGCCTCGGCGTTCGCGCTGCTGATGCGCGCCGGCGGCGTGCCGGCGCACGTCGTCGCCGGCTACCAGGGCGGCGAGTGGAATCCGCTCGGCGGCTACTACCTGGTGCGCCAGTCGCATGCCCACGCCTGGACCGAAGTGTGGCTCGACGGCCAGGGCTGGCGGCGCGTCGACCCGACGGCGATGGTGGCGCCGGCGCGCCTCGAGGGCGAATCGGTCGAACTGCTCCCGGGCGCCGCGCGCAGCGGCACGCGGCTGCTGCACGACCTGCCCTGGATCGGCACGCTGGTCCAGGGCTGGGATGCGCTCAATGCCTGGTGGCTGCGCGACGTGGTCGGCTTCGATTTCGCCCGCCAGCTGGACCTGTTCGGTGCGCTCGGCTTCGCTCCCGATGCCTGGCGCACGCTGGCCGGCGTGCTCGCCGCCGGCGGCATCGCCTGGGCGCTGCTGATCGCCTGGCAGGCGCGCCACCGCGCACGACCGCCCCCACCCGACCCGCTGGCGCGCGCCTGGAGCGCGCTTGGCGCGCGGCTCGCCCGCGTCGGCCTGCGCCGGCGCGCCACCGAGGGACCGCTCGACTACGCCGAGCGCGTCGCCGCGGCGCGGCCCGACCTCGCCGCCGACGTGCGCCGGCTGGCACGCACCTACGCCACCCTGCGCTTCGGCGCGGCGACCGGCGCGGCGGCGATCGCGGCCCTGCACCGCGCGGTGCGTGCCCTGCGGGTGCGTCGACGGTGAGCCGCAGCACGCTCGCGCTGCTGCTGGCGGCCGCGGTGCTGCTGGCGCCGCTGTGGCTGGCCCTGGCGCGCGTCGGCCGGACGGCCTGGCGCCGCCACCGCGGCCCGCGGCGGCTGGCACCCGCCGACCGCGCGCTGCTCCAGGCACACTGCGCGCTGTACGCGCGCGCGCCGGCGGCGGTACTGGCCGCGGCCGAGGAGCGCACGCTCGAGCTGATCGCCGGGCTGCGCTTCATCGGCTGCGCCGGGCTGCAGGTGACGGCGGCGATGCGCCTGCTGGTCGCCTTCCAGGCGAGCCTGCTGCTCTCGCGCCTCGGCACCGGCGTGTGCCGCGAACTCGGCGCCGTGCTGCTCTACCCGGGCGATTTCCTCGCCCCGCGCAGCAGCGTGGACGAGGCCGGCGTGGTCACCGAGGGCCACGAGCCGCTGAGCGGCGAGACGGTCGATACCGCGCACATCGTGCTCTCCTGGGACGAGGTGCAGGCCGGGCTGCGCGCCGGCGACGGCGTCAACGTCGTGCTGCACGAATTCGCGCACTTCCTCGACCACGCGCTCGACGGCGCGCTGTCGACGCCCGGGCCGGGACCGGGTCCGCACGCGCTACTGGCGCAGGAGTACGCGGCGCTGTGCGACGCGGTCGACGCCGGCGAGGACACACTCATCGATCCCTACGGCGCGGAGGATCCGGCCGAGTTCTTCGCGGTCGCGACCGAGGCGTTCCTCGAGCGGCCGGCCGCGCTGCGGGCGCGGCACGCCGCGCTGTACCGCCTGCTCGCGGGCCTCTACGCGCTCGATCCCGCCGGCTGGTCCTGAACGCGCCACAGCAGCACGCCGCCGGCGATGAACAGCAGCGCGACCGAGGCGATCGCGTGCCGCGCGTCGCCGGTGAGCGAGGCCGTCAGTCCGATGAGCACCGGGCCGAGGACGGTGGCGAACTTGCCGACCATGTTGTAGAAGCCGAAGTACTCGGCCGACTTGCCGGCCGGCACGTAGCGCGCGTACAGCGAGCGCGACAGGCTCTGCACGCCGCCCTGCACCAGCCCGACCACGATCGCCATCGCGTAGAAGGCGGCGACGCTGTCGAGCACCATGGCCCAGAACGCAACGCCGGTGTAGACGCCGATGCCGAGCAGGATCGCGCGCCGCGCGCCGATGCGGCCGCCGAGCCAGCCGAAGGCGAGCGCCGCGGGAAAGGCGACGAACTGCGTCAGCAGCAGCGCCCCCAGCAGCCCCGCGGCCGGCAATCCGATGGCCATGCCGAAGTCCACCGCCATCTTGATGACGGTGTTGACGCCGTCGATGTAGAGCCAGTAAGCCACGAGGAACAGCCACAGCGGCCGCTGGCTGCGCGCCGCGCGCAGCGTCGCCACAGCTCGCGCCAGCCCCGGCGGCGCCAGTGGCGACGCCCTCCGCGACACCGCCCGCCGGCGACGTAGCACTGCGCTCGGCGACGCCCGCGAGCAGCGGCAGCGTGAACAGCGCCCACCAGGCGGCGCACGCTCAGGAAGGCGAACTGCACCGCCGCCGCGGGCGTTGCCAGGCCGAACCAGGCCGGGTGCAGCACCATCAGGACGTTGACCGCGAACAGCGCTCCGCCGCCGACGTAGCCGAGCGCGTAGCCGTAGGCCGAGACGCGGTCGTAGTCCCGCTCGGCCGCGACGAAGGGCAGCAGCGCGTCGTAGAAGACGATGCCGCCGTTGAATCCCATGGTCCCGAGGCAGTACAGCAGGGCGGCCGCCAGCCACTCGCCGCGCCCGACGAAGTACAGCCCGAGCGCCCCGAGCACGCCGAGCGCCGTCCAGGCGGCGAGCCAGCGCTTGCGGCGCGCGCTGCGGTCGGCCAGCGCCCCGAGGTAGGGCGCGAGCAGCGCGACCACGAGCCCGGCGGCGCCGTTGGCGTAGCCGAGGCGCGCGGTGGTCGCGGCCGGGTCGCTCCCCAGGCTCCAGAACTGGCGGAAATACACCGGGAAGAACCCGGCCATGACCGTGGTGGCGAACGCCGAGTTGGCCCAGTCGTACAGCGCCCAGGCGAGCACCGGCCGCTGCTGGAACCAGTGCTTCATGCCGTGGCGGCCGCCAGGTGCTCGCGCGTCTCGCCGAAGCGGATGTCCGGCCAGCGCTCCTGGGTGAGCTGCAGGTTGACCCGCGTGGGCGCCAGGTAGACCAGCGCGCCGCCATGGTCGACCGCCAGGTTGTCGAAGGCCTTCTGCCGGAACTCCTCGAGGCGCGGCTCGTCGTCGCTGCTGATCCAGCGGGCGGTGTGCACGTTGATCGGCTCGAACACGCAGGCGACGCCGTACTCGTCCTGCAGCCGGAAGGCGACCACCTCGAACTGCAGCTGGCCGACGGCACCGAGGATCAGGTCGGCGTTGCGCAGCGGCCGGAACAGCTGCGTCGCGCCCTCCTCGCACAGCTGGTCCAGGCCCTTGCGCAGCGCCTTCATGCGCAGCGGGTCCTTGAGCACCGCGCGGCGGAAGATCTCGGGCGCGAAGTTCGGCACGCCGGTGAAGCTCAGGCGCTCGCCCTCGGTGAAGGTGTCGCCGATGTTGATCGTGCCGTAGTTGTGCAGGCCGATGATGTCGCCGGCGCAGGCCTCCTCGGCCTGCTGGCGGTCGGCCGCCATGAAGGTGAGCGCGTCCGCCACGCGCACTTCCTTGTCGAGCCGCGTGTGGAACAGCCGCATCCCGCGCGTGTAGCGGCCCGAAACCAGCCGCAGGAAGGCGATCCGGTCTCGGTGTTGCGGGTCCATGTTCGCCTGGATCTTGAACACGAAGCCGGTGAGCCTGCCCTCCTCCGGGGCCACCGTGCGTTCGCTCGCCGCGCGCGGCAGCGGGCCCGGGGCGTGGGCGACGAAGGCGCCGAGCAGCTCCTCGACCCCGAAGTTGCTGATCGCCGAGCCGAAGAACACCGGCGTCTGCAGGCCGGCCCGGTACGCCTGCGGGTCGAAGGCCGGCGCCGCGCCACGCAGCAGCTCGATCTCGTCGCGGTACGCCGCGGCCCGGTCGCCGAGCAGCTCGTCGGCCTCGGCCGAATCGAGCCCCTCGATCACGCGGTTGCCGCCCACGCGCCCGCGCTCGCCGGCCTCGTAGACGTAGATGCGGTCCTCGAGCAGGTGGTAGATGCCGGCGAGTTCGCGCCCCATGCCGATCGGCCAGGTCACCGGCGCGGTGGCGATCTTCAGCACCCGCTCGATCTCGTCGAGCAGCTCCATCGGCGGCCGCCCCTCGCGGTCGAGCTTGTTGATGAAGGTCATGATCGGCGTGTCGCGCAGCCGGCAGACCTCCATCAGCTTGATCGTGCGCTCCTCCACGCCCTTGGCGCAGTCGATCACCATCAGCGCCGAATCCACCGCGGTGAGCGTGCGGTAGGTGTCCTCGGAGAAGTCCTCGTGGCCCGGCGTGTCCAGCAGGTTGACGATGTGGTCGCGATACGGGAACTGCATCACCGAGCTGGTGACCGAGATGCCGCGCTGCTGCTCCAGGCGCATCCAGTCCGAGGTCGCGTGCCGCGTGGCCTTGCGGCCCTTGACGGTGCCGGCCATCTGGATCGCGCCGCCGAACAGCAGCAGCTTCTCGGTCAGCGTGGTCTTGCCGGCGTCCGGATGGGAGATGATCGCGAAGGTGCGGCGGGCGGCGGTGTCCTGGGAGTGGTCGGGCATGAGGCTTGCGGCAGCGCCCGGTCTGGGCGGTTCGAGGCGGCGCGCGATTCTACCCCGCCGCGCCGCCGGCCGCGCGCCCGGCCCGCTGGCGGCTCAGGCGCGGTAGAACCTGCGCACCAGGCGCGTCGCCGCGCTGCCCTCGGCGGCGATGAACTCGCGGTAGGTGCGCAGCACGTGGTTGTCGTCCGCGAGCCGCGCGTAGGGACGCCACGGCGTGCCGATCACGCGGTCGAGCCCCAGCGGCACGGCCAGCGTCAGAAACGCGCTCTCGAGCGCCAGCCTCAGGTCCGAGCCGTCGGCGGCCTTCGGCGGCAGCTGCTGGCCGATGTTGCTGAGGGCCCCGAGCGGTGCACGCCGGCAAGATCGGGATCGGCCTGCAGCAGCGCCAGTGCCTCGAGCGTCGTGCGGTTCAGGCCCTCGCGGTCGGCACCGACGGCGGCCACGGCCACGTCCAGGTAGATGTCGCCGCGTGCCAACGCGTATTCGCCGGTGAGCCGCGCCACCACGCGCCGCGCGGGCGTGCATCTCGGCAGCCGTGCGGTTGCCGACCGCCGCGCCGCCCTCGCTGCGCTCGGAGAGCATCACGACGACGCCGCAGGCGTGCTGGCGCGCGAGCTCGACCAGCTCCCAGCGCGGCTCGGTGACGTAGTTGACGAGCGGCAGCGCGCCGCCGGCGCGCTCGGGCTCGTAGGCCGCGAGGCAGGCGCGCTGCGCCTCGAGCCCCTGGTAGTCGAAGCACAGCGGGAGCGGCGCGCCGGCCTGCGCCGCGCGCACCACCGCGGCCATGAACTGCGGCTCCTGCATGGCGCGCGCGCCGACGTTGATGTTGAGGGCGCAGGCGCCGGCCTGCGCCTGGCGCGCGGCCAGCGCGGTGATGCCCGCCAGCTCGCCGGCGTCGAGCAGCGCGCGCGTGCCGCGGAAGCCCGGGTCGATGCGCTCGCCGATGATGCCGATGTCGAAGGCGCGCGCCGCGTTCATCGCCGCGTCCCGCCGGTCGCCGGGAAGCCGATCTGCAGCAGGAAGCGGCGCTGGAAGTCGGTGCGCGAGGACAGCTCGACGTAGTGCGCGTCGCGGCCGAGCTCGGCGGCGCGCGCACGCGCGCGGCGCGAGGCCAGCATGCGCCGCACCCCCAGGCCCGCCGCGTTGCCGACCTGTTCGTAGCGCTCGCGCGGCAGGTCGGGGAACAGCCCGGTGGCGATGCCGCTCTCCAGGTCGATGTAGGCACCGAAGGCGCCGGCGATGATGAAGCGGTCGATGTCCTGTTCGGTGAGCCCCGCCTCGTCGGCCAGCAGCTCCACGCCGACGCGGATCGCCGCCTTGGCGAGCTGCACCGCGCGCACGTCGTGCTGCGTGAAGTGCACGCCGGGCGCGAGGATCGCGTAGCGCCCGCGCTCGTCGCCGCCGACGTCCGGATGCCCGGCGGCGATGCGGCCACGCGCGTCGATGATGCCCGCCTCGCGCAGCACGCGCAGCGTGTCGAGCACGCCCGAGCCGCACAGGCCCACCGGCTCCTCGTCGCCGATGGTGCGCACGCGGATGCGCCCGTCCACCAGGCTGACGCGCTCGATGGCGCCCTCGGCGGCACGCATGCCGCAGGAGATGTGCCCGCCCTCGAGCGCCGGCCCCGACGGGCAGGAGGCCGACAGCAGCCGGCCGCCGTGGATCAGCGAGATCTCGGTGTTGGTGCCGATGTCCATCACCAGCGCGGTGCGCGCCTCGTGCCAGCGCTCCTCGGTGGCGAGCAGCGCGGTCACGTGGTCGCCGCCGACGAAGCCGCCGATGTTCGGCGCCAGGTGCACGTAGGCGCCGGGCGCCACCTCGATGCCGAGGTCGCGCGCGCGGATGTCGTCGGTGGCGCGCGCCGCGGCGACGAACGGCGCCCGGCCGAGCTGCCGCACCGGCAGCCCGAGCAGCAGGTGGTGCATCGCCGTGTTGCCGCAGACGGTGAGGTCGACGATCTCGCCGCGCGAAGCGCCGACCGCGCGGCACAAATCGCCCGCCAGCACGTTGATGGCCGAGACCGCCGCCAGCCGCAGCTCCTCGGCCGCGGCCGCGTCCTTGATGGCGTAGTTGATGCGGCTGATCAGGTCCGCGCCCCACATGCTCTGCGGGTTCTCGATGCCGAGGCTCGCGAGCCGCGCGCCGGTGCGCAGGTCGACGAGGAAACCCGCGGCGTTGGTCGTGCCGAGGTCGACGGCGAGGCCGAGGGTGTGCGCCCCGGCCGGCGCGACGTCGATGACGGTGCCGGCGCGCACGCGCGCATGCAGCGCCCAGCCGTGCGTGCGCAGCAGCTCGGGGATGCGCCGCGTCGCCGGGATGTCGATGCCATGCAGCACCCCGCCGGCGGCGGCGTTGAGGCGGTCGAAGTCCGCGCGCGGATCGGCGAGCGTCGCCTCCGGCACCGCGAGCTCCAGGTCGTGCACCGCGGCGTCGAGCGACAGCATCTCGACCTGCGTCGGGTCGGCGAACTCGGCCCGCACCACCGGTGCCAG
This sequence comes from Steroidobacteraceae bacterium, assembly GCA_046347255.1. GTDB lineage: Bacteria > Pseudomonadota > Gammaproteobacteria > Steroidobacterales > Steroidobacteraceae > FEN-1191. The sequence continues at coordinate 108,988 of JAXMGO010000004.1, forward strand.
CGAGCGCCCCGACACCTCGATGTCGCAGTCGCCGAGCGCGACGATCTGGCAGGCGCGCTGCCACTTGCGGCGCGACGGCGCCACCGGCGTCGCGTTCTCGTCCCCGAGCCGCGCGAAATCGCCGTGCGTGACGCGCACCATGCAGCTGCCGCAGGTGCCGCGGCCGCCGCAGGCGCCGACGATGCGCACGCCGCCACGGCGTGCGTTGTGGAACACGGATTCGCCGGGACGCGCGCTGATCGCGCGCTCGAGCTGCGGGAAGCGCAGGGCGCAGGCGCTGCCGCCCGGCTGGCCGCCGGCGCGGTGCCGGCGCCGTGCTCGCCCGCGTGGGGCGGCGCGCGCCGGCGGCTCGCCCGGCCCGGCACGCCACGCGGCGCCCTCAGCATCGTGCTCCAGGGCGGCGTCCATGCGGCGCGGTGCGCGCAGCGCCGCGCGAGCGGCATCGTTACAGCGCGACCAGTCGGTCGGCCAGGTCGATGCCGACGCCGAGCACCCAGAGGTGGCCTCGGATGCATCGGCGTCGGTGCCAGCGTCACGCCGATCGCGGCGGCGCCCGCGAGGCGCAGCACCAGTGGCTGCGCCGTCAGCGCCAGGCCACGGGTCGCCGGCGCGCAGCTCGCCCGCCATGGTGACCCAGATCGCCGCGCGTCGACCAGATGCGATCCTCGGCGCGGCGCGACAGCCCGCGAACAGCGCTCGTTGCCAAGTTCGTCCAGACCGACGGCGAGCGCGCGCTGCTTCTCGGCGAACAGCGCCTGCACCCGCGCCGGCAGCCGGCCGAGCGTGCAGAGCAGCAGGCCACGCAGCGATCAGGCGTCCGCTGGGCGGATCGGCCCAGGGCACGCGCGGCCCGGCCCTCGTCGCACAGGCAGCGAATCCGCCGCCCCCCAGTTCGACGACCGCGAGTCATGTCGCCCGAGCGAATACGACGACCAGGCCCTCGGCCTCCAGCAGCTTCTACGGCGGCGCGCAGGCGCGCGCGTGCCGGCGACGGCGGCCGCAGAGGTCGCGGTCACCTGCAGCAGCTGCAAGGTGTCGATGCCGGTCGCGTGGGGCATGTCGGCTGGTCCGGCGGCGCCCCTCAGCGCGCCGTCGGCGCGCTGCCGCGTACATGGCCCGGGCGTTCTCGAGCGGGGTTCGTCCGGCAGGCCGAAGGCGCAATCGAGGATCAGCTTGCCGCCCTTGTGGAACACGTTCTCGGCGAGGTGCGCACCGCAGCGTCGACCTCCTCCGGCTTGCCGGTGGTCATCAGCGAGGGCGAGAGGTTGCCGCGCAGCGCCACCACGTCGCCGAGCACCTCGAAGGCCTTGACCATGTCGGTGCGCTCGAACCAGTAGATGCACTTGCCGGCGGATGTCGCGGATCACCTCCAGGCGCTTGGTGCAGTCCGCTTCCCACAGCGGCATCGGCACCAGGCCGGCGTTGATCATGTCGACCATCATCTGCCGGAACGGCGGCCAGTAGAACTCCTTGAACTGCTTGTCCGACATGAACGCGTCCGGCGCCCAGTGGATCGGGATCATCACGATCGGGTGGCCGGCGGCCTGCGCATTGCGATCGTCAGCTTCGTCAGCCAGACGCGCGCCTTCTCCAGCAGCTGCAGCAGCTTGTCCTTCTTGCGGAACAGGTCGGTCATCATGCCGCGCGCGCCGCGGAAGTAGTCGGCGACGAAGTCGTAGGGCGAGACCGTGTTGCCACCGGCGTCGCGCGGGTAACCGAGCTCGGTCACCGCTTCGCGAAGTCGATGTTGTGCTGCGCCATCACCTCGGATTCTTCGGCCACCTTGATCAGGTTCTGCAGCGCCTGCTTGACGCCCGGCTTGGCGAAGCCGCGCAGGCCGGCGACCAGGCGGAAGTAGTGCATGCCGGGCAGCACCGGCATGTCGGCCAGGCCCGCGAGCGCGCCGCCGATGCGCGGCAGGTAGCTGCGCAGGTAGAAGCCGGTCGGATCGGCCATGAAGTCGTCGTACTCGTCGTTCGACATGTATTCACGGTCGAGGTACTGGTACGGCTGGTGCTCGCCCACGCCGTTCCCGGCCCACTGCAGCTGCTTGAACTCCATCAGCTCGAGCGTCGGGCCATAGATGCTCGAGGACACCATCGCGCCCGACACGATGTCGGCGTCGAACTCCTGCGTGGCGCGCAGCCCGAGCTCCTTGGTGTTCTCGTAGTCGTACATCAGCCGCTGGCAGCTGATGCCGCCGTAGCGCGCCATCCAGAAACTGGCGAACAGCGCCACCGGCATGCGATCCGGGGTGCGCAGCTCGATGCAGTCCTGCACGCGCTTCCAGCGCGCGTCGAAGGCCGCGCGCGCCGCGGGTGTCGACGGCTGCAGGCCGTCGACAGGAATCCCGCCGACGCGCCCGCGGCGGGGGCTCAAGCCGCCACCCCCATCCACTTGCGGCACAGCGCCACGGCCTCGACCGCGTTGACGCCGAAGGCATCCGCGCCGGTGTACTTGCGCACCGTCTCGTCGATCTGCCCGCCGCCGATCATGATCTTGAACTTCGGCCGCATGCCCTCCTTCTCGAAGGCCGCGATCGTCTCCTTCATCGAGTCGAACGCCAGCGTCAGGAACCCCGACAGCCCCACCACGTCCGGCTGGTAGGCGTTGATCTCCTCGATGAACTTCTTCACCGGCACGTCGATGCCGATGTCGCGCACGTCGAAGCCGTTGATGTCCAGCATGAACGTCACGATGTTCTTGCCGATGTCGTGCAGGTCCCCGTGCACCGTGCCGATCAGCACCTTGCCGAGCTTCTTCTGCTCGCCGCCCGAGCCCTGCTTGATCAGGGGCTTGGCCACCGCGCCGATCTTGTCGAGCATCTCGCCCGCCAGCACCAGCTCGGGCAGGAAGTACTCGCCTTCCTCGAAGCGCTTGCCGACGATGTCCATCGCGTTGCGGCACAGCTCGAGCACCCGCATCGGGTCCTTCTTCTCCTCGAGCAGCATGCGGTTGGCAATCGGCAGCGCCTCGTCCTCCATCATGTCGGCGAGCAGCTGCACCAGTTGCTTCTCGTCGTCGGTCATGTCGGCCATCAGTGTTCTCTCCTGTCGATTGCCTTCAGAGTCGATGCCCGCAAGAGCCCGTCGAAATCCCGTCGTCGCCATCGCCGGCGCGCGCATCGCGGCGCATCGCCGCGCGCTGCCGCCCGTCGTCGCACCAATCCTGCACGATCTCGAGGCCCCGCACGCGGCCACCGGCTCGCGGCGCGGATCATCTATACGCGCGGTCCCCGGGGCATCTGTATACAGGAAACCCCCTGGGTCAGCGCCCCGCCACCGCCAGGCTCCGTGCCGGCGCGGGACGCGAGCACGCCGCGACCCGGCGCTCATCCGCGTCGCGAAGCCTGCCCCAGCATCCGCTTGCGATGTATACAGAAAGTATGCCCTCAACACCCATGGAAACAATCGTGCTGATTCGATCGCGAAGCATCGGCGAAGCCCGCCTCACGGCCCGTGAGTTGAGAGTGAGGCGCAATACGATGCGTCCTCGCGCCCGCCGGCCGCCTGGTAGTAGCCGCGGCGCACGCCGATCTGCACGAACCGAGGGCCTGGTAGAGGCGGATCGCGGAGATGTTCGACGGACGCGCCTCGAGGAAGACCACGCTCGCCCCGGCGTCGCGCGCGCGCGCCAGCAGCTCGAGCAGCAGCCGGCGCCCCAGGCCGCGGCAGCGCCGCCTCGGCCACGCACAGGTTGAGCAGGTGCGCCTCGCCCGCCCCGGCGCTGAGCACGCCATAGCCGGCCAGCAGCACGTCGATCTCGGCGACGATGCACGTGTACCCGACGCGCAGGCAGTCGTGGAAGATGCCCTCGGTCCACGGGAAGCGGTAGGACTCGCGCTCGATGCGCTGCACCTGCTCCAGGCCGACGGCTCGGACTCGCGCATGGGCCGGATCGCCACGGACGGCACCGCCAGCAGGTCCTCCCGCGCGGCGCTCATGGCGACCCTGGACCCGCCCCCGCCGCGGGGCGCCGCCGCCGCAACTCGCCGCGCAGGAACTTGAGGTCCGTCCAGGCCTTGCGCTTCTCTCCTGGACTGCGCAGCAGGTAGGCGGGGTGGTAGGTCACCACCAGCGGAATGCGCCCCGGGCCGAACTCGTGCACGCGCCCGCGCAGCTTGCCGATCGGCGTGTCGGTGGCGAGCAGGTTCTGCGCAGCGATGCGCCCGCCCAGCATCATCCGGGGGCCAGCAGCTCGATCTGGCGCTGCAGGAACGGCAGGCAGCAGCCCACCTCCTCCGGCGCCGGGTCGCGGTTGCCCGGCGGGCGGCACTTGAGGATGTTGGCGATGTAGACCGTCTCGCGCGGCGCCCCGAGCGCGCGCAGCATGGCGTTGAGCAGCTGGCCAGCGCGACCCACGAAGGGCTCGCCCTGCCGGTCCTCGTCGGCCCCGGCGCCTCGCCCACGACCAGCAGCTCCGCGGAGCGGTTGCCGACGCCGAATACGGTCTGGGTGCGCGTCTGCGCGAGCGCGCAGCGCGTGCAGCCCGCACCTGCGCCTGCAGCGCCTCCCAGTCCACGCCGACGGCGACAGCCGCGGGATCGGCCAGCGCAGGACGCACGGCCGGTGCCACGGGCGCGGACCTTGCCGCCGGTGCGGCGGGCGCGGGCGGAGCCGAAGCGGCGCGACGCGGTGCCGCGGGCGCGGCCCTCCCCCTCGGCACCCACGCTTCGATGCCGAGCGCCTCGAGGTACTGCTCGCGCACGGCCACGGGCTCAGTCCAGGTCGTCGTCCGGGCCGGGACCGGCGCCCGGCGGCGCCTCCGCGCGCCGGCGGATCAGGTGGCGCCAGACCCAGGACAGCGGTGCCCAGGCCGCGAAGCACCCGAAGACCGCGAGCAGCGTCAGCCCCGGGTCATGCGCGATGACGGCGAGCGCGGCGACGATCAGCACCAGCGTCACGAAGCGCACCGGCCGTGTCAGGTCGAAGCCCTTGAAGCTCGGGTAGGCCAGCCGGCTGACCATGAGGATGCCGGCCGTCAGCGTGACCATGAAGGCGATGATCAGGCCCGGGAGCCCCGGCTCGCGCCAGCCGCTCGACACCCAGATGAAGCCGGCGACGACCGCCGCGGCCGATGGGCTCGGCAGCCCCTCGAAGTAGTGCTTGTCCTGCGTCGCCGCGCGCGCGTTGAAGCGCGCCAGGCGCATGGCCGCGGCCGCCGCGTAGAAGAACGCCGCCAGCCAGCCGAAGCGGAACCAGGCCTTGCCGTACTCGGCGATGCGTTCCACGCCCCACTGGTAGGAGACGATCGCGGGCGCGAGGCCGAAGGCGACCATGTCCGCCAGGCTGTCATATTCCTTGCCGAAGGTACTCTCGGTGCTGGTGAGGCGCGCCACCCGCCCGTCGAGCCCGTCGAACAGCATCGCGACGAACACCGCGATGCCGGAGCGCTCGAAGTTGCCGTCGATCGCCGCGACGATCGCGTAGAAGCCGGCGAACAGGCAGCCGGTGGTCAGCAGGTTCGGCAGCAGGTAGATGCCGCGCGCCGGCCGGCGCGTGGGCAGCGGGCCGGGCATGCCGCCCGGACTCTCGGATGCATCGTGTTCCATGGCCCCGCGATCATAGGTGCGCGCCGCCTCCCCCACAACGCCGGTGCGGCGCCGGCCATCTGCTAGGATGCGGCGCCTGTTCCCGCACCGACCTGCAGAACGCCGCATGCGCCTGTCGAACTACCCGATCAATACCGCCAAGGAAACCCCGGCCGAGGCCGAGGTGATCAGTCACCAGCTGATGCTGCGCGCCGGCCTGATCCGCCGCGTCGCCGCCGGCATCTACGACTGGCTGCCGCTCGGGCTGCGCACGCTGCGCAAGGTCGAGGGCATCATCCGCGAGGAGATGGACCGCGCCGGCGCGCTCGAGATCCTGATGCCGGCGATCCAGCCGGCCGAGCTGTGGCAGGAATCGGGCCGCTGGGAGCAGTACGGCCCGGAACTGCTGCGCCTCAAGGACCGGCACGACCGCGCCTTCGTCGTCGGGCCGACGCACGAGGAGGTCGTCACCGACATCGCGCGCCGCGAGCTCAAGAGCTACCGGCAGCTGCCGGTGAACTTCTACCAGATCCAGGTGAAGTTCCGCGACGAGATCCGCCCGCGCTTCGGCGTGATGCGCGGCCGCGAATTCATCATGAAGGACGCGTACTCCTTCCATGCCGACGCGGCCTCGCTCGCCGCGGGCTACGCCGCGATGAAGCAGGCCTACACGCGCATGTTCGAGCGCATGGGGCTGAACTTCCGCGCGGTGCAGGCCGATACCGGCGCGATCGGCGGCAACGCCTCGGAGGAGTTCCAGGTGCTGGCCGATTCGGGCGAGGACGCGATCGCGGTCTCGGATGCCGATGGCTTCGCCGCCAACGTCGAACTCGCGCCGGCGCTGCCGCCGACGTCGCCGCGGCCCGCGGCGACGCGCGCCCTGGCCGAGGTCGCGACGCCCGCCACGCGCACCATCGCCGAGCTGACGGCGCTGCTGCAGGTGCCCGCGGCGCAGTGCCTCAAGACCCTGCTGGTCAACGGCAGCGACGGCGGCGTCGTGGCGCTGGTGCTGCGCGGCGACCACGAGCTCAACGCGGTGAAGGCGCAGAAGCTCCCCGGCGTCGCGAATCCGCTGCGCATGGCCTCGGCCGCGCAGGTGCAGGCCGCCACCGGCTGCGAGCCGGGCTTCCTCGGCCCGGTGGGCCTGAAGTGCCCGGTGGTCGCCGACCACGCCGCGCTGGCGCTGGGCGATTTCGTCTGCGGAGCGAACCGGCGCGATGCGCACCTCACCGGGGTCAACTGGGGCCGCGACCTGCCCGAACCCGCCGCCGCCGACCTGCGCAACGTCGTCGACGGCGACCCGAGCCCGGGCGGCGCCGGGCGCCTGCGGATCGTGCGCGGCATCGAGGTCGGCCACATCTTCCAGCTCGGCCGCAAGTACAGCGAGGCCCTGAAGGCCACGGTTCTCGACGAATCCGGCCAGTCCGTCACCATGCTGATGGGCTGCTATGGCATCGGTGTGACGCGCATCGTGGCGGCCGCGATCGAGCAGAACCACGATGAGCGCGGCATCATCTGGCCGGATCCGATCGCGCCCTTCCATGTCGTGCTGGTCCCCCTCAACCTGCAGAAGTCCGAGCGCGTGCGCGCCGCCACCGAGCGGCTGTACGCCGAGCTCGTGGCGGAGGGCATCGAGGTGCTGCTCGACGACCGCGACGCGCGCCCCGGCGTCAAGTTCGCCGACGCCGAGCTGCTCGGCATCCCGCACCGCGTCGTCGTCGGCGAGCGCGGCCTGGACGCCGGCCGGCTCGAGTACCGGCACCGGCGCGCGGCCGACAGTGAGGAATTCGCGCTGGATGACGCCCTCGCCTTCATCCGCTCGCGCCTCGCGCGCTGAGCCGCTGCGCCGCGCGGGCACCCGCGGGCTCCGGCCCGTGCTGCTCGCGCTGCTCGCGCTGCTGGCGCCGGCGCTGGCCGCGGCGCGGCCCGCCTACGACGCCCAGCGCGACCCGGAACTGCGCGCGGTGGTGCAATCCGCCATCGCGCAGGCGCAGTGCTTCGCCGACCAGTACGACTCGGCGGTGTGGTACACGCTGATGGAGCCGCGGCTGCGCCGCTACGTGAAGGACCGCGACGAGCGCCTGGCGATCCTGCGCACCGTCTACTGCGAGACGCACCGGAGCGACGCCACCGCTCTGCCCGCCGGCCTGGTGCTGGCCGTGCTCGACGTCGAGAGCCGCTTCGACCGCTGGGCGGTGTCGAGCGCCGGGGCCGTCGGCCTGATGCAGGTGATGCCGTTCTGGCCCGAACAGCTCGGCATGCGGCGCCACCAGCTCACCGCGATCGAGCCCAACATCCGCATGGGCTGCGCGATCCTGCGCTTCTACCTCGAGCGCGAACGCCACGACTTCCGCCGCGCGCTGGCGCGCTACAACGGCAGCGTCGGCACCCGCGGCTACGCGGACCTGGTGGTGGTGCGCTGGACCAGCGCCTGGAACGGCGCCGACGACCTCGGCCGCAAGCCCCTCAAGCCGTCGTAAAGCCCGTCGGCCAGCGCTCGCGCGGCAGGCCGGGCTCGCCCACCTCGACCGCGGTGACCCGGGCCGCGCCCGGCCCGACCCACAGCCAGTCGATGAACGCCTGCACGTCGGCCGCCGCGCCGCAGGCCAGCACCTCGACCGCGCCGTCGGGCAGGTTGCGCGCGTGGCCGCGCACGCCGAGTTCGGCGGCGCGCCGCGCCGCGCTGGCGCGGTAATGGACGCCCTGCACCCGGCCGCGCACCAGGCAATGTCTTGCGATCATGCCGGCCAAGGCTACACTTGCGGCGGCGATGAGCGAAATCCTGGTCGTCTACTACTCCCGCAACGGCAGCACCGCGGCACTGGCCCGCCAGGTGTGCCGCGGGGTCGAATCCGTGGCGGGCGCGGTCGCGACGCTCCGCACGGTGCCGCCGGTGAGCGCACGGAGCGAAGCGCCGCCGCAGCCGGTGCCCGAGGCCGGGCCGCCCTACGCGACGCTCGCCGACCTGCGGCGCGCCGACGGCCTGGTCCTCGGCAGCCCGACCCGCTTCGGCAACATGGCCGCACCGCTCAAGTACTTCATCGACTCGACCTCGGGCGTCTGGCTCGACGGCGCACTTGCCGGCAAGCCAGCCGCGGCCTTCACCGCGACGCAGGCGCTGCACGGCGGCCAGGAGAGCACGCTGCTGACGATGCTGCTGCCGCTGCTGCACCACGGGATGCTGCTGGTCGGCCTGCCCTTCACGCTGCCCGAGCTCAACACCACCCGCAGCGGCGGCACGCCCTACGGCGCCTCGCACGCCGGCATCGCGGGCGCCGAACCGACGGAAGAGGAGTCCGTGCTGGCCCGCGCCCTCGGCGCGCGCGTGGCCGACGTCGCGCGGCGCCTCAGCTCCCGCTAGCGGGCCCGGCGGGTCCCGCGGCCGACCCGGGCCGCAGCCCGGCCAGGACGCCGCGGATGAACGGCACGGTGAGGCGGCGCTGGGCCTGCAGCGCGGCCGCGTCCAGCGTGTCGAGCAGCCCGTACAGGGTTCCCATGTCGCGCCGGTAGCGGTTCTGCAGGTAGCGCGCGGTCGCCGCCGGGAGCTCCAGGCCGCGCAGGCGCGCGCGCAGCCGCAGCGCCGCCCGCTGGCCGCCCTCGTCCAGCGGCACCAGCGTGAAGGCGACCGCGGCGGACCAGCGCGAGGCCAGGTCGGGCAGCGTGACCGCGAGCGCGCGCGGCAGCGCGGCCGCCGCGTACACCATGCTGGCGCCGCGCTCCTCGGCCTCGCGCTGCAGGGCGAACAGCGCCAGCTCCCATTCGCGCCGGCCGGCGACCGCATCGACGTCGTCGAGGCACAGCCAGCGCGCGTCGTTCCAGCCCTCGAGTGCGCCGGTGCCGAGCGGCAGCAGCTCGCGCAGCGGCAGGTAGGCCGCGGGGCCGCTCGCGCCGGCGCGCGCGCATACCGCCTGCAGCAGGTGGGACTTGCCGCTGCCCGCCGGCCCCGCGAGCCAGCTCGCGCCGGTGCCGCGGCCCTCGGCCACGGCGCCGAGGTGCGCGAGCGCCGCGGCGTTGCCGCCGGCGACGTAGCTCTCGAACAGCGCGCGGTCCGCGAGCCGCACGCCGAGCGGCAGCTGCAACACGGTCAGGCGCCCGCCTGCAGCGCCCGCTGCGTGAACTGCCGCACGTAGCCGGCGCCGCTCAGCAGGATCGTCGCGAGCGTGAGCCAGGCGAGCGCGTCGAGCACGCCCGCCGGCGGCAGGCCCCATTCGGCCCGCACCACCACCAGCATGACGTAGACCACCTGCAGCAGCGTGTTCACCTTGCTCGCGTAGGTCGGCCGGCCGCGCAGCGGCCCCCAGCCGGCGCGGTAGGCGAGCGCGCCGATGCCGATGAGGAAATCGCGCGTCACTGCCGCCACGGTCAGCCAGCGCGGCACCAGCCCGCCCCAGGTCGCGACCAGGAACACCGCGACCAGCAGCAGCTTGTCGGCCAGCGGGTCGAGCACGCGGCCGAGTTCCGAGGTCCAGCGGAAGCGCTTGGCGAGGTAGCCATCGAGCCCGTCGGAGACGGCCGCCAGCAGGAACAGCGCCAGCGTCGGCACGTACTGGCCGCGATGCAGGCTGACGACCACCGGCCAGATGAGACCGATGCGCAGCAGGCAGATGATGTTCGGCAGGTGACGCACGCGCGCGGGACTCCCTTGGGCTACTATACCGCGCCCGGCCCGCGCTTCGCCCTCGTACCCATGGACACCACCGCGAGCTACACCTGCCGCGACGCCGACGTGGTCGCCCACCGATGAACGCCGCCGCGCCGCTGCGACTCGTGGTGTTGATCTCGGGCCGGGGCTCCAACATGGTCGCGATCGCGCGCGCCTGCGCGTCCGGCACGCTGGGCGCGCGCGTGGTGCGCGTGCTCAGCGACGAACCCGCGGCCGGCGGGCTCGCGCTGGCGCGCGAACTCGGCCTCGAGGCCGGCGTCGTCGCGCGCGCCGGCTTCCCCGACCGTGCGGCCTTCGAGGCCGCGCTGGTCGCGGCCATCGAGGCGGCGCGCCCGGACCTCGTCGTGCTGGCCGGCTTCATGCGCGTGCTCTCGCCGGCGTTCACCGCGCGCTACGCCGGCCGGCTGCTCAACATCCACCCCTCGCTCCTGCCGGCGTACCGCGGGCTGCACACGCACGAGCGCGTGCTGGCGGCCGGCGACCGCGAGCACGGCGCCAGCGTGCATTTCGTCACCGCCGAGCTCGACGGCGGGCCGCTGGTGCTGCAGGCACGGGTGCCGGTGCTGCCCGGCGACGGCGTCGCCAGCCTTTCAGCACGCGTTCAGCAACGCGAGCACATCATCTACCCCAAGGTCATCGGCTGGATCGCCGCCGCGCGCCTGCACCAGGCGGACGGCGCGGCCTGGCTGGATGGCCGGCGGCTCGATGTGCCACTGACCGACGGAGTGGATGCCCCTTGAGAGCGCTACGTACACTGCTGGGCCTCGCGGCGCTGGCCGCCGCGGCGGGCGCCGGCGCGCAGGAACTGCAGCCCTTCACCGCGAGCTACAGCTTCGCCTGGCACGGCATGACGGCCGGGGAGTCCACGCTGAAGCTCGAGCACGACCTCGGCGACCGCTGGAGCTACCGTTCCTCGACGGCGCCGCGCGGCTGGGGCCACCTGTTCCGCTCGCGACCGATCGTCACCGAGAGCCTGCTGGAGCAGACGCCCGCCGGCATGCGGCCGCTGCGCTACCGGGCCGACGACGGCAGCGATTCGACCGAGAAGGACCTGGCGCTGGACTTCGACTGGGAGCACGGCCGCGTCTCCGGTCTCGCCGGCGATCGCCGCATCGACATGGAGGTGCCCGAGGGCACGCAGGACGACCTGTCGGTGCAGGTCGCGCTGATGTACGAGCTGCTGGCGGGACACGTGCCGGAGGGCTTCCGCGTGTTCGACGAGAAAGGGGTGCGCGAGTACCGCTATGTCCACGAGGGCAGCGCGACGCTCGATACGCCGCTCGGCAAGGTGGCCACCGAGATCTACCGCAGCCAGCGCGACCGTTCGCCGCGCGCCACGCGCTTCTGGTGCGCGCCCGCCTACGGCTTCCTGCCGATGCGGGTCGAGCAGCGGCGCAAGGGCGACGTCGAGTGGACCATGGAGATCCTGCGCCTCAAGCGCTGAAGGGCGGCGCGGCCGGTGCCGCCCGCGGCGCTCAGGCCTTCGGCAGCGTGACGCCCTTCTGCCCCATGTACTTGCCGCCGCGGTCGCGGTACGAGGTCGCGCAGACCTCGTCGGACTCGAAGAACAGCATCTGCGCCACGCCCTCGTTGGCGTAGATGCGCGCCGGGAGCGTCGTGGTATTGGAGAATTCCAGCGTCACGTGGCCCTCCCATTCCGGCTCGAGCGGCGTGACGTTGACGATGATGCCACAGCGCGCGTAGGTCGACTTGCCGAGGCACACGGTCAGCACGCTGCGCGGGATGCGGAAGTATTCCACGGTGCGGGCCAGCGCGAAGGAGTTCGGCGGGATGATGCACACTTCGGCATTGACATCGACGAAGCTCTTGGCGTCGAAGTCCTTCGGGTCGACGATCGTCGAGTTGATGTTGGTGAAGATCTTGAATTCCGGGGCGCAGCGCACGTCGTAGCCGTAGCTCGAGGTGCCGTAGGAGATGATGCGGTTGCCGCCCACGGTCCGCACCTGGCCCGGCTCGAACGGCTCGATCATGCCCGCCGCCGCCGCGCGGCGGATCCAGCGGTCCGACTTGATGCTCATGGGCCGGTCAGCTCTGCTCGACGACGATCTTGGGGAACAGCGCGCTGCGATCGCGGCCGCGGCGTGCCAGGGCCGCGGCGGTGCGCCGCGCCATGCGCACGTAGGCCTGCGCCCGCTCGCTGTCCGGCGCGGCGACCACCGTCGGCCGGCCGCCGTCGGCCTCCTCGCGGATGTGCACGTCGAGCGGCAGCTCGCCGAGCACCTCGAGCCGGTACTCCTGGGCCATGCGCGCGCCGCCGCCGCTGCCGAAGATGTGCTCGACGTTCCCGCACTTGGAGCACACGTGCAGGCTCATGTTCTCGACCACGCCGAGCACCGGCACCGCGACCTTCTCGAACATCGCCACGCCCTTGCGCGCGTCGGCCAGCGCGATGTCCTGCGGCGTCGTGACGATCACGGCGCCCGCGACCGGCACCTTCTGCGCCAGCGTCAGCTGGATGTCGCCGGTGCCCGGCGGCATGTCGACCACCAGGTAGTCGAGTTCGCCCCATTCGGTTTCGTTGAGCAGCTGCGTCAGGGCCGAGGTCACCATCGGGCCGCGCCACACGACCGCCTCGCCCGGATCGACCAGGAAGCCGACCGACATGGCGCTGATGCCGTGTGCCTGCAGCGGCCGGATGCGCTTGCCGTCCGGCGAACTGGGCTGCTGGCCGACCAGGCCCAGCATCAGTGGCAGGCTCGGGCCGTAGATGTCGGCGTCCAGCAGCCCGACGCGCGCGCCGGCGGCGCGCCAGGCGAGCGCCAGGTTCACGGCCACGGTTGACTTGCCGACGCCGCCCTTGCCGCTGGCGACGGCGACCACGTTCTTGACGCCCTTGAGGGGTGTCAGCCCGCGCTGCACGCTGTGGGCGAGGATCGCCGGCCGCAGCACCAGCTGCAGGCGCCGCGCGCCGAAGCCGGCGGAGGCGAGGTGCTGCCGCAGCGCTTCCGTGAACGACGTCTCATAACCGGCAATCGGGAACCCGATGTCGATTTCGAGTTGCAGTGCGTCAGGCTGCACGGTGCAGGCGCGGATCGTGCCGGCCTCGCCCAGCGGCTGCTGCAGGTCCGGGGGAACGAACGCAGCCACGGCGAGCCGCAGGGCATCGTCTGGGGTGGACATCGACTTGAAGACTCCTCGAGGCTAGGTGCGGCGCCCGTGGCCGCCGGCCTGTGGGCCGGTTCGCAATTCTAGCGCAACATGCCCCGCGGCAGCGGTCCCTGCCTAGCCGGCGGGCGCTCCAGTCATGGCATAATTTGGCCGTTAAGTCGGGCATCCCCGGGACCAGCTGGCCGGGGGATGTGTGGCCGCGCGCTTGTCGCGGCGCATCGCGACCAGGACAGGCGGCTTTCCGAGCGTAATGAGTTTTTTCAGCAATCTTCGCGCCGACCGGTTTATCGCCCAGATCAAGTCGTCCAACGACATTCTGGGGCCCGAGACCCAGAAGGCGATCGCCAAGCTCAAGGAAGTCGGCGCCGGCGCCATCGAGCCCGTGCTCGCCGCGCTGCCCGACGCCGACAAGCAGGCCACCGTCGCCTTCGTCGACGTGCTGTCGACGGTGGCGACCGTCAAGACCTTTCCGCAGCTGCTCGAGGCCATGGTGCAGGGCAGCCCGCGCGTGATCGCCGGCGTCGCCTGGGCGCTCACCAGCAGCCGCGGCTACCCGCCCAACCTGCTGCTCGAGGCGCTCAACGCCCCGGGCATCCCCAAGTCCGCGATGCTCGACGTCATCAACGCGCACCGCGCGCGCCTGAGCGTGCGCGAGCTGCTGACCGCCGCCTACGGCCAGGAAGGCAACGAGAAGGCGGCAATGTTCAAGATCGTCGCCGAGGTCGCCGACGAGGCGGCGATCCCCGAGCTCATCGGCCGCCTGCAGGGCAAGGACACGATCGGCCGGCTGCACATCCTCAACATCCTGGCGCGCTTCAACCGGCCCGAGGTGCAGCGCGCGCTGCAGGCCCAGCTCAACGACCCCAACAAGATGATCCGCGCGGCGGCGCTCGGCGCGCTGGCCCGCATGGACGGCCCGATCGACGTCGCGCGCGTCTGCGCGCTGCTGCGCGATGCCGAAATCGAGGTGCAGAACCGCGCCGTCGACGTCCTGACGCACGCCCGCGACCCGAACACCGTGCGCCACCTGGTGCCGATCCTCAAGGACGAGAACGAGAACGCGCGCCGGGCCGCCGTCGAGGTCCTCAACGAGGTCGGCGACGCCGGCGCCGTCCGCTACCTGCTCGAGGCCATCAAGGACGACGACTGGTGGGTGCGCAGCCGCGCCGGCGATGCGCTCGGCAAGATCGGCGGCCCCAAGGTCATCGACGCGGTGCTCGAGCTGGTGCGCGAGAAGGACGAGGACATCCGCCGCGCGGCGATCGAGATCCTCAACCAGACCAAGGACGAGCGCGCCATCAACCACCTGATCGATGCGACCCGCGACAAGGATTGGTGGGTCAGCGAGCGCGCCGTGGACGCACTCGCCGAGATCGGCAGCCAGCGTGCCGTGCCACGGCTGCTGGAGATGCTGCAGTCAGGCAACACCAAGGCGCTGCCGATCGTGGTGCGCGCCATCGGCAAGCTCGGCGCCTCGCAGTCGGCCGAGGTCATCGCGCCGCTCCTGCAGCGACCCGAGAAGGAGATCCGCGTCGAGGTGATGGCCGCGCTCGCGCGCCTCACCGACGAGGGCCGCGCCGACCGCGTGCGCGTGCAGCTGCAGGACCAGCTCGGCAATGCCGATCCGACCGTGGCGCGCGCCGCGCAGCGCGCGCTCACCGAACTCGAGGTGCGCTTCGCCTCGGACGCCAAGCTGATGCCGCCGATCGCCGTGACCGGCACGCAGTCGGCCCGCTCGGCCTCCGCGGCCCCGCCGCAGGCCGCGGCGCGCACCCTGCTGATCCCGGAGAAGGACGTGGCGCAGGCGGTGCACCAGGCCGCCACGGCCGCGCCCGCCGGCGGCCGCCTCGACATCTCCACGCTCACCCCGGGCGACATGGTCGACGGCCGCTACAAGTTCATCGAGCGCATCGGCCGCGGCGCCTTCGGCACCGTGCTGCTGATGGAAGACCAGGTGGTCGACGAGCGGCTGATCCTCAAGTTCCTCAACCCGAACGTGGCGGAGGACGAGGAGGTCATGAAGCGCTTCGTGCACGAGCTGCGCTACTCGCGCAAGATCACGCACCGCAACGTCATCCGCATCTACGACTTCCTCTACATCCAGGGGAACTACGCCATCTCGATGGAGTATTTCCCCTCGCACACCTTCGGCGCCGAGGTGGTCAACGAGAAGCCGATGCCGCTGAAGCGCGCGGTGCAGTTCGGCATCGACATCGCGACCGGCATGGCGGTGGCGCACCAGGTCGGCATCATCCACCGCGACCTCAAGCCCGCCAACGTGCTGATCAACGACGACGGCCTGCTGAAGATCGTGGACTTCGGCGTCGCCGCCGCGCAGCGCGAGGGCGACACGCAGCTGACCAAGACCGGCTACGTCATCGGCTCGCCGAAGTACATGGCGCCCGAGCAGATCCTCGGACGCAAGGTCGACGAGCGCGCCGACGTCTACGCGCTCGGCGTGATGCTGTACGAGGCGCTCACCGGCGTGCCGCCCTATTCGCGCGGCGACCACATGTCGGTCATGTACCAGCACGTGCAGGGCAAGGCGCGCCCGCCGCAGGAGCTGAATCCGGCGCTGCCGCCCGGCCTCGCCGACCTGGTGGTTCGCGCGATGGCGGTCGACAAGACCAAGCGCTTCCAGACCATGGACGAGATCCGCGCGGCGCTGGAGAAGTTCCTGTAGCGGGCGGGAGGAGCGACGACGATGGCACGCATTGACGCCTTCCTGAAGCTCGGCACGCAGCAGGGCTGCTCCGACATCCACCTCGCGGTCGGCGTGCCGCCGATGCTGCGGATGAACGGCGACCTGCTGCCGATCAAGTTCCGCGACCTGCGCGACACCGAGCTGGAAGGCTACCTGACCGAGATCCTCACCGAGAACCAGCTCAAACACTTCCGCCGCGGCCACGACATCGACTTCTCCTACGTCTCGGGCGAAGGCGGCCGCTTCCGCGTCAACGTGTTCCGCAAGGACACCGGCATCGGCGCCGCCTTCCGGGCCATCCCCTCCGAGGTCCCGAGCCTGGAGAAGCTCAGCCTGCCGCCGATCGTGCGCAAGCTGTGCGACTACCACCAGGGCATGATCCTGGTGACCGGCTCGACCGGCACCGGCAAGTCCACCACGCTGGCGGCGATGATCGGGCTGCTGAACGAGACCCGCAAGCTCAACATCGTCAGCCTCGAGGACCCGATCGAGTTCGTGCACCGCAGCCGCCAGAGCCAGGTGATCCAGCGCGAGCTCAACACGCACGTGCCGAGCTTCGCCGAGGGCGTGCGCGCCGCGATGCGCGAGGACCCGGACGTCATCCTGGTCGGCGAGCTGCGCGACGCCGACACCATCCGCATGGCGATGACCGCCGCCGAGACCGGCCACCTGGTGCTCGGCACGCTGCACACCACCAGCGCGGTCAAGACCATCGACCGCATGATCGACGCGCTGCCGGCCGAGGAGCGCGAGCAGACCAAGAGCTTCCTGGCGCAGAGCCTGCTGGCGGTGGTGACGCAGGTGCTGGTCAAGAGCGCCGACGGCCGCGGCCGGCGCGCGGTGTGCGAGGTCATGGTGATGACCAAGGCCATCGGCAAGCTCATCATGACCGACCAGTCGCACCAGATCCCGAACCAGCTGCAGACCGGGCGCGAATTCGGCATGCAGATGCTCGACCAGGCGCTGCTGGCGGCGGTGCAGGCCAAGGAGATCGATCCCGACGATGCCTTCACCTACGCCACCGAGAAGCGCATCCTGCAGAAATTCGCCACCGACACCGGGCTGATGCCGCGGGCCGAAGCCCCGCCGGCGACCACCTGAGCTTGCCATGGCGCTGATCGACGAATACCTGCTCGAGGTCCTGAAGCGCAAGGGCTCCGACCTGCACTTCATCGCCGGCGATCCGCCGCGCATCCGCCTGTACGGCGACCTCGCGCCGCTGCGCCCGGAGACGCTGCGGCCGGAGCTGGTGCGCGAGACGCTGTACGAGATCATGCCGCGCCTGGCGCAGGAGCGCTTCGAGAAATACGAAGGCGCCGACTTCGCCTACACGCTCCCCGGCCACGGCCGCTTCCGCTGCAACGTGATGCGCCAGCTCAACGGCATGGGCGCGGTGATGCGCGCCATTCCCTCCAAGGCGCTCACCCTCGATGACCTGAAGATGCCGCCGGCGGTGCGCCAGCTGTGCCACGCCAACAACGGCCTGATCCTGGTGACCGGCAAGACCGGCTCAGGCAAGTCGACCTCGCTGGCCGCGATGATCGACGACATCAACGGCCGCATGAAGGGCCACATCGTCACGATCGAGGACCCGATCGAGTTCGTGCACCAGCGGCGCAGCTGCCTGATCAGCCAGCGCGAGATCGGCGTGCACACGCAGTCGTTCCCGCAGGCGCTGATCTCGGCCCTGCGCGAGGACCCGGACGTCATCCTGGTCGGCGAGCTGCGCGACCTGGAGACCATGAGCACGGCGATCACCGCCGCGGAGATGGGCATCCTCGTCATGGGCACGCTGCACACCAACGGCGCGGCGCAGACCGTCGACCGCATGGTCAACGCCTTCCCGTCCGACAAGCAGTCGCACGTGCGCACCATGCTGTCGACCTCGCTGCGCGGGGTGGTTTCGCAGCAGCTGCTGCAGCGCGCCGACGGCCAGGGGCGCTGCGCCGCGCTCGAGATCCTGGTGAACACGCCGGCCGCGGCCAACCTGATCCGCCAGGGCAAGCTCGACCAGATCGAGACGGTGATGCAGGCCGGCGGCGCGCACGGCATGCGCACCATGGACACGGCGATCCAGCAGCTGCTGGACCAGGGCATGATCACCGGCAAGGAGGCCTACAAGAAGGCCATCAACAAGGCCAAGTTCGAGGCCGGCCGGAGCGCCGGCTGAACGGCCCACGATCGAGCCGCCGATGAGCCCGCAGCGCTCGCCGATGGAACGCTTCGCCCGCGACTACGGCGACCTGCCGGCGCGCTCGCGCTTCGAGCTGCAGGTCTCGCCGGGCGACAGCGAACGGCGCTTCGCGGTCGACCTGCTGGGCGTTTCGCGCACGCCGCGCTACCTGCTGATCTCGGCGCCGGCCAACCCCGACAAGTCGCTGATCGCGGTGACCAAGGGCCAGGCCATGACCTGCCGCTGGGCCAACGCCACGACGGTGTTCCGCTTCCGCGCCGTGATCGCCAACCTCGCCTTCGAGCCCCGGCCGCTGGTCTACCTCGGCCAGCTGCACGCGGCGCGGCGCCGCACCCTGCGCACGCTGCCGCGCGCCCTGGCGGCCATCAGTGCCTCGGTGCGCACGCCGGCCCCGCACGCCGCGCTGGTGACCGACCTGAGCGTCGGCGGTGCGCAGGTCGGCTCGAGCACCGATCTCAACTTGCATGCCGGCCAGGCCGTCGAACTGTCGTTCCGGCCGCGCGTGATCGGGCGCGACTTCGTCGTGACGCTCGCCTGCACCGTCGCCAGCGTGCCGGGCCAGGCCGACCCCAGGCACCCGGAGATCCACTTCTACGGCCTGAATTTCCTCGAGCCCTCCGAGCAGGACCTGCTGCTGCTGCACGCCTGCGTGCAGGAACGCCTGGCGCAGGAGACGGACATCCTGACGCAGATGCTGCTCGCCGACTCCACCGAGGTCGGCGCGCTGGAGTAGGACCCGGCGGCGCACCGGCCGTGCAATAATGCCGGCTTTTCCCCCAAGGGGCGGCGCCGGCGACCGGCGCCAGGCCGCAACCAGCACCGATGCCGCGCAAGATCCTCGTCACCAACGCGCTGCCCTACGCCAACGGGCCGCTGCACCTCGGCCACATCATCGAGGCCGTGCAGACCGACATCTGGGTACGCTTCCAGCGGCTGCGCGGCCACGACTGCCTGCACGTCTGCGCCGAGGATGCGCACGGCACGCCGATCATGATCCGCGCCCAGCAGAGCGGCACCACGCCCGAGCAGATGATCGCCGGCGTGGCGCGCGAGCACGCGCGCGACTACCTCGATTTCCTCGTCGAGCACAACCAGTTCCACACGACGCATTCGGACGAGAACCGCTCGATCACGCTCGAGCTGTACACGCGGCTGCGCGACGCCGGCCACATCGCGCGCCGCAGCGTCCGCCAGGCCTACGACGAGCAGCAGCGCATGTTCCTGCCGGACCGCTACGTGCGCGGCACCTGCCCGCGCTGCCGCACGGCCGACCAGTACGGTGACAGCTGCGAGAGCTGCGGCGCCACGTACTCGCCGGCCGACCTGATCGAGCCGAAGTCGACGCTCAGCGGCACCACGCCGGTGTGGCGCGAGTCCGAGCACCTGTTCTTCCGGCTGGGCAACTTCGAGGCCATGCTGCGCGAGTGGACCGCGAGCGGCCGCGTGCAGCCCGCCGTGCGCGCCAAGCTCGACGAGTGGTTCGAGGCCGGGCTGGCCGACTGGGACATCTCGCGCGATGCGCCCTACTTCGGCTTCGAGATCCCCGACGCGCCGGGCAAGTACTTCTACGTCTGGTTCGACGCGCCGATCGGCTACATCGGCAGCTTCCTCGCGCTGCAGGCGCGCACCGGCCTGGGCTTCGCCGACTACTGGGAATCCGAGACGGCCAGCGAGCTGCACCACTTCATCGGCAAGGACATCAGCTACTTCCACACGCTGTTCTGGCCGGCGGTGCTGCACGGCGGCGGCCTGCGCCGCCCGACCGCCGTGCACGTGCACGGCTTCCTGACGATCAATGGCCAGAAGATGTCGAAGTCGCGCGGCACCTTCATCACCGCGCGGCATTACCTCGAGCACCTGCCGCCCGAGCCGCTGCGCTACTACTTCGCCGCCAAACTCGGCCCGGGCGTCGAGGACATCGACCTGAGCCTCGACGATTTCCTGGCGCGCACCAATTCCGACATCGTCGGCAAGCTGGTCAACATCGCCAGCCGCTGCGCCGGATTCGTCGCGCGCGGCGGCGGGCGGCTGGCGTCCAGCCTGCCCGATCCGCAGCTGCAGGCGCGCTTCGTCGCCGCCGGCGAGGGCATCGCCGCGCTCTACGAGGCGCGCGACTACGCGGCCGCGGTGCGCGAGATCATGGCCCTCGCCGATATCGCCAACCAGTACGTCGACCAGCACAAGCCCTGGGCGCTCGCGAAGGACCCGGCACGCGCGGCCGAGGTACTCGGCATCGCCACGCAGGGCATCAACCTGTTCCGCGTGCTGCTGGCCTATCTCGCGCCGGTGCTGCCGACGATGGCGCGGCAGGCCGGCGCATTCCTCGGCTGCAGCTTCGAGCGCTGGGAGCCAGCGCCGAGCCGCTCCTCGACCGCCCGCTGCAGCCCTACCAGCCGCTCGCGACGCGGCTGGATCCGGCCACGGTGCGCGGCCTGGTCGTGCCGGCGGCGGCGCCGGCGGCCGCGGCACCGGCCGCGGCGAGCGACAAGGCCGCGGCGGCCGGCAAGGCCACCCCGCCCGCCGCGGCCAGCAGCGCCTCGCTCGCGGACTTCCAGAAACTCGACCTGCGCGTCGCGCGCGTCGTGGAGGCGCGCGGGGTGGAGGGCGCCGACAAGCTGCTGCAGCTCACGCTCGACCTCGGCGATGGCCGGCGCAACGTGTTCTCCGGCATCCGCGCGCACTACGCGCCCGAGCAGCTGGTCGGGCGCCTGGTGCTGATGATCGCCAACCTCGAGCCGCGCAAGATGCGCTTCGGCGTCTCGGAGGGCATGGTGCTGTGCGCCGGGAGCGACTCCACCGGCTTCTTCGTGCTCTCGCCCGACAGCGGCGCCGCGCCGGGCATGAAGGTCACCTGAAGCGCCGCGCCTGCGCGCGCCAGTGGCGCAGCATCAGGTAGCCCGCGGCCATGCCGCCCAGGTGCGCGAAGTGCGCGACGCCCTGGTCGGAGCCGAACACGCCCATGTACAGCTCCAGCAGGCCGTAGAGCGTCACGAACAGCCAGGCCGGCATCGGGATGGGCGGGAACAGCAGCAGCAGCTGGCGGCGCGGGTAGGCCATGCCGAACAGCAGCAGCAGGCCGAAGATGCCGCCCGAGGCGCCCACCGTCGGATAGGGGCTCGGGTAGACCACGGCGGTCACGAAGGTCTGTGCCAGCGCCGCGCCGACCACGCACACGAGGTAGTAGCTCAGGAAGCGGCGCGAGCCGAGCAGCCGCTCGCAATCCGGCCCGAACATGTACAACGCCAGCATGTTGAACAGCAGGTGGGCGGGGTTGGTCGGGTCGTGCAGGAAGCCGTAGCTCAGCAGCTGCCAGGGCTGCAGCGAGTAGACGTGGAAGCGCTGCATGCCGTGCCACGGCCACAGCTGCAGCGCCATCATCGCCTCGGACCACGGGCCCGACAGGGTCAGCACCTGCACCAGCCACACCACCACGTTGGTGATCAGCAGCGCGCGTACCACGGGGGTCAGCTGGCGGAACATCTCGATGATCCTGCAGTCAATGCACTAGACTGGCGCCATTGTGACATGAGCGCGAGCACCCTTCCGTCCGAAGCTGGCGTCGACGCGATCGACGCCCTGCTGCCGCAGACGCAGTGCATGCGCTGCGGCTACGGTGGCTGCCGCCCCTACGCCGCGGCGCTCGCGGGCGGCGAGGCCGCGCTGAACCGCTGCCCGCCCGGCGGCGCGCCGCTGATCGCCGCGCTGGCGCGGCTGCTGGGCCGTCCGCCGCTGCCGCTCGACCCCGCCTGCGGGCCGCGGGTCCGGCGCGCATCGCCATGGTGGTCGCGGCGCAATGCACCGGCTGCGCGCGCTGCCTGCCCGCCTGCCCGGTCGACGCCATCGTCGGCGCCCGGCGCTCGCTCCACACGGTGCTCGCCGCCTGGTGCACCGGCTGCGAGCTGTGCCTGCCGGCCTGCCCGGTCGACTGCATCCGCATGCTCGAGCGGCCGGCGAGCGAGAGCGAGGCGACGGCGCCGCAGGCCGCCGCCAGCCGCCAGCGCTTCCTGGCGCACCAGCGCCGCGCGCCGACAAGCGCCGCCGCGCGCGCGCTGCTGGCGGAGCGCAAGCGCGCCGCGCGCGGCGGCGGCGACGGGACGGCACGCCCATGACGCCCGTTGCATGCCGCCGGTTCTACGCCGCGCTGCGCAGCGCCAATCCGGATCCGCGCACCGAGCTCGAATTCGGCTCCACCTACCAGCTGCTGGTGGCCGTGGTGCTCTCCGCCCAGGCCACCGACCGCAGCGTCAACGCCGCGACGCGCGCGCTGTTCGCGGCGGCGCCGACGCCCGCGGCCATGCTGGCGCTCGGGCTCGCCGGCCTGAAGCGCCACATCCGCACCATCGGGCTGCACAACGCCAAGGCGCGCCACATCATGGCCACCAGCGCGGCGCTGCTCGAGCGCCACGGCGGCGAGGTGCCCGCCGACCGCGCCGCGCTCGAGGCCCTGCCCGGCGTCGGGCGCAAGACCGCCAATGTGGTGCTCAACGTCGCCTTCGGGCAGCCGACCATCGCGGTCGACACGCACATCTTCCGCGTCGCCAACCGCACCGGCCTCGCGCCGGGGCGCACGCCGCGCGCGGTCGAGGCCGGGCTCGAGGCGGCGACGCCGCGCGAATTCCTGCCGCACGCGCACCACTGGCTGATCCTGCTGGGCCGCTACACCTGCAAGGCGCGCCGCCCGCTGTGCCCGCGCTGCCCGGTGCTGCGCTGGTGCGCTACCCGGCGAAGACCCCGGCATGATCATGTTCGCCGACCAGGGCCGCGAGCAGTTGCGCCAGGGCTGGCGCGAGGCCTGGCAGCGCCAGCGCGCCGGCCTGCCGCTCGAGCCGCTGCAGGCGCAGATCGTCGATGTCATCGCGCTGCATCCCGAATACCATGCGCTGCTCGAAGGCGACGCCGCGGCGCCGGCCCTGGGCGGCGGCACGGAGAACCCCTACCTGCACCTCTCGCTCCACCTGGCGCTGCGCGAGCAGGTCGGCACCAACCGCCCGGCCGGCATCGCCGACGTGCACCGCCGGCTGCAGCGGCAGGCGGGCTCGCTGCACGCGGCCGAGCACCGCATGATCGAGGTGCTCGCCACCGTGCTGTGGGACGCGCAGCGCGCCGGCCGCGCGCCCGACGAGCGCGACTACCTGGAACGCCTGCGAACTCTAGCCCGGAGGTCCGCGAACACCATGGCCACGCTGCAATCGCTGCACGTCTACCCGCTCAAGTCCGCCGCCGGGATCGACCTGGACCGGGCGACGCTGGCCGCGACCGGGATCGCCGGCGACCGCCGCTGGATGCTGGTGAGCGCCGCGGGGCGGTTCCTCACGCAGCGCGAGCAGCCACGCCTCGCGCGGGTGCGCACGGCGCTCGACGGCACGACGCTGCGGCTCGAGGCGCCCGGCCTGCCGGGGTTCGCGCTGGCCGACGACGCGCCCGGCGCGGTCCGCACGGTACGCGTGTGGAACGACGAGTGCGACGGCATCGACGTGGGCGATGCCGCGGCCGACTGGGCCAGCCGCGCGATCGGCACGGACTGCCGCGTGCTGCGCTTCGATCCGCGGCGCGCGCGCCTGAGCGCGCCGCAATGGACCGGCGACATTGCCGCGCCGAACCAGTTCTCCGACGGCTTCCCGCTGCTGGTCGTGAACCGCGCCTCGCTCGAGGAACTCAACGGCCGGCTCGGCGTGCCGCTGCCGATGAACCGCTTCCGGCCCAACCTGGTGCTCGACGGCCTCGCGCCCTGGGACGAGGACCGCATCGGCGAGCTGGCCATCGGCGAGGTGCGCCTGCGGCTGGTGAAGCCCTGCACGCGCTGCAGCATCACGACCATCGACCAGCAGGACGGCACGCCGACCGGCCAGGAGCCGCTGCAGACGCTCCGGAGCTACCGCTTCGACGCCGCGCTGCGCGGCATCCTGTTCGGCGTGAACGCGATCATCGTGGCGGGAGTCGGGGCGACGCTCGCGGCAGGCGCCGAGGTCACGGTCGGCTGGAAGTAGCCACGCGCCGGTCGAGTCGCCGGCCGCTCAGCCGGGCGTGCGCGGCGCGGGCTTCTTCGGCAGGTACAGGTCGGTCAGCGTGCCCTCGAAGGCCTCGGCCGCGAAGCACACGGTCTCGGAAAGCGTCGGATGCGGATGCACCGTGAGGCCGATGTCGGCGGCGTCGGCGCCCATCTCGATGGCCAGCACGATCTCGGCGATCAGCTCGCCGGCATTCGGGCCGACGATGCCGCCGCCGAGCACGCGCCGCGTCGCCGGATCGAAGATCAGCTTGGTCATGCCCTCCTCGCGCCCGAGCGAGAGCGAGCGGCCGCTCGCCATCCACGGGAAGGCCCCCTTCTCGACCGCGATGCCCTGCGCCTTCGCCTGCGTCTCCGTCAGGCCCGCCCAGGCCACCTCCGGGTCCGTGTAGGCCACCGAGGGAATGGCGCGCGCGTCGAAGTGGCTGCGGCGGCCGGCGGCGGCCTCGGCCGCCACCTTGCCCTCGTGCGTCGCCTTGTGCGCCAGCATCGGCTGGCCGACCACGTCGCCGATCGCGAAGATGTGCGCCGCGCTGGTGCGCATCTGGCCATCGACGCGGATGAAACCACGCTCGTCGACCTGCACGCCGGCGGCTTCGGCCGCGAGCCTGCGGCCGTTCGGCGCGCGACCCACGGCCACCAGCACGCGATCGAAGGCCTCGGTGCGCAGGCCCTGCGGTCCCTCGAGGCTCACGTACAACGCGTCCGCGCGCGCCTCCACCGCCGTCACCTTCGTGCCCAGCAGGATCTGCTCGTAGCGCGTGCGCAGCCGCCGCTCCAGCGGCCGCACCAGGTCGGGATCGCAGCCCGGGATCAGCTGGGCGGTCAGCTCGACGATGCTGACGCGCGCGCCCAGCGACTCGTAGACGCTCGCCATCTCCAGGCCGATGATGCCGCCGCCGATCACCAGCAGGCGGCCGCGGCGGTCCGGCAGCTCGAGCGCGCCGGTCGAATCCATGATGCGCGGGTCCGCCGGGATGAGCGGCAGTTTCACCGGCTCGGAGCCCGCAGCGATGATGCACTGCTCGAAGCGGATGCGCTGCACCGCGCCCTCGTGCTCGACCTCGAGCAGCCGTGGCTCGATGAAGCGGCCGGTGCCGCGCACGATCTCGACCTGGCGCTGCTTGGCGAGCATCGCCAGGCCGCCGGTCAGCTTCTTGACGACGCTGGCCTTCCAGGCGCGCAGCCGCGTGACGTCGATCTCCGGCTTGCCGAAGCTGATGCCGTGCGCCGCCATCTGCTGCGCCTCGTCGAGGACGCGGGCCGCGTGCAGCAGCGCCTTGGAGGGGATGCAGCCGACGTTGAGGCACACGCCGCCGAGCGTCGGCCAGCGCTCCACCAGCGTCACGCGCAGGCCGAGGTCGGCGGCACGGAAGGCGGCGGTATAGCCGCCCGGGCCGGCGCCCAGCACCAGCAGCTGGGCGCTGCGCTCGGCGTCGGCGGGCGCGGCCACCACGACCGGCGCCGGCGTCGCCGGCGGCGTGGCTGCGGCAGGTGCCGCGGCCGGCGCCACGGCGGGCGCCGCGGATGCGGGCACCGGCAGCACGGCCGTCATCGCTTCGCCGGCGGCTGCGGCGCGCGCCGCGTCGACCGCCGGCAGCACCTGCGTCGGCTCCACCGGCGCGCCGGCACGCGTCTCGACGCGCGCCAGGAGCGATCCGCGCGACACCTTGGCGCCGACCGCCACGAGGACCTGGCGCACGTAGCCCGCGACCGGGGACGGCACGTCCATCGTGGCCTTGTCGGTCTCGAGCGTGAGCAGCGGCGCGTCGACCGCGATGACGTCGCCGGACCTCACCAGCACGTCGATGACCGCGACATCCTTGAACTCGCCCAGGTCCGGGCAGAGGACGTCCTCCAGGCTCACTGCGGCGGCCCCATCAGGCCCGCGACGTCGGCCAGCGCCTGCGCCAGGAAGGTGGTGAAGCGCGCGGCCGCCGCCCCGTCGATGACGCGATGGTCGTAGGACAGCGACAGGGGCAGCATCAGGCGCGGCACGAACGCCCCGTCGCGCCACACCGGCTGCAGGAGCGAGCGCGACACGCCGAGGATCGCCACCTCCGGCGCATTGATGATCGGCGTGAACGCGGTGCCGCCGATGCCGCCGAGGCTCGAGATGGTGAAGCAGCCACCCTGCATCTCGGCGACCGCGAGCTTGCCGGCGCGCGCCTTCTCCGAGAGCGTCGCGAGCGCGCGCGCCAGCGCGAACACGTCCATGGCGCCGGCGCCGTGGATCACCGGCACCACCAGCCCCTGGGGCGTGTCGGCGGCGAAGCCGATGTTCAGGTACTGCTTCAGCACCAGGTTCTCGCCACTGGCGTCGAGCGAGGCATTGAAGCGCGGGAACTCGCGCAGCGCCTTGACGCAGGCGCGCACGATGAAGGCCAGCGGCGTGAGCTTCACGCCCTCCTGCTGCGCGCGCAGGCCAAGCCACCGGCGCGCCTCCTCCAGGTCGGTGATGTCCGCCTGGTCGAACTGCGTGACGTGCGGCAGGTTGACCCACGAGGCATGCAGCCGCGCGCCCGAGATGCGCTGGATGCGGCCAAGCTTCTGCACTTCGACCGGGCCGAACTGCGCGAAGTCCACGGCCGGCACTGCCGGGAGCGCCGTCGCGGCGGCGGGCGCCGCCGGCGTTCCAGCCACGCTGGCGGCGGCGGCACGCGCAGCGCCCAGCGCCGCCTTGACGTGGCGCTTCACGTCGACATCGAGCACGCGGCCCTTCGGTCCGCTCGGCACGACCAAGGCCAGATCGACGCCGAGCTCGCGCGCCAGATGGCGCACCGAAGGGCTGGCATGGGCCAGCGAGGCGCGCTTGCCGGGGCGCGACGCGGCGCCGGCTCGGGCGCGGCCGGGACCGGCGCCGCGGGCACCGGCGCAGGCAAGCGCGGCCGTCGCGAGCACCGCGGGTGCCGCTGGCAATCGCGGGAGGCGCGGCGCGGCGGCGACGGCGGGCGCCGGGGCCGGTGCCGCGGCGGCGCGGCAGGTGCGGGCGTCGCGCCCGCCGACTCCAGCGTCACGATCAGGTCGCCGGTCGAGACGCGCGCGCCCTTCTGAACGTGCACCTGCACGACGACGCCGGCGGCGCGAAGGCACGTCCATCGTCGCCTTCTCGGTCTCGAGCGTCAGGAGCGGCGCATCGGCCGCCACCGTGTCGCCGGCCCCGACCAGCACGTCGATGACCTCGACGTCCTTGAAGTTGCCGAGGTCGGGTACGCGGATCTCTGTGGCGGCCAAGGACGACTCCTCGCGCTCAGCTGTTCAGCGGGTCGGGCTTGGCCGGATCGATGCCGAGCTTGGTCACCGCGGCGACCACCGTCTGGCGGTCGATCTGCCCGGCGCCGGCGAGCGCCTGCAGCGCCGCCAGCACCACGAAGCGGCGGTCGACCTCGAAGTGCGCGCGCAGCTCGGCGCGCGCATCGCTCCGCCCGAAGCCATCGGTGCCGAGCGTGACGTAGGGGCCGCGGATCCACTGGCGGATCTGGTCCGGCACCAGGCGCATGTAGTCGGTGGCGGCGACCACCGGCGTGTCCGAGCCGCCGAGCAGCTCCTGCACGTAGGGCACGCGCGGCCGCTCGGCCGGGTGCAGCAGGTTCCAGCGCTCGCACTCCAGCGCCTCGCGCCGCAGCTCGCTGAAGCTGGTGATCGAGCAGACGTCGGCCGGCACGCCGTAGTCGCGCTCGAGGATCTCGGCGGCCGCCAGCACCTCGCGCAGGATCGTGCCGCTGCCGAGGAGCGTGGCGCGCACGCGCCCGCGCCCGCCGGTGCGCAGCAGGTACCCGCCGCGGACGATGCCCGCCTCGCTTCCGGCCGGCAGCGCCGGCTGGGCGTAGTTCTCGTTCATCACGGTGATGTAGTAGAAGACGCCCTCGCCCTCGGCGTACATCTTCTGCATGCCGTGCTGGATGATGACCGCCAGCTCGTGGGCATAGGCGGGATCGTAGGCGCGGCAGTTGGGCACCGTGGTCGCGACCAGCTGGCTGTGGCCGTCCTGGTGCTGCAGGCCCTCGCCCGCGAGCGTGGTGCGCCCGGCGGTCGCGCCCAGCAGGAAGCCGCGCGCGCGCATGTCGCCGGCCGCCCAGATGAAGTCGCCGACGCGCTGGAAACCGAACATCGAGTAGTAGATGTAGAAGGGCACCATCGCGGTGCCGTGGTTCGCATAGGAGGTCGCGGCGGCGATCCACGAGCACAGCGCGCCGGCCTCGTTGATGCCCTCCTCGAGCATCTGGCCCTGCTTGTCCTCGCGGTAGCTCATCAGCTGGTCCGCGTCCTGCGGCGTATAGAGCTGGCCGACCGAGGAATAGATGCCGATCTGGCGGAACAGGCCCTCCATGCCGAAGGTGCGCGCCTCGTCCGGCACGATCGGCACGATGTTGCGGCCGATCGCCTTGTCCTTGAGCAGCACGCCGAGGATGCGCACGAAGGCCATCGTCGTGGAGATCTCGCGCTCGCCGGTGCCGTCCAGCACCGACTGGAAGGCCGCGAGCGGCGGCACGGCGAGCGGCGCCGCCACGGCGCGCCGCGCCGGCAGGTAGCCGCCGAGCGTCGTGCGCCGCTCCTGCAGGTAGCGCATCTCCTCGCTGTCCGGCGCCGGCTGCCGGAACGGCACGCTGGCAATGTCCTCGTCGGACACCGGGATGTTGAAGCGGTCGCGCAGCACGCGCAGCGAGTCCTCGTCGAGCTTCTTCTGCTGGTGCGCCACCATCTGGCCCTCGGCCGCCTTGCCGAGGCCGAAGCCCTTGACCGTCTTGCAGAGGATCACGGTCGGGCGGTCCTTCGTCTGCATCGCCGCCGCGTAGGCCGCGTACACCTTGCGCGCGTCATGGCCGCCGCGGTTCAGCCGCCAGATGTCGTCGTCCGACATGTTGGCGACCATCTCCTTGAGCTCGGGGTTCTTGCCGAAGAAGTGGTCGCGCGTGTAGGCGCCGCCCTTGGCCTTGAAGTTCTGGTACTCGCCGTCGACGCACTGCTCCATGACCTGCTGCAGCAGGCCCTTGGTGTCGCGCGCCAGCAGCGGGTCCCAGCGCGAGCCCCAGATGACCTTGATGACGTTCCAGCCGGCGCCGAGGAACGCGGCCTCGAGCTCCTGGATGATCTTGCCGTTGCCGCGCACCGGGCCGTCGAGCCGCTGCAGGTTGCAGTTGATGACGAACACCAGGTTGTCGAGCTTCTCGCGCACCGGCATCGTGAGCTGGCCCATCGACTCGGGCTCGTCCATCTCGCCGTCGCCGCAGAACGCCCAGACCTTGCGGTCCGAGGGCTGCACCAGGCCGCGGTGCTCGAGGTAGCGGATGAAGCGCGCCTGGTAGAGGGCCATCATCGGCCCCAGGCCCATCGACACCGTCGGGAACTGCCAGAAGTCCGGCATCAGGTACGGGTGCGGGTACGAGGACAGGCCGCGCCCGCTGGTCTCCTGGCGGAAGTGCCGCAGCTGTTCCTCGCTCAGCCGTCCCTCGAGGAAGGCGCGCGCGTAGATGCCGGGCGCTGAGTGCCCCTGGATGAAGACCAGGTCGCCCGGGTGCTGCTCGCTGGCCGCGCGCCAGAAGTGGTTGAAGCCCACCTCGTACATCGTGGCCGACGAGGCGTAGCTGGAAATGTGGCCGCCGTACTCGGTCGACTTGCGGTTGGCCTGCACGACCATGGCCATGGCGTTCCAGCGGATCCAGGCCTCGATGCGCCGCTCCAGCGCGCGGTCGCCCGGGTAGCGCGGCTGCTGGCCGACTGCGATGGAGTTCACATAGGCGGTGTTCGCCCGGTACGGCAGGTAGGCGCCGGAACGGCGCGCCTGGTCGACGATGCGCTCGATCAGGTAGTGCGCGCGTTGCGGGCCCTGCGTGCGCAGCACCGACTCGATCGAATCGAGCCACTCGCGCGTCTCCGCCGGGTCGCTGTCCTCGCTGCGTTTTCCGTCGTTCATGCGCGCCTTCGGAAGGGGGAAATTGCCGGTCACGACGCTGTGCTACGATGCGCGCGGAATGATCCGGATTTTGTTTTGCAGGGTCAAGCAATTGCGTCCAGGACCAGAGATTTCACCTCGCAAGCCGATCCGATGACCCTGTCGCTTTCCGTCGCGCCCGCCGATTCACCCACGATCCGCCGCCTGCCGCGGCTGCCCGGCGCGCGCGCCCTCGCCGGCCTCGACGTGCTGCTGCTCGTGGCCCCGAAGGCCGGCAGCGCGCTGTTCGAGCGCCTGCCCGAAGCGGCCCGCTGGCGGTCGCTGCACCAGCGCGCGCCGGCGCGCGCCGGGCAGGCGCGCAGCACCACGCTCGCCAATGCGCGCTCCACGTTCGCCGTGCTGGGGCACGCCGCCGACGCGAGCAGCGCCTTCCAGCGCCTCGAGCTCGCCGGCCGCATGCTGCACGAGCTGGGCGAGCTGCGGCCCGCCCGCATCGCCGTGCTCGTCGCGCCCGAGCTCGCCGAGCGGGCCGGCTGGTACGAGGCGCTGGTGGCGGCGGTGCTCGCCTGGAACCACGTGCCGCCCGACTATCGCAGCAAGCCGGCTCACCGCGCCGCCGGCTGCGTTCGCTCGAGCTGCACGCCGCGCCGGCGCTCGACCTGGCGCGCATCGGCGCCGCGGCGCGCGGCACGAACCTGGTGCGCCAGCTCACCGCGCTGCCGCCCAACGTGCTCGATGCGCGCGGCTACCGCCGGCTGCTCGCGCGGCTGGCGCGCCGCCATGGCCTCGCGCTGCGCTGGTATCCGGAGCGCGCGCTGCGGCGGCTCGGCTGCGGGCCTTCCTCGCCGTCGCGCGCGGCAACGCGGCGCGCGATGCCGGCATCGCGCACCTGCGCTGGCGCGGCCACGGCCGGCGCCGCGGCGCGCCGGTGGCGCTGGTCGGCAAGGGAATCCTGTTCGACACCGGCGGCACCAACCTCAAGCCGCACCGCCACATGCTCGACATGCACACCGACATGGCCGGCAGCGCGGTGGCGCTCGCCACGCTGGTGGCGCTGGCGGAACTGGACACGCCCTACCCCGTGGACGCGTGGCTCGCGATCACCGAGAACAACATCGGCCCGAGCGCCTACCGGCCGCAGGAAGTGGTGCGCGCCGCCAATGGCACCACCATCCAGGTCATCCACACCGACGCCGAGGGCCGCATGGCGCTGGCCGACACGCTGGTGCTGGCGGCGCGCCGCCGCCCGCGGCTGCTGGTCGATTTCGCCACCCTCACCGGGTCCTGCATCCAGGCGCTGACCGAGCGCTACAGCGGCGTGTTCGCGCGCGACGCCGCGCTGGCCGAACGCGCCCGCCAGGCCGGCGCCGCGAGCGGCGAGCGCGTCTGGCCGTTCCCGCTCGACGCGGACTTCGATGCCGACCTCGACAGCCGGGTCGCCGACGTCAAGCAGTGCACCCTCGACAGCAAGGGCGACCACATCCTGGCCGCGCGCTTCCTGGCGCGCTTCGTGCCCGACGCGCTCCCGTGGCTGCACGTCGACCTCGCCAGCGCCGTGCGCACCGGCGGCCTCGCCCACGTCGGCGACGACATCACCGGCTTCGGCGTGCGCTTCGCGCTCGCGCTGCTGGCGGCGGAGCCGGCATGAGCACGACGCTGCGCCTGCGCCGCCCCGACGACTGGCACCTGCACCTGCGCGACGGCGCGGCGCTCGCCGCCGTGCTGCCGTTCACCGCGGCGCGCTTCGCCCGCGCGATCATCATGCCGAACCTCAAGCCGCCGGTGACGACGACCGCGCTGGCGCTCGCCTACCGCGAGCGCATCCTCGCGGCACTGCCGGCCGGGGCACGCTTCGAGCCGCTGATGACGCTGTACCTCACGGACGCGACCCCGCCGCAGGAGATCGAGCGCGCCGCGGCCAGCGGCCGCGTGTTCGGCTGCAAGCTCTACCCGGCCGGCGCCACCACGCACTCCGACGCCGGCGTCACCGACATCGCCCGCATCGAGGCGGTGCTCGAGCGCATGGCCGCGGTCGACCTGCCGCTGCTGGTGCACGGCGAGGTCACCGACCCGGCGGTCGACGTCTTCGACCGCGAGGCGCGCTTCATCGACGCCGTGCTCGCCCCGCTCCTCGCCCGCCACCCGCGCCTGCGCGTGGTGCTCGAGCACGTCACCACCCGCGCCGGCGTCGACTTCGTGCGCGGCGCGCGCGCCGGCGTGGCCGCGACGCTCACCCCGCAGCACCTGCTGCTCAACCGCAACGCGCTGTTCGCCGGCGGCCTGCGGCCGCACCACTACTGCCTGCCGGTGCTCAAGCGCGAGGACGACCGGCGCGCGCTCATCGAGGCGGTCGCGGCCGGCGACCCGCGCTTCTTCCTCGGCAGCGACAGCGCGCCGCACGCGCGCCACGCCAAGGAACACGCCTGCGGCTGCGCCGGCATCTTCTCGGCGCACGCCGGCATCGAGCTGTACGCCGAGGCCTTCGAGCAGGCCGGCATGCTGCCGCGGCTCGAGGCCTTCGCCTCCGGCTTCGGGCCGGCGTTCTACCGCCTGCCGCCCAACGCAACGCAGCTGACGCTCACGCGCGAGCCCTGGACGGTCCCGGCGAGCTATCCGTTCGGCGCGGACGACCTGGTGCCGCTGCGCGCCGGCGAAGGCATCGCCTGGCGGATCGCGGCATGAGCACGCGCGCAGCCACGCTCCTTGGCCGGCGCTTCCGCGGCTTCCTGCCGGTGGTCGTCGACGTCGAGACCGGCGGCTTCATCGCCGCCACCGATGCGCTGCTGCAGATCGCCGCGGTGATGATCGATGTCGGCGCCGACGGGCGGCTGGTGCGCGGCGCCACCCACTCGTTCCACGTCAAGCCCTTCGAGAACGCGCGCATCGACCCTGCCTCGCTGCTGGTCAACAAGATCGATCCGTGGCACCCGCTGCGGCCGGCGATCGACGAGCACGAGGCGCTGGCGCGCGTGTTCCGCGAGGTGCGCGCCGGCGTGCGCGCCCACGGCTGCAAGCGCGCGATCCTGGTGGGCCACAATGCCTGGTTCGACCTCGGTTTCCTCAACGCCGCGGTGGCGCGCAGCGGCATCAAGCGCAATCCGTTCCACCCGTTCTCGAGCTTCGACACCGCGACCCTGGCGGGCGCGGCGCTCGGCCAGACGGTGCTGGCGCGCGCCGTGCAGGTCGCGGGCATCGAATGGCGCTCGGCCTCGGCGCACTCGGCCAGCTACGACGCCGAGCGCACCGCCGATCTCTTCTGCGTGGTGTGCAACGAGCTCGCCGGCTCCTACGGGCGCGCCGAGCAGCGCGCCCGCGCCTTCGGCTGGCACGGCGACGAGCCGCCGCGCGCGCCGGCCGACATGGACGAGGACGACTGAGGGGCGCGCGGGCCGGTGCCGGCCCTAGTGCTTCGCCGGCTCGCCGAGCGCGCCGGCCTGCTCGAGGAGCGACTTGAGCTCCCCGTTGCGGTACATCTCCAGCGCGATGTCGCATCCGCCGACCAGCTCGCCCTTGATGTAGAGCTGCGGATAAGTGGGCCAGTTGGAGTGGCGCTTGAGCGCCTCGCGCAGCTCCGGATCCTCGAAGATGTTCACGCTGTTGAAGCGCGCCCCCAGGGCGCGCAGCGCATTGGCCGTCTGCGCCGAGAAGCCGCACTGCGGAAAATCGGGCGTGCCCTTCATGAAGAGCACCACCGGCGCCGCCGACAGCTGCTGCCGGATCCGTTCGTTCACGTCCATCTACCGTACCTCCAATTCACTGACCACGGCCTTCACCCCCGGAACCGATCGCACCGCGCGCTCGGCCACGGCACGCTGGGCTTCGCCGGCCACGCGCCCGCGCAGCGTCACCATCCCCGCGCGCACTCGCACCTCGATGGCGCCGGCCGGCAGGCCCTTCTCGGCCGCGAGCCGCGCGCGCACGTCGGCCGCCAGCCGCGCATCGGCCGACACCGACGAGGGTGCCGGCGCGCTCACCGTCTGGCCGCCAGCCTGGCTGCCGGCCGAGCCGCCGCCCTGGCCGATGACGGCGGCGACGCAGCCGCCGAGTGGAAGCGCCACGAGCAGTACCTGCCATGCCGGCTTCATGCCTGGCGCTCCCTTCGATGCAAACGCGAGTGAACCGCGTTGAATTATGCGGGCCGATCGCCTATTCTTCAAACCCTCTGGCGCTCGGCGCAGGCTCATATAAAACAACGGGTTGGGAGACACGCATGACCAAGATCCTCATGAACCACCGGTCGACCCTGATCGCCGGCATCGTCCTCGCACTCATCGTGTCGGCGCTGGTCGGCACCCACCAGCTGAACCTGCTCGGATGGGCGCGCTGGTTCCACGTCGTTTCCGGCGTGTTCTGGATCGGCCTGCTGTACTACTTCAACGTCGCGCAGATCCCGGCGCTCGCCGATGCGGCCGCCGACAAGGGCGGTCCGGGCGGCGCGGGCATCACCAAGTACGTGGCGCCGCGCGCGCTGTTCTGGTTCCGCTGGGCCGCGCTCGCCACCTGGCTCACCGGCCTGTGGTACCTCGGTGACTCCGGCAACCTGATGAACGCGGTCACGCTGGGCGCGGCCGGCGGCAACGCCTATGGCTTGGTCATCGGCATCGGCGGCTGGCTCGGCACCATCATGCTGTTCAACGTCTGGGTCCTGATCTGGCCGAACCAGAAGAAGGTCCTCGGCATCGTCGCCGCCACCGACGAGGAGAAGGCCAAGGCGCGCAAGGTCGCGACGCTCGCCTCGCGCACCAACTTCCTGCTGTCGATCCCGATGCTGCTGTGCATGGCCTCGGCGACACACGGCCTGCCGTTCTGAACCCACTGCCCGACGATCTGCCCGAGCAGGTGTCCCG
The DNA here is from genome assembly GCA_046347255.1 of Steroidobacteraceae bacterium. Classification (GTDB taxonomy): domain Bacteria; phylum Pseudomonadota; class Gammaproteobacteria; order Steroidobacterales; family Steroidobacteraceae; genus FEN-1191. The sequence goes on from JAXMGO010000004.1 coordinate 143,955, forward strand.
CGCGCTGCGCGAGGACATCGGCCCGGGCGACGTCACTGCGCGCCTGATCCCCGCCGGCGCGGTGCTGAGCGCGCGCATCCTGTGCCGCGAACCGGCGGTGCTGTGCGGCGCCGCCTGGGCCGATGCCGCCTTCCGCGAGGTCGACGCGCGCATCGCGGTGCACTGGCAGGCGCGCGACGGCGATTCGGTCGGCGCCGACACGGTGCTCGCCCGGGTCGAGGGCCCGGCGCGCGGCATCCTCACCGCCGAGCGCACCGCGCTCAATTTCCTGCAGCTGCTCTCCGGCACCGCGACCGCCACGCGCCAGCACGTCGCGGCCGTGGCCGGCACCGGCTGCCGCATCCTCGATACGCGCAAGACGCTGCCCGGGCTGCGCACCGCGCAGAAGTACGCGGTGCGCTGCGGCGGCGGCAGCAACCACCGCATGGGCCTGCACGACATGGTGCTCGTCAAGGAGAACCACATCGCCGCGGCGGGTTCGATCGGCGCGGCGGTGGCGGCCGCGCGCCGCGAGGCGCCGGGCGTGCGCGTCGAGGTCGAGACCGAGGACCTGGGCGAGTTCGAGCAGGCGCTGGAGGCCGGCGCCGACGTCATCATGCTCGATGAATTCAGCCTCGAGGACCTGCGGACGGCGGTGGCGCGCAACCGCGCGCGGGGCCGGCGCGCCGAACTGGAGTGCTCCGGCGGCGTGGGCCTGGAGCGCCTGCGCGAGATCGCCGCGACCGGCGTCGACTGCATCTCGATCGGCGGCCTGACCAAGCACGTGCACGCCATCGACCTGTCGATGCGCTTCGAATCGCCGCGCTGACGGGCGCGGCGCGCATCGCCCCGGCCGCCCCGGCCACCCCCGGGTCGCGCGGCGGCTCGACGGCCGCTAAAGGTCGATCAGCACCACCTCGTCGGCACTGAGCGGCCGCTCCAGGAAGGTCCCGCCGACCCGCGCGAAGCGCTCCGCGCCGTCGGTCGCGAGGAAGGTGAAGCCCGCCGTGCCCTCCGGCACGCGCAGTCCCTGCGCCGCGAGCTCGGCCGCCGTGACGCGCGCGGTGGTGTCGGCCGAATCGACGATCGCAACACCCGGACCGACGCCCGCGGCGATCGCCGCGCGCAGCACCGGGAAATGCGTGCAGCCCAGCACCAGCGTATCGGGCGCGGCCGCCGGATCGGCCCGGAGCGGCGCGAGATAGCGCGCCACGGCCGCCTCGACCACCGCACCGTCGACCCAGCCCTCCTCCGCCAGCGCCACGAACAGCGGGCAGGCGAGCGCCGTGACGCGGGCTCCCGGTCGCAGCCGCGCGATGGCCTGCTGGTAGGCGCCGCCGCGCACCGTGCCCTCGGTCGCGAGCACTGCGATGCGCCCGCTCGCCGAGGCCGCGCAGGCCGCCGCCGCCCCCGGCTCGATGACGCCGATGACCGGCATGCCCGCGTAGCGTTCGCGCATCGCGCCGAGTGCCGCGGCCGAGGCGGTGTTGCAGGCGACCACCAGGCACTTGATGCCGCGCTCGACCAGCTCGTCCGCGGCCTGCAGCGCGTAGCGCACCACCGTCGTCGGGCTCTTGGTGCCGTACGGCAGGCGCGCCGTGTCGCCGAGGTAGAGGAACTGCTCGCCCGGCAGCGTCGCGGCCAGCGCGCGCAGCACGGTGAGGCCACCGACGCCGGAGTCGAATACCCCGATGGGCCGCCGCGCGCGCTCGCCCGCCGCCAAGGCCTCAGGCTTCCGGCCGCAGGTGCGGGAACAGCAGCACGTCGCGGATCGAGGCGGCGTCGGTGAGGAACATCACCAGCCGGTCGATGCCGATGCCGAGGCCCGCGGTCGGCGGCAGGCCGTACTCGAGCGCGCGCACGTAGTCGGCGTCGTAGAACATCGCCTCCTCGTCGCCCTGGCTCTTGCGCGCGGCCTGCGCCTGGAAGCGCGCCGCCTGGTCCTCGGCGTCGTTGAGCTCGGAGAAGCCGTTGGCGAGCTCGCGGCCGCCGATGAAGAACTCGAAGCGGTCGGTGAGGAACGGATCCGCATCGTTGGCGCGCGACAGCGGCGAGACCTCGGTCGGATAGGCGTGCACGAAGGTCGGATCGACGAGGCTGTGCTCGGCGGTCTTCTCGAAGATCTCCACCTGGAGCTTGCCGGCGCCATCGCCGGGCTGCCAGGGGATGCCGAGCGTGTCGCAATGGGCGCGCAGCGCCGCCACGTCGCGCAGCCGCGCGGCATCGAGCCCCGGGTTGTGCGCCAGCACGGCCTCGGCGATCGACACGCGGCGGAACGGCGCGTCCAGGTCGTACTCGCGTCCCTGGTAGACCACGCGCCGCGTGCCGAGCACCGCCTCCGCCACGCCGCGCATCATCCGCTCGATCAGGTCCATGAGGTCGCGGTAGTCGGCGTAGGCCCAGTACAGCTCGAGCATCGTGAACTCGGGATTGTGCCGCGTCGACACGCCCTCGTTGCGGAAGTTGCGGTTGATCTCGTAGACGCGCTCGAAGCCGCCGACCACCAGGCGCTTGAGGTACAGCTCCGGCGCGATGCGCAGGTACATGTCCATGTCGAGCGCGTTGTGGTGCGTGACGAAGGGACGCGCCGCGGCGCCGCCCGGCACCGGCTGCATCATCGGCGTCTCGACCTCCATGAAGTCGAGCGCGTCGAGGAAGTCGCGCAGGTAGCGCACGATGCGCGTGCGCTGGCGGAACAGCTCGCGCGTCGCCGGCGTCATGATCAGGTCGACGTAGCGCTGGCGGTAACGCGTGTCGGCGTCGCTCAGGCCATGCCACTTGTCGGGCAGCGGCCGCAGCGACTTCACCAGCAGCCGCAGCCGCTCCACCTTGACCGACAGCTCGCCGGTCCTGGTGCGGAACAGCGGCCCCTCGGCGCCGAGGATGTCGCCGACGTCGTGGTCCTTGAAGGCGGCGTAGCCGGCGGCGCCGAGCGTGTTCTCCTGCAGGAACAGCTGGATCTGCCCGCTGACGTCCTGGATCTTGGCGAAGCTCGCCTTGCCCATGACGCGCTTGAACATCATGCGGCCGCCGACGTGCACGCGCACCGGGTTGGCCTCGAGCCAGGCGGCGTCGCGGTCGGCGTACGCGGCCAGCAGCTCGCCGGCATGCGCATCGCGCCGGAAGTCGTTCGGGAAGGCGACGCCGCCGGCACGCACCGCGGCCAGCTTGGCGCGCCGCTCGGCGACCAGGCGGTTCTCGCCCTCGGCACCCTCCGCGCCCGCAGACACGCCGCCCTCATCCGCCGCGCCGCCGGCGCCTACGTGCTGTCGTTCGCTCACAGGCCCGCCTTCAGGCTCGCTTCCAGGAACTGGTCGAGATCGCCGTCGAGCACCTTGTCGGTCGCGCCGACCTCGACGCTGGTGCGAAGATCCTTGATGCGCGACTGGTCGAGCACGTAGCTGCGGATCTGGTGGCCCCAGCTGACGTCGGACTTCGAGTCCTCGAGCACCTTGGCGGCGGCGTTGCGCTTGTTGACCTCGAGCTCGTAGAGCTTGGCCTTGAGCATCTTCATCGCGGTGGCGCGGTTCTTGTGCTGGCTGCGCTCGTTCTGGCAGGCGACGATGATCCCCGAGGGCGCGTGCGTCAGGCGCACCGCGGACTCGGTCTTGTTGACGTGCTGGCCGCCGGCGCCGCTCGAACGGTACACGTCCATCTTGATGTCCGCCGGGTTGAGCTCGATGTTGATGTCGTCGTCGATCTCCGGCGAGACGAACACCGAGGCGAACGAGGTGTGGCGGCGGTTGCCCGAGTCGAACGGCGACTTGCGCACCAGGCGGTGCACGCCGGTCTCGGTGCGCAGCCAGCCGTAGGCGTACTCGCCCTCGAACTGCACGCTGGCGCTCTTGATGCCGGCGACCTCGCCCGGGTTGGAGTCGATCACCTCGCAGCGCAGGCCGTGGGCCGCGCCCCAGCGCAGGTACATGCGCAGCAGCATCTGCGCCCAGTCCTGCGCCTCGGTGCCGCCGGCGCCGGCCTGGATGTCGAGGAAGGCGCTGTGCGCGTCCATCTCGCCGCGGAACATGCGCTTGAATTCCAGCCGGCGGACCGCGGCCTCGAGGCTGCCGGCCTCGCGCTCGATGTCGCGCGCGGCGGCCTCGTCGTTCTCGCCCTCGGCGAGCTCGAGCAGCTCGAGCGCGTCCTGCACCCCGCCGCTCGCCTTGTCCATCTCGGCGAGCTCGGCGCTCAGGCGCGCGCGTTCGCGGCCGAGTTCCTGGGCACGCTCGGGCTTGCCCCAGACGGCCGGGTCCTCGAGCTCGCGGCTGACTTCCTCGAGCCGTTCCTTCTTGTTGTCGTACTCAAAGGAACCCCCTCAAGGAGGCGGCGCGTTCGCCCAGGTCCTTCAAGCTGCGTTTGAGTTGCGTGGTTTCCATGCGAGCCGCGCATGCTATCAGGCCGGGAGCAGATGATCGACCACCAGCTGCAGCCGCAGCTCGCCCTGGAAGGCATTGGCATCCAGGCGGTAGACCAGGCGCACGCGGCCCGCCGGCAACGGCCCCGGCGCGCCCGGGTCGATCGCGTTGAAGGCGATGGCGTCGAAGCCGCCGCGACCCTCGGGCGCGGCCACGGTGAGCTTGAGGTGCCGCTCGCCGACGATGCGGCAATTGCGCACCTCGAAGACGCCGTCGAACAGCGGCTCGGGGAAGCCCGCGCCCCAGGGACCACCCGCGCGCAGCGCCTGCGCGGTCGGCAGGGCGATGTCGGCCTCCGCCAGCTCGCCGTCGGTCTCGATGCAATCGGGCGTCCCGGCGCGCGCCAGCCAGCGCCCGACCTCGGCGTCGAAGGCGCGCGCGAAATCATCGAGCCGGCCGCTCTCCAGCGACAGGCCGGCGGCCATGGCATGCCCGCCGAACTTGTGGATCAGGGCGGGATCGGCGGCCGCCAGCGCGTCGAGCACGTCGCGGATGTGCACGCCCGGGACCGAGCGCGCCGAGCCGCGCAGCAGCCCGCCGTCGACCGCGGCGAAGGCGATGACCGGGCGGCGCAGCCGCTCCTTGACGCGGCTCGCGACCAGCCCGACCACGCCCTGGTGCCAGTCCGGGTCGAACAGGCAGACGCCGGCGCGGCGCTCGGCGCCCGCCGGATCGCGCAGCACGCGCACCGCGGCCAGCGCCTGCGCCTGCATGCGCGCCTCGATATCGCGCCGCTCCCGGTTCAGGCGGTCGAGCTCGGCCGCGAGAGCGCGCGCCTCGGCCGCATCGTCGGTGAGCAGGCAGCGGATCCCGAGCGCCATGTCGGCGAGCCGCCCGGCCGCGTTGAGGCGCGGGGCCACCGCGAAGCCGAGGTCGCCGGCGGTGAGCGTCGCCGCCTCGCGCCCGGCGATCGCGAGCAGCGCCTGGATGCCCGGCACGGCCCGCCCGGCGCGGATGCGCGCCAGGCCCTGCGCCACCAGGATGCGGTTGTTGGCATCGAGCGGCACGACGTCGGCCACGGTGCCGAGCGCCACCAGGTCGAGCCAGCGCGCCAGCGGCGGCGCGCCGGCCGGCAGCAGCCCGTCGGCCTCCAGGCGCCGTGCCAGCGCCGCGAGCACGTAGAAGGCCACGCCCACGCCGGCGAGCGCCCGGCTCGGGAAGCGGCTGTCCGGCAGGTTCGGATTGACGATCACGTCCGCGGCCGGCAGCTCCGCCCCCGGGAGGTGGTGGTCGGTCACCAGCACCTCGATGCCGCGCGCGCGCGCCGCCGCCACGCCGGCGTTGCTCGAGATGCCGTTGTCGACCGTCACCAGCAGCCCGGGCGCGCGCGCCGCGGCGAGCTCGACGATCTCCGGCGTGAGCCCGTAACCGTACTCGAAGCGGTTCGGCACCAGGAAATCCACGTCGCCGAAGCCGAAGCCGCGCAGCGCGCGCACCACCAGCGCCGTGCTGGTGGCGCCGTCGGCGTCGAAGTCGCCGACGATGAGCACGCGCGAACCCGCGCGATGCCGCGCCAGCAGCGCGGCGGCGGCCTCCACGCCCGCGAGCGTGCCGACCGGCAGCAGCCGATCGAGCGACAGCCGCAGCTCGGCCGCATCGCGCAGGCCGCGGCCGGCGTACACGCGCCGCAGGACCGGATGCAGCACCGCGCCGAGCGCGTGCGCGCATCGCTGTCGGCCGCGCGCCGCACGACTTCCAGCGTCATCGCCCGATCTCCGTCCACCACGGGCGCGCTCGCCGCCAGGCGCGCCAGCGTGCCGGGCGCGCAGCTCGTGCCGGCGCGCGCCGAGCAGCAGCGTCAGCGCCGACCAGCGGCCGGCGGCGAGCTGCGCGAGGAGCGGCGCGAACCACTGCTGCTCGAGCCGCTGCAGGTCGGGCCAGCCGGCCGTGCAGGCGCCGGGCAGCACCACCGCGACGTCCTCGTCGGCCGGCGCCAGCGCAGCGGCGTCCGCGGGCGTGGCCTGCAGCACGCCGCCCCGCAGCGCGGCGAGCGCCGCGCTCCATGCATCCGCGCCGTGCAGGCGCAGCCGCGCCGCACTGGCTGGCGCCTTGTTGCCTGTCGCCGCGCCGCCCGGCACCGCTTCGGCCGCGACGCCGCCACCCCAGGGCCACAGGCCGGTGACCGGCAGCTCGCCGCGCCGCTCGCGCTCGCGGTTGAGCGGATGCTCGAACAGCCACATCTCGATCTCGGCGGCCAGCTGCCGCAGCGCCCGCACGCCCGCGCCGCGCGGCTGCGCATCCGCCAGGTCACTGCCAGCCACGGCCGCCGGATCGTGCGTGGCGTGCGGGCCGGGATCCGGCCCCTCGAGCAGCAGGTCACGGTAGCCGAGCACGTGCAGCCGCCAGGGCGAGTCCTGGAACACGCGCTCAAAGTCCGCCGCCAGCGCCTGCTGCTCGGCGGCGCCGAGCGTCAGCAGCCCCGCCGGGGGCAGGTGCAGCGTGTCGAGCCCGGCGACGTAGTGCACGGGCGTCGCGAACCAGAAATGCCGGCCCTCGCCCGCGGCGAGCAGCGCCGCCGCTGCGAGCCCGGCGTCGCCCGGCGATACCGCATGGTCGGCGCCGAGCGTCGATTCGGCGAGCCAGCCGCGCCAGCCCGCCGGCGCAGCGCTCGCGTCGCCGCGTGCGAGCCAGTGCTCCAGCGCCGGCAGCCGCGCGGCCGCCTCGCCCGCTTCGGGGGCGCGCGGCGGATACCAGTCGCGGAGCAGCAGGGCGAGGTGCGGCACGATGGCGTATCGTACCGTCCATGCGACTGATCCTCGACTCGGATCCGAAGCTCAACACGATCCGCCGCTACGGACCCGGCGAGGTCGTCGTCGGCGAGCAGGTGCTGCGCGGCCCCTGCATCATCAGTCCGGCGCGCGTGATCGCCGACTGGGACGCGCGCTCGGCCGCCACGCTCGCCGAGCCGCAGCTCGCGCCGCTCCTCGAACTGCGGCCGGCCGTCATCCTGCTCGGCGTGCCCGAAGGCGAGTCGGGTGCGCCGCGCTCGCTCATCGTGTCGCTGCAGCGGCGCGGGGTGGGCGTGGAGACGATGACGCTGGGGGCGGCCTGCCGCACCTACAACGTGCTGGTGCACGAGGGCCGCGCGGCGGTGGCGGCGCTGTTCCCGGGCTGAGGACGCGCCCCGGGGCGCTGCGCTCGCGCTACCCCGCGCACCGACGGACGAGGCGCACCGAAAGAAGGCACAGGAGGAGGAAGCTCACCGACCAAGCAGTCACCCGAAGCTGACGGAATCGGATAACTGTCACTGCCTTGTTATTGTTTTCCGACAGACTCTTGTTGTTCTACGAACCGAAGTCCTTCCTCTCCCCTGTGCCTTCTGTCCGTGCGTCTCGGCGCCGGAGCCCAAGACCTGTCGCCAGACGACGACAGCGTGGGCAAGTTAGCCACCGTTTCCAGCCTATGACAAGTGGCCCGCAGGGTTGAGTTTGAATCTCCTGCTTTATCAATGAGTTCTAACGTAAATCTCATTGATCGCGCGAGCACTAGCCCGTGCCGCCCAGCAGCGGGACGAAGCTCACCGGCCCCAGCACCCGCCGCTCGACGCCCTGCTCGCGCCGTGTGAGGCGCAGCAGCTGCTGCGCGCCCTCGGGCCCGGCGGGGATGATCAGCCGCCCACCGACCGCGAGCTGCGCGACGAGCGCCTCGGGGACGGTGAGCGCGGCGGCGGCGACCAGGATGCCGTCGAATGGCGCCTGCGACTTCCAGCCCTCGGCGCCGTCGCCATGGCGGAAGCGGACGTTGCGGATGCCGAGCTCCTTGAGCCGCGCCCGCGCCCGCTGCAGCAGGCCGTCGATCCGCTCCACCGAGTACACGCGGCCCACCAGCGGCGCCAGCACGGCGGTCTGGTAGCCGCAGCCGGTGCCGACCTCCAGCACGCGGCCCAGCGGGCCGCCCTCGAGCAGCGCCTCGGTCATGCGCGCCACGATGTAGGGCTGCGAGATGGTCTGGCCGAAGCCGATCGGCAGCGCCGTGTCCTCGTAGGCGCGGCTCGCGAGCGCCTCGTCGACGAAGATGTGCCGCGGCACGTTGCGCACGCGGTCGAGCACCGCGAGGTTGGCGATGCCCTGCTCGCGCAGCCGCTGCACCAGGCGGTCGCGCGTGCGCGCCGAGGTCATGCCGATGCCGCTGAGCCGCCGGTCGGTCACGCCAGGTCCTGCAGCCAGCGGCTGATCTCCGGCAGCACCGCGTGGCGCGTCAGGTCGACCGACAGCGGCGTGACCGTGACGTAGCCGGCGGCGACGGCGTGGAAGTCCGTGCCGGGGCCGGCGTCCTGGCTCTGGCCCGGCGGCCCCACCCAGTACACCGGCTGGCCGCGCGGGTCCTTGCCGGCCACCAGCGGCTCGGAGCGATGGCGGTTGCCGAGGCGGGCGGCGGTGTAGCCGGCCAGCGCCTCGTAGGGGCGGTCGGGCACGTTGACGTTGAGGATCAGCGTGGGGTCGAGCGGGCGCCGCAGCAGCGCGCCGACCAGCTCGGCCGCCACCCGGGCGCCGGTGTCGAAGTGCCGCCCGCTCCCGGCGCTGGTGCACAGCGAGACGGCCAGCGTCGGCAGCCCGAGGAAGCGCCCCTCGATCGCAGCGGCCACCGTGCCGGAGTACAGCACGTCGTCGCCGAGGTTGGCGCCGTCGTTCACGCCGGACACCACCATGTCGAATTCGTGCTCGAACAGGCCCGAGATCGCCAGGTGCACGCAGTCCGTGGGCGTGCCGGGGACGAAGAACACGCCCGGGCCGGCGCGGTGCACCCGCAGCGGCACCTCCAGCGTGAGCGAATTGCCGGCGCCGCTGCGGTTGCGGTCCGGCGCGACGACCGTCACCTCGGCCAGGGGCTCGAGCGCCGCGCGCAGCCGGGCGATGCCCTCGGCGCGGTAGCCATCGTCGTTGCTGACCAGTATTTTCAAGCGGGAGCGGTTCCGGTGCGCGGCGGCGCGCCAATATACTGAATGGCATCGCCCGGAGGAATGCGTGCAGGACGAAACCGAGGACGAGGCCAGCGTGTTCCGCCGCGCGATGCGCGGCGTGCGGCCGCTCGCCGCCGAGGCGCGCGTGCACGGCCCGCGGCGGCGGCGCGCCCCCAGGGCGCAGTTCGCCCGCGCCGAGCGGGCGGCGGTGCTGGAGGAGAGCCTCGGCGCCGGTGCCCTCGACGACGTGCAGCCCGGCGATGAGTTGCTGTTCCGGCGGCCCGGCGTGCCCGAGACGGTCCTGCGCCGCCTGCGCCAGGGCACGTTCCGCGTCGAGGCGGCCGTCGACCTGCATGGCCTGAACGCCAGCGATGGCGCGCGCGCGCTGCGCGCCTTCCTGCGCGAGGCGCGCGCGCGCGAGCTGCGCTGCGTGCGCGTCATCCACGGCAAGGGCCTGCGCTCCGGGCAGCGCGGCCCGGTGCTCAAGCAGGTCGTCAGCACGCTGCTGCGGCAGGCGGACCCGGTGCTCGCCTTCGCCTCCGCCCGGCCGCGCGACGGCGGCACCGGCGCCACGCTGGTGCTGCTGCGCCAGCCGCGGCCGCCGCGCTGAGCGCGCGGCCGGCGCGCCCCAGGATCACCCCAGGATCACCCAAGGGTCGCCCCGGGGGCGACGCCCCCGATCGCTCAGGTGCGCCGCTCGATCAGCACCGTCGCGAGCGCCGCGAGGCCCTCGTTGCGGCCGACGAAGCCGAGGAACTCGGGCGTGGTCGCCTTCAGGTTCACGCATTCGGCGCCGACGCCCAGCAGCGCGGCGATGGAGCGGCGGATCTCCTCGCGCCAGGGCGCGATCTTGGGCGCCTGCGCCAGCACCGTGACGTCGGCGTTCACCACCTGCCAGCCCTGGCGCTCGAGCAGCGCCAGCGTCGCCTGCACGAACACCCGGCTCTCCGCCCCCTTCCACTTCGGGTCGGAGTCGGGGAAATGCTGGCCGATGTCGCCGAGGCCCGCCGCGCCCAGCAGCGCGTCCACCAGCGCGTGCAGCACGACGTCGCCGTCCGAATGCGCCACCACGCCGCGGTTGTGCGGGATGCGCCGGCCGCCGAGCGCGACGCTGTCGCCCGGCCCGAAGGCGTGGATGTCGATGCCGGTCCCGACCCGGATGCCCGTGCTCATGCCGTTCCTCCGTCGCGGCCGCGCGCCGCGAGCACCGCCGCCGCGAGCGCCAGGTCCGCGGGCGAGGTGACCTTCAGGTTGCCATGGGCGCTCGCCACCAGCCTGGGGCGCACGCCGCTCCACTCCATCGCCTGCGCCTCGTCGGTGGGCACGCGGCCGGCGCGCGCCGCCGCCTCCAGCGCCGCCGCCAGCGGGCCGAGGCGGAACATCTGCGGCGTCTGGGCGCACCACAGGCCATCGCGTGGCAGCGTGGCCTCGGCGGCCCCCGCCGCATCGGCACGCTTGAGCGTGTCGGCCAGCGGCACCGCCAGCAGGCCGCCCGCCTCCCCGCCGCCGTCGATCGCGGCGATCAGCCGGTCGATGTCGGCCGCGGCGATGCAGGGGCGCGCGGCGTCGTGCACCAGCACCCAGTCACCGGGCGCGAGGACCGCGGCGAGGCTCGCCAGGCCGTTGCGGACCGAATCGCTCCGTTCGGCGCCGCCATCGACGATGGCGGCGCGCGCGTCGAGCCGCGCCCGCAGGCGTGCGCGCTCGGGATCCCCGGGCGCGAGCACCAGCCGGATCGCGCGGCAGCGCGCATCGGCGAGGAACGGCGCCAGCGCGCACTCGAGCACCGAGGTCCCGGCCAGCGGCGCGTACTGCTTGGGCGCGGCCGCGGCGAAGCGGCGGCCGCTGCCCGCGGCCGGCATCACCAGGCCGTAGTGCATGGATTCAGCGCGCCGCGGTGTGGCGCGCGACACCGGCATCCGGCGGCGCGGCGGGCGGCAGCGTGCCGGCCGCGTGGCCGTCGGGCGCGACCTGGAAGAAGGTCTCGTTGCCGCCGATCATGCCGAGGTCGTTGCGCGCACGTTCCTCGAGGGCCGCGTAGCCCTGCTTGAGGTCGCGCACCTCGGCCGCCAGCTGCCGGTTGCGCTCGGAGAGCCGCGCGTTCTCGGCCTGCTGCGCGCCCACGGCCGCGCGCATCCGCAGCACCTCGCCGAGCCCGTCGCCGGACAGCCACAGGCGGTACTGCAACAGCAGCAGGACGGCGAGCAGCGCGGCGGCGAGCCACTTCATGATGGGCGCGAAGCGTAGCAGAAAGCGCGGCGCGGCGGCAGCACCGGCGGCGCGCTCAGATCTTCACCGGGAAGGCGTCGCGCCCGGCGTAGTGCGCCTTCGGCCCGAGCATCTCCTCGATGCGCAGCAGCTGGTTGTACTTGGCGATGCGGTCGGAGCGCGACATCGAGCCGGTCTTGATCTGCGAGGCCGCGGTCGCCACCGCGATGTCGGCGATGGTGCTGTCCTCGGTCTCGCCGGAGCGGTGCGAGACCACGGCGGCGTAGTGCGCCTGGTCCGCCATGTCGATCGCCGCCAGCGTCTCGGTCAGCGTGCCGATCTGGTTGGGCTTGATCAGGATCGAATTGGCGATGCCGCGGGCGATGCCCTCGGCGAGGATCCTGGTGTTGGTGACGAACAGGTCGTCGCCGACCAGCTGCACCTTGCGGCCGAGCTCGGCGGTCAGGTGCGACCAGCCCGACCAGTCGGCCTCGCTCATGCCGTCCTCGATGGTGATGATCGGGTAGCGCGCCGCCAGGTCCGCGAGGTAGCGGCTGAACTCCGCCGGGGAGAAGCTGCGGTGCTCGCTCTCGAGCTCGTACTTGCCGTCGCGGAAGAACTCCGAGCTGGCCACGTCCAGGCCGAGGTAGATGTCGCGCCCCGGCTTGTAGCCGGCGGTCTCGATCGCCTCGAGGATGGTCTGCAGCGCCGCCTCGTTCGACGGCAGGTCCGGGGCGAAGCCGCCCTCGTCGCCCACCGCGGTCGTCATGCCCTTGTCGTTCAGCAGCTTCTTCAGCGTGTGGAACACCTCGGCGCCGTAGCGCAGCGCCTCGCGCAGCGAGGGCGCGCCGACGGGGAGGATCATGAACTCCTGGATGTCGAGGCTGTTGTTGGCGTGCGCGCCGCCGTTGATGATGTTCATCATCGGCACCGGCATCACCGGCTCGCGCTCGCCGCCGAGGTGGCGGAACAGCGGCAGGCCGAGGTCGCGCGCCGCGGCATGCGCCGCCGCCAGCGACACCGCCAGCAGCGCGTTGGCGCCGAGCTTGCCCTTGGTCTCGGTGCCATCGAGCTCGATCATGCGCGCATCCAGGCCCGCCTGGTCGCGGCCGTCGCGGCCGATCAGCGCCTCGCGCAGCACCGTGTTCACGTGCCCCACGGCCTTCTGCACGCCCTTGCCGAGGTAGCGCTTCCTGTCGCCGTCGCGCAGTTCCACGGCCTCGCGCGTGCCGGTGGAGGCGCCGGAGGGCACGGCCGCGCGCCCGAAGGCGCCCGAGGCGAGCGTGACGTCGGCCTCGACGGTGGGATTGCCGCGCGAATCGATGATCTCGCGGCCACGGATTTCGACGATACGGCTCATAGCAGGCTTTCCTCGAAGGGCACGGACTTGGCTGTGCGGTCCAGCTGCTGCAGCGTCGCGAGCAGCGGCGCCATGCGCGCGAGCGGCCAGGCATTCGGGCCGTCGGACAGCGCGCGCGCAGGATCGGGATGGGTTTCCATGAAAACGCCGGCGACGCCCGCGGCCACGGCCGCGCGCGCCAGCACCGGCACGAACTCCCGCTGGCCGCCGGAGGCGCTGCCCTGCGCACCGGGGAGCTGCACGGCGTGCGTCGCGTCGAACACCACCGGGCAGCCGGTGGCGCGCATCGCCGCGAGCGAGCGCATGTCGGCCACCAGGTTGTTGTAGCCGAAGCTGAAGCCGCGCTCGCAGACCATCACGGCCTCGTTGCCGGTGGAGCGCGCCTTGTCGACCACCTGCTGCATCTCCCACGGCGAGAGGAACTGGCCCTTCTTGATGTTGACCGGCCGGCCGATCGCCGCCACGGCGACGATGAAGTTGGTCTGCCGGCAGAGGAACGCCGGCGTCTGCAGCACGTCGACCACCGCCGCCACCTCGGCGAGCGGCGTGTCCTCGTGCACGTCGGTCAGCACCGGCACGCCGAACCGGCGCCGCACGCCCTCGAGGATCGCGAGCCCCTGCTCCAGGCCCGGGCCGCGGAAGCTCGCGCGCGAGGAGCGGTTGGCCTTGTCGAAGCTTGCCTTGAAGACGAACGGCACGCCGAGCGCGGCGGTGATCTCCTTGAGCCGCCCGGCGACCTCCTCGACCAGCGTCGCCGACTCGATGACGCAGGGACCGGCGATCAGGAACAGCGGCCGGTCGATGCCGGCCTCGAAGCCGCAGAGCCTCATGCACCCGCGGCCGCGGGCAGCGCCGCGGCCCTGGTGGCGCGCGCCGCCCGCACGAAGCCCGCGAACAGCGGGTGGCCGTCGCGCGGCGTGGATGTGAACTCGGGATGGAACTGCGTGGCGACGAACCACGGGTGCGACGGCAGCTCGATGATCTCCACCAGGTTGTCGCGCGAGAAGCCGGAGAAGACCAGGCCCGCCTGCCGGAAGGCGTCGAGGTAGCGGTTGTTGAACTCGAAGCGGTGCCGGTGGCGCTCGGCGATGACGTCGCGGCCGTAGATCTCGCGGGCGCGGGTGCCGGCGCCGAGCTCGACCTCCTGCGCGCCCAGGCGCATGGTGCCGCCGAGGTTCGAGGCCTCGGTGCGCTGCTGCGTGCCCTGGGCGCGGTCCTGCCACTCGGTGATCAGCGCGATGACCGGGTGCGTGGTCGCGCGGTTGAACTCGGTGCTGTGGGCATCCGGGTAGCCGAGCACGTCGCGGCCGAACTCGATGATCGCCAGCTGCATGCCCAGGCAGATGCCGAGGTAGGGAATGCGGTTCTCGCGCGCATGGCGCACCGCCTGGATCTTGCCCTCGATGCCGCGCTCGCCGAAGCCGCCGGGCACCAGGATCGCATCCATGGCGGCGAGGCAGCCGGTGCCGTTCTTCTCGATGTCGGTCGACTCGATGTAGTGCACGCGCACCCGCGTGCGCGTCTTCAGGCCCGCGTGCATCAGCGCTTCGTTCAGCGAGATGTAGGAGTCGCGGATCTGCACGTACTTGCCGACCATCGCGATGTCGACCTGGGCGTCGGGGTTCTGCTTGGCGCTGACCACCTGGCGCCACTCGGCCAGGTCGGCCGCCGGCACGCTGAGGCGCAGCTTGTCGACCACGATCGCGTCGAGCCCCTGCTCGTGCAGCAGCTGCGGGATCTTGTAGATGTCGTCGGCATCGATGCCGGAGATGACCGCACGCTCCTCGACGTTGGTGAACAGCGCGATCTTGCGCCGCTGTTCGTCGGGCAGCGGGTCGCGGCAGCGGCACAGCAGCACGTCGGGCTGGATGCCGATGCCGCGCAGTTCCTTGACGGAGTGCTGGGTCGGCTTGGTCTTGATCTCGCCCGAGCCACCGACGATCGGCACCAGCGTCAGGTGCATGTACACCACGTGGTTGCGCCCGAGCTCGACGCCCATCTGGCGGATCGCCTCGAGGAACGGGAGCGATTCGATGTCGCCGACCGTGCCGCCGATCTCGACCATGCAGACGTCGGCGTCACCGGCCCCGAGGCGGATGCTGCGCTTGATCTCGTCGGTGATGTGCGGGATCACCTGCACGGTGGCGCCGAGGTAGTCGCCGCGCCGCTCCTTGGCGATCACGCGCTCGTAGATGCGCCCCGTGGTGAAGTTGCTGTGGCGACCGGTGGTGGTGCGCACGAAGCGCTCGTAGTGCCCGAGGTCGAGGTCGGCCTCGGTGCCGTCGGCGGTGACGAACACCTCGCCGTGCTGGAACGGGCTCATCGTGCCCGGATCCACGTTGATGTACGGGTCGAGCTTGACCATCGAGACCTTGAGGCCGCGCGCCTCGAGGATCGCGCCGAGCGAGGCCGAGGCGATGCCCTTGCCCAACGAGGAAACCACGCCACCGGTGACGAAGACGAATCGGGTCATGGGCTTTCGGGAACCGCCGTTGGTCTTGCGAACGAAGGGGTCGACGGCGCCGCTCGCGCGGGGCCGCAGACGCAATCACGACGGGCCGACAGGGTAGCAAAATGCGCCGGCTGCCTCAATCGCCGTTCGCATCCGGCGCCGGCGGCAGCCAGACCAGGCGCGCGCGCCGCGCATCGCCCGCGCGCGCGGCGCAGTCGGGCGCGACCCACAGGCCCGGAACCGCAATGATGCGCGACTCCGCGTACACCAGCGGCAGGTGCGGACGCAGCCACGGCGGCAGCCGCTGCTGCTGCAGCAGGTCCTTGAGCGCGCGCCGGCCGAAGGCCGCCGGCAGGCGCTCGCCGCCGACGCGGAAACGCAGCTCGAGGCGCGGCGGCAGGCGGCCGAGCGCGAGCTCGCCGTGCGGGTCGGCGCGCAGCCGCAGCGCGGCGCCGCCGGGCAGCGCCACCTCCGCCGCGAGCGCCAGCGCCATTGCAGCGGCGCGCGCGGTGGTGGCGTGCGCAGCGCGCCCAGATGCAGCCGGTCGCCGTGGCGACGCAGCTCGTGCCCGCCCCAGCGCAGCAGCGGCTGCGCATCGCCGCGGGCCTGCAGCACCCCGCGCGCGAGTTCCTCGAGCCGCCGCTGGTCGGGCGCCGGGCAGCCGCGCTCCGCGAACCACTGGCGCAGCAGCGCCCGCCGCGCCGCCGGGCCGAGGCGGCGCAGCGCGCTGAGCCGCAGCGCCGCGCCGTCCAGCGCCGCGTCCAGGGTGCGGGCCGTGGCCGCCGCCAGCAGCTGCTGCGCCTCGGCCGCGTGGCGCGCGCTGCGGCTCACGGTGACCGCCACCGCCGGCCAGCGGGAGCGCAGCAGCGGCACGACGCGCTGGCGCAGGTAGCTGCGGTCGAAGCGCTCGTCGGCGTTGCTCGGATCCTCGCTCCAGGCCACGCCTGAGCGCTCCAGGTAGGCGCGCAGCAGCGCGCGCGGCACCGGCAGGAGCGGCCGCAGCAGCGTCCCGGCCGCGAACGGCGCGCGCGCCGGCATCGCGGCCAGCCCTGCGATCCCGGCACCGCGCACCAGCTGCAGCAGCACGGTCTCGAGCTGGTCGTCCTGGTTGTGCGCGGTCAGCAGCAGTTCGCCGGGCTCCAGGCGCGCGGCCAGCGCCGCGTAACGCGCCGCCCGTGCCGCGGCTTCGAGCGACCCGCCGGCCGCGACCCGCACCGGCAGGACCTCCAGCGCCACGCGCCAGCGCCGCGCCTGCGCCGCCGCCGCCCGCGCCCAGGCGCCGGCGTCCGGCTGCAGCCCGTGGTCGACGTGCAGCGCCCGCAGGGCCAGGCGCCGCCGGCGCCGCAGCGCCACCAGCGCGTGCAGCAGCGCGCTCGAATCGACGCCGCCCGAATAGGCGACGCACAGCCGCTGCCCGGGGGCGGCGGCCTCCAGCACGCGCAGCCGCGCGCCAAGCCAGTCGGGATCGAAGTGCTCGCAGCGGCGCGCGGCGTCGGCCGTGGCCGCACCGGCGCCGCGCGTCACGCGGATTTCTCGGAATACACCCCGAAGCCGCCGATGCGCTCGCTGCGCTGCTGCAGCAGCCGCTCGAGCGACAGGGACTCCAGCTTGTCCAGGTGGCGCAGCAGCGCCTCGCGCAGCGTGCCGCAGATCGCCGCCGGGTCGCGGTGTGCGCCGCCGAGCGGCTCGGCCAGCACCTCGTCCACCAGCCCGAGGCTGTTGAGCCGATCGGCCGTGAGGTTCATCGCCTCGGCGGCGGTCTCCTTCTTGTCGGCGCTCTTCCACAGGATCGAGGCGCAGCCCTCGGGCGAGATCACCGAGTAGGTCGAGTACTGCAGCATCAGCAGCCGGTCGCACACGCCGATCGCCAGCGCGCCGCCCGAGCCGCCCTCCCCGATCACCACGCTGATCACCGGCACGCGCAGCAGCGCCATCTCGAACAGGTTGCGGGCGATCGCCTCGCTCTGGTTGCGCTCCTCGGACCCGACGCCCGGGTAGGCGCCGGGCGTGTCGATGAAGGTGATGAGCGGCAGCCCGAAGCGCTCGGCCAGCTTCATCAGCCGCAGCGCCTTGCGGTAGCCCTCGGGCTTGGGCATGCCGTAGTTGCGCCGCACCCGCTCCTTGGTGTCGCGCCCCTTCTGGTGGCCGATCACCATGACCGCGCGCCCGTCGATGCGCGCCGGCCCGCCGACGATCGCCAGGTCGTCGGCATACATGCGGTCGCCGTGCAGCTCGTGGAAATCGCTGAACAACGCCCCGATGTAGTCGAGCGCGTAGGGCCGCTGCGGGTGGCGGGCGAGCTGCGTGATCTGCCAGGGCGTGAGGTTGGCGAAGATCGAGCGCGTCAGCTGACGGCTCTTGGCCTTCAGGCGCACGACCTCCTCCTGGATGTTGACGCGCGCGTCCGAGGTGACGTGGCCGAGTTCCTCGATCTTGGCTTCGAGTTCGGCGATCGGCTGCTCAAAATCGAGGAAGTTGACGGCCATGGGATCCGCGCATTGAGGCGGAACGCGCCGCCGCAGCGAAGGTTACGGGGGCAGTGGGCGCTCCGCAAGGCGGCGGCCCTGGCCGGGCCAACCGGCCGACTGCCTTCGCGTCCGGCAGCTTCCGGCCGCCCACCGGCCGGCCACCGGCGGGCCATCCGCCACCCAGCCCGTCATCGGCGGCCCCGTCGCCGCCTGGCCCGCCGCCCGGGGGGCTTGCGCGCACCGGGCGCCCAGCGGTGCCCGCGCCCCGGCTCAGCCCGAGGCAGCCGCGCTCGCGCCGCCGGGCGCGCCGTAGGCGAGCCGGACCCCGTCGCGCCCGAACAGCGCCTCGAGCTCGTCGAGCAGCGCGCGCGTCGGCCGCACCTTCCATTCGGGGCCGAACATGAACACGCCGCTGGCCCGCTCGCCCGGGTAGCGCACGTACACGGCGCATTCGCCGCCGCGCTGCGCGGCCAGCAGTTCGCCGAGGCGCGCGAGCAGCCGCCCGCCGTCGGCGCCGCGCGGCCACTGCAGCACGAGCTGCCGCGCCTGGCGCTCGCGCAGCAGGTCGAGCGACTGCACCTGGCGCGCCGCGATGCGCCAGGCGTCGCTGAACTCGTCGAAGCGCAGCTGGCCCTCGACCTGCAGCAGCGCGTCCTTGACGATCAGCTCGCGGTAGCGCTGCAGCACTTCCTCGCTGAAGCTCACCTCGATGCGCCCGCTGCGATCGTCGAGCATGATGCTGACGCGGGTGCCGCGCCGCCGCAGCTCCAGCACCAGCCCGGCGACGCTGACGCTGCGGGCGTCGGCCCAGCCGCGCCCCTCGCCCGCCGCCGGCCGCTCGGCCGAGGCGAGGTCGGCGATGCGCGCGCCGACCAGGTACTTGAGCTCGCGCTCGTAGCGGCCGATCGGATGGCCGGTGAGGTACAGGCCGAGCGTCTCGCGCTCGCCGGCGAGGCGCTGCGCCTCGCTCCAGTCCGGCAGGCTCGCGCCCTCGACCTGTTCGGCCGCCGCCGCCGGCGACTCCAGGCCGAAGAAATCCACCTGCCCCGCCTGGTGCGTGCGCGCGCTCTGCTCGCCCGCCTGCATGGCCGCGGCCAGGCGCGCCATCAGCGTCGCGCGGTTCAGTCCGAAGCCGTCGCAGCAGCCCGAGCGGATCAGCGCCTCGAACACGCGCTTGTTCAGCCGCGCCAGGTCGACGCGCCGGCACAGGTCCTCGAGGCCCTGGTACGGGCCGCGCGCCTCGCGCTCCGCCACCAGCGCCTCGACCGCCGCCTCGCCCACGCCCTTCACCGCGCCGAGGCCGTAGCGGATGGTGCGCTCGTCGGCGACCGCGAACTTGTACTCCGAGGCGTTGACGTCCGGCGGCAGCACCACCAGGCCGCTGCCAACGCAGTCGTCGATCAGCGTGACCACCTTGTCGGTGCGGTCCATGTCGGCCGACAGCACCGCCGCCATGAAGTCCGCCGGGTAGTGCGCCTTCAGGTAAGCGGTCTGGTAGGAGAGCAGCGCGTAGGCGGCCGAGTGCGACTTGTTGAAGCCGTAGCCGGCGAACTTCTCCATCAGGTCGAAGATGTGCGCCGCCTGCGGCTCCGGCACGCCGCGGCCCTTCGATCCGCCGACGAAGATGTCACGCTGCTTGGCCATCTCCTCGGGCTTCTTCTTGCCCATCGCGCGCCGCAGCAGGTCGGCGCCGCCGAGCGTGTAGCCCGCCAGCACCTGCGCGATCTGCATCACCTGTTCCTGGTAGAGGATCACGCCGTAGGTCGGCGCCAGCACCGGCTTGAGGTCCGGGTGCAGGTAGTCGATCGGCGCGTCGCTCCGCCCGTGCTTGCGGGCGATGAAGTCATCGACCATGCCCGACTGCAGCGGGCCGGGGCGGAACAGCGCCACCAGCGCCACGATGTCCTCGAAGCAGTCGGGCTGCAGGCGGCGGATCAGGTCCTTCATGCCGCGCGACTCGAGCTGGAACACCGCCGTGGTGCGGCAGGCCTTCAGCAGCGCGTAGCTCGCGGCATCGTCCATCGGCAGCGCGCCGAGCTCGAGCGGCTCCTGGCCGCGGCGGCGGCGGGCGGCGTTGATGGTGCGCACCGCCCAGTCGATGATCGTCAGCGTCCGCAGGCCGAGGAAGTCGAACTTGACCAGGCCCGCCGCCTCGACGTCGTCCTTGTCGAACTGCGTCACCACCGCGCCGCTGTCGTCGGCGTACAGCGGCGCAAAATCGGTCAGCACCGAGGGCGCGATCACCACGCCGCCGGCGTGCTTGCCGGCGTTGCGCGTCAGGCCCTCGAGCGAGCGTGCCAGGTCGATCAGCGCGTGCACCTCCTCGTCGTCGCGGTACAGGCGTGCGAGCTCCGGCTCCTTCTCCAGCGCCTTGTCGAGCGTCATCTCCAGCTCGAAGGGCACCAGCTTGGCGATGCGGTCGACGAAGCCGTAGGGGTGCCCGAGCACGCGGCCGACGTCGCGCACCACCGCCTTGGCGGCCATCGTGCCGTAGGTGATGATCTGCGAGACGCGCTCGTGGCCGTACTTGTCGGCCACGTAGGCGATCACCCGGTCGCGCCCTTCCATGCAGAAGTCGACGTCGAAGTCCGGCATCGACACGCGCTCGGGGTTGAGGAAGCGCTCGAACAGCAGGTCGTAGCGGATCGGGTCGATGTCGGTGATGCCGAGCGCGTAGGCGACCAGCGAGCCCGCGCCCGAGCCGCGCCCCGGCCCCACCGGCACGTCGTTGCCGCGCGCCCAGCGGATGAAGTCGGCGACGATGAGGAAGTAGCCGGAGAAGCCCATCTTGCAGACGACTTCCAGCTCGAGCGCGAGCCGCTCGCGGTACTGCGTGGCCGTCTCCGGCGGCAGCGCCGCGGCCGCCATGCGCGTCTCCAGGCCGCGCCCCGACTCGGCGGCGATGAAGGCCTCGGGCGTGCTGCCGGCCGGCACCGGGTAGTCCGGCAGGCGTGCCTGGCCGAGCTTGAGCATCAGGCTGCAGCGGCGCGCGATCTCGACGCTGTTGTCCAGCGCCTCGGGGATGTCGGCGAACAGCGCGCGCATCTCCTCGGCGGAGCGCAGGTACTGCTGCGGCGTGTAGCGGCGCACGCGCGCCGGGTCGGCCAGCAGCGCGCCGTCGTGGATGCAGACGCGCGCCTCGTGCGAGTCGAAATCGGCTGGCGCGAGGAAACGCACGTCGTTGGTCGCGACCACCGGCACGCCGCGGCGCGCCGCGAGCGCCACGGCCGCCGGCACGTAGGCCTCCTCCTCCGGGTGGCCGACGCGCTGCAGCTCCAGGTAGCAGCGGTCGCCGAACAGGGCGCTCCAGGCCGCCAGCGCCTGCTCGGCCTGCGCCTCCTTGCCGGCGAGCAGCGCGCGGCCGACGTCGCCGTCCGGGCCGAGCAGCGCGATCAGGCCGGTGGTGCTCGCTGCGTCCAGCCAGGCACGCTCGACGTGCGGCACGCCGCGCTCGCGCCCCTCGAGCCAGGCGCGGCTCACGAGCCGCGCCAGGTTGCGGTAGCCAGCCAGGTTCTGCGCGATCAGCGTCAGGCGCGGCGCGCCCAGCTTGTCGCCCGGGGCGCGCAGCAGCAGGTCGACGCCGACGATCGGCTGGATCCCCTGCTCCAGCGCCGCGCGGTAGAACTTGACCAGCGCGAACAGGTTGCCCTGGTCGGTGATCGCGACCGCCGGCATGGCGCCGGCCGCGGTGGCCGCCACCAGCTCGGGCACGCGCACGACGCTGTCGATCAGCGAGTACTCGGTGTGCACGCGCAGGTGGACGAAGGATGCGGTCATGGGATGCCCGCGATCTTACCGGAGCCGGCGGCCGCCGAGGCCGCGATCAGCGCAGCGCGGCGCGGACCGGGGCGAAGCTGCGTCGGTGGATGGGGCTCGGGCCGAGCCGCTGCAGCGCGGCGAGGTGCGCGGGCGTCGGGTAGCCGAAATGCCCGGCCAGGCCGTAGCCCGGAAAGCTCGCGTCCAGGGCGCGCATCAGCGCGTCGCGGTGCGTCTTGGCGAGGATCGACGCGGCGCTGATCGCCGGGATGCGATCGTCGCCACCGACGATCGTTTCGACGACGCAATGGGCCAGCGATTCAGGGAGTTGTGGCGCCTTGTTCCCGTCGATCATGATGTGTCCGAAGCCGCCGGCCAGCGCCTCGAGCGCCCGGCGCATGGCCAGCAGCGTCGCGTTGAGGATGTTCAGGGCGTCGATCTCGCCGACGTCGGCCTCGGCGATGGCGTAGGCACGGGCGCGCTCGCGGATCTGCCCCGCGAGCACGGTCCGCCGCGCCGCGGACAGCCGCTTGGAATCGCGCAGGCCGTCGATCGGCCGCCCCGGGTCGAGGATGACGGCCGCCGCCACCACCGGCCCCGCGAGCGGCCCGCGCCCGGCCTCGTCCACGCCGGCGAGCGCCGCGTTCAAGCGGCCCCGCCCCCGCCGCCGACCAGCTCGAGGATGGCGTCGGCGGCGCGCGCCGCCCCGTCCTGGCGCAGGGAGCGGTGGATGGCGTCGAAACGTTCCAGCAGCGTGCCGCGATAGGCCGCGTCGTCGAGCGCGCGCAGCACGCCGGGGCCGAGCCGCTCGGCGCTGGCGTCCTCCTGGAAGTGCTCCGGCACCAGCCGCTCGCCGGCCAGCAGGTTCGGGAGGGCAAAATGGCTGACGCGCACCAGGCGGAGCCCGCGCACCAGCGCCGCGCTCACCGCGCTCGCGCGGTAGGCCACCACCATCGGGCAGCGGCACAGGAGTGCTTCGAGCGTGGCCGTGCCGGAGGTGACCAGCGCCGCGTCGGCCGCCTGCAGCGCGACGCGCGCCTGGCCATCGAGCCGGCGCACCCCGGCCGCCTCGGCGGCCGCGAAGGCCCGCGCCGCCTCCGGCGTGGCCATCGGCGCAATGAACCGCAGCTCCGGCCGGCGCGCGCGCAGCCACGCGACCGTCTGCAGGAACGCGGGGCCGAGGCGCCGCACCTCGCCCACCCGGCTGCCCGGCAGCAGCGCGACGACCGGCGCGAGGGCATCGAGCCCGAGCGCGGCGCGCGCCGCGCCGCGGTCCGGCGCCAGCGCGATCTGGTCGGCCAGCGGATGGCCGACGTACACCGCGCGCACCGCGTGCGCGCCGTAGAACGCCGGCTCGAAGGGCAGCAGGCACAACACCAGGTCGCAGTCGCGGGCGATGGTGCGCACGCGGCCCTGCCGCCACGCCCACACCTGCGGGCTGACGTACTGCACGGTGCGCAGGCCGCGCGCCTTCAGGCGCGCCGCGAGCCCGAGGTTGAACTCCGGGCTGTCGATGCCGATGAAGACGTCCGGCTGCCAGGCGAGGAAGGCGCGTTCGAGGCGGCGCCGCAGGCGCCACAGCCGCGGCAGGTGCGCCAGGATCTCCGCCAGGCCCATGACGGCGAGCTCGTCGGCTGGCGCCAGCGCGGTACAGCCGGCCGCGAGCATCTTCGGCCCGGCGACCCCCCGGAACTCGCAGCGCGGCGCCCGCGCGCGCAACGCCTCGATCAGCGCCGCGCCCAGCTGGTCGCCGGAGGCCTCGCCGGCGACGATCGCGATGCGCAGGGCGCGCGGCGCCGCGCCAGCCCCGGGCGTGTCAGCGTGCGCCGTCACCGCAGGGCCAGCCGCTCAGCGGATCAGGCCGCGGGTGGAGGCGTCGATGAACTCGACCAACGGCCGTATCTCCACCTGCGTCGCCGCCAGCTCGCGCAGCTTCACGGTCGCATCCGCCAGCAGCAGGTCGCTGCGGTACAGCACGCGGTAGGCCTCGCGGACGTTGCGCACCTGTTCGGGAGTGAAACCGCGGCGCTTCAGGCCCTCGACGTTCACCGAGTGCGGCTCGGCCGGCCGGCCCACGGCCATCACGTAGGGCGGCACGTCGCCGGTGATGGCGGCGTTGTTGGCGAGGTAGGCGTGCGCACCGACCTTGCAGAACTGGTGCACGGCGGAGAAGCCGCCCATGCCGACCCAGTCGTCGAGCAGCACGTGGCCGCCGAGCGTGGCGCAGTTGGCCATGATCACGTGGTTGCCGATCACGCAGTCGTGCGCCACGTGCACGTAGGCCATGAAGAGGTTGTCGTCGCCGATGCGCGTGACGCCCTGGTCCTGGACGGTGCCGCGGTTGACGGTGCAGAACTCGCGGAACACGTTGTCGTTGCCGATCTCGAGCCGCGTCGGCTCGCCGGCGTACTTCTTGTCCTGCGGATCGTCGCCGATCGAGGCGAACTGGAAGATGCGGTTGCGCTCGCCGATGCGCGTCGGCCCCTTGATCACGACATGCGGCCCGATGCGCGTGCCGGCGCCGACCACGACGCCCGGCCCGATCACCGTGAAGGGCCCGACCTCGACGCCCGCGCCGATCTCGGCCGCGGGGTCGATGAGCGCGCGCGGATCGATCACCGGGCCACCTTGCTGTTGCCGAGGTCGAGCGCCAGCAGCAGCTCCGCCTCGCACACCACGTCCTCGCCGACGTAGCCGACGGTGGCGACGCGCCAGATGCCGCGCATGTTGCGCTCCAGCTGCGCCGTCAGCACCAGCTGGTCGCCCGGCAGCACCGGCTTGCGGAAGCGCGCCTTGTCGATGCCGGCGAAGTAGAAGCGCATGCTGGCATCCGGCACCACGCCCGCCGAGACGAACAGCAGCACGCCGGCGGCCTGCGCCAGCGCCTCGATGATGATCACGCCCGGCATCACCGGCCGCTCGGGAAAGTGCCCGGTGAAGTACGGCTCGTTGACCGTGACGTTCTTCAGCGCGCGGATGCTCTCGCCCTTGCGCCACTCCAGCACCCGGTCCACCAGCAGGAACGGGTAGCGGTGCGGCAGGCGCCGCAGGATTTCCTGGATATCGAGCTGCGAGTTCTCAGTCATCGTCCCCGTCCCGTTCGCCGTCACCGCCACCTCCCAGCCCCTGCGCCCGCTCGAGCGCGCGCAGCCGCGCGGCATAGTTGTCCAGGCGCTTGAAGCGCGCCACCAGGCGCCGCCACTTCGACACCGGCTCGAGCGGGATCACGCTCGCGTACATGCCCGGTTCGCGGATCGAGCGCGTCACGTTGGTCGCCGCCATCAGCACCACGTCGTCGCCGATCTCCAGGTGCCCGGCGATGCCCACCGCCCCGCCGATCATGCAGCGCTGGCCGATGCGCGTGCTGCCCGACACGCCGGTGCAGGCGGCGATGGCAGTATGCGCCCCGATGCGCACGTTGTGCCCGATCTGGATCTGGTTGTCGAGCTTGACGCCGTCCTCGATGACGGTGTCCTCGATCGCGCCGCGATCGACGGTGGTGTTGCAGCCGATCTCGACGTCGGCGCCGAGGCGCACGCTGCCGACCTGGGGCACCTTGACCCAGGCGGCGCCCTCGCGGGCGTAACCGAAGCCATCGGCGCCGACCACCGCGCCCGGGTGCAGGATCGAGCGCGCCCCGACGCGCACGCCGGGACCGAGGTAGACGCGCGCCACCAGGCGGCAGTCCTCGGCAAGCACGGCCCCCGGGCCGACCACGCAACCCGGGCCGATCTCGCTGCGCGCGCCGACGCGAACGCCGGCGGCGATGACCGCCCCCGGGCCGACCACGACATCGGCGGCCAGCTCCGCCGTGGGGTCCACGCAGGCCGCCGGGTGCACGCCGGCCGCCGGCCGGACCTCGGGATGGAGCAACGCAGCGATGCGCGCGAAGGCGGCGTGGGGATTGCGGCTGACCAGCGCCGCCACCGGGCAGTCGGCGGCGTCGCCCGGCGACAGCACGACGGCAGTGGCACGCGTGGCGCGCAGCGCCGCACGGTGCTGCGCGCCGGCGAGGAAGCTCAGGCCCCCGGGCGCGTCCGCGCCGAGCGGCGCGACGCGCTCGACCACCGCGTCGGGGTCGCCGCGCAGCTCGCAGCCGCTGCGGACCGCGATCTCGCCGAGGGTCAGGCCCGCCACCGCAGCCTCCCGCTACCGGCCAGGGCGAACGCCGCGGCTTACTTGCCCGGCGCCGGCGCCTTCGGCGCGCTGGCCGCGCGCGACTGCAGCGCGCCGAGCACGCCGCTGGTGATGTCGAGCGAGCTGTTGAAGTAGATCACCGCGTTGGCCGGCACCACCAGGTCGAACTTCTGCCCCTGCGCGTAGGCCTGCGACTCCTCGACCAGCATGCGCTGCAGCTTGGAGAGTTCCTCGTTCTGGCGGCTGTTGACCTCTTCCTGGAAGTCCTGCGCCTTCTGCTGGAACTCGCGCGCACCGTCACGCAGGTCCTTCTCGGACTTGGTCTTCTGGTCGGCGCTCATCGTGGCGCCGTCCTTCTGCAGCCGCTCCTCCTTCGCCTTGAGCGAGGCCTGCTGCGCCTGCAGCTCCTTCTGGCGCGGCCCGAACTCCGCCGACAACGCGTCGTTGACCGCCTTGGCCTGCGGCGACTCCTCCATCAGGCGGTTGAAGTTCACCACCGCGATTCTCTGCTCGGCCTGCGCCACGCCCGCCGTCGCGAGCGCCGCCGCGAAACCCAAACCAGCCAGCATCAAGGAACGCTTCACTGTCTGCTCCTGCTATGGCAACTAGAACGACTGACCGACGGTGAACTGGAAGCTCTCCGTGCGATCGGCGAAATGGACGGCGTCGCCGTTGAACTTGTTGAGCGGCACGCCGTAGCTGAAGCGGAAGATGCCCAGCGACGGCGCCAGCCACTCGAGCGCGATGCCGG
This sequence comes from Steroidobacteraceae bacterium, assembly GCA_046347255.1. Classification (GTDB taxonomy): domain Bacteria; phylum Pseudomonadota; class Gammaproteobacteria; order Steroidobacterales; family Steroidobacteraceae; genus FEN-1191. Next base: position 170,378 of record JAXMGO010000004.1, read on the forward strand.
CCGACTGCTTCAGCTCACTATACTTGAATTTGTACTCGACCGGGGTCTGCAGGTCGCGGCCGAGGTACTTGGCCCCGTCGGTCGAGAAGGTATTGCCGATGTCGAAGAACAGGCTGGCACGGGCGCTGCTCTGCCACTTCTGCGGCAGCGGCACGATCAGCTCGGTCTGCGCCGCCGTCAGCAGGTTGCCGCCGTAGGGATTGCCGTTGCTGTCGTGCGGCCCGAGCGTCGACTCGACGTAGCCGCGCACCGTGTCCGGCCCGCCGGCGTAGAAGCGCTTGTAGGGCGGCAGCGCCGTGGTGCCGCCGAGCTCGCGGCCGTAGGCGAGCTGCACGCCGAAGGACATCGTCCAGCGGCGCCACAGCGGCAGGTAACCGGTGTAGTCGTAGTTGGCGATCGCGTAGCGCGCCTTGCTGCCAGGCGCCGCGAGCACCAGGCCGAGGGTGTGGCGCTGGCCGCGGTCGGCGAACAGCCCGCGGTTGCGTGAGTCGTACAGCCAGCCGAGCGACATCTCGACGGTGTTGAACTTGCTGCCGTACAGCGTCGTCATCGTCGTGTAGCTGGTGCCGTCCGGCAGCGTCAGCGTCTGCAGCACCCTGCGCGCGTACGGCCCGCCGTTCTGCTGCACCCAGTCGACCGCCTGCTGCGCGCTGGCGCCGCCGTAGGTCAGCAGGTCGATCGACTGCAGCGACAGGCCGGCGCTGACGCGCTGGTACTCGGTGATCGGGTAGCCGTAGGTCAGCCCCAGGCCCATGTTGCGCGAGCGGAAGTCCGAGGACTCGGATACGAACTGCGTCGAGTCGCGGTAGCTCAGCGAGACGCTGCGCGACAGGCCGTCGACGCTGACGTACGGGTTGGTGTGGACGAAGCTGTAGATGCGGTTGTAGCGGCCGGAGTCGATCTGCAGCGACACGGCGTCGCCGGTGCCCATGAAGTTGCTGTCGCTGAAGTTGCCGTTCAGCATGAATTTCTGCGAGGCCGAGTAGCCGATGCCGCCGCCGATCTGCGCGCTCGGCCGCTCCTTCACCTTGAAGGTGACGTCGACCAGGTCGGGCGAGCCGGCCACCGCCTGCGTGTCGACCTCGACGTCCTCGACGAACGACTGGCGCTGCAGGCGCTGCTTGGAGCGTTCGACCGCCACGTTCGACAGCAACGCGCCCTCGAGCTGGCGCATCTCGCGGCGCAGCGTCTCGTCATTGCTGCGCGTCGTGCCGGTGAAGGCGATCTGGCGCACGTAGACGCGGTTGCCCGGATCGACGAACAGCGTCAGGTCGACGGTCTTGGTCTTCTCGTCGCTGGCCGGCACCGGCTCGACGCGCGCGAAGTAGTAGCCCTCGGCGCCCAGGCGGTTCTTGATCAGCTCCTGCGTCGCGCTGATGATCTTCTGCGAGTAGGTCTGGCCGGGCGCGACCAGCAGCAGCTTCTTCAGCTCGGCTTCCGGCACCACCATGTTGCCGGCCAGCTTCACGCTGCCGATCTTGTAGATGTCGCCCTCGGTGACGTTGACGGTGATGAAGATGTCGCTCTTCTCGGGCGAGATCGCCACCTGCACCGAGTCGGCGCGGAAATTGGCGTAGCCGCGGTCCTGGTACCAGGTCTTGATCTTCTCCAGGTCGCCCTGGAGCGATTCGCGCGAGTAGCGGTCGTTCTGCTTGTACCAGCTGGTCCAGTTGGGCGTCTTCAGCGTCAGCGTCTCGAGGATGTCCTTGGCCTTGAACTTCGTGTTGCCGACGATGTTGATCTGGCGGATCTTGGCGCGGCTGCCTTCCTTGATGTCGATGTTGACGCGCACGCGGTTGTTCGGCAGGTCCTCGACCTTGGTGTCGATCGACACCGCGTACTTGCCGCGGCTGTAGTACTGGTCGGTCAGGTACTGCGTGACCTCCTCGAGCGTCGAGCGGTTGAAGGTCTTGCCGGCGGACAGCCCGACCTGGCGCAGCGACTTCTGCAGGTCCTCGGTCTTGATGTCCTTGTTGCCCTTCAGCTCGACGCTCTCGAGCGAAGGCCGCTCGAGCACGGCGACGACCAGCGTGCTGCCATCGCGGCGCAGCTCGACGTCGCGGAAGAAGCCGGTCGCGTACAGCGCGCGCAGCGCCTCGCGCAGCCGCTGCGGCCCCATGCGGTCGCCGATGTTCACCGGCAGGTAGTTGAAGACCGTGCCCTCGGTGAGGCGCTGCAGGCCCTCGACACGGATGTCGCCGACCGTGAAGTCCACGCCGGCGGCCTGCGCCGCCGCCAGGACCGGAAGACCGAGAACCACCAGGGCCGGGAGGCCCGCGCGTCGTTTCATTCGCCGCCGCCGTTGCAACTGCTTGAGGGTCAACTGAATTGCCGCGCGATATCGTTGTACAGCGCGATCCCGAGCAGCAGCATCACCAGCGCGACGCCCAGCTGCTGGCCGAGCGCCTGGGCGCGCTCGGACAGCGGACTGCCCTTCAGCCATTCGATGAACTGCATCACGACCTGGCCGCCGTCGAGGATCGGGATCGGCAACAGGTTCATGAAGCCGAGCGCCAGGCTCACCAGCACCAGGAACTCGAGGAACGGGCCCGGGCCGGCCTGGGCCGAATCACCGGCCAGTTCGGCGATCGTCAGCGGGCCGCTGAGGTTCTTGACCGAGGCCTCGCCGACCACCATGCGCCAGACGATGCGCGCCTGCAGCGCCGTCATGCGCCAGGCCTCGGCCGCCGCGCGCGGCAGCGCCGCCAGCGGGCCGATGTGCACGTGCCGGATCATGTCGGGCGGCAGCGTGATGGGGCCGGGCGCGCGCCCGACGTGGATGCGCCCGATGCGCGCGCCATCCTGCGTCTCGGCGGCCACGGCGACGTGCGCCACGCCCTCGGAGGCGCCGCGCCGGTAGTTCACGACGATGGTTGCGCCGGGACGGGCACGCACCAGCGTCACCAGGTCGAGGAAGCTGTCGGTGCGCTCGCCGTCGACCGCCAGGATGCGATCCCCGGCCGCGAGGCCCGCGAGCGCGGCCGGGCCGCCCGCCTCCACTTCGCCGAGCACCGCCGGCACCGGCGGCTCGCGGAAGCGGAAGCCGAGCGCCGCCAGCAGCCCGTTCGGCTCGGTCAGGCGCCGGCGCGTGGCCGGATCGTCGACCGCCAGGCTGAGGTCACGGCGCGCGCCGTCGAGGCCGCGCACCTGGAACGCGATCGGGCCGGGCGAGCCGGCGGCGGACAGCACGCCCAGCCACACGTCGCGCTGCCCGGAGACCGGCTCGCCGCCGATCGCCAGGATCTCGTCGCCCCCGCGCAGGCCGGCGACCGCGGCCGGCGTGCCCGGCGCCACGGCGCCCACGAGCGGCCGCACCTCGGTGATGCCGCTGACCATGAAGATGCCCGCCAGCACCAGCACCGCGAACGCGATGTTGAAGGCGGGCCCGGCGAGCAGCACGGCGATGCGCTGCCAGTGTGGCCGGCGCGTGAACGCGCCGGGCAGGTCGGCCTCGGCCACCGCGCCCTCGCGTTCATCGAGCATCTTGACGTAGCCGCCCAGCGGCACCATGGCGAGCACGAACTCGGTGCCGTCGCGGCCGACCCGCCGCAGCAGCGGGCGCCCGAAGCCGACCGAGAAGCGCAGCACGCGGAAGCCGAGCCGCCGGGCCACCCAGAAATGCCCGAATTCGTGCACCGTGACCAGCACGCAGACGGCGAGCAGGAACGCCGGGAGCGAAGCCCAGGTGAGGCTCATCCGCGCGCGCCCCCCGCAGGGCGGCACGCGAGGCGCGCGATGGCTTCGCGGGTACGCAGCCGAGCCTCGGCGTCAGCGGCGAGCACCGTGTCCAGACCCGTCATACGACCGTCGACGCCTCCCGCCATGACCCCCTCAATGACCGCCGGAATATCCCCAAAGTTCAACTGCCTGTCGAGGAATGCCTGCACCGCCACCTCATCGGCGGCGTTCAGCCAGACGGGCGCCAGTCCCCCGGCACGCGCGGCTGCCAGCGCGAGCCGCAGGCAGGGAAAGCGCACCGGGTCGGGCGCCTGGAAGTCCAGCCGCCCGGCTCGTACCAAATCCAGCGATTCTACACCGGAGTGGATGCGCTCGGGCCATGCCAGCGCCTGCGCGATGGGGGTGCGCATGTCCGGCGCCGCCAGCTGCGCCAGGGTCGAGCCGTCGGCGTATTCCACCAGCGAATGCACGATGCTCTGCGGATGCACGAGCACGCCGATGTCGCCCGCCGGCATGCCGAACAGCACGCTGGCCTCGATCAGCTCCAGGCCCTTGTTCATCAGCGTCGCCGAGTCGACCGAGATCTTGCGGCCCATGCTCCAGCGCGGATGCGCGCAGGCCTGCTCGGGCGTCGCCTGCGCCATCTGCGCGGCGCTCCAGCCGAGGAACGGCCCGCCCGAGGCCGTCAGCAGCAGCCGCTGCACCCCGCTCACCCGCTCACCGGCCCGCCAGCCCGCCGGCAGGCACTGGAAGATCGCGTTGTGCTCGCTGTCGATCGGGATCAGCGTGGCGCCGCCACGGCGCACGGCGTCGAGCAGCAGCGCGCCGGCCATCACGGCCGATTCCTTGTTCGCGAGCAGCACGCGCTTGCCCGCTTCGGCCGCCGCCAGCGTCGAGGCGAGCCCGGCCGCGCCGCTGATCGCGGCCATGACCACGTCGGTGCCGGCCGCGCGCGCCAGCTCCACCACGCCGGCCGCGCCCTCCAGCACCTCGATGCCGGCGCAGTCCGGCGCGCGGCGCAGCTCGGCGGCGGCGGCCGCGTCGGCCAGCGCCACGCGTGGCACCGCGAAGCGGCGTGCCTGCTCGAGCAGCGCGCGCCAGTCGCGCGCGGCCGCCAGGCCGCTGACGCTGAAGCGCCCGGGATGCTCGCCGAGCACCGCCAGCGTGCTGCGGCCGATGCTGCCGGTGCAGCCGAGGACCGCGACGCGCTTCACGGCCCGACGCCCAGCCAGATGAGCCCGGCCGCCATCGCCGGCGCGGCCGCGGTCACGCTGTCGATGCGATCGAGCACGCCGCCGTGGCCGGGCAGCAGCCGGCCGCTGTCCTTGAGACCCGCACGCCGCTTCAGCAGGCTCTCGGTCAGGTCACCGACCACCGAGAGCGCCGCGGCCGCCAGGCACAGCGGCACGAAGATCGCGGGCGGCTGCGCGAACCACACCGCGCCCGCGCCGCCGACCAGCGCCGCCGCCAGCATGCCGCCGATGACGCCCTCCCAGGTCTTGCCCGGCGATACCCGCGGCGCGAGCCGCACGCGCCCGAAGCGGTGGCCGGCGAAGAAGGCGCCGGTGTCGGCGGCGATCGCGACCAGCAGGATGAACAGCGCCCACTGCCCGCCGCGCGCCCAGCCGCCGACGATGCGCACCAGCGCCAGCCAGGCCGGAACCAGCGTCAGGAGCCCGGCGAGCGCCGCGCTCAGCCGGCTCAGCCGCGGCGGCGCCAGCGCCACCCAGGCGAACGCCAGCAGCCACCACAGCAGCGTCAGCAGCATCAGCTGCATGAAGGCCGCGGTGGCGGCGAAATACCGCTGCCCGAGCAGCGCCGCCGCGGCCAGCAGCAGCACGTAGCCGCCGCGCGCCGCGGGCGAGCGCAGCCGCACCAGCGCCGACCACTCCCAGGCGCCGATCAGCACGATCAGCCCGAGCGCCACGCCCGCGACCAGCGGCGGCGCGTACAGCAGCAGCACGACGAGCAGCGCGCCGATCACCACGCCGGTGAGGATGCGCGAGCGCAGCGAGCTCATGGGGCGTCCGCCTGCGCCGGGGTGAGCCCGTAGCGCCGCTGGCGACCGGCGAAATCCTGCAGCGCGGCCGCGAAGGCCGCCGCGTCGAAGTCCGGCCACAGCACGTCGGTGAAGTGCAGCTCGGTGTACGCCAGGTTCCACAGCAGGAAGTTGCTGATGCGCCGCTCGCCGCCGGTGCGGATGAACAGGTCCGGGTCGGCGACGTCGGCCAGCGCGAGCCCGCGGGCGAACTCGGCCTCGTCGCAGTCCGCCGCGGCGAGCTCGCCGCGCGCCACGCGCGTGGCGAGCCGCCGCGCCGCCTGCACGATGTCCGCCCGCCCGCCGTAGCTGACCGCGATCAGCAGCGTCAGTGCGGCGTTGGCCGCGGTGGCCGCCTCGGCCTCGCGCATGCGTTCCTGCAGCTGCGGCGCCAGCGCCGCGCGCTCGCCGACGAAGCGCAGCCGCACGCCATTGCGCTGCAGGTCCTCGAGCTCCTGCGCCAGCGCGCCGAGGAACAGCTCCATGATGCCGCGCACTTCCTCGGCCGGCCGCCCCCAGTTCTCGCTGCTGAAGGCGAACAGCGTCAGCAGCGGGATGCCGCGCTCGCGGCACGCGCGGATGACGCCGCGCACCGCGGCGACGCCGGCGGCGTGGCCGGCGTTGCGGCTCTCGCCGCGCGCACGCGCCCAGCGGCCGTTGCCGTCCATGATGATGGCGACGTGTCGGGGCAGGCTCATCTCGCGGTTCCGGGCAGCGCGGGCGCGCTAGACCTGCAGGATTTCCTTTTCCTTGGCCGCGAGCTGCTGGTCGATGTCGCCGACGTGGCGGTCGGTGAGCTTCTGGATCTCATCCTGGCCGCGGCGTTCGTCGTCCTGCGAGATCAGCTTCTCCTTCAGCATCTCCTTCAGGTCGGCGAGCGCGTCGCGCCGCACGTTGCGCACGCTGACGCGGGCGTTCTCCGCGTCATGGCGCACGACCTTGGTGATGTCGCGGCGCCGCTCCTCGGTGAGCGGCGGCAGCGGGATGCGGATCACGGTGCCGGCGGTCATCGGCGTCAGGCCGAGGTCGGACTTGTGGATCGCCTTCTCGATGGCACTGACCGCGGACTTGTCGAACGGCGAGACCACCAGCGTGCGCGCGTCCTCGACCGCGACGTTGGCGACCTGCTGCAGCGGCATGTCGCTGCCGTAGTACTCCACCTTCAGGTGCTCGATCAGGCTCGGATGGGCTCGGCCGGTGCGCAGCTTCTTCAGGTCGGCCTGGAAGCTCTGCACGCACTTCTGCATGCGCGCCGTGGCATCCTTCTTCAGATCGTCCAGCATGTTGTTCGCGCCTCGCTCGTCGCGTCAGTCGTTGGTCACCAGCGTGCCGATGTCCTCGCCGCGCACCACGCGCAGCAGGTCGCCGGCATTGCCGAGGTTGAAGACCCGCAGCGGCAGCCGGTGGTCGCGGCACATGACGATCGCCGTGGCGTCCATCACGTTGAGCCGCCCGTTCAGCACCTGGTCGTAGTTCAGTCGCGGGAAATGCTGCGCCGCCGGGTTGCGCATCGGGTCCTCGGAGTAGATGCCGTCCACCTTGGTGGCCTTGAGCAGCAGCTGCGCCTCGATCTCGATGGCGCGCAGGCTCGCGGCCGTGTCGGTGGTGAAGAACGGGTTGCCGGTGCCGGCGGCGAAGATCACCACCCGGCCCTTCTCCAGGTGGCGCACGGCTCGCCGCCGGATGTAGTCCTCGCAGACCTCGTTGATGCGGATGGCGCTCATCACGCGTGCATGGGCGCCGAGGCCCTCGAGCGCGTCCTGCATCGCCAGCGCGTTCATCACCGTCGCCAGCATGCCCATCTGGTCGGCGGTGACGCGGTCCATGCCGGCACGCGCCAGGCCCGCGCCGCGGAAGATGTTGCCGCCACCGATGACCACCGCCACCTGCACGCCGAGCGCCTGCACGTCGCGGATCTCGCCGGCGACGCGCTTGAGCATGGCTGGGTCGATGCCGTAGTCGGCGTTGCCCAGCAGCGCCTCGCCCGACAACTTGACCAGGATCCGCCGCCCCCGCGCCACGCCCTCGCTCATCGGTTACCGCTCCCCATCACCGCTCCTGCTCCGAGTCCCAAGGCAGTCTGCCACAAAAAAAACCCCGCGCGACGCGGGGTTGTTGCTGAGTATGGGCTGCGCCGACCGGCCTCAGCCGCGGCCACCCGCGGCACTGACCTGCGCCATCACCTCGGCGGCGAAGTCGCCCTGCTTCTTCTCGATGCCGGCCCCGACCTCGTAGCGCTCGTAACCGGCGACGCGGGCGCCGGCGTTCTTCAGCAGCTTCTCGACGCTGAGCTTGTCGTCGCGGATGAAGGGCTGGCCGAGCAGCGTGATCTCCGCCAGCGATTTCGCCAGCTTGCCGTCGATGATCCTGGCGAGCACCTGCTCGGGCTTGCCCTGGTTCTTCGGGTCGCCCTGCGCCTGCTCGGTGAGGATCGAGCGCTCCTTGGCGACCGCCTCGGCCGGGACCTCCGCCACGGCCAGGTAGCGCGGGTTGCTCGCCGCCACGTGCATGGCCAGGTCGTGCGCCAGCTCGGGGCCGCCGCCCTCGACCGCCACCAGCGTGCCGATGCGGCTGCCGTGCAGGTAGGCGCCCAGCAGTGCCGTGCCGCCGATGACCACGCAGCGCCGCACCGAGATGTTCTCGCCGATCTTGGCGACGAGCGCGCGCCGGCGCTCCTCGACGCTCTCGCCGCCGGCGAGCTTCGCGGCCAGCAGCGCCTCGAGGCTGCCGGCCTGGATCGCCAGCGCCGCGCGCGCCACGTCCTGGGCGAAGCCGCGGAACTCCTGCTCGCGCGCGACGAAGTCGGTCTCGCAGTTGACCTCGACCATGGCGGCACTGCGGCCGTCGGCCGACTTCTCGAGGGCGATGACGCCCTCGGCGGCCACGCGTGCCGCCTTCTTGTCGGCCTTGGCGAGGCCCTGCTTGCGCATCAGCTCCGCCGCGGTGTCGAGGTCGCCCTGCGTCTCGACCAGGGCCTTCTTGCATTCCATCATGCCGGCGCCGGTGCGCTCGCGCAGCTGGCGGACGAGATCTGCCGTGATGTTCATGGGCTCTCCCCGGCGCTCAGGCGCCGCGCGAGCGGCGCGCGCCGGCCCCGCCGGCACCACCCGCCGCCGGACGACGGCGACCGCCACCGGCACCCGGGCCGGGAGCGCTGGCGGGCACGTCGCCCGTCTCGTCCAGGTCCGCATCCACGCCGGGCTCGGCACCGGCCTCGGCGCCCGGGGCCACTGCGGCGGCCGCCGCCACCGGGGGGCGACGCCGGCCCGCGGGCGCCGGCTTGCGGCTGCGCACCGCCGGCTGCGGCTTGCCGCGCGCGGCACCACGGCCCCTGCGGCGCGGATTACCTTCCTCGTCCAGCTCGACGAAATCGTCCTCGCCGACCACGACCTGCGGGCCGGCGGCCCTGCCTTCCAGCACCGACTCGGCCACGGCCGCGGCGTACAGCTGGATGGCGCGCATCGCGTCGTCGTTCCCGGGGATGACGTGGTCGATGTGGTCCGGCGAGCAGTTGGTGTCGACCACCGCGACCACCGGGATGCCGAGCTTGCGCGCCTCGTGGATCGAGATGTGCTCGTGGCCGACGTCGATGACGAACAGCACGTCCGGCAGCGCCTCCATCGACTTGATGCCGCCCAGGCTCCGCTCGAGCTTGGCCATCTCGCGCCGCAGCTGCGTGGCCTCCTTCTTGCCGCGCCGCTCCAGCGCGCCGGAGCTGCTCATCTCGTCGAGGTCCGCGAGCCGCTTGATCGACTGGCGGATGGTCTTGAAGTTCGTGAGCATGCCGCCCAGCCAGCGCTGGTTGACGTAGGGCATGCCGCAGCGGATCGCTTCCTTCTGCACTGCATCGCGCGCCGAGCGCTTGGTGCCGACGAACAGCACCGTGCCGCCGTCGGCGACCACGTGCTTGATGAAGTCGGCCGCCGCCGCGAACAGCGGCTGCGTCTTCTCCAGGTTGATGATGTGGATCCGGTTACGCTCGCCGAAGATGAAGGGGGCCATCTTCGGGTTCCAGAAGCGGGTCTGGTGTCCGAAGTGGACTCCCGCTTCCAGCATCTGTCGCATGGACACGCTGGGCATCGAAACTACTCCTCGAGTTCGGGTTGGGGCCTCCGCGCACGCTCACGGCGATCTGCACCATTTTGGAGTGGTGCGGACACCCGGCCGTGACGTTCTGGTGCGCGTGTGGATTGCGTTGCCAAAAAAGGCCGCGCTTTATACCATGAAGTTCCAGCGTGAACAACGCTTTACGCGCCAACCCCGGCAGGACCGCCCCCAAGATGTTGCGAATGACCCAGGTCACACTCAAGACCCCGGAAGAGCAGCAGAAACTGCGCGTCGCGGGGGCGCTGGCGGCCGATGTGCTCGACATGATCGGGGCCCACATCGCCCCCGGCGTGACCACCGAGGCGCTGGACCGCATCTGCCACGAGTTCATCGTCGACGTGCAGAAGGCCGTCCCCGCCAACGTCGGCTACCGCGGCTACCCGAAGACGGTCTGCACTTCGGTCAACCACGTGGTCTGCCACGGCATCCCCAACGACCGCGTGCTGCGCCACGGCGACATCCTCAACATCGACGTCGCCATCATCAAGGACGGCATGCACGGCGACACCAGCCGCATGTACTGCGTCGGCAAGCCGCCGGTGCTGGCGCAGCGCCTCATCGACACCTGCCACGAGGCCATGTGGCGCGGCATCGAGTCGGTGCGCCCCGGCGCCTTCCTCGGCGACATCGGCCACGCGATCCAGTCGCTGACCGAGGCGCGCGGCTTCTCGGTGGTGCGCGAGTACTGCGGCCACGGCATCGGCCGCATCTACCACGAGGATCCGCAGGTGCTGCACTACGGCGAGCGCGGCACCGGGCTCGAGCTGCAGCCCGGCATGGTGTTCACGATCGAACCGATGATCAACGCCGGCAAGCGCCACACGCGCGTATTGCCAGACGGCTGGACGGTGGTCACCAAGGACCACTCGCTGTCGGCGCAGTGGGAGCACATGGTGCTCGTGACCGACAGCGGCCGCGAGGTGCTGACCCACGGCGCCGCCGGGCGCGGCTGAGGACGCGCGTGGCGCTGGCCGGTTCCACCCCGCTCGAGGAGCGCGGCGACGCCGCCGCCGGCCGGCTCGACTGGCCGCTGCTCGAGCGGCTGCCGGCCGAGCTGGCGCTCGCCGGCCATTCGGCCGAGGCCTGCCGCGCGGCGCTCGCCGGCGCCACCGAGGAACTGCGCACGCGCTTCCTGGCAGAGGAGCCGGTCGAGGCGCTGGTGCGCGCCCGCGCCCGCCTGGTCGACACGCTGCTCGCGACGCTCTGGCGCCACCGCCTGGATCCGGCGCTGGCGGACAACCTGGCGCTGGTGGCGGTCGGCGGCTACGGCCGCGGCGAGCTGCACCCCTGCTCCGACGTCGACATCCTGGTGCTGACCCCGGCGCCGCTGGACGAGGCCGGGAGCGGTGGCGTCGGCGCACTGGTCACGTTCCTGTGGGACATCGGCCTGGAGGTCGGCCACAGCGTGCGCACGGTCGCCGAGTGCGCCGAGGAGAGCGCCGCCGACGTCGGCACGATGACCACGCTGATGGAAGCGCGGCAGCTCGCCGGCCCGAACGACCTGGTGAACGCGATGCGCGCCGCGCTCGCGCCCGGGCACGTCTGGCCGGTGCGCGCCTTCTTCGAGGCCAAGGTCCGCGAGCAGCAGGAACGGCACCAGAAGGCCAACGACACCGCCTACAACCTCGAGCCCAACGTCAAGACCGGCCCGGGCGGCCTGCGCGACATCCAGACGATCGGCTGGGTCGCCAAGCGCCACTTCGGCGCCGAATCGCTCGACGAGCTGGTGACGCACGGCTTCCTCACGCCCACCGAGCTGCGCCGCCTCAAGCAGGCGCAGGCCTTCCTCTGGAAGGTGCGCTTCGGCCTGCACGTGCTCGCCGGCCGGCACGAGGACCGGCTGCTGTTCGACCACCAGATCAAGCTGGCGCAGACCTTCGGCTACGAGGACGCCTCCTACACGCTCGCGGTCGAGCAGCTGATGCAGCGCTACTACCGCACGGTCAACGACGTGAAGCTGCTCAACGAGCTGCTGCTGCAGCTGTTCCGCGAGGCGATCCTCACGGACCACGCGCCGCCGCAGCCGCTCAACCCGCGCTTCCAGGTGCGCAGCGACTACCTCGAGGCGGTCAGCGACGACCTGTTCGAGCGCCAGCCCTCCGCGCTCCTCGAGCTGTTCGTCGTGCTGCAGCAGAACCCGCAGCTGCGCGGCGTGCGCGCCAACACCATCCGCGCCGTCACCCGCAACCTGTGGCTGATCGACGAGGAGTTCCGCCAGAACCCGCGCAACCACCGGCTGTTCCTCGAGATCCTGCGCGCGCCGCGCGGCGTCACCCACGAGCTGCGGCGCATGAACGACTACGGCGTGCTCGGCCGCTACATCCCGGCCTTCGGCCGCATCGTCGGCCGCATGCAGTACGACCTGTTCCACGCCTACACCGTGGACGCGCACACGCTGTTCGTGGTGAGCAACCTCCGGCGCCTGGCGATGCCGCAGTTCGACCACGAGCTGCCGCGGGTCTCGCCGATCATGCAGCAGCTCGCCAAGCCCGAGGTCGCCTACCTCGGCGCGCTGTTCCACGACATCGCCAAGGGCCGCGGGGGCGATCACTCCGAGCTCGGCGCGGTCGACGCCGAGGCGTTCTGCCTCGAGCAGGGCCTGACGCGCTACGACGCGCGCATGGTCGCCTGGCTGTGCAAGAACCACCTGCTGTTCTCCGTGACCGCGCAGAAGCAGGACATCGGCGATCCGCAGGTGGTGGCCGACTTCGCCCGCCGCATCGGCGACGAGACGCACCTCGACTACCTGTACGTGCTCACCTGCGCCGACGTGCGCGGCACCAATCCGCGCCTGTGGAATTCGTGGAAGGCCTCGCTGTTCCAGGACTTCTACGAGAAGGTGCAGCGCGCGCTGCGCCGCGGCCTCGAGAGCCCGATCGACCAGGACGAGCTGCTGCGCGAGAACCAGGCGGCCGCGCGCGCCCTGCTGGGCGCCGCCGCGGCCGATGCGGGCGCGGTCGAGCGCACCTGGGCGCGCCTGCCGGCCGCCTACTTCCTGCGCCACGCGCCCGAGGAGATCGCCTGGCACACGCGGGTGCTGGCGCGCGGCCAGGGCGAGGAGGCCAACGGCGGCGAGGCCGTGGTCGCCGTGGAGCCGGACACCGGGCGCGGCACGACCGCCGTGCTGATCTACGCGCCGCACCGCCGCCATGGCTTCGCGCGCGCCACCGCGGTGCTCGACCAGCTCGGGCTGACGATCGTCGACGCGCGCATCACGCCGGTCGACAACGGCTTCTCGCTCGACTCCTACCACGTCCTCGAGGAGGACGGCACGCCGATCGACGACGACGAGCGCCTCGAGGAGATCGAACATGCGCTGTGGGGCTCGCTGCGGCGCACCGACGACGCCTCGGTGGCGGTCTCGCGCCGCGCGGCGCGCCAGGTGCGCGTGTTCCGCACCCCGGCGCGGGTCACCGTGAGCCTGGACGAGCGCAACCGCCGCAGCGTGGTCGAGCTGGTCGCCGGCGACCGCCCGGGCCTGCTGTGCGAGGTCGGCAAGATCCTGTGGGAGGAGCGCGTCGACCTGCACGCCGCCAGGATCGCGACCATGGGCGAACGCGCCGAGGACGTGTTCTACGTGACCGGTCGCGACCAGCAGCCGCTGGACGCCGCGACCGCCGAGCGCCTGCACGCGCGGCTCGCGGCGGCCCTGGACCAGCGCGGCGCGGCATGAACCCGGCACTGGAGCGGTTGCAGGCGTACCCGTTCGAACGCCTGGCGCAACTGCTGTCCGGCCACGCGCCGCCGGCCGGCCTGCGCCACATCGGCCTCTCGATCGGCGAGCCGAAGCACGCGCCGCCGGCGCTGGCGCTCGCTGCCCTGCGCGCGCACCTCGACGAGCTCGGCAGCTATCCCGCGACGCGCGGCCTGCCGGTGCTGCGCGCCGCCCTGGCGCGCGCGCTGGCGCGCCGCTGCCTGCCCGAGGGCGGCACGCTCGACCCCGACAGCATGGTTCTGCCGGTCAACGGCACGCGCGAGGCGCTGTTCGCCTTCGTGCAGGCGGCGGTGGACCCGGCGCGGCGGCCGCTGGTCGTGATGCCGAACCCCTGCTACCAGATCTACGAGGGCGCCGCGCTGCTCGCCGGCGCCGAGCCGTACTATCTCGATACGACCGCCGCCACGCGCTTCCTGCCCGACCTCGAGGCGGTGCCCGCCGCCGTCTGGGACCGCTGCCAGGTGCTGTTCCTGTGCTCGCCCGGCAACCCGACCGGCGCCGTGCTCTCGCTCGAGTACCTGCGCCACGCGCTCGAACTCGCCGAGCGCCACGACTTCGTCATCGCCGCCGACGAGTGCTACGCCGACCTGTACCTCGACGCGGCGCCGCCGCCGAGCCTGCTGCAGGCCGCGCGCGCCTCGGGCCGCGAGCGCTTCCAGCGCTGCGTCGTGTTCCACAGCCTCTCCAAGCGCTCGAGCCTCCCGGGCCTGCGCTCCGGCGTGGTCGCCGGCGATCCGGCGCTGCTGGCGCGCTTCCTGCTCTACCGCACCTACCATGGCTGCGCCATGCCGGTGCCGACGCAGCTCGCCAGCGTCGCCGCCTGGGACGATGACACGCACGTCGCCGCGAACCGCCGCCTGTACCAGGAGAAATTCGCGCGCGTGCTGCCGATCCTGCAGCCGGTGCTGGACGTCGCGCGCCCCGACGGCGCCTTCTATCTCTGGCCCGCGGTGCCCGGCGACGACGTCGCCTTCGCCCGCGACCTGCACCGCCAGCAGAACCTCACCATCCTCCCGGGGAGCTACATGGCGCGCGAGGGCGCCAGCGGCAATCCCGGCCGCGGCCGCGTGCGCATCTCGCTGGTCGCCGTGGTCGAGGACTGCGTCGAGGCCGCCGAACGCATCCGCCGTTTCGTCGCCGGCGCCTGATCCGCGCCTCCGCCTGCCAGGCACTTCCCCAAGCCACCCACACCCCCGAGCCACACGCATGGACATCGCCGCCACCCGCAAGCTGATCGAATCCGCCTTCGAGCGCCGCCAGGAGCTCAAGCCCGGCGCCGTCGACGCCGCCACCGCCGGCGCCATCGAGGCGTGCATCGACGCACTCGACCGCGGCGCGTTGCGCATCGCCGAGCCCGCCGACGGGCGCTGGGTGGTCAACGAGTGGCTGAAGAAGGCCGTGCTGCTCTACTTCCGCACCCACGACAACGAGGTCATGGAGAGCGGCTGCGCGCGCTGGTTCGACAAGGTGCCGCTGAAGTACTCGGCGACCACCGCGGCCGAATTCGCCGCCGGCGGCGTGCGCGTGGTGCCGAGCGCGATCGTGCGCCGCGGCGCGCACGTCGAATCCGGCGCCATCCTGATGCCCTCCTACGTCAACATCGGCGCGCGCGTCGGCAGCGGCACCATGGTCGACACCTGGGCGACGGTCGGCTCCTGCGCGCAGATCGGCCGCAACGTGCACCTCTCCGGCGGCGTCGGCATCGGCGGCGTGCTCGAGCCGCTGCAGGCCGCGCCGACCATCATCGAGGACGACTGCTTCATCGGCGCGCGCTCCGAGATCGTCGAGGGCGTGGTCGTCGGCGCCGGCTCGGTGATCTCGATGGGCGTGTTCATCGGCCAGAGCACCCGCATCTACGACCGCACCACGGGCGAGGTGCTGCAGGGCCGCGTGCCGCCCGGTTCGGTCGTCGTGTCAGGGAGCCTGCCCGCCAAGGACGGCACGCACAGCCTGTATGCCGCGATCATCGTCAAGCGCGTCGACGCGCAGACGCGCTCCAAGACCTCGCTGAACGAGCTGCTGCGCGCCGCGGACTGAGCGCACCGGTTGCCGGGAGGCGCGGCGCGCTCAATCCCGGAGGTGGAGATCGTCGGCGGTGTATTCGACGTCGAGCGGCTCGATGATGACGCGCTTCGGGCCGGCCTCGACGCTGCCGGCGACCCAGGCCTTGACGCCCGCCGCGGCCGCCGCGCGCACGGTGCGCTCGGCGTCGGCCGCCGCCACGAACAGCGCGAAGCCGGCGCCCATGTTGAAGGCGCCGTAGGCATCGCGCGCCGACATGCCGGCCTCGCGCTGCATGAAGGCCAGCACCGGCGGCACCGGCGGGATCGCGCGGATGCGGTAGGTGAAGCCCGCGGGATGGCGCATCAGCTTGCGCCAGCCGTGGCCGGTCACGTTGGCCGCGTACTTCGGGCGGATGCCGGCGGCGAACACGCCGGCGGTGACCGGCGGGTAGAGGATCGTCGCGTCCAGCAGCGCCTCGCCGAACATCCGCCCGTCGGCGAGCGGCGTGCGGTAGCCCGCCGGCAGCTGCTCGGCGAGCTTGCGCGCGAGGCTCACGCCGTTGGCGTGGATGCCGCTCGCCTCCAGCAGCACGATCGCATCGCCGGCGGCGAGGTTCGCGCCCAGCGTCAGGCGGTCGCGGCCCTGCACGATGCCGACCGCCGAGGCCGCGAGGTCGATGCGTCCCGGCTGCACCAGTCCCGCGAGCGCCGGCGTCTCGCCGCCACCCCACACCGCGCCGCAGGCGTCGCAGGCCGCCTGCCAGCCGCGCACCAGGTCGCGCGTGCGTGCGGCATCGTCGTGCCACTCGCTGTCGCCCGCCGCCCAGTAGGCGTGTACCGACAGCGGCGTCGCGCCGACGGTCACCAGGTCGTTGACGGCGGTCGCGACCGTGTCCTGCGCGATGGTGTCGTAGTGCGTGCGGCCGCTGATCGGGCGCATCGCGTCGGCGACCAGCGACTTGGTGCCGAGGCACTCGGTGATCGAGGCGAGGATCAGGCCGCCGACCTCGAACACGTAGGCCGACTCGCCGCGCGACTCGCCGATCTCCCGCATGCCGTGGCCGGCGGCATTGCGCGCGGTGGCGCGCGCCGCCTGCTGCGCCAGCACCTTGAGCGCGTCGACGCGCGCGTAGTCGACGCCGGCGGCGGCGTAGGTCAGCGGGGGCTTGCTCATGCGCGCACTCTACCGCAGCGGGCGCGGGCGCGTCAGCCGTAGCGGCCGGTGATGTAGTCTTCGGTCGCCTTCTGCGCCGGATTCGTGAAGATCCTGCTGGTCTCGTCGAACTCGACGATCTCGCCCAGGTACATGAACGCCGTGTAGTCGGACACCCGGGCCGCCTGCTGCATGTTGTGCGTGACGATGATCACCGTCACCTGGTCGCGCAGCGCCGCGATCAGCTCCTCGATGCGCGCGGTGGCGATCGGATCCAGCGCCGAGGTCGGCTCGTCGAACAGCAGGATCTCGGGACTGGTCGCCAGCGCGCGCGCGATGCACAGGCGCTGCTGCTGGCCGCCGGAGAGCGACAGGCCCGAGCTGTCGAGGCGATCCTTGACCTCGTCCCAGAGCGCCGCGCCGCGCAGCGCCTGCTCGACCTCCTCCGCCAGCCGCAGGCGCGAACGCACGCCGCGGATGCGCAGCCCGTAGGCGACGTTGTCGAAGATCGACTTGGGGAACGGATTCGGCTTCTGGAACACCATGCCGATCCGCATGCGCACCTCGATCGGGTCGATGTCGCGCGCCACCAGGTTGATGTCGTCGGGATGCAGCGTGATGCGGCCCGCGTAGCGCGCGCCCGGCGTCAGGTCGTGCATGCGGTTGAAGCAGCGCAGGAAGGTGCTCTTGCCGCAGCCGGAGGGGCCGATCAGCGCCGTGACCTGGCGCTCGCGGATATCGATGTTGAGGCCCTTGAGCGCCTGGAAGTCGCCGTAGTGGAAGCTCAGGTCCACGGCCTGCGCCTTGACGGCGGCCTCCTGTGCCCGCGCGCGCCGCCCCTCGTCGAAGGCGACGGCGACCGCGCCGCGACCCCGCGCCGGCAGCACGCCCGTGTCGACTTCGCTCGCCGGCGGCAGCCCGCCGCGCACTCCAGCTTCACTCTGCATGGCTCACCAGTTGATCTTCTTGCGGAAACGGTAGCGGACGTAGATCGCCACGCCGTTCATCAGCAGCGTCAGCCCCAGCAGGATGGCGCCGGCGGCGGCGGCGTTCGCGCGGAACGCCGGATCCGGGCGCGACACCCAGTTGAACATCTGGATCGGCATCGCGGTGAACGGATCCGACAGCCAGGTGAAGTTGAGGTACGGGAACTCGTGCCCGAGCGGCGGCGTCGGCAGGAAGGCGATGAAGGCCAGCGCACCGATCGTGATGATCGGCGCGGTCTCGCCGATGGCGCGCGACAGCCCGAGGATCAGCCCGGTGAGGATGCCGCCGGTCGAGTACGGCAGCACGTGGTGCGCGGTGACTTCCCACTTGGTGGCGCCGAGCGCGAAGGCCGCCTCGCGGATCGCGCCTGGCACCGAGCGCAACGCCTCGCGCGTCGCGACGATCACGATCGGCAGGATCAGCAGCGCCAGGGTCAGGCCAGCCGCGAGGATGCTCTGGCCGAGGTTGAACTGGTAGACGAACAGGCCGAGTGCCAGCAGGCCATAGATGATCGAGGGCACGCCGGCCAGGTTGCGGACGTTGATCTCGATGACCGTCGTGATCCAGTTCTTCGGCGCGTATTCCTCCAGGTAGATCGCCGCCGCCACGCCCACCGGCAGCGCGGCGACGATCGTCACCAGCATCACCAGCGTGGTGCCGACCCAGGCCGCGAGGATGCCGGCGTGCGCCGGCTTGCGCGACGGGAAGCTGGTGAGGAATTCCCAGCCGAAGCGCGCCGCGCCCTGGCGCACCAGGTCGAGGAACAGCAGCGCCAGCGTCAGCAGCGCCGCGAACAGGATCGCCATGCCGACCAGCACGAACAGCCGGTCGAACAGCTTGCGGCGCCGCACCTCGCGGTGCAGGCGCGCGTCGACCACTTCGACCGCGGCGGCCATCAGTACACCTCGCGGAAGCGGCGCGTCAGCAGCACGCCGACGACGTTGAACGCCAGCGTGGTCAGCATCAGCACCAGGCCGGCGGCGAAGATCGACTGGTAGCCGACGCTGCCGTGCGGCAGGTCGCCGAGGCTCACCTGCACGATGAACGAGGTGATCGTCGCCGCCGACTCGAGCGGGTTCCAGGTCAGGTTCGGCTGCAGGCCCGCGGCCACGGCCACCACCATCGTCTCGCCGACCGCGCGCGAGATGCCGAGCACGTAGGCGGCGGCGATCCCCGACAGCGCGCCCGGCATGACCACGCGCACCGCCGTCTGGAAGCGCGTCGCGCCCATCGCGTAGCTGCCCTCGCGCATGGTGTTGGGCACGGCGCGCATCGCATCCTCGCTCACCGAGGCGACGTACGGGACGATCATGATGCCGATCACCAGGCCGGGGCTCAGCATGTTGAAGCCCGGCAGGCCCGGGATGAACCGCTGCAGGAACGGCGTGACCATCTGCAGCGCGAAGTAGCCGTAGACGACCGTCGGCACCGCGCCGAGCAGCTCGAGCACCGGCTTGACCGACTCGCGCAGCCGGTGCGAGGCGAACTCGCTCAGGTACAGCGCGATCACCGTGCCACAGGGAATCGCCAGGCACAACGCGACGCCGGTCGTCACCAGCGTACCCGCCACCAGGGGCAGGATGCCGAAGCGCGGCTGGTCGAACAGCGGCGTCCACATCGTGTCGGTGAGGAAATCACGCAGCGGCACGTGCGCGAAGAACGGCACCGACTCGCTCACCAGGATGTAGACGATCGCCGCCGTGATGAACACCGCCAGCAGCCCGGCCAGCAGCAGCAGCGTCTCGACGATGCGGTCGCGGATCCGGCGCAGCCGCAGCCGTCGCCGCTGCTGCGCGCGTTGCGCCTCGAGCGCGGCGCGCTCCGGC
Source organism: Steroidobacteraceae bacterium (assembly GCA_046347255.1). Taxonomy (GTDB): domain Bacteria; phylum Pseudomonadota; class Gammaproteobacteria; order Steroidobacterales; family Steroidobacteraceae; genus FEN-1191. The sequence goes on from JAXMGO010000004.1 coordinate 189,885, forward strand.
GCGCCCGCGGCATTCGTCCTGGTCACTTCAGCGCTGTGCATCCACCGCTCCGCCCGCTCCCCGAGGCCGACAGGGGCCGGCGCGCACGAGCGGCGCTCCGGCCCCGATCAGTCTAACCCACGGCGCCCGGCCCCGGGCGCGCACCCGCCCGCTACAGCTTGCCCTCGCGCTTGAGCAGTTCCTCGACCCTCAGGCCCACCTCGGGCACGCCGCCGAAGACCGAGCCGAGCTTGCCGCCATGGAAGTGGCCCAGCGCCGTCCGGTAGGCCTCGGGTGCCAGCGGCACGTACTTCACTTCCTTGACGTACCCGGCGCCCTGCGTCAGGTAGAAATCGATGAACTCGCGCACCTCGGGCTTCGCCGCGCTGGCGGCGTTGACGTAGATGAACAGCGGTCGCGAGAACGGATTGTACGAACCGTCCAGCACCGCGGCCTCCGACGGCCCGACCGCCTTGCCCTGCGCGTTGACGACCTTCAGGGCCTTCATCTTGCCGGCGTTGGCCGCGTAGTAGGCGTAGCCGAAGTAGGCCAGGGCGTTCCTGTCGGCCTCGATGCCCTGCACCAGCACGTTGTCGTCCTCGCTGGCGGTGAAGTCGCCGCGGCTGGACTTCGCCTTGCCGTTCACGGCCTCGGTGAAGTAGTCGAAGGTGCCCGAGTCCGAGCCCGGCCCGAACAGCTTCAGCGGCGCATTGGGCCACTTGCCGTTCACCTGGCTCCACTTCGAGACCACGCCCTGCGAGGTCGGGTCCCACATCTTCTTCAGCTCGGCCACCGTCACCTGGTCGATCCAGGTCGCCTGCGGGTTGACCACCACGGTGAGCGCGTCGTAGGCGATCGGCAGCTCGATGTACTTGATGCCGGCCTTCGCGCACACATCCATCTCGGCCTTCAGGATCGGCCGCGAGGCATCGGACACGTCGGTCTCGCCGCGGCAGAACTTCTTGAAGCCACCGCCGGTGCCGGAGATGCCGACCGTCACCCGCACCTTGCCGCGCTTCTGGATCTGGAACTCCTCGGCGACGGCCTCGCTGATCGGGAACACCGTGCTCGAGCCGTCGATCTTCACCGTGCCCTCGGCCAGGGCGGCGCGCGGCGCCGCCGCCAGCGCCGCAACGCCGGCGAGCAACCCGATACCCAGCAGTCTCGTCTTCATGTCTGGTCCTCTCTGGTGGAAATTGTCAGGTCTTGCGCGCAGCCGCCGGGGCCGGGAGGCTCCCCTGCGTCTGCAGTTCGTTGACGACATCCTCGAGCCGCGTGTGGCGCACGTCCTTGCCGTGCACCACGTAGACCACGTACTCGCAGATGTTCTTGGCGTGATCGCCGATGCGCTCCAGCGACCGCACCACCCACATCGCGTCGAGCGAGCGGCGGATGGTGCGCGGATCCTCCATCATGAACGTGATGCACTGCCGCTGGATCGCCTCGTACTCCTCGTCCACGACCCGGTCGCGCCGCGCGCCCTCGAGCGCCAGCGCGACGTCGAGGCGCGCGTAGGCGTCGAGGGCGTCGCGCAGCATCGCCGCGACCAGCTCGCCCATGTGGCGCAGCTCGCGGTAGCCGTTGTTGGGCCGCTCGCGCATCGCCATGCGCGCGGCGATCACCGCGACCTTCTCGCTCTCGTCGCCGACGCGCTCCAGGTCGGTGATCGTCTTGAGCGTCGCCACCACCAGGCGCAGGTCGGAGGCCGTCGGGCTGCGCGTCGCCAGCACGCGGCTGCAGTCCTCGTCGATGAGCCGTTCGAGCTCGTTGACCCGCGCCTCCTCCTGCGCCACCAGCAATGCCGCCCGCGACTCCGCCAGGCGGATGCTGGCGAGCGCCTGCGCCAGCGCCCGCTCGACCAGGCCGCCCATCTCCAGCACGCTGGTGCGGATGCGCTCCAGGTCCTCGTTGAAGCGGCTGGAGATGTGGTGCCCCAGCCCGGCGGTGGTCAGGTCGCTCACGGTGGCGATGCTCCGGCGTCCTCGATCAGTACTTGTAGTTCAGGTCGAGCTGCAGGCGCTTGTAGTCGAGGTCGTGCGTATTGGCCGCGCTGGGCGCCGCGTTGAAGCGGGTATTGATGAAATACGTGCCGTTGAGCGTCCAGTTGGCCGCCGGCACCCAGGCGGCCTTGAACACGCTGCCCTTGGTGTCGGTGACGCCGCCGCCGAAGTCGGAGTCGACGAACTGGCCGAACACCGCGTCCTTTTCCGTCTTCTGGTAGACGTAGCCGAGTTCCCAGCTCTTCGGCGCACTCGCCTTGTTGAAGGTGAAGCCGAAGGCCCAGGCGGTGTCGAGCTTGCTGCCGGCGACCGGATTGGCCACGGCGGCGGTGTTCTGCATGTAGTCCGCGAACACCGACAGCGGGAAGCGGCCCAGCTTGAGGTCGGCCTGCAGCAGCGCGCTCAGCGGCTTGAACCCGCTCAGCAGCCGCGAGCAGTGGGCGCTCGCGCCATTGTCATTGTAGACCGTGTTGCCGTTGGTGCTGCCGGAGAAGGCCGGATTGATCGCACAGGTCCCGCCGCTCGGGTTGCCCGAAGCCGGCGTGGCCGAGGCGATCTGGTCCCGGACGTTGGTGATCTCGTAGTAGGCCACGGCGCCGGTGAGCGTCACCGGTCCGAACTGCGGCTTCATGCCCAGCTGGGCACCGAGCAGCTTGGCGTCGCTGCGCAGCGAGGGCGTCGTGTTGTTGTCGCGCTCGCCCAGCCAGTCGTAGAACAGTCCGCCGAAGACGGGGCCGCGGCTGAACTTGAGCGCCGCACCCTCCGGCGTGAGGTCGCCGTCCCAGAAGTAGCTGGCGGTGCGCACCCAGGGCTGCGGGTGCTTGCCGAGTTGCAGGTTGAACTGCGGGTGCAGTTTCCAGTCGACGTAGGCGAGGTCGATGCCGATGGCCTTGCGGCTCCAGGCCTCGCCCTCGGTCTGGTTGGTCGAGCGCGGGTTGTCGTCGCCGGAATTGACGGTCGAGAGCTGGATCTTCGCCGTCACGGTGTCGTTGACCTTGGCCGCGACGCCGAAGCGCAGGCGGACGCGGTCCCGTTCACGCGTGTGTTCGGGCGTCGCGGTGTTCGGCGCGGTGTCGATCAGCTCGTGGCGCACGCGCAGGTCGCCGCTCCAGGTGTACTTGGCAACCGTGGACTTCAGGGTATCGACCGCGGCCGTCTGCTCGGCGGAGTCCTTGTGTCCCGCGGAGGCATTGGCCTTGAGGTAGTCGACCTCGGCTTCCAGCCGGTCGTTCCTGGTCTTGAGCGCCTCGAGTTCCTGGCGCAGCTGGGCGATCGCGTCGGTCGTTTCGTCTGCCAGCGCCGGGCCGGCGATGAGCGCGGCGACCGCGCCCGATACCAGAATGCTCTTCACCTTGTGATTCTCCCTTCAGCAGTTGATGCCTTGGGGAGCGTTATACGGACCCAATGTGACGCCGATGTTGCAGTCCTGCGGCCCGGTGCGCGGCCCGGGCGCCCGCCGGCGCACCGGCCGGCCGCAACATGACGGTTCCTTTACAAAATCGGGCTTGCCCCCTGCCGCCGTGCACCGTATAAGGCGCTTCGCCACTGGACTTTCGCGCACGGGTGACCGAACCAGAGATGTCCGCGACCATCGAGCTGACCCAGGACCTGGTGTCCCGCGCCTCCGTCACGCCGCTCGACGAGGGCTGCCAGGACCTGATGGCCGCACGGCTCGAGCGCGCCGGCTTCCGCGTCGAGAAGCTGCGCTACGGCAACGTCGACAACCTCTGGGCGGTGCGCGGCGACTCCGGGCCGGTGCTGTGCTTCGCCGGCCACACCGACGTGGTCCCGACCGGGCCGCTGGAGGAATGGCGCAGCGACCCGTTCAAGCCGGTGGTGCGCGACGGGGTGCTCTACGGGCGCGGCGCGGCCGACATGAAGAGCGGCCTCGCGGCCATGGTGACCGCCACCGAGGCCTTCGTCGCCGCGCAGCCGCGCCATCGCGGCTCGATCGCCTACCTGGTCACCAGCGACGAGGAGGGCCCGTCGGTGGACGGCACCCGGCGCGTGGTCGAGGAACTGCGCGCCCGCAACCAGCGCATCGACTGGTGCGTGGTCGGCGAGCCCTCCAGCGAGCGGGCCACCGGCGACATGATCAAGATCGGCCGGCGCGGGTCGCTCTCCGGGCGGCTCACGGTGCACGGCGTGCAGGGGCACATCGCCTATCCGCAGGCCGCCGAGAACCCGGTGCACACGCTGGCGCCTGCGCTCGCCGAACTCACCAGCCACGTCTGGGACCAGGGCAACGAGTACTTCCCGCCGACCTCGTTCCAGGTCTCCAACCTCAACGCCGGCACCGGCGCGCCGAACGTCATCCCGGGCGAGCTGAAGGCGCGCTTCAACCTGCGCTACTCGCCGGTGCAGACGCTGGCGGGCCTGAAGGACACCGTCGAGGGCATCCTGCGGCGCCACAAGGTGCGCTACACGCTCGACTGGTATCTCTCCGGCGAGCCGTTCTACACGCCGCCGGGCGCGCTCTCCGAGGCGGTCAGCGCCGCGGTGCGCGCCGCCACCGGGCGCTCACCCGAGCTCTCGACCAGTGGCGGCACCTCGGATGGCCGCTTCATCGCCCCGCTGGGCGCGCAGGTGGTCGAGGTCGGCGTGCCGAACCCGACCATCCACAAGGTCAACGAGTGCGTGCGCCTCGAGGACGTCGAGGCGCTGCACGCCATCTACCTGGACATGCTGCGGCGGCTGCTGGGCTGAAGCAGGTTCGCCCACGCGGCGAGCGCCAGCAGGCCGCTCGAGGCCACCGCCACCCAGGCCGGCATCGACAGCCCGAGGAACCGCCAGGTCACCGCCGCGCACTCGCCCGAGCCGGTGAGCACCTTGCGGATCACGTGCGCCAGCGGGAAGACCTCGAGCATGTAGTCGAGCGTCGCGCCGCAGCTCGGCACGCTGCCCGGCGGCTGGTGCTGGATCCACACGTGCCGCGCCGCGACCGCCAGCGTCGCCAGCGCCGCGAGGACGATGAGCACGCCCCAGGCGCGCGCACGCCACCCGCGCGGATGGTGCAGCGTGGCCAGCAGGAACAGCACGCCGGTGGCGGCGATGCCGATGCGCTGGAAGATGCACAGCGGACAGGGATCGAGCGCCAGCACCCCCTGCGCGTACCAGGCGAAGCCGAGCAGCCCCAGGCAGACGAGGGCGCCGAGGGCATTGGCCGCGCGCCGCCCGGGCAGCCTCATTGCGGCGTCGCGCGCCGCGCGCTCAGCTCGCGCTCGACGTTGTCGAGCGAGGTATGGCGCACGTCCTTGCCGTGCGCCATGTAGATCACGTACTCGCAGATGTTCTTGGCGTGATCGCCGATGCGCTCGAGCGAACGCACCACCCACATGACGTCGAGCGCGCGGCGGATCTGGCGCGGGTCCTCCATCATGAAGGTGATGCTCTGGCGCTGGATCGACTCGTATTCCTCGTCGATGCTGCGGTCGGTGCGCACGGTGCGCAATGCCGCCTCGGCGTCCAGCCGCGCGAAGGCGTCGAGCGTGTCGTGCACCATGGCCTGCACCGCGCGTCCCAGGTGCTTGACTTCGCGGTAATGGTCGGCGGGGCGCTCGAGCGTCGCCAGGCGGGACGCGATGTGGCCGATCTTCTCGCACTCGTCGCCGATGCGCTCCAGGTCGGTGATCGTCTTGATCGTGGCGACGATCAGCCGCAGGTCGCCGGCCGCCGGGGCGCGGGTCGCGAGGATGCGGCTGCATTCCTCGTCGATCGACACCTCCATGCCGTTGACCTTGTAGTCCTCGTTGGCGACCGACTGGCCGAGCGCGCTGTCGCCCTCGACCAGCGCGGTCAGGGCGCGGCCGAGCTGCTCCTCGACCAGGCCGCCCATGGCCAGCACGCGCGTGCGGACGCGCTCGAGGTCCTCGTTGAAACGGCGGGAGGTGTGGTGCGAGAGATCGGCGGCTTCCATGGTCGCAACTATAGCGCAGAGCGGCTCAGGGACAGTGGGACACGGCCGGCACGCCTCAGGTTCCCTGGGCGGCGCGTGGCGCCGCCGCCGCGGGCGCCGCCGCCACCAGCCGCTCCGGCGGGAAATGGCAGGTGAAGGTGCTGCCCTGCCCTTCGACGCTCTCGATCGCCAGTGTCGCGCCGTGGCGCTGCAGGACGTGCTTGACGATCGCCAGCCCGAGCCCCGAGCCGCCGGTGGCGCGCGCGCGGCCCGGATCGGCGCGGTAGAAGCGCTCGGTCAGGCGCGGGATGTGCTCGGGCGCGATGCCGATGCCGGTATCGGCGACGGCGAAATGCCCGCCGGCCGCATCCTGCCACCAGCGCAGCGTCACGCGCCCCTCGGGCCGCGTGTACTGCAGCGCGTTGTCGAGCAGGTTGCGGAAGGCCGAGTGGACCTGCAATTCATCGCCCCGCAGGCCGGCGGTGCACTCGACCTGCACCTCCAGCCGCGGCTGCTGGCCGGGCCGCGCCGCCACGTCCTGGCGCAGCTGCGCGACCAGCGCCACGATGTCGATGGGCGCGCCATCGACGACACGCTCGTTGGACTCGAGTCGCGAGAGCTCCAGCAGGTCCTGCACGATGAGCGTCATGCGCTGCGCCTGGCGGCGCATCTCCTGCAGCGGGCCGGCGAGCTCGGCGTCGAGGCCCGGGTCCTGGGCCAGCGTCTCCAGGTACCCGGAGATGACGGTCAGGGGCGAGCGCAGCTCGTGCGAGGCATTGGCGACGAAGTCCTTGCGCATGGCCTCGAGCAGCGCCTGGCGCGTCACGTCGCGCACCACCAGCAGCAGCTGGCCGGTGCCGTACGGCACCAGCTGCAGCGCCAGGTACTGCTCCACGGTCGCGGCCGGGCGGATGACCACCGGCGCGGCGTACTGGCCACCGCGCAGGTAGCGGATGAAATCCGGGTGCCGCACCAGGTTCTCGATGCGCTGGCCGGCGTCGCTCCTGCCGCGCAGCGCGAGCAGGCGCGCGGCCATGCGGTTGTACCAGAGGATCTCGGCATGCGGGTTCAGCACCACGACGCCCTCCGGCATCGCGCTGGTCGAGCGGCGCAGTTCGCGCAGCAGCCGCAGCAGGCGCGACTTGTGGTAGCGCTTGCGGCGCTGCAGGCGCGCGGCCAGCGTGACCACGTCGCCCCACGGGCCACGGAACTCGGGTGCCGGCTCGGGCAGGTCGGCGCGCAGCCAGCGCACCACGCGCGTCAGCCGCAGCAATTGCCAGCCGAGCTGCAGGGCGAGCGCGCCGGCAACGCCCAGCCAAGGCCGGCCGAGGACCAGCCCGGCCAGCAGCCCGAGGAGCGCGAGCGCGAGCACGCGCCCGGCCAGGGCGAGCACGTCGGCCGGACTCATTCGGCCTCGGGGCGCGTCGAGAACCGGTAGCCGCTGCCGCGCACCGTCTGCACGAAGCGGTCGAAGCCGTGCTCCTCGAGCGCCTTGCGCAGCCGCCGGATGTGCACGTCGATGGTGCGCTCCTCGACGTAGACGTTGCCGCCCCAGACGCGATCGAGCAGTTGCTCGCGCGTGTAGACGCGGTCCGCGTGCGCCATGAAGAACTCCAGCAGCCGGTACTCCGTCGGGCCGAGCGCCACCGCCTGGCCGCGCGCGCTGACGCGGTGCGCGGCCCGGTCGAGCGCCAGGCCGTCGGCCTCGAGCTGCTCGTCGGCGGCAGCGCCGCTGCTCCGACGCAGCAACGCGTTGACGCGCGCCACCAGCTCGCGCGGACTGAAGGGCTTGGTGATGTAGTCGTCGGCACCGCCCTCGAGCCCCGCCACCTTGTCCGACTCCTCGGCGCGCGCGGTCAGCATGATGACCGGCAGTTCACGGGTGTCGCGCTCCTTCTTGAGCGCGCGCGTGAACTCCAGGCCGCTGGTGTCCGGCAGCATCCAGTCCACCAGCAGCAGGTCGGGCCGCCGGTCGGCGAGCGCGGCGCGTGCGGCGCGGCAATCGGCCGCCTCGCGGACCTCGAATCCGGCGCGACGCAGGCCGAAGGCGATCATCTCGCGGATCGCCTGCTCGTCCTCGACGATCAATACCTGCTTGGCGCTCATCGGTGGGCGGGCCGTTTTCCTTTGCCGGCACGGTAGGTTACGCGCATGACAGCCATGTGACAGCCGCCGGCGTCTCAACGAGGCGAGCGATCCCCCGTGCCCGCCGACGCCTGCGCGACGTCGTCGCGCAGGTAGACCGGCGCGGCCAGTTCCGGATCCACGGCGCAATCAGTGCCCGCGCGCCCGGCGATGCGGGCGATGGCCTCGGCATCGCCCTCGAGGGCGACCCGGCGCGCCAGCCGCTCCGCCAGCGGCGCCAGGGCCGCCGGGTACGCCTCGAAGCCGGTGCCGACGCCCCAGGCCCCCGGATCGTCGCCCCACGCGGCCGGCAGGCGCACCGCGGCCGGCGCGGCCACGGCCTCGACACCGACCAGCCGCGTGCCCCCGGCGCCGGCCTCGCAGGCCGCCCAGTAGACCTCCTGCATGCGCGCGTCGTGGCACACCAGCAATCGCGGCGGCGCGCCCTCGAGCCGCGAGGCGCCGCTCGGCCGCGGCCTGCAGGTTCGACACCAGGATCACGCCGCAGCGCGCCGCAAAGGCCAGCCCCTGCGCGGCGGCGACCGCGAGCCGCACGCCGGTGAACGCGCCGGGGCCACGGCCGCAGGCGATCGCGTCCATCCGGGCGACGCGAGGCCGATTCGGCCAGGCACGACCCCACCAGGGCGAGCAGCTGCTCGCCGTGATGCGCGCCACTGGCCGCGGCGCACGCGCGAGCACGGCACCGTCCTGCCAGACGGCCACCGAGGAGGCGCTGCCGGCCAGATCGATCGCCAGCAGCCTCATGCCGGCAGCCTCACCGCCGGCAGCTCCGCCGCGCCGCAGCCGGTCGATCGCCGCGTCGCGATCGCGCGTGACAGGCATCGGCGGGAGGCAGGCGAGCAGGCTCCGGCCATAGCCACGGCTGACGATCCGCGGATCGCAGATCACGACCACGCCCTGGTCCTCCTCGCTGCGGATCAGGCGCCCCACGCCCTGCTTGAGCGCGAGCGCGGCCTCGGGCAGCTGGTAGTCGCGGAACGGCTGGCCGCCGCTCGCCTTCAGGTGCTGCACGCGCGCGCGCACGATCGATCGTCCGGCGCCGCGAACGGCAGCTTGTCGATCACCACCAGCCGCAGCGCGCTGCCCTGCACGTCCACGCCCTCCCAGAAGCTCGCGGTGCCGAGCAGCACCGCGCGCCCCGACTCGCGGAAGCGCGCCAGCCTGCTCGCGCGGCGCCTTCGCCCTGCACCAGCAGCGGCCAGTCGGCCGGCGGCGCGACGCAGGCGCCGCCGGCCAGCGCGCGATGGCTGGTGAACAGCAGGAACGCGCCGCCATCCCGCAGCCTCCACCAGTGGCAGCACCGCCTCGAGCGCGGCGGCGGTGAACTGTGGCGTCCCCGGCTCGGGCAGGCCGGCGGGCAGGTACAGCAGCGCCTGGCGCTGGTAGTCGAAGGGACTGTCCACCAGCAGCGTGGCGGCTTCCTCCAGGCCCAGCCGGCGCGCGAAGTGCTCGAAATGCCCGTCCAGCGCCAGCGTCGCCGAGGTGAAGATCCAGGCGCTCGGCTGCTGCTCGGTCAGGGCGCGGAAGCGCGCCGAGATGTCGTAGGGCAAGAGGCTCAGGCTGAAGCCGCGCGCGCCGGCGCTGAGCGAGCGGGCGCCCGCGCCGGGATCGGCCTCGACGATCCCGCGCAGCCAGCGCCGAGGCCGCGCGCCCGCTCGGCGCACTGGCGCAGCTCGGCCTTCTCGGGCGCGAGCGCCTCGAGCGCCTCGCCGCAGGCGCCGAGCGCCGCGGCCAACGCCGTGCGGCCGCCCTACGCCGCCGCGTCGAGGTCGAGCCAGTCGATGCGCTTCTCGCCGCGGCCGAGCGCGGCCTGCGCGCCACGCAGCGCCTGCTCGAGCGGCGCGAGGCAGCATTGCGCCGCCGCGGCCGCCACGCCGGCCCCGGCCAGCTCGCGCCGCGCGTCCTGCAGGAGCGAGTCCACCTGCCGCGTGCTCACGTGCTGGCCGAAGGCCTCGGCCGCGAGGTCCGGGAGCTGGTGCGCCTCGTCGAGGATGAAGGCGTCGACGCCCGGGAGCAGCTCGCCGAAGCCCTCCTCCTTCAGCGCGAGGTCGGCCAGCAGCAGGTGGTGGTTGACGATGACGATGTCGGCGTCGAGGGCCGCGCGGCGCGCCGCGAACAGGCAGCACTGCGCGAACTCGGGGCAGCGGCTGGCGGCGCAGTTCTCGCGGGTGGACGTCACCGCGGCGCGCAACGGATGCGCATCGCCGAGCTCGGCCAGCTCGGCCAGGTCCCCGCTGCGCGTGGAGCGCGCCCACAGCGCGATGCGCGCGAGCAGGCTCCCGCCGCCGCCGGCCGGCAGCAGCTCGGGCTGCGCCTGCGCACCGGCGAGCCGCGCGCGGCACAGGTAGTTGGAGCGTCCCTTGAGCAGCGCCACCTGCACCGGACGGCCGAGCGCACCGCCGAGCAGCGGCAGGTCGCGGTTGTAGAGCTTGTCTGCAGGGTGCGCGTGCCGGTGGAGATGAGCACGCGCCGCCCCGAGAGCGCCGGCACGAGGTAGGCCGAAGGTCTTGCCCGTGCCGGTACCTGCTTCGACCAGCAGCGTTTCGCGCCGCTCCAGCGCAGCGCCGATGCGCTCGGCCATGCGCAGCTGGCCGGCCCGCGGCGTGAAGCCCGGCAGCACCTGCTGCAGGGCACCGTCACGGCCGAAATACTGCGGGAGACTTGGCATATTCCACTATGACAACGTTGTACCCTTGCCGCCGTGCCGCCGCGCCCGCGGAGGGCGCCGCTATACTGTCCGGATCAACGGCCCGCTTCGACCCGGCAGGGACGGCGCGGCCCGAGTGCACTCGAACTCTGCAGAAGGATACGACATGGCCACCGCAGCCCATACCCTCGTTCCGATGCCGGAAGTGTCCAGAAATGTGGACGCCTGGGTGCGCGAGGTAAGGGAACTGACCGGGGCCGACCGCGTGCACTGGTGCGACGGGAGCCCGGCCGAATACGCGCGGCTGCGCGACGAGCTGGTCGCCAGCGGCGAGCTCAAGCCGCTCAATGCGAAGACCTTCCCGAACTGCTACCTGTACCGTTCCGATCCGACCGACGTCGCCCGCGTCGAGCACCTGACCTTCGTCTGCACCCAGTCGCAGGCGGATGCCGGCCCGAACAACAACTGGATGGACCCGGCCGAGGCCCGCGCGAAGATGCGCGAGCTGTTCCGCGGCTGCATGCGCGGCCGCACGCTGTACGTCGTGCCCTACTGCATGGGGCCGGTCGACTCGCCCTTCGCGCGCTGCGGCGTGGAGATCACCGACAGCGCCTACGTCGTGCTCAACATGGCGCTGATGACGCGCATGGGCCGGCCGGCGCTCGAGCGCATCGCCACCGAAGGCACCTTCGTGAAGGGCCTGCACTCGACCGGCACGCTCGACCCGGCGCGCCGCTTCATCATGCATTTCCCCGAGGAACTCACCATCGAGAGCTTCGGCTCGGGTTACGGCGGCAACGCGCTGCTCGGCAAGAAGTGCCACGCGCTGCGCATCGCCAGCTACCAGGCGCGCACCGAGGGCTGGCTCGCCGAGCACATGCTGATCGTCGGCCTGCAGGATCCCGCCGGCCAGACGCACTACGTCGCCGCGGCCTTCCCCTCGGCCTGCGGCAAGACCAACCTGGCGATGCTGATCCCGCCGGACTCGCTCCCGGGCTGGAAGGTGTTCACGGTCGGCGACGACATCGCCTGGCTCCATCCCGGCAAGGACGGGCGCCTCTGGGCCATCAACCCCGAGTCGGGCTACTTCGGCGTCGCACCGGGCACCAACCCCAAGACCAACCGCAACGCCTACGACATGGTCCGGCGCGACGCGCTGTTCACCAATGTCGCGCTCACCGCCGACAACGAGCCGTGGTGGGAAGGACGCAAGGATGCCGTGCCCGCCATCGACTGGCTCGGCCGGCCCTACGACCCGAAGAACGGCCCGGCGGCGCACCCGAATTCGCGCTTCACCGTGGCCGCGAGCCAGAACCCGAGCTACGACCCGCAGGCCGACGCCCCGGGCGGCGTGCCGATCTCGGCGCTGATCTTCGGCGGCCGGCGCCGCGAGCTCGCGCCGCTGGTCTACGAGGCGCGCGACTGGCAGCACGGCGTGCTGGTCGGCGCGATGGTCGCCTCCGAGACCACCGCCGCCGCCGTCGGCGAGGTGGGCGTCGTGCGCCGCGACCCGATGGCGATGAAGCCCTTCTGCGGCTACAACTACGGCGACTACTGGGGGCACTGGCTGCGCATCGGCGCGGCGCTCCGGCAGCCGCCCCGCGTGTTCCACGTCAACTGGTTCCGCCAGGACGCCGCCGGCAATTTCCTCTGGCCCGGCTACGGCGACAACCTGCGCGTGCTCGCCTGGATGCTGCAACGCTGCGCCGGTGCGGCCGGCGCCCAGGACAGCGCCATCGGCCACCTGCCGCGGCCCGCCGACCTGAACCTCAAGGGGCTGGACATCGCCGCCGCGACGCTGGGCGAACTCACCTCGGTCAACGCCGCGGCCTGGACCCAGGAGATCGCCGGCTTCCGCCGCTACCTGGAGGACTTCGGCGATCGCGTCCCCGGCGTGCTGTGGAGCGAGATCGAGGGCGTCGCGCGACGCCTTCAGTCCTCTTCCAGGACGTAATGGATCGTCTGCGGTGAGTCGATCTCGGGCACGCGCCCGAGGCCGATGCGCCCCGTGCCCTTCAGCTGGATGCTGTCGCGGCGCACGAAGGCCTCCTCCTGGCCGTCCGGCTGCACGAACGTCCCGTTGGTGCTCTGGTCCGTGAGCATGAAGCGGTTGCGGTGGAACTCGACGCGCGCGTGCAGGCGCGAGATCAGGTTGCCGCGCACCACCAGGTCGCTGTCCTCCGAGCGGCCGATCACCGACTGCGGGTGCTGATCGTCGACCAGGAACTCGCGTTCCTGCACCGTCAGGCGCAGGCGCAGCCGCCGCTTCTGGTCGCGCGCCGTCAGCGCGATCGCCGGCAGCATGCTGGTGACGTCCTCGGTCTGCCACAGCACCTCGTAGAGCGCCACCTCGCCGCCCTGCCCGCGGATCTGCGCGACGTCGATCTGGCGCACCGAGGCGCGCCACTCCGGCGAGAGCCGCTCGACGGTCGCGGCCGTGGTGATGACCTGGCCGGCCTTCGCCTGGCTGGTCATGCGGTTGGCCGTGTGGACGCTGGCGCCGAACACGTCGCGGTTCTCGAGCACCACCGGGCCGAAGTGGCAGCCGATGCGGATCGACACCGGCTGGCCCTCGACCTTCAGGTCGGCGTGCGAGCTGATCTGGCGCTGCATCTGGCCGGCCGCGTTGAGCGCGTCGTCCGCGGTCGGGAACGTCGCCATGACCTCGTCGCCGATGGTCTTGATCACGGTGCCGTTGTGCTGTTCGGTCGCCGTGCGCATCACGTCGATGCAGATCGCGACCATCTCGCGCGCGCGCAGGTCGCCCATCACCTCGAACAGGCGGGTCGATCCCACGACGTCGGCAAACAGGATGGCGAGCTCGATGTCCTTGACCATGGGCCTGGCGCTTCTTCCCTCTTGGCGCACCGCGACGGTCCGGCCCGGTCGGCCGGATGAGTTCACATAATCAGCCGCAGTCCTGTCGATTATACGCGCCCGCCCCGGCCCCGCTACGCGGCCAGGCCGCCGGCAACCAGGCGGCGGGCGGCCAGCCGCAGCAGCTCCGGGCCGGCGTCCGCGCGCCGCGCGCCCTCGGACAGCAGCCGGCGGAAGGCACGCGCGCCCGGGAGCCCGGCGCGCAGGCCGAGCATGTGCCGCGTGATGGCGCCGAGCGACTCGCCCAGGCGCATTTCGGCCTCGGCGTAGCGGGCCATGCGCTCGAGCATGGCCCCGGCATCGAGCGGCTGGAAGCCGGGCCGCCCGAAGCGCCGTTGCAGCTCCGCGAGCACCGCCGGGCGGTGGTAGGCCTCGCGGCCGAGCATCACGCCATCACACCACGACAGCGCCGCCTCGACCTGCGCCAGCGTGCGCAGGCCCCCGTTCAGCACGAAGGTGAGGCCCGGGAAATCGCGCTTGAGCCGCGCCGCGACCTCGGGGCGCAGCGGTGGCACCTCGCGGTTCTCCTTCGGCGAGAGCCCGCCGAGCACCGCCTCGCGCGCATGCACGATGAACACCGTGCAGCCCGCCTGCGCCACGGCCGCGGTGAAGGCCGCGAGCTGGCGGTAGGCGTCCTCGCCGAAGGCCTGCAGGCGCGCGCGCGTGGCCGCGCCCGCCCCTTCGACGACGCCGATGCGCATCTTGACGGTGACCGGCACGTCGACCGCGGCGCGCATCGCGCGCACGCACTCCGCGACGCGCTCCGGCTCGAGCATCAGGCAGGCGCCGAAGGCGCCCGACTGCACCCGCTCGCTCGGGCAGCCGCAATTGAGGTTGACCTCGTCATAGCCCGCGGCGGCGCCAAGGGCCGCGGCGCGCGCCAGCAGCGCGGGATCGCTCCCGCCGAGCTGCAGCGCCAGCGGATGCTCCTCGGGCGAGTGGCGCAGCAGCCGCGCGGCATCGCCATGCACCAGCGCCTGCGCGGTGAGCATCTCGGTGTACAGGAGGATGTCGGGCCCGTAGCCGCGCAGGAAGTAGCGGCAGTGGCGGTCGGTCCACTCCATCATGGGCGCAACGGACACTCTGCGATCAATGGAATCGCTGCGTTTCTCGACGGAAATGCCTATTTTTTAGTGTTTTCCACTCCGGTCGTTTCTTCGATTTCTGCCGGAAAATTTCCCAATACCTCGGTTCGCATCAGTGCCTGACAGTGACTCGCTCCGCCGCAAAGAGCAATCCATAAACACAGCTATGACGCCAGTGGACCCGACTTTCGGACGTGCTCCGGCCAGTTCGAAACGCTTTGTAGATACTCCGTGGATGCAACCTCTTCCACAAATTCCAGCAGGTTGCCGACCTTGGATGCCAGCACCTCCCGCACCTCCGCCGGAGTAGCGAAGAAGAACTCCCGACGATCATTCACCCAGTTCACCTTCCGATCAGCGAAATGCTGATGCAGGTCATTCTCGAGAGTCACGGCATCCTCGGAAAAGTAGAGGGCGTGAAGGTCAAAGCGGAATGGCACGGAAGCGTCGCCGAGCTCATTGATTCGATCCATAGGTTCCAGTCGGCGCGTTAGACCAATCTTCACGACATAGCCCCCAAAGGCACCCCGATTTGAGATCACATACACGTAGCCGGCTCGAATGTTGGCGGCTCTGTAGTCATTCTTTGCGATTGCGCTATCCACTTCGGCCAGCTTCTGCTCCAGATCTCGGTCCCCAGATCCTCCAGCCCTGAGCCTCTCTATGACCGCGACCAGGTGACTTCGCTCCTTGTCGAGTCGCGCCCTCTCAGCCGCCAACTCCGCCTCAACCTTGGCTTCTTCCCGAAGCCTTTCCCGCTCCTCTCGTGCGGCTTCGCGCTCCTCCTGCTTCTTCATCTGGTAATCAGACGCCAGTTCGATCTCTTCAATCCGGAGAGAGTGGTATGCGTCGCTAATGCGCATTTCCATCATCTTTCCAAGGTTCGCGATCGCATCGCGAGAGGCCTCTAAACGCCTGATAGCCACTTCAACGTTCCCGGCACGCAGAGAGCGGACGACGTTATCGGCTTCCGCGTTATAAGCGCGAAGCATAAGCCGCGCCAAGTCCGACGACATTCGACGGCCTTTTGCCAATGAGCCATCGAAGGTGAACATGTTCGACTTTTCGATTGCTGCATCGGACTTGATCATCTCTGCGATCCTGCCCCAAATGGCATCAAGGCGCTCCTTGAAAGCAACGGCGTTCTCTAGAGGATGATGGTATCGGTAGACTCCGACGTTCTGGAGGACCCGCTCGTCGTTCAAAACGATTGCTTCGCGGGCGTCACTTCCAAGCTCTTCCAAGCGAGCTCTTAATGCGGCATTTTCCACTTCGAGCAGCGCCAAGCGCTGATCTGAATTGGTCTGCTGTGTGTCTGCCTTGGAGCCCTGAACCGGCATAGTTGCCGATTTCTGCGTGAGAGCCGTAGGTTCGAGTCCGTCTGCCTTGTCTTCGCCGATCCAGAGCTGCCAACCCGCTGGTGGTGGCGGCCACGAAGGATCAGGAACCCAACCCTTCGGTGGAACCCACCCGGGTGGTGGCTTGGGCCAACCAGGTGCCGGATTGAAGATGAGCTTCGCACCGCCGCTCAAGATCGCCTGACTCCGGAAGTTTCAGCGGCAACCAGGGCGAAGGGGTTCTTTGAGATAGCTGCGCCAATATGCGCAAGCGTGGACTCTGGAACCACCGCCGAAAGATCAAATGTCAGGAATGCCTCCCGCTCCGCGCCTGCCACTACGAATGGGATGTATGCATGACGACCAGTTGCGGGATCTGCGGTTTCGGTGCCGATCGTCAGGGAAATCGTCTTGATCAGCCCCCTTCGATCGGCCTCGAATACCTCGTGAATAGAGCGCAATGCAACCTGATGTACGGCTCCTTCATAGCGATCTCTGATGGCTTTCTGGGACAGAGAGGTCTCTGTGATCTCATCCGCCGACTTGCTGTACTTGTACGATTTGACGGTAGGAATCTGGTCTGGACCTGGCACCAATACCCTCACCTTCAACTCGGCTGAAGCCGGTTCGAAGCTGAAGTCGTGTGTCACAGGAAAGCAATCTGGATACACCGAATTCGCGAGAACTATAGAAACGTACTCCTGGACAGCATCTGCGGCTCCATAGCCCAGATTGGCGATCAACTCTTCCAGTCTATTGTTGCTCGCCGTCGCCTCGGCTTCACGTACTGCGCATGCCTTGGCATAGGCTTCTTTGGCGTTATAGAGGGCAGCAGTTCTTTCAGCCTCGGCTCGAGCATGAGCGGCCTGCGTCTCGCGTCGAAGAGCAACAACTTGCTCGCGCTTTTTCTGGCAATCCGCAAGCGCTTGATCATGCTCGGCTTGAGCTTTCGCTACGGCCGCCTCGTGCTTCTTCTTGCCGAAAAGAGCAGCTATACCAGTTGGCGCCGGAGGCGGATTGAAAATGGGCTGCGCGGGGAACGGTATCTCCGGTGGCAGTGGGGTTGGAACCTCCAAATGACCCATGTCGAACGGCGGATGTTCCGCTGAGACTATGAGCTTCCTGAGGTCAACGAAGTCGTCCACTCCGAGTGTGGCAGCGAGGATGGAATCGATCTCTGCATAGTCCTCTTCGAGCTTCTTGTTCTTTTCGTCCACCTCGGCTTCCTTAGCCGCGACATGTGCCTCGCGAGTTTCCTTCTCCAACCGCTTGAGTTCGGCGGCACTTGCACGAGCCGCCTGCGCAGCCATTCGCTGAACGGCCTTACGTGTCTGCTCGGCCAAGCGAATTGCGGCTTGATGATCCCGCGCAGCGGCCCGCTCAGAGCGAACCCGTTCACGAGCGGCTACGCGCGATTGATGCTGAAGTTCAGCGAAGAATCCTCTACGGGCCACTATTTGTTCTTCCCTGTTAAGAACCCCAAGGAATCCTACCGAAACGACAACCGCAACATGAAATCTGGGGAACTATCACCCAGGCGCCAAGCCACAAATGACTCCGACTTCGTGCTTGAGGAGACGTAAAGGAGACAAGCACCTAGACATAACGCCAAGTACTTGTTCTGAAAAGCGAATTATCGACTGTCGGTCCAATCCATCATCGGCGCGACCGCGAGGGTTCGGTTCAGTATCACGCGCCGCGGATTTAAGCATGCGCTAAGCCTCGGCTTCCAGACTCCGC
>JAXMGO010000040.1:0-10671 GCA_046347255.1 Steroidobacteraceae bacterium
TGACCGAACCGTTCTCGGCCTTCTCGTTCTTGACGACGAACGCGAGGTCGATGTTCTTGCGCGGCTTGTAGTCGAGGCCGACGTTGAAGTACGTGTCCTTCAGGCCGGGAGCGAGGTCCCTGCTGGTCTTGGCGCTGTCGAAGCGCGCGAAGGCCGCCAGCTGCTTGGTGAAGTCGTAGCCGCCCCAGAGCGAGAAGCCATCGGCCTTGTCGGTCGCCGTGGTGGTGACGTTGTTCCAGTTGTCGGCCGTGAAGTACTCGCCGCCGACGCGGAACCTGTCGGCCTTGTAGGCGGCCAGCGCCGTGATGCGCGAGGCGTTGTGCAGCGTCGCGCCGGTCGAGGTTCCGGTCTCGACGTCCTTGCCCAGCTTGCCCGAGTACGCGCCGAGCGCGAGCGTCAGACCCTTGACCGGCACGAAGCCCACGCGCGCCTCGACGTCCATGCTCTTCGAGCGCGTCGGGTTCTTGTAGCCGTTGCCGTTGATCACCGATACCGCGTAGTTGAACCTGCCGTCGGAGAACTTGCCGCCGACGTGCACGCCCCAGTCGGCCGAGGTACCGAACTTCAGGCGGTCGACCAGCACGTTCTCGACGAAGCGGTAGCCGTACTGGTCCTCGTCCATCGGCACCCAGGGCAGGTCCGCGGAGCCGGCACGCACCCAGAAGGCATCGGACAGCTTCGCCTGCAGGTAGGCCTTCTTGACGAACAGTTCCGTGGCGCCGAGCGTCGACGAGTACTGGAAGTCCGTCGTGACGTTGGCGGACCAGATGTCGCCGAAATCGTGGGTGGCCGACAGGTAGAAGCGCTTGACGTCGGCGCCGAACCCGTTGCCGGCCTGCTGCACGTCGTTGTTCCGCTGGTCGACGTTGGTGAGGTCGATGAAGGCCTTGCCACCGATGGTCGTGTTTTCCCCCAGCTTGGTATCGGCGTGGGCGACGCCCGCGGCGCAGGCCAGTACGGCAAGGGCGGTGGCGAGTGATCTGGACATGTCGTGCGACTCCTCGGGTTGTTCCGCGACGCCGCCCAAGCTACACGCCGCGTATGGCCAGCCCCATGACACGGCGCCGGGGAGGATGCGCGGCCACGCGGCGGGAGGGCTCAGCGGCCCGGGTGCGGCTGGCGGGGCTCGCCCGTGGCGGATCCCGCGACGCCCGGCGCCGGCTCGTCGGGCGCGGCATGGCGGATGTCCCTGCCCTGCACCAGGTACACGACATGCTCGCAGATGTTCTTGGCGTGGTCGCCGACGCGCTCGAGCGCCCGCGCCACCCACAGCATGTCGATCGCGGCCCGGATGCTGCGCGGGTCTTCCATCATGAAGGTGATGCACTGGCGCTGCACCGACTCGTGCTCGGCGTCCACGACCCGATCGCGCCGCGCGATCGCCAGTGCCGCATCGGCGTCGAGCCGCGCGAACACCTCGAGCGCCGCCTGCAGCAGGTCGAGCGCCACGGTCCCGAGGTTGCGCACGACGCGATGGCCACCCGGGATCCGGTCATGATCCCCCTGGCGCAGGCCGATGGTGCCGATCTTGCGGGCCTCGTCCCCGACCCGCTCCAGGTCGGTGATCGCCTTCAGCACCGCCACCACCAGCCGCAGGTCCGAGGCCGTCGGCCCGCGCGTCGCCAGGATGCGGTTGCACTCCTCGTCGAGGCCGACCTCCATGGCATTGACGCGGTATTCGCCGCGCAGCACGCGTTCGGCATCGGCGGCGCTGCCGGATGCCAGCGCCAACAGGGCGCTGCGCAGCTGCTGCTCGACCAGGCCGCCCATCTGCAGCACCCCGGCGCGCAGCCGCTCGAGCTCCTCGTTGTAGCGGCTGTTGTAGTGATGCCCGAGATCGGCCTGTTCCAGGGTCACGTCAGTCCCCGGCAGGCGTGTGCCGGCCGAACAGCGCGGCGATCGAGCGCGCCAGCACGCTCAGCAGCAGCACGAACAGCGTGATGAGCACCGCCCCCGCCCAGGCGAGGGCCTGCCAGTCCTTGTACGGGCTCATGGCGAACTGGAAGATCACGACCGGCAGGTTCGCCATCGGGCGGGTCAGGTCGCTGCTCCAGAACTGGTTGTTGAGCGCGGTGAACAGCAGCGGTGCCGTCTCGCCGCTGATGCGGGCCACCGCCAGCAGCAGGCCGGTCAGCAGGCCGCTGCGGGCCGCCGGCAGCACGACCTGCAGTGTCGTGCGCCAGGGCTGCGCACCCAGCGCCGCCGAGGCCTCGCGCAGGCCGCGCGGCACGAGTCCGAGCATGTCCTCGGTCGCGCGCACCATCACGGGCATCGCGATCAGCGCCAGCGCGATGGCCCCGGCCAGGGCCGAGAACCGGCCCATCCGCACCACCACCAGCGTGTAGACGAACAGGCCGATGATGATCGAGGGCGCGCTCAGCAACACGTCGTTGATGAACCGCACCACGGTGCTCAGCCGCGTGCCACGCCCGTATTCGGCCAGGTAGGTGCCGGACAGCAGGCCGAGCGGCGCACCGACCAGGATGCCGAGGAAGGTCATCAGCACGCTGCCGAAGATCGCGTTGGCCAGGCCGCCGGGGCTGCCCGGCGCCGGCGTCACCTGGCGGAACACGTCCAGGCTGAGGGCCCCGAGCCCGCGTGCCAGCAGCGTCCACAGGATCGCCACCAGCAGCGCGAGCCCGATCGCGGTGGCGAGGCCCGAGGCGGCGAAGGCCACCACGTTCATGGCGCGGCGGCGTTGCAGCGGGCTGATCATGCGTGCCCGCCCGACACGGACTCGAGCCGCCGCAGCAGCAGCCGCGCCGCCGCGATCACGACGAAGGTGAGCACGAACAGCAGCACCCCGAGGTAGAAGAGCGACGCCGTGTACAGGTCCCCGACCGCCTCGCTGAACTCGTTGGCGATCGCCGCGGAGATCGTCGTGGCGGGTGCCAGCAGCGAGGCATTGATGCGATGCGCGTTGCCGATGACGAAGGTCACGGCCATGGTCTCGCCCAGCGCCCGGCCGAGCCCGAGCATGATCCCGCCGATCACGCCCGGCCGCGACCACGGCAGGACGACCTGCCAGACGACGTTCCACTGCGTCGCGCCCAGGCCGTAGGCGGCCTCCTTCAGCGACCGCGGTGCCATGCGAAACACCTCGCGCATCACGGATGCGATGAACGGCAGCACCATGACCGCCAGCACGACGCCCGCGGTCAGCAGACCGATGCCGAACGGCGGCCCGCGGAACAGCGGGCCGATGAGCGGCACCGGCCCCAGGTGCTCGATCAGCCACGGCTGCACGCTGTGCTGCAGGACCGGCGCGAGCACGAACAGCCCCCAGATGCCGTAGACGATGCTCGGTATCGAGGCCAGCAGTTCGATGCCCGTGCTGATGGGCGCGCGCAGCCAGCGCGGGCAGGTCTCGGTGAGGAAGATCGCGATGCCGAGACTCAGCGGCACGGCGATCAGCAGCGCGATGGCGGAGCTCACCAGCGTGCCGTACAGCGGGCCGGCCGCCCCGAAGATCTCGGTCACCGGGTTCCAGCGCTCACGCGTGATGAACGCGAAGCCGAAGGTCTGCATCGCCGGCCAGGCGCCGACGAGCAGCGACACGATCACCCCGGTGAGCAGCGCCAGCACCAGCAGCACCGCCACCAGCGTGGCGTTGCGGAAGACCGCCTCGACGCGTCCGTCGCGCCGCAGATGCCCGCGCAGTTCCCCGGGTTTCATGAGCTTCCGATCCGCAGGACGTGGCGAAGGGCCGCACGCCGGCCGGCGCCGGCGGCGGCCACCCTCACTTGCCCGACCAGACCGGCTTGCCGTCGACCAGGATCGAACCCTTCCAGGTCTGCTCGACCAGCTTCACAACGTTCGCCGGCAGCGGCACGTAGTCGAGGCCGCTGGCCAGCCCCGCGCCGTTGCGGTACGACCAGGCGAAGAATTTCAGCGCCTCGGCCGCCGCGGCGGCATCCTTCGGCACCTTGTACATGATGATAAAGCTCGCCCCGGTGATCGGCCAGCTGGCCGCGCCCGGCTGGTCGGTGAGGACCAGGGCAGTAGCCCTCGGCCCTGGCCCGGTCGGCGTTGGCCGCGGCCGCGGCGAAGGCGGCGGCCTGCGGCGCTACCGTCTTGCCGTCGTGGTTCAGGCTGCAGGTAGGTCATCGCGTTCTGCTTCGCGTAGGCGTACTCGACGTAGCCGATGGCGCCGGTGGTCTGCGCGGTCATGTTGGCCCACGCCCTCGTTGCCCTTGGCGCCGATGCCGACCGGCCATTCGACCGAGGTCGCCGCGCCGATCTTTTCCTTGAACGGGGCGCTGACCGTCGCCAGGTAGTTGGTGAACAGGAAGTTCGTGCCCGACCCGTCCGAGCGGAAGATGGGCGCGATCGCGAGCTTCGGCAGCCGGGCCCGCGGGTTGAGCGCCCGGATGCGCATCGTCCCAGCTGGCGATATCGCCCACGTAGATGCCCGCCAGGGTCGGACCATCGAGCACCAGCTCGCCCGGCCTGATGCCCGGGACATTGACGACGGGTACCACGCCGCCGATGACCATCGGGAACTGCACCAGCCCCGCGGCCGCCAGTTCCCTGGGCTCGAGCGGCTTGTCCGACGCGCCGAACGTGACCGTCGCGGCCTTGATCTGCTTGATGCCGCCACCCGAACCGATCGACTGGTAGTTGAGTCCGACACCGGTCGCGGCCTTGTACGCCTCGGCCCACTTGGCGTAGACCGGGTACGGGAAGGTCGCGCCTGCGCCGGAGATGTCGGCCGCCGCGGCATGGCCCGCCAGGCCCGCCAGGACCACTCCGGCGAAGAGGCTGCTCACCCAGGATGACATTTTCTTCACTTCGCTCACCCTCGTAGGACTGACGCGGGAACCACGGGACGCATCCCGCGGCGGATCCTGTTATAGCCGCCGCATGTGACAGCCGTGTTGCAGCCGGGCGCCGGTGCGATGTTGCGCCGGCGCGCCGCCAGCGCGGGGCCCCGCGCCACTTGCCCCCGGCAGGATCGCATCGTATAAGGCGCGTGGCGCGCGACCGGCGCCGTTCGACAGAGCTGACACCGCGACGATGTCCCCGACTATCGAGCTGACCCGCGACCTGATCGCGCGGCCATCCGTGACGCCTGCCGACGCCGGCTGCCAGGACGTGATGGCCGAGCGCCTCGCCGTCGGCTTCGGTGGAGAAGCTGCGCTACGGCAACATCGACAACCTGTGGGCGACGCGCGGCAATGGCGATCCCGGTGCTGTGCTTCGCCGGCCATACCGACGTCGTGCCCACCGGGCCGCTCGAGTGGCAGTCGGATCCGTTCCGGCCGGATACGCGCGGCGAACTGCTCTACGGCCGCGGCGCGGCGGACATGAAGAGCGGGCTCGCGTCGATCCTGCGAGGCCTTCGTGGCCGAACGGCCGGGCCATGCCGGCACGATCGCCTACCCTGATCACCAGCGACGAGGAAGGCCCGAGCGTGGACGGCACCAAGCGCGTGGTCGAGACCCTGCGCGCGCGTGGCCAGCGCATCGACTGGTGCATCGTCGGCGAACCCTCCAGCGGCCGCTCGACCGGCGACATGATCAAGATCGGCCGGCGCGGTTCGCTGTCAGGCCGGCTGACGGTGCACGGCGTCCAGGGCCACATCGCCTATCCGCAGGTGGCCGAGAATCCGGTGCACAGCTTCGCCCCGCGCTGGCCGAGCTGACCAGCCGATCTGGGACGCCGGCAACGCGCGCATTCCAGCCGACCACGTTCCAGATCTCCAACCTCACGGCCGGCACCGGCGCGCCCAACGTCATTCCCGGCGAGCTGAAGGCGCGCGTTTCAACCTGCGCTATTCGCCGGTGCAGACGCTCGATGGCCTGAAGGCCACCGTCGAGGCATCCTGCAGCGCCACAAGGTGCGCTACACGCTGGAGTGGTACCTGTCGGGCGAGCCGTTCTACACGCCGCCGGGCGTGCTGTCGGACGCCGTCGGCACCGCACGCGATCGCGGCGGTGACCGGGCAGCGGCCGGAGCTCTCCACCAGCGGCGGCACGTCCGACGGACGCTTCATCGCGCCGCTCGGCGCGCAGGTCGTCGAACTCGGCGTCCCCAATGCCAGCATCCACAAGGTCAGCGAGTGCGTGCGGCTGGCCGACATCGACCAGCTGCACGCCATCTACCCTGAAGTACTGCGCCAGCTCCTCGGCTGAAGCGGGTTGCTGCGGACGTTGAGCACGCCGAGCGCCAGCGTCGCGCAGGCCACCCAGGCGGGCATCGACAGGCCGAGGAAGGTCGAGGTCACCTTGGCGCACTCGCCGGAACCGGACAGGACCTTGCGGATCACGTGCGTCAGCAGGAAGAACCTCGAGCAGGTAGTCGAGCGTCGCGCCGCAGCTCGGCACGCTGCCGGGCGGCTGGTGCTGGATCCACACGTGCCGCAGCGCGTTGAGCGTCGCCAGCAACGGCAGGCCGACCAGCACGCCGTACGCGCGCCCCAGCCACGCGCGGATCGTGCAACGCCGCCAGCAGGAACATCAGGCCGGTCGCGGCGATGCCGACGCGCTGGAAGATGCACAGCGGGCACGGATAGAGGCGCCATGCCCTGCGCGTACCCGGGCGAAGCCCAGCGAGCCCAGGCAGGCCAGCAGGCCGAGCGCGTTGCCCGCGCGGCGCCCGCCAGCCTCATGCGGCGGCGCGGCGCGCCGACAGCTCGCGCTCGACGTTGTCCAGCTTGAGGTGTGCCGCACGTCCTTGCCGTGCACCATGTAGATCACGTACTCGCAGATGTTCTTGGCATGATCGCCGATGCGCTCAGGCGCGCGCACCACCCACATCACGTCCAGGGGCGCGGCCGATGAGCCGCGGGTCCTCCATCATGAAGGTGATGCACTGGCGCTGGATCGCCTCGTATTCCTCGTCGATGCTGCAGATGGTCCGCGCGGTGCGCAGCGCCGCCTCGGCGTCCATGCGCGCGAACGCGTCCAGCATCTCGTGCACCATCGCCTGCAGCACGCCCCAGGTGGACCTCGCGGTAGCGGTCGGCCGGACGTTCCAGCGAGGCGAGCCGCGCGGCGATGTGCCCGACCTTCTCGCACTCGTCGCCGATGCGCTCGGGGTCGGTGATCGTCTTGATGGTGGCCACGATCACGCGCAGGTCGCCGGCCGCCGGGGCGCGCGTCGCGAGGATGCGGCTGCACTCCTCGTCGATCTGCACCTCCATGGCGTTGACCTGGTAGTCGTCGGCCGCGACCTGCCGGCCGAGGGCACTGTTGCCGTCGATCAGCGCGGTCAGGGCCTGCGACAGCTGGTTCTCGACGAACCCGCCCATCGCCAGCACCTTCGAACGCACCCGCTCGAGATCCTCGTTGAAGCGACGGGAGGTGTGGTGCGAAAGATCAGCGGCCTCGCGATTCCCCACTATAGCGCAGTTCGACTGCGCGACTGCCGCGGTTCCGTCGTCCGGCGCCGCGCTGGCGGCCGCCGGATGGGCGATCGCTCCGCGGGAAAATGACGGGTGAAGGTGCTGCCGCGGCCCTCGACGCTCGCGATCTCGGGCGTCGCGCCGTGGCGCTGCAGGACGTGCTTGACGATGGCCAGCCCAGGCCCGAACCGCCGGACTCGCGGCTGCGCCCCGGATCGACGCGGTAGAAGCGCTCGGTCAGGCGCGGAATGTGCTCGGCGGCGATGCCGATGCCGGTGTCGCTGACCGAGAAATGGGCGCCCGCCCGGTCCAGCCACCAGCGCACGCGCACCTGCCCGTCCGCGGGCGTATACTTCAGTGCATTGTCCACCAGGTTGCGGAACGCCGCGTGCAGCTGCGCTTCATCGCCCAGCAGGCCGGCCGCGGATTCAGTTCCCACCTGCGGCGTCGCGTGCGGCCGCGGATGCGCGGCCGCGTCACGGCGCAGCTGGGCGACCAGCGTCACCACGTCGACCCGCGCGCCCGACGCCGCGCTGCCGGAGGATTCCAGGCACGAGAGATCCAGCAGGTCCTGCAGGACGGTGCATGCGCTCGGCCTGCCGGCGCATCTCCTGCAGCGGCGCCGCCAGTTCCGCATCCAGGGCCGGATCCTGCGCCAGCGTCTCGAGGTAGCCGCTGATCACCGTGAGCGGCGAACGCAGCTCGTGCGAGGCGTTGGCGACGAAATCGCGGCGCATGTCCTCCAGCAGGGCCTGGCGCGTCACGTCGCGCACCAGCAGCAGGAACTGGCCCGCCCCGTACGGCACGACGAGGATGGCCACGTGCTGCCCAGGCACCGTCGGGTGCACGATGACCGGCGCGCCATACTGCCCGCCGCGCAGGTAGCGCACGAATTCCGGATCGCGCACGAGGTTCTCGATGCGCATGCCGGCGTCGGACTTGCGCAGCGCCAGCAGCTGGCCCGCCATGCGGTTGAACCACAGGATCTCGGCGTGCGGGTTGAGCACGACGACGCCGTCCGGCATCGCCGCCGTCGAGCGCCGCAGCTCGCGCAGCGGCCGCAGCAGGCGCGCCTTGTGGTACTGGCGGCGCCAGTGCCGGGCGCATGATCATCGCGACCACGTCGCCCCACGAACCGCCGTACTCCGGCGCCCGGCTCCGGCACGCCGGCGCGCAGCCAGCGCAGCACGCGATGGAGGCGCGCGGTGCTCCCAGCAGCTACAACCCGAGCGCCGCGACAGCAACCACGGGCGACCGGCGAGCAGTCCCGCGAGGGAAGCCGAGCTGCCCGGCGATCGCCAGGACGCGCGCGGCGAGCAGCAGCCGGTCGGCGATGCCCATCAGTCCTCGGGCCGGCTGGAGAAGCGGTAGCCGCTGCCGCGCACCGTCCTGGACGAAGCCGTCGTAGCCGTGCTCCTCCAGCGCCTTGCGCAGGCGGCGGATGTGCACGTCGATGGTGCGCTCCTCGACGTAGACGTTGCCGCCCCAGACGCGGTCGAGCAGCTGCTCGCGTGTACACGCGCTCGGGATGCGTCATGAAGAACTCCAGCAGGCGGTATTCGGTCGGGCCCAGCGCGACCACCCGGCCGCGTGCGCTCACGCGATGCGCGGCGCGGTCGATCACCAGGCCGTCGATCTCGTGCGATTCGCCGTCGCCGCCACCCTCGCTGCGCCGCAGGAAGCGCATTGATCCGCGCCACCAGTTCGCGCGGGCTGAAGGGCTTGGTGACGTAGTCGTCGGCGCCGCCCTCGAGTCCCGCGACCTTGTCGGCCTCCTCGGCCCGCGCCGTGAGCATGATGATCGGCAGCTCGCGCAGGTCCGGTTCGCGCTTGAGGGCGCGCGTGAGTTCCAGCCCGCTGGTGTCCGGCAGCATCCAGTCGACCAGCAGCAGGTCGGGACGGCGGTCCGCGAGCGCCGCGCGGGCCGTGCGTGCATCGCCGGCCTCGCTGACCTCGAAGCCGGCGCGACGCAGGCAAAGGCGATCATGTCGCGTATGGCCCGCTCGTCTTCCACGACCAAGATGTGCACGGAACCCATCCCGTGACCGTCATCCTCGCTCCCCGCACGATAGGGTATACGGATGACAGGTGCGTGACGGCCCGGCCGGCTCAGGAGGAATGCTTGCCGCCGGGCCGCGTGGCGCCGGCGTGACGACCTCGTCGCGCAGGTAGATGGGCGCCGCCTGCTCGGCCGCGACGGCCGCCCCGAGCCCGAGCCTGGCCGCCACGCGGGCCACTTCGCCCGCCTGGCCCTCGAGCGGCACCCGCCGCGCGAGGCGTGCCTGCAGCCGCTCGAGTTCGGCCGCGTAGGCCACGAACCCGGTGCCGACACCCCATGCCGCGCCCGCGCCCGACCAGGCCGTCGGCAACGCGACGGATCGGGGCGACCCCACGGCCTCGGCGCCGACCAGGCGGGTCGCGCCCCCGGCGTCGCGCTCATAGGCCGCCCAGTAGACCTCGTGCATGCGCGCGTCGTGGCAGACCAGCAGGCGCGACGGCGCGCCCGGCTCGCGCGTGGCGCGCTCGGCAGCCGCCTGCAGGTTCGATACTGCGATGACGGGCCGCCCTGCGGCATAGGCCAGCCCCTGTGCCACCGACAGCGCCAGCCGCACGCCGGTGAAGGCGCCGGGGCCGCGGCCGCAGGCGATCGCATCCATCTGCGCGAGTCCGACGCCGGCCTCGGCGAGGCACTGCTCGACCAGCACCAGCAGCTGCTCGCTGTGGTGCCCGAGCGCGACCGCCGCCTGCACGAGCACCTCGCCCTCCCGCCAGATCGCGACCGAAGAGCTGCCGCCGGCCGAATCGAGCGCCAGCAGCCTCACGCCGGCAGCTCCGCCGCCTGGCGCCGCAGCCGGCCGACCGCCGCGTCGCGATCGCGCGTGACGGGCATCGGCGGGAGGCAGGCGAGCAGGCTCCGGCCATAGCCACGGCTGACGATCCGCGGATCGCAGATCACGACCACGCCCTGGTCCTCCTCGCTGCGGATCAGGCGCCCCACGCCCTGCTTGAGCGCGAGCGCGGCCTCGGGCAGCTGGTAGTCGCGGAACGGCTGGCCGCCGCTCGCCTTCAGGTGCTGCACGCGCGCGCGCACGATCGGATCGTCCGGCGCCGCGAACGGCAGCTTGTCGATCACCACCAGCCGCAGCGCGCTGCCCTGCACGTCCACGCCCTCCCAGAAGCTCGCGGTGCCGAGCAGCACCGCGCGCCCCGACTCGCGGAAGCGCGCCAGCAGCTGCTCGCGCGGCGCCTCGCCCTGCACCAGCAGCGGCCAGTCGGCCGGCGGCGCGGCGCGCAGGCGCTGCGCCGCCTCGGCCAGCGCGCGATGG
>JAXMGO010000041.1:0-9888 GCA_046347255.1 Steroidobacteraceae bacterium
GCCTTCCTCGGTGCCCATCTCCCAGAACCAGCGCGGCGTGGTCTTCGCCGTCACCTCCGATTCGGGCGCCTGGCGGTACTCGCCCAGGCGGTCGACGTGGTGCGTGTCCTTGAGGTGGAAGCCGGCGCAGCGGTTGTGGAGCTTGAGATACAGGTCTACCGGGTCGACGCCGGAGATCGTGTGCTGCGCCGTGTCGCAATACCAGAAGACGTAGCGCGGGTCGCTCCACTCGTAGAACTTGCGCAGCTCCTCGGCGTGGTGGATGCCGCAGTAGAACTCGTGGTGGCAGCAGACGCGGATGCCGTAGTCGAGCGTCATCTTGCCGACGCGGCTCCACAGGTCGGCGCAGGCGCGCAGCTTCTCATCGCTCACCGGCTCGACGTCGTGGTACTGGCCCGCGGGCATCACCACCAGGTTCTGCACGCCGAGCCCGCCGCAGGACTTCACCGTCTGCAGCGCGTTGTTGAACAGGAAATCGTGGGTCGAGGGCTCGTGCGCCTGGCTCACGCCATTGCGGTACATGACCGCGTGGAACAGGCCGACGATGCGCTCGATGCCGCGCTCCTGCAGGAACTCGCGTGCGTTGGCGAGCGAGCCGAACAGGTCGATCAGCACGGGCACGTGGAACTCGAAGGTCTCGAGGCCCTCGAAGCCGAGCGCCGCGACCTGCCGGACGAAGCGGTCGAGCTGCTTGACCGAGCTGTAGTGCGAAACGTAGCCCTGCGGACCGTCGACGCGCCAGTGGTCCATGTAGGCGAAGCGGAGCTTGCGCGCGGCAGCGGTCATCGGGTGCCCTCCCGCGGGCAGTGTGGCCGGGTTCGCCTAAATCAGAACAGAGATTTTAATTTCAGTCAATCCTTGGGGACGAGCCGCAGGAGCGAACCGTCGCTGGTCAGCAAGTAGATCAGGCCATCGGGACCCTGGCGCACGTCGCGGATGCGCTGGTTGCGCCCGGCGAGCAGCCGCTCCTCGCCGACGACACGCTCGCCGTCGAGGACCAGGCGCACCAGCGATTTCGCCGCGAGGGCGCCGAGGAACAGGTTGCCGCGCCATTCCGGGAAGCGCTCGCCGGTGTAGAACAGCATCCCCGAAGGGGCGATGTCCGGGAACCAGAAGTACAGCGGCTGCTCCATCCCCGCGGCCGCGGTGCGGCCCGAGCCGGTGGGCTTGCCGGTCGTGTACTGCCGCCCGTAGGAGATGACCGGCCAGCCGTAGTCGCGCCCGGCGCGGATGATGTTCAGCTCATCGCCCCCTGCCGGGCCGTGCTCGAGTTCCCACAGCTCGCCGGTCTGCGGATGGATGGCCGCGCCCTCGGGGTCGCGCAGGCCGAACGCGTACACGTCCGCTGGCACCAGCGGGTCGGCCAGGAACGGATTGTCGCGCGGGGCGGTGCCGTCGGTGTTGATGCGGCTGACGCGGCCGGTGAAGTTCTTGCGGATCGTCGCATTGGCCTCGAAGCTGTCGCGGCCACCGCTGAGGTCGCTGTCGTAGTAGCGGAAGCGGTCCGCGCCGGTCGCGAACAGCGTGCCGTCGGGCGCGAACGCCAGGCGCCGCTCGGTGCCCTCGAGGATGACCGCGACATCCTCGAGGTGCCGCTCGTCCTCGCTCAGCCGCGCGCGCGCGACCTGCTCCATGCCGATGCGCAGGCGGCGCCGCTCGGCGACCGACACGTCGTACACGCGATCGTAGTATTCGCTGATCGGCCAGGACGCGCCCGGCTCGCCCGGCGGCGGCGCGAAGTAGGCGAAGTAGATGCGGCGGTTGTGGGCGAAGTCCGGATCGAGGACGACGTCGTGCAGGCCCATGGCGGCCACGGCCTTCACCGGCGGCACGCCTTCGACCGCCCAGTGGACGCCGGCGGGCGTGACGACGCGCAGCGTGCCGCGGTTCTCGCTCACCAGCATCCGCCCGTCCGGGAGGAAGGCCAGCGACCACGGTGCCGCGAGGCCGATGGCCACGGTCTCGACGTTGAACGCGGTCCGCGACACCACGGCGGGCGCGCGCGTCTGGCCGTTGAAGGCCGGTGCGGGCGGCAGCATCGATGCCGGCGTGAGTTCGTCCTTCGTGATGGGTTCGGGGGGCGATTTCGGCGCAGCGGGTGCGGCTGCGGCGGCGATGCCGCACAGCGCCAGGCCGATCAGCAGTGCCGCGCCGCGCACGGCGCGACCGCAGGGTAGGTCAACCATGCTGCCCCTCCACGGCCCGGTGTTGCCGGGTCTGCCAGGGAGTATACCGGCGTGGATCGCGGCGGCGATCAGCCGTAGCGATTGACCAGCAGCCAGGCGAGGGCGAGGAACTCGGGGCGGTTGAGCTGCGGTTCGCCGAGCAGCACCAGCATCAGGCGCGTCTCGCCGGCGTAAAGCGGCCAGGCGCCGATGCGGCTCGAGCCGTGCGCGTTGACCGCCGCCCAGCCGTGCGTCGCGAGCCCCAGCGTCTGCACCAGGCGGTCGGCGTGCCGCTCCTGCACGGCGATCAGGTCGGCGCTGAGCGCGGCCAGGGCATCGGCGGTCGGGTCATCCAGGCCCGCGGAGGCCAGCGACAACCCGTTCCAGTCGACGATCATCCCCTTGCCGACGGAGGAGAGCCGCGGCAGCAGCTGGTGCAGTTCCTGGCCGACGCCGAGCGAGGGTACCGAGCGTGGCGCATCGTATCCTTGGACGAAGCCCAGGGACTGCGCCTGCTGCAGGGTGTTCAGCGCCGCGGCGTGATCGGGCGTGTCCAGCCAGCGGCACAGCTCGGGGACGGCGGCCGACGGGCTCTCGGCCGTCGCGAACAGCGCCAGCAGCAGGCGCCGCAGCGGGGTCGTGTCGCGGCGCGAGAGCGCGTAGTAGGCGCCAGCGATCGTCGGCTGCAGGTACAGCCCGGGTTGCATCGAGAGGTCCGGCGCGGCGGCGTTCATGTCATCGCTCCATCGGCGTGTGCGGTCCGGTCGCGAAACCAGGCCGCGGCACGCTCCCATTCCTCCGGCAGTGCCAGGCGCCGGCCCAGCATGCGCGTGCGCATGCGCTCGAAGGCCTGGCGGTCGTTGCCGCGGCGGTACAGCGCCAGCAGTTCGGCGCACAGCGCGGCCTGGCCGGGATCGAAGTCGAGGGCCTCTTCGAGCAGCTCGCGCGCGGCGGCGTCGTCGCCCTGGGCGCTGGCCTGCCGGGCCAGCTCGCCGGGCGTGGGTACGGAGCCGCCGCCACCGACGACGATGCGGGTCGTGCCGGCGATCTGGCGCGAGAGGTACGCGCCGGGCACCGCGCCGCCCGGATCCGCGGCATCCAGCCCGGCGTCGAGTCGTGCGGCGAGCCAGCGATGCTGCAGCCCCGGCAGCAACGGGGCGCAGCGTCGCAGCAGCTGGCTGCGCAGCCCGCGCCCCTTCGGGCCGAGCGCTATGAAGAGATCCACCAGTGCGGCGAGCAGGCCCGGCGCGTCGCCCAGCGCGACTCGCTGGCGCACGCGCTCGACGTGCGCGCGCAGGTTGCGCGGATCGCGCCGGATGCGCTCCTCGAGGTAGGCGATGTAGGGGCGTTCGCGGCCGGGAACGTCGAAGCGGCGCAGCAGCCGGGTCGACGGCGGCAGCAGGCTCGGTTCGAAATCGTCGGCGGACGCGGAGTCGGACACGCGGGCGGTCCTCATGGGCGTTGTGCCGTCAGCACGGCACGCAGCATGGCGCTCAGGCGCTGGATGGTACTGGTACCGGTCGGGCGGTGGCCATCGCCGGTGCCCGGTCCGGCGGTCGCCTCGCGCGTCTGGTCGGGACGCGAGTGGCGCAGCGCGCCGACGGCATCGATCGCGTTGACGACGTCGATGACGGTATCGAGGTCCACTTCGCACTGCATGGCGAGCTGCGGCAGCGTGGCCGGTGCGGTGGCCAGCGACAGGATGACCGACTGCTGCGCCTGCGAGAGCGACAGCGACGTGAGGTTGGGTGCGTCCTGCAGCTCGAGCACGTCCTCGAGGTCGTGGTCGGCCCGCAACCGGCCCTCCGAACCGTACAGTGCGGCTGTGAACAGCAGGCGGCGCAAGGGCTGCGCGGCCGATGCAAAGCCGACCTCCACCAGCGTGTCGGGGCCGACCGCGCGCGTCGTGAACTCGATGGCCGGCACGCGGAAGGCTTCCGGATGCGCGCAGGGATCCGCCGAGGATGCGTACAGGCCCTCCGCCGGGAAGATCAGCAGGGGCGCGAAGTGCGGGTGGGCGATCTCCAGCGCCGTGCCGCTCTCCATCGCGCGTCGCACGAGTCCCAGCAGGCGTGTGTTGTCGAAGAAGCGCGCAGCGCGACGTGCCTTGCGCTGCAGGCTGTGCTGCACTGTCTCGGGGCCCGGCGCCAGCGTCCGGAGGGCCGGCACGGTGTCCTCGTTGCGCGCCGCGGCCGACGGCTGCCGGAGGCTGGGCCTCCTCGATCGGTGGCGACGGCGCCAGGCTGGCGGCGGCGCGACCGTTGAGCTTCGCGGGAGCCGGAACCGGCGGTTCGGGGGGCACGGCCGACAGGGCGGGCTGAGGGAGCCACCGGCGCCGCGGGCGGTGTTGCCGCATCGCGTTGCGCCGCGTCGGGCGCCGCCACCACGGCGGCCGGGGCAGGCGATGGTGCGACGGTGCGGTCGGCCACGCAGCGCGCCTTCCAGGCGGCGCAGCAGCGCGATCAGTTCGGGATAGGCGATCGGGCGGCCGAGCGCGGGCTGCGGGCCGTCGGTACCGTCCGGTTCCCGGGTTCGCAGCGGCACGACGAGCGGACCCGCGCCGTCCCGTGAGGCCGGGGGCCGCTCGAGCCACGCCGCGCCCTCGCGACTGTCGGCGCTGGCCAGGACGACGTCCGCCTGCGTGACGTCGGGCTCGAAGCGCCACTGCGCGATGTCGGTGCCGGAGGCAATGCCGACGGTCGCCTGCAGGAAGTTCAGTTCCCACGGCGACAGTCCGCATGCGCTGATCTTCAGGTCGCTCAACTCTCCAGCCGGTCCGTCTTCGGGCCACCGCACGGCGCCATTGCATAGGAGGCCCCAACCGTCACGTCGCGGCTGTGTCGATGGTCGCAATTCGCGGGGCGCGGCGCGAAAGGCCTGAAAACAAGGGAGTGGTACACAGAGTTTGCGCGGGACAGTCGCTATAGTTTTGTGCACAGATGCGAGCGTTTCCCATTTGGTCATTCGGCGCAGCCGTGACGAGGAACTGGCAATGAGCAAGAAGAGCGATTACGTCGCGTTGATCCGCCAGCTGCGGGAGAACGTCCCCGACATCACCGGCGTCATGATCGGCTCGGTGGACGGCCTGGCGATCTGCACCGATTTCCCGGAGAACGAGGCCGCGCGCATCGCGGCGATGGGCGCCTCGTCCATCGGCCTCGGCAACCGGATCTCCGACACCACTGAACTCGGCGGCCTCACGCAGATGATGATCGAGGGTCGCAACGAGCTGCTGATCATCTATATGGCCGGGAGCGGCGCGGTGCTGGCACTGCGCGCGCCGATCCGCGCGAACCTCGGCCTGATCCGGCTGGAAGGCGCCAAGGCCGCCAAGCGCACGGCCGAGCTGATCGTGGGCTGAACCGTCTCGAGGGGATACGCCGATGTCTGCACGCCGCCTGTTCGATCACAAAGACCACATGTTCGTGCTGCTGGAGGGCTACGGGCATGGCGAGATGGTGCCGACCAACCAGGTGCTGATCCAGGACGGCTCCGAGTCGATCCTGCTCGATCCGGGCGGCCACAAGGTCCATTACTCGCTGATGAACGAGGTGTCGGGCCTGGTTCCGATCGGCGAGCTCAAGTACCTGTTCTTCTCCCACCAGGATCCGGACATCGTCGCGGCCGCCAACGCCTGGCTGATGCTCACCGATGCCGTGGCCTACATCTCCGAGCTGTGGCTGCGCTTCATCCCGCACTTCGGCGTCGACGAGCTGATGATCCCGCGCCTCAAGCCGATCCCCGACGCGGGCATGCGCCTGAAGCTCGGCAACAGCGAGGTCGTGTTCCTGCCGGCGCACTTCCTGCATTCGCCGGGCAACTTCCAGGTCTACGACCCGGTGTCGAAGACGCTGTTCTCCGGCGACCTCGGCGCCTCGATCGCGCCGGGCTACGTGGACGTCACCGACTTCGACGCGCACGTGAAGTACATGGAAGGCTTCCACCTGCGCTACATGCCGAGCGCCAAGGCCAACCAGGCCTGGGCACAGATGGTGCGGCAGCTCGACATCGAACGCATCGTGCCGCAGCACGGCGCGATCTTCCCGGACCGCAAGACCTCGGCGCGCTTCATCGACTGGGTGGCGAAGCTCCCGGGTGCCGCCGATATCGTCGCCCCGACGATGCGCATCCCGCCCGCGCGCGGCTGAGACCTGCGCGCGGCCGAGGCTCGCGCTGCTGGCACGCCGACTCGGTTGACCGGCGCGCGAACCACGCCCTAGCATCCACCGCAGCCGGGTAGCCACCCGACGGTGCAGGGGAAGCGGGCATGCCCGAACGCGCGGCGGACGCGAACGCATGAGGACGCCGGTGCCCGGGCTGCTGTGGGCAGCCGCGCTCGCATTGTTGGCCGGCGTCACGCCGGCGGCCGAGGAGCCGGCGTCGGCTTCGCTCCCGGCGGGCTGGGTCGTCGCGCCCGAACTGATCGACGCATCCCGGCAGCCGATCGAGCGGGCCTGGGAACGCGCGCAGTCGGACTTCATCCCCATGGCGGACGGAACGCGGCTGCGCTACACCGTGCTGCTGCCGCCGGGGCCGGGCCCGTTCCCCGTCGTCATCAACTACAGCGGCTACGACCCCGGTGCGATCGGCGGCGCGCGCTACGCCGTGGGCGACACCACGATGTCGGCGTCGCTGGACCAATCGCTCCTGCGGGCCGGCTACGCCGTACTCGGCGTCAACGCGCGCGGCACCGGCTGCTCGACCGGGCGGTTCGATTTCCTCGGGCCCGATTACGGCCGGGACGGCGCCGCGGCGGTGGAATGGGCCGCCGGGCAGACGTGGTCGAGCGGCGCCGTGGGCATGGCGAACTGGTCCTGGGCCGGCATGTCGCAGATCGCGACGGCCATGAACCGCCCGCCGCACCTGCGTGCGATCGCGCCGGGCATGCCGCTCACCGATCCGCGCGGGGACAACTGGGCCATCGGCGGCGTGCGTTCCGATGGTTTCGTCACCGGCTGGTGGATGTACCTGCACGCGCGCTGGCTGGCGGCGCGTCGCAGCGCGGAGGCGGCCGGCGACGCCGAGTGCGTCCGGCAGATCGACGCCAACTACCGCGCCGGCGAGGACCCCGACGTCCACCTGCCATCGCTCCTGCTGCGCCATCCGCTGCGCGACGCGTGGACCGATGAGCGCACGCTGCTCGATGGGGTCGATCGCATCGACGTGCCGGTGCTCGCCTTCGAGGCCTACCAGGACGAGGCCACCACCGCGCGCGCCGGCCATTACCACGAGCGGCTGCGCCCCGGGCAGCTGTGGTACGTGCAGTCCAACGGCGACCACGACCTGTACGAATCGCTCCAGTTCCGCGCGACGCTCATCGCCTTCCTCGACCACTTCGTCAGGGGCGTGGACAACGGCTTCGAACGCACGCCGCACCTCGTGCTCTGGCAGGAAACCGGCGCGCCGCGCGGCAGCACGGGGAATGCGAAGAACGAGCAGGCGCGGCCGCGCTGGACGGTGTCGCGCGACTCTTTGCCGCTCGCAACGCGCGTGCACCACTTCGAGCTGGCCGCCGGTGCCCGCCTGCGCGCGGCGGGCGAGCCGGGGCCCGATGACGCCGCAGGCTCCGCGGATTCCATGCGCTACCCGGTGCCGGGTCCCGCCATCGACGTCGATCCGGACCATCCCGCCTGGGGTCCGTTGCATCCACGCTGGAAGCAGGGGAGCCTGGCCTACACCTCGGCCCCGCTGCAGGCGGACCTGCTCGGCTACGGTGCCGCGAGCGCCGACCTGTGGGTCTCGGCCGACAGCCGCGACGCCGACCTGCAGGTGACGCTGACCGAACTGCGCCCGGACGGCCGCGAGCGCTACGTCCAGCGCGGCTGGCTGCGGCTCTCCAACCGTGCGCTGCGCACCGAGGAGGGCAGCGAAGTGCGTCCCGTGCCCTGCGATCGGCCGCAATGCCTGCAGGCGCTCACGCCGGGCGTGCCGGTGTTCGCACGCATCGGGATCTTCAAGTCCTCGTACCTGTTCCGGCGTGGCTCGCGCATCCGCCTGTGGGTCGAGGCGCCGAGCCAGACCGGCGGCATCGAATTCGATCCGGTCGCGACGCCCGCGTCGCTGCGCATCTGGCATGATCGCGCGCATCCCTCGCGGCTGGTGCTGGCGGAGCTGCCGGAGGTGCGGGGGCCGGCGACGCCGGCGGCCTGCGATGCGGTGATGATGCAGCCCTGCCGCGTCGATCCGTTCGCGCATTGAACCCTGGAGCTGTCCGTGGAGCCGTCACGCATGTCCTGTCCATCACCGAAGAGCGCGGCGATCATCCTCCTGCTGGGCGCCGCGGTGGTCGCGGGCGCCGCGCCGCCGGCGCCGTGGCCACTGGTCGAGCGCGACCCGGTGCGAGTGGAGCTGGTGATGCAGCTCGTGGTCACCTGCTCGACACCGGAGAAGACCGGCGGTGCGGCGCAGAGCAAGGACGGCCAGCGCACCGAGATCTGGCCGATCGTCGGCGGGCGCTTCGAGGGCAAGGGCCTGCGCGGCACGGTAGTGCCGGGCGGCGGGGATTTCCCGGTGGTGCGGCCGGATGGCGTCGAGGTGATCGACGCGCTCTACCGGCTCCGGACCGACGATGGCGTGATCATCCTCATCCACAACGTCGGACTGACGTATCCGGGGGCGAGGCCGGGCGAGGAGCGCTATCGCCTGGCGCCGCAGTTCACCGCGCCGCTGGGCAAGTACGACTGGCTCAACCGGAGCCTGTTCATCGCGACGCTGACGGAGGTGCCGCGCGGCATGGAGCTCGCGCGCGGGCCTGGCGAGAACGACCGGCTGATCCAGGTGTACCGCGTCCTGTGAACGCCGGGCCGAACGCATCCGCCGGCGCCGTGTTCGCCGGCTTTCCGGCGCTGCGCGACCTGCCGGCGTCCACGCTGGAGCGCATCGCGGGCGCCGTGCAGCGCGTGACGCTGCCGGCCGGTGCGCGGGTCTTCGGCCACGGCTCGCCCTGCACCCACTACCTGCTGCTGTGCGCGGGGAGCGTGCGCGTGCAGCTCGCCGCCGAGAACGGGCGCGAGATCGTGCTCTACCGGGTCGGTGCCGGCGAGACCTGCGTGCTCACGACCGCCTGCCTGCTGGCGCGCGAGACGTACTCGGCCGAGGCGGTGGCCGAGACCGAGGTGCAGGCGCTGCTGCTGCCGCGGCCGGCCTTCGACGCGCTGCTGGCCGAATCGGCGCCGTTCCGCGACTTCGTGTTCGCGGCGCAGGCGAGCCGCCTGACCGGACTGCTGCTGCTGGTCCAGGAGATCGCCTTCGCGCGCCTGGACATCCGCCTGGCGCGGCGGCTGCTCGAGCTGGGCGAGCCGGCGGGCGCGCTCGCGCTCACGCACCAGGCGCTGGCCGCGGAGCTGGGCACGGCGCGCGAGGTGATCAGCCGCCAGCTCAAGGAGTTCGAGCGGCGCGGCTGGGTGCGCCTGGAGCGGGGCCAGGTGGGCATCGTCGATCGGGCGGCGCTCGGCGTGCTGGCCGCCCAGCCGGCTCGGTGACCGAAGTTACAGACCGGCACCCGGTGCGGGGCTATCGTGGCCCCCGGTGCAATCGCCACCGCAGGGGATGGGATCATGAAGAACGTGGGAACCGTGGATCGCGCGCTGCGCGTCGTCGTCGGACTGGTGCTGCTCGCGCTGGTGTTCGTCGGGCCGCGCACGCCGTGGGGCTGGGTCGGAGTGGTGCCGCTGCTCACGGGGCTGGTGAGTTTCTGCCCGCTGTACACGCTGCTCGGCATCAA
>JAXMGO010000042.1:0-9851 GCA_046347255.1 Steroidobacteraceae bacterium
GCATGAAGTCCGGCTGCCGCGGCGCGTCGAGCGGCGTGGAGCGGCCGTAGCCGGCGCGCGAGTACACCAGCGCATGGCAGCCGGCGGCGTGCGCGCGCCGCTGCGGGAAGTCCTTCCACAGCGCGACCGAGCCCAGGCCCTCGTGCAGGAAGACGAGCACCGGTGCGGCTTCGCCGCCGAGGCGGGCGAACTGGTACTCGAGCGCAACGGCGCCGAGGTCGAGAAGCCGCACGTCCGTCTCCGCCACGTGCGGCGCTCAGCGGCTGAAGTCGATCGCGCCCTGGGGCAGCAGGTAGAGCACCAGCGCGCGGCCGCCGCTGACGGTGGGGTGGTGGGCGCTGCCCGGCCCGTACACGACCCAGCCGGCGCCGCGGCCGTCGAATTGCGCCTGCGGATCGAGCGGCATCACCAGGTCGATCTCGCCGTTCGGATGCGCGTGGTGTGGCCCGCGCACGTCGCGCATGTCCACGACGTCGACGCTGAAATCCTGGGTGCGCGGCGCGGGCTTGATCACGCGCCCGTAGCGGATGCCGCCGGCCTCGCGCTGGCACATCCAGCCGGCCGCGATGGCCGCGCGGCAGCTCTCGAACAGGCGGGTGTAGGTGGCGCCGCCCGGCGCATGGCGCGCGTTGAGATCGCGCTCCAGCGTCGCGTCGAGGGCGCGCCCGCGCAGCGGTTCGACCACCGCCTCGATGAGCGCCAGGAAGCTCTCGGGAGTCACCGCGTCCGTACTCATGCCTTTGACTCCCGCTGGACCCAGGATGCTCGATGACAGGCACTATAGTGCCATGACTCCAATGGGGTCAAGACGCATTCGCTGGTACGGCCCAGGATATCTCTGCTGCAATTGTCAGGGATCGATCTAATCCCATGAACCCGAAGGGACTCGATCTAGCCTGAAGCTGCGATAAAGTACTTGCCTTCCATTCTCAAAATGGCAGTATAGTGCGCATTCGCATGGGCGGCCTGTCACGGCCAACGGACGAGCGCAGCATGGTCGTGGAAACCCCGGTCGACGTGGACAGCAGTGGCGGCGCGGATTCCGCCACGCAGTCCGACCGCGCCTTCCTGCAGGGCGTCGGTCGCCGCGTGCGCGAGCGGCGCGAGCGGCGCGGCATGACGCGCAAGGCGCTGGCGCGCGAGGCCGAGGTGTCGGAGCGCTACCTCGGCCTGCTCGAGACCGGCGAAGGCAACATCTCGATCGTGCTGCTGCGGCGCGTGCTGTCGGTGCTCAACGCGCGGCTCGCCGAGGTGCTCGAGCCCGAGGTCCCCGCGGACGCGGAGCGCCGCCTCATCGCGCGCCTGCTGGAGAGCGTGCCGGCGAACCGGCTCGAGGGCCTGGTGCTGCGCCTGATGCGCGACTACGGCCGCGAGGAGGCCGCGCGCCGCCAGCGCATCGCGCTGGTCGGATTGCGGGGCGCCGGCAAGAGCACGCTGGGCCCGAAGCTCGCGGCCGAGCTGCAGTGCCGTTTCGTCGAGCTCGACGCCGAGATCGAGCGCGAATGCGGCCTGCCGCTCGGCGAGCTGTTCTCGCTGTACGGCCAGGCCGGATTCCGGCGCTTCGAGCGTCGCTGCCTCGAGCGACTGCTGGCCGAGCCCGCGCCGCTGGTGCTGGCCGCCGGTGGCGGCATCGTCGCCGAGGAGGAGACCTTCGGGCTGCTGCTGGCGCACTGCTACACGGTGTGGCTGCGCGCGAGCCCGGAGGAACACATGGCGCGCGTCATCGCCCAGGGCGACCTGCGGCCCATGGCCGGCAATGCCGAGGCGATGGACGACCTGCGCCGCATCCTGATCGCGCGCGAGCCGCTGTACCGCAAGGCCGACGCGGTGGTCGACGCCGGCGGCCAGGACGTGGCGGCGAACCTGGCGCGGCTGCGTGCCGCCGTCAGCCCCTGATTCCGATGAGTGGAGACCCGCAGTGACCGAAACCGCTTCCGGCTCGCCGCCGGTGGACTTCCAGACCGAGCCGGCACGCTACCGGCACTGGCGCCTCGACTGCGAGGGCGCCGTGGCCACGTTGACGATGGACGTGAACGAGGAGGCCGGCATCCGCCCCGGTTACCGCCTCAAGCTCAACTCCTACGACCTGGGCGTGGACATCGAGCTGCACGACGCGCTGCAGCGCATCCGCTTCGAGCACCCGGAGGTGCGCAGCGTCGTGCTCACCAGCGCGAAGGACCGCATCTTCTGCTCCGGTGCCAACATCTTCATGCTGGGCAGCTCGACGCACGCCTGGAAGGTGA
Organism: Steroidobacteraceae bacterium; assembly: GCA_046347255.1. Taxonomy (GTDB): domain Bacteria; phylum Pseudomonadota; class Gammaproteobacteria; order Steroidobacterales; family Steroidobacteraceae; genus FEN-1191. Next base: position 2,244 of record JAXMGO010000042.1, read on the forward strand.
ACTTCTGCAAGTTCACCAACGAGACGCGCAACGGCATGGAGGACGCGAGCCGCCACTCGGGCCTGAAGTTCATCGCCGCCTGCAACGGCACCACGGCCGGCGGCGGCTACGAGCTGGCGCTCGCCTGCGACGAGATCGTGCTGGTCGACGACCGCTCCTCGGCCGTGAGCCTGCCGGAGGTGCCGCTGCTCGGCGTGCTGCCCGGCACCGGCGGGCTCACGCGCCTCACCGACAAGCGTCGCGTGCGCCATGACCACGCCGACATCTTCTGCACCACCACCGAGGGCGTGCGCGGCGCCCGCGCGCGCGAGTGGCGGCTGGTCGATGCCGTCGTGAAGTCCCAGCAGTTCGCCGCGCACGTGCGGCAGCGCGCGGCCGAACTCGCCGCGACCAGCGATCGCCCCGCCGGCGCCGCGGGCGTCGCGCTCGTGCCGCTCGAGCGCCGCAGCGACGCGGCCGGCTACCACTACCGCTACGTCGACGTGCAGCTCGAGCCGGCGGCGCGGCGCGCCACGCTCACGCTGCGCTCGCCGCAGGCGGCGCAGCCGACCGACATCGCGGGCATCCTGCGCGCGGGCGCCGCCTGGTGGCCGCTGCAGATGGCGCGCGAGCTCGACGACGCGGTGCTCGCGCTCCGCACCAACCATCTCGATATCGGTACCTGGCTGCTGAAGACCAGCGGTGAAGCCGCGCCGGTGCTGGCCGTCGATGCCACGCTGCGGGAGCACGCCGGCCACTGGTTCGTGCGCGAGACGCTCGGCATGCTGCGCCGGACGCTGGCGCGCCTCGAGGTGAGCTCGCGCACGCTGATCGCGCTGGTCGAGCCCGGCTCGTGCTTCGCCGGCACGCTGCTCGAGCTGGCGCTGGCGGCCGACCGCTGCTACATGCTCGACACCCGCGACGAGCCGGGGCGTGCGCCACGGCTCGAGCTCTCGCCGCAGAATTTCGGCGCGCTGCCGCGCATCGACGGACGCACGCGCCTGGAGGCGCGCTTCTATGGCGAGGCGGCGCCGCTGGCGGCCGTGCGGGCCGCGCTCGGCCAGCCGCTGTCGCCGGCCGCGGCGCTGGAGCTCGGCCTGGTCACGGCCACGCCCGACGAACTCGACTGGAACGACGAGATCCGCATCGTGCTCGAGGAGCGCGCCAGCCTCTCGCCCGATGCCCTGACCGGCATGGAGGCCAACCTGCGCTTCGGCGCGGGCGAGAGCATGGATTCGCGCATCTTCGGCCGGCTCTCCGCCTGGCAGAACTGGATCTTCATCCGCCCGAACGCCGTCGGCGAGGCGGGTGCGCTCAAGGTCTTCGGCACCGGCAACAAGGCACGCTTCAACTGGGAACGCATATGAACATCGACTACAGCGAGAAGATCCCCAACAACGTCGATCTTTCCGGCGACAAGGTGCTGCAGCGTGCGCTCGAGCACTGGCAGCCGGAATTCCTTGGCTGGTGGCGCGAGATGGGGCCGGAGGGCTCGACCAACTTCGACGTCTACCTGCGCACGGCGGTGAGCGTCGACCCCAAGGGCTGGGCGCAGTTCGGCCATGTGAAGATGCCGGACTACCGCTGGGGCATCTTCCTCAACCCGAAGCAGGAGGACCGCAAGATCCACTTCGGCGATCACATCGGCGAGGCGGCCTGGCAGGACGTGCCGGGCGAGCACCGCGCGAACCTCCGGCGCATCATCGTCACGCAGGGCGACACCGAGCCCGCCTCGGTCGAGCAGCAGCGTCACCTCGGGCTCACCGCGCCCTCGCTCTACGACCTGCGCAACCTGTTCCAGGTCAACGTGGAGGAGGGGCGGCACCTGTGGGCGATGGTCTACCTGCTGCACCGCTACTTCGGCCGCGACGGGCGCGAGGAGGCCGAGGCGCTGCTCGAGCGGCGCAGCGGCGATCGCGACAACCCGCGCATCCTCGGCGCCTTCAACGAGAAGACGCCCGACTGGCTGTCGTTCTTCATGTTCACCTACTTCACCGACCGCGACGGCAAGTTCCAGCTGTGCGCGCTGGCGGAGAGTGGCTTCGATCCGCTGGCGCGCACCACGCGCTTCATGCTGACGGAGGAGGCGCACCACATGTTCGTCGGCGAGAGCGGCGTGGCGCGCGTCGTGCAGCGCTGCTGCGAGGTGATGAACCAGCTGAAGACCGACGACCCGGCGCGCATCCGCGCCGCCGGCGCGATCGACCTGCCGACCATCCAGCGCTATCTCAACTTCCACTTCAGCGTGACCGTCGACCTGTTCGGCGCGGACCAGTCGAGCAACGCGGCGACCTTCTACAGCTCGGGCCTCAAGGGCCGCTTCGAGGAGGACAAGCGCGGCGACGACCACGTGCTCAAGGGCCAGACCTACGGCGTGCTGGAAGTGCAGGGCGGGCGGCTCGCCGAGAAGCAGGTGCCGATGCTCAACGCGCTCAACGAGGTGCTGCGCGACGACTACATCAAGGACTCGATCGGCGGCGTGGATCGCTGGAACCGCGTCATCGAGAAGGCCGGCATCCCGTTCCGCCTCAAGGTGCCGCACAAGGCCTTCCATCGCCAGATCGGCACGCTCGCGAGCGTGCGCGTGGCGCCGGACGGGCGCGTGCTCTCCGAGGCCGAGTGGCAGGCGGGCCTGCGCGACTGGCTGCCGACGGCGGAGGACCGCGCCTTCGTCGCCTCGCTGATGGGGCGCGTCGTCGAGCCGGGGCGCTTCGCCGGCTGGATCGCCCCGCCGGCGAGTGGCATCAACCGCCAGCCGGTAGACTTCGAGTACGTGCGCTTCGGTTGAGCCGGGCGCGGCATCGACAGGGGCCATCGACATGGACCATCGGCATGGGTGCTGAGGTGACGGGCGGGGCGGCGATGGACGCGGCGGGGACCGGGTTCGCGCGGCAGCATCTCATCGATCCCGAGATCTGCATCCGCTGCAACACCTGCGAGGCGACCTGCCCGGTCAAGGCGATCACGCACGATGCACGCAATTACGTCGTCGACTTCGCCAAGTGCGAAGGCTGCGGTGCGTGCATCCCGCCGTGCCCCACGGGCGCGATCGACAACTGGCGCGACGTGGAGCGCGCCGCGCCCTACACGATCGCGCAGCAGTTCGGCTGGGATGCGCTGCCGGCGGCCGAGGCCCTGCACGTGTCGGGGAGCGGCGATGTCCCGGTCGAGGTGCGCACCCAGGCCGCCCTCGCGTCGGCCGGCCAGGGCGGTGCGGTGCGCGCGCCGCATTCGGCCGAGCAGCCCTGCCTCAACCTCTACACGCCGGCGCGCCCTGCCGTGGCCACGGTCACCGGCAACCTGCGACTCACCGCGCCCGGTGCCTCGGCCGACGTGCGCCACATCGTGCTGGACTTCGGCACGACCTCGTTCCCGGTGCTCGAGGGCCAGACGCTCGGCATCCTGCCGCCGGGCACCGACGCGCAGGGCAAGCCGCACTTCGTGCGCCTGTATTCGATCGCGAGCCCGCGCGAGGGCGAACGGCCGGGGTACAACAACGTCGCGTTGACGGTCAAGCGCGTCACCGTCGACCACGACGGCGCACCGGTGGTCGGCGTCGCCTCCAACTACCTGTGCGACCTGCCGCTCGGCGCCGAGGTGCGCGTCGTCGGTCCCTATGGCGACAGCTTCCTCATGCCGAATCACGCCGGCTCGTCGCTCCTGATGATCTGCACCGGCACCGGTTCCGCGCCGATGCGTGCCATGACCGAGCGGCGCCGGCGACGGATCGCGCTGCAGGAGGGCGGCGAACTGCTGCTGTTCTTCGGCGCGCGCGTGCCCGAGGAGCTGCCCTACCACGGCCCGCTGATGAAGCTGCCGCGCGATTTCATCGACATCAACCTGGCGTTCTCGCGCGTCCCCGGCCAGCCCAAGCGCCACGTGCAGGACCTGATCCGCGAGCGCGGCGAGAAGGTCGTGCGGCTGCTGCGCGACCCGGACTGCTACGTCTACGTGTGCGGCCTGAAGGCCATGGAAGAAGGCGTGGTGGCGGCGTTCCGCGACGCCTGCGCCGCGCAGGGCGAGGACTGGGAGGCGCTGCGCGCCGGGCTGCTGGCGCAGGGCCGGCTGCACATCGAGACCTACTAACGCCGGGCGACCGCGACGCTACAATCGCCGTCGACCCGATCCGTTCCGATCCGAAGAGGCCCGCATGACCCCGGCTCCCGTCACCTGGCGGCGCGAAGGCGCCGTTGCCATCATCACGGTGGACCACCCGCCGGTGAACGCATTGAGCCGCGCGGTGCGCGCCGGGCTCGTCGAGGCGGTGGCCGCGGCGAACGCCGATGCCGAGGTGCACGCGCTGCTCTTGCGCTGCGCGGGCCGCACGTTCATCGCCGGAGCGGACATCAGCGAGTTCGCGCGCCCGCCGGAGGCGCCACTGCTGCCCGAGGTGGTGCAGGCGATCGAGGATTCGGCCAAGCCCGTGGTGGTGGCGCTGCACGGCACGGCGCTCGGCGGCGGGTTCGAAGTCGCCATGGCGGCGCATTGGCGCGTGGCCACGGCCGAGGCGAAGGTGGGGCTGCCGGAGGTGAAGCTCGGCATCATCCCCGGGGCGGGCGGCACGCAACGCCTGCCGCGCCTGGTGGGCGTGCCGCATGCGCTGGAGATGATCACGGGCGGCGAGCCGATCCGGGCTGCCCAGGCGAAGGAGTGGGGCGCGATCGATGAGATCGCCGCGGGTGAGCTCGACGCCGCGGCGCTGGCGGCGGCGCAGCGCCTGGGGGTGGCGGGTGGCACGCCGCGCCGCACCGGCGCACTGCCTGCGCCCGTGGCCGATCCGGCCGTGTTCGCCGCAGCCGAAGCCGCCGCGGCGAAGAAGCGCGGCCTCATCGCCCCGCGCCACGCCGTGGCCGCCGTGCGCGCGGCCTGCGAGTTGCCCTTCGCCGAAGGCCTGAAGCGCGAGCGGGCGCTGATGCTCGAGCTCCGTGCCTCCCCCCAGGCCGCCGCGCTCCGCCACGCGTTCTTCGGCGAGCGCGAGGTCGCCCAGGTCCCCGGCCTTCCCCGCGACACCCCCCTGCGCACCGTCGAGCGCGTCGGCATCATCGGCGCGGGCACCATGGGCGGGGGCATCGCCATGGCCTTCGCCAACGCGGGGTTCAGCGTGACGCTGCTCGAGGCCGAGGCCGCCGCACTCGAGCGGGGCCTGGAGACCGTGCGCCGCAACTACGCCACCAGCGTACAGCGCGGGAGCCTCGCCGAGGCGGCGATGCGCGAGCGCCTCGCGCGCATCGAGCCCACGCTCGAGTGGTCGGCACTCGCCGAGGCCGATCTCCTCATCGAGGCGGTGTTCGAGGACTTCGAGGTCAAGCGCGGCGTGCTCGAGCGCATGGATGCGATCGCGCGCCCGGGCGCGATCCTCGCCACCAACACCTCCTACCTCGACGTCGCGCAACTCGCCGCCTGCACGCGCCGCCCCGGGGACGTCGTCGGCATGCACTTCTTCAGTCCGGCGAACGTGATGCGGCTGCTCGAGAACGTGCGCACGCCAATGACCGCCCCCGACGTACAGGCCACCGTCATGCAGGTCGGGCGGCGGCTCGGCAAGGTCGCCGTCATGGTGGGCGGGAGCGAGGGGTTCGTGGGCAACCGCATGCTCGCGCAGCGCACGCGCGAGGCGTTCTTCCTGCTGGAGGAAGGCGCGCTGCCGCAGCAGGTGGATCGGGTACTGGTGGAGTTCGGGTTTCCGCTCGGGCCGTTCGCGGTCGGGGACCTGGCGGGCCTGGACATCGGCTGGCGCAACCGCAAGGCGCGCGCGCACCTGCGCAAGCCCGGCGTGCGCGACTGCGACCTGCTCGACCAGGTGTGCGAGAGGGGGCGGCTCGGGCAGAAGACCGGCGCGGGCTGGTACCGCTACGAGGCGGGCCAGCGCACGGGCCAGCCCGATCCGCTCATCGAGCAGCTCATCCTCGAGCACTCGCGTCGCAAGGGCATCGAGCGGCGCGCGATCACTGACCAGGAGATCCTCGAGCGCTGCCTCTACTCGATGATCAACGAGGGGGCGAAGATCCTCGAGGAGGGCGTGGCCGCACGCCCGGTGGACATCGACATGGTGTGGCTGCACGGCTACGGGTTCCCGGCGTATCGCGGGGGACCGATGTTCCATGCCCAGCAGCTCGGGCTCGCCAACGTGCTGAAGGCCATCGAGCACTGGCGCGAGGTGGTGGGCGAGGCGTTCTGGTCGCCCGCGCCCCTGCTGCGCCGCAGGGTCGAGGCGGGAGAGGGGTTCTATCCCGCGACTTGACGCTGATTGGCCATGCTGGGATAAGGCAGGCGAACGCCAACAGCACTCATTCCAGGGAGCACCCCATGGCGCGCAAACCCTCTCGCAGTGCCTCGCGGTCGAAGTCGCGGCAAGCGGCCAGGAAGTCGAGCGCGCGATCGAAGGCGCGACCGGCATCGCGGGCGGCATCGCGGGCGGCATCGCGACCGGCATCGCGGGCGGCATCGGGGTCGGCGTCGCGCGGCGCCGCGGTGAGCGTGTTCGTCGCCACGCGCAAGGGCGCCTTCATCCTGCGTTCCGACGGCGCGCGGCGCCGCTGGACGCTCACCGGCCCGATCATGCTCGGGCACATCGTGCACCACGTGGTGGCCGATCCGCGGCGGCCGCGCACGCTGCTGATGGCGGCGCGCACCGGCCACCTCGGGCCATCCATGTTCCGCTCGGGCGACGGCGGCCGGACATGGAAGGAGTCCTCGCGGCCGCCGGCCTTCCGCAAGGCGGGCGAGGGCGATAAGAAGCAGGTCGTCGACCACAGCTTCTGGCTCACGCCGGGACACGTGAGCGAGCCGGACGTGTGGTACGCGGGCACGGCGCCGCAGGGCCTGTTCCGCAGCGAGGACGGCGGCGACACCTGGGAGCCGGTCGCCGGGCTCAACGACCATCCCGAGTACGGCAAGTGGATGGGCTGGCAGGAAGTCGGCACCCCCGATGGCCCGAAGCTCCACTCGGTGCTCGTCGATCCACGCGACCGCAATCATCTCTACGTCGCGATGTCGAGCGGCGGCGTGCACGAATCGCTCGATTGCGGCGCCACCTGGAGGCCGCTGGTGCAGGGCCTGGAGGTCGTCGAGCAGCTCGACCCGAGCCACCTCGAGTACCACGACCCGCACTGCGTGCGCTACAGCCCGGCGAATCCCGACCGGCTCTACCAGCAGAACCACTGCGGCATCTACCGGCTCGACCGCCCCGGCGAGACCTGGCAGCGCATCGGCAAGTCCATGCCGAAGAGCGTCGGCGACATCGGTTTCCCGATGGTCGTGCATCCGCGCGACGTCGACACGCTGTGGGTGTTCCCGATGGACGGGAGCGGCGTGTGGCCGCGCACCAGCCCGGGCGCGCGCCCGGCGGCGTACCGCTCGCGCAACGGCGGGCGCAGCTGGCAGCGGCTCGACCGCGGCTTCCCCCGGCGCGAGGCGTGGTGGACGGTGAAGCGCCAGGCGATGTGCGCCGACGCGTGCGCGACAGTGGGACTGTACGTCGGCACCACCAGCGGCGAGGTCTGGGCGAGCCGCGACGAGGGCGCGAGCTGGAGCTGCATCGCCCGCCACTTGCCGGAGATCTACGCGGTCGAGTCCGACGGCGGCGCGGCATGAAGGTGCGGATCCCGAGCCCGCTGCATTCGTACACCG
>JAXMGO010000043.1:0-9478 GCA_046347255.1 Steroidobacteraceae bacterium
TACGTGCTGACCTTCGCGGCCGATACGCTGCTGGACGGCGAGGCCGCCGCGCACGCCGGCGCGCTGCTCGGCCCGTTCGAGCAGCCGCGGCTGCTCGCGCTCGAGGCCGGGGACGGCTGCGTCGCGCGCATCGGCGCGCTGCTCGAGCGCCTGCACGCCGAGTTCCGCCAGCCCGAGGGCGCGCAGGCGCCGGTGTGCGGCTGGCTCGCGTGCAGCGCGCTGTGGATCATCGGCCGCGAGCTGGCGCGGCGGCGCGCGCTCGCGCCGCAGACGCGCCGCCAGCATCGCTGGTTCACCGAGTTCCGCGCGCTGCTCGAGGCGCACTACCTGGAGCACTGGCCGGTGGCGCGCTACGCGCGCGCGCTCGGGCTCACCGAGAGCCGGCTCAACCGCCTGTGCGAGCATCAGAGCGGCCGCAGCGCCTTCGCGCTCGCGCAGGAGCGGCTCGCGCTCGAGGCGCGCCGCCGGCTCATCTATATCGCGGTGCCGGTGGCGCAGCTGGCGCGCGAGCTCGGCTTCCGCGACCCGGCGTACTTCTCGCGTTTCTTCCGGCGGCACGCCGGCGTGCCGCCGGACCGCTACCGGCGCCAGCACGGCGCCGCCTGAACCCCGCCGCCCGGCGCGCGGGCGCGGCGCGGCAGCGGGTGACGCACTTCACAGTCCGGGCGCGGCGCGCGGCCGCATTTCACAGAATCACCGTGCATCGGTCGGCAAAGCGTTGCCTCCGGTGACGCCGAATCGGGATAGTCGCGGAGCAGCCAATTCCTCATAAATAGCCGCCGCAAGCAGGTCCATGACGGAGCCATTGCCCGTTCCCCGACAGGCGCCACAGATGCTGGCGGAGCCCGCGCCGACACCCGGCGCCGCGCACGCTCCGGCCGGCACCGGCACGACCTGCTTCGTCGCGCTGTGCGAGGACGCCGCGCTGCGCGAGGCCATCGACGGCGCCGTCGCGTCGCGCGGCCACGCCATCGTGACGACGAGCCCGCAGGCCTTCGCCGACGCGCTGGTCGCGCAACCCGACGGCATCGCGATCCTCGACCTGGCCGGCGTGTCCGGTGGCGCCGTGCAGTTCATCGAGCGGCTGCACTCGCAGTTCCCCGCCCTGGTGCTGGTCGCCGCCGGCGGCGCCCGCGACCAGGCCGCGCTCGCGCCGCTGGTCGCCGACGGCACCGTGTGCCGCTTCGCGCACCGGCCGGTCTCGTCGCAGCGGCTCGGCCTGTTCCTCGACGCCGCGCTGCGGCGCCGCGAAGCGCTGACGCATGAGAGCCGCGCCGTGCTGCTGGCGCCGCTCCGGCCCTCGAACCCCCATGCCGCGCGCATCGCGGTCTTCATCCTGCTGCTCATAGCCGCCGCCGGCACCGGCGTGTGGCTGCTGCGCCGACCGGCCTCGCCCGCGGCCGCCGTGCCGGCCAGCGCAGCGCGGATCGATTCCGGCGCGGACACCGCATCGGGCGCGGCCGACGCGTCCACCGTCCGCGCCGCATCCGCGTCGCCCACTGCGCCCGCCGCGCCCACTGCGCCCGCCTCGGCACCGGCCGTGGCACCGACTGCGGCGCCACTTCCCGCCCAGGGCACCAACACCGGAGCGAGCACCACGCGCGACGCCGACGATCCCGTCGCGCAGGCGCGCCACGAGGCGCAGCTCGCGCGCCGGCTGATGGACGTCGGGCTGCTGATCGATCCGCCGAACAACAGCGCGCGCTCGCACATCAATGCCGCGACCCGCCTCGCGCCCGACGACCCGGAGGTGCGCCGCACGGCGCGCGCCCTCAGCGGCCGGCTGGTCAACGCGGCGCGCAACGCGCTGCTCACCGAGGACCTGGCCGGCGCGCAACGCTGGGTGGACGCGGCGCGGGCCTACGGCGTCAACCCGGCCACGCTCGCCGAGCTGGACGACCAGCTCGCGATGCTCAAGGGACTGATGGGGCGATGAACGCCGCACCGCGCATCCTGGTCGTCGAGCACGAGCCGCAGTTCGGCGCGTGGCTGCGCAACCACCTGGAAATCCTCTACCCGGGCACGACGCCGATGGCCCTCGCGCCCGCCGAGCTCGAGACGCGGCGCGAGTGGCTCGACACGCAGGCCTTCGACTTGGTCCTGCTCGGCACGCACCTGTCCGACTCGGCCGGCGTCCGCGAGATCGGCGCGGCATTCGCTGCGCTGGAGCCGCTGTGCGCGCGCGCCGAGCAGCCGGTGGTCATCGTGTTCGCCGAGGGCGGCAACGAGGCCGCCGCGGTGCAGGCGCTGCGGCGCGGCGCCTTCGACTACCTGCCACGGCGCGGGCTGGGCGCGGCCGCGCTGGCCGCGGCCCTGCAGGCCGCGCTCGTCGAGCGCGACCGGCGCGTCGCCGCCGCCGCCGAGGCGCTCGCGCATGCGCCGCCGGCGGACGAACTCGACGCGGTGGCCGGCGACGCCGGTGTCGTGTTCCCCGGCATGGGGGCCGACGATGCCGCCGATCCCGACGCGCCGCCGCAGCTGCCGCACTACCGCCTGCTGCAGCGCGTGGGCGAGTCCGGCCACGCCAGCGTCTACCTCGCCTGGAGCGAGGCGCTCGACGACGAGGTGGCGATCAAGCTCAGCAAGCCCGACGAGGATGCCGACGGCGAGGCCTTCGCGCACGAGTACGCCGCCATCGCCAAGCTCGACCATCCGGGCATCGTGCGCATCCACGACTACGGCCTGATCGGCGGCCGCGAATACATCGCGATGGAGTACTTCCCCTGCGGCGACCTCAAGCGCCGCCTGCTGCATCCGATGTCGACCACCGAGACACTGGCCTATGCGCAGCGCATCTGCATCGCGCTCGAGGCGGTGCACGCCGCCGGCATGCTGCACCGGGACCTCAAGCCGCCGAACATCATGCTGCGCGAGGACGCCTCGGTCGTGCTGATCGACTTCGGCCTCGCCAAGCGCTTCAACTCCACGACGCGCATGACCGCGGCCGGCGTGCTGCGCGGCTCGCCCTACTACATGAGCCCCGAGCAGGCGCTCGGCGTGCCGCTGGACGCGCGCAGCGACCTCTACAGCCTCGGCGTCATCCTGTTCGAGATGCTCGCGGGCCGCAAGCCGTTCCACGGCCTCACCGCGATCGAGGTGATGCAGCAGCACGTCGACGCGCCGCGCCCGGCGTTGCCGGCGGCCGCGCGGCAGTTCGAGCCGATCGTGCACCGCCTGCTCGCCACCGACCGCGACCGCCGCTACGCGAGCGCCGCCGAGGTCGCCGCCGACCTGGCCGAGCTCGCCTCGCAGACCCTCGCGACCGTCATCCAGCCGGGCCTCGCCCATGCAGGCTGAAATCCTCGCGCAGGAATCGCTCCAGCGGCGCGTCGAGGAACTGCGCGACGAGCGCGACCTGTACCGCGCGCTGCTGCACATGGACGCGCCGGCGCTGCGCAGCGTCGCCGGCGAGGCCGACACCGTCACCGCGCGGCTGCGCACGCTCCTGCAGCAGCCGGCACGCTCCGCCGAGGCCTTCCGCACCAAGATCGCGGCGCTCAACTTCGAGATCGAGCTGATCGCCGCCTCGCCGGGCGGCGCGCGCCTGCCGGGCGTCGCGCGCCGCGCCGCGGGCCTGCAGGAGTCCCTGCACGAGCTCGAGCGGCGCACGCAGCTCTCGGGCGACGACCTGCTGCCGGTCATCGCCGGCGTCGAACAGCTGCTGCTGCAGCTCGCGGTCGCCTACGAATACGTCACCAGCGAACGGCACCTGGTGCCCGAGATGCCCGAGCGCGCGCCGCCGGTGACCGCGCCGGTCGTCAGCGTGACCGCCGAGGGCGGCACCACGGAGGCGCCGGCGGCCCCGCCGCCGCAGCCCGAGGCGCCGCGCATCGCCGACGCGCTCCAGCAGCTCGCCGGCCAGCTCGCCAAGGAACACCACCGCGAGGTGCACCTGATCATGCTCGGGCTCGAGGCCGTACCCGAGGCCTGGGTGACCGCCGTGTTCGACATGCTGAGCCAGCTGGTGCGCAACTCGATCGAGCACGGCATCGAGCCCAGGGACGTGCGGCGCCGGCGCGGCAAGAGCGCCGAGGGCACCTTGCTGGTCGAGTTCCGGCCGCGCGCCGACGGCGGCTACGAGCTCAAGTACCAGGACGATGGCAGCGGCGTCGACACCGAGGGCGTGCGCGACTCGGCGCTGCGGCAGCACGCGGTCGACCCGCTCGCCGCGCAGCAGGCCTCCGACCGCCAGCTCGCCAGCCTCATCCTGCTGCCGGGCGTGACGACGGCCCGAAACGCCGACGGCCGCGGCCAGGGATTGAAGATCGTGCGCGAGCAGGCCAAGCGCCTCGGCGGCGCCATCAAGGTGGCCTCCAAGCGCGGCCGGTTCCTGCGCTTCAGCGTGGACTTCCACCCGAAGGAATAAGTTCCGCGCCCCGGCACTGCGGGACTTCCGCAGGCAGAGACGGCTTGACACCCCGGCGGCATGACGGTGCAATGCGCTCGCCCTGCAACCGGCGCGCCGCGATGCACATCGTCGACACCACCGTCCTGTTCTCGCCCACGAGTGGCGGCGTGCGCCGCTACCTGACGGCCAAGCACGATTGGCTGCACGCCCACACCGCGCACCGCCACAGCCTGCTGGTGCCGGGCGAGGCCAACCGGCTCGAGCCCGGCGGCACCAGCACCATCGCCGGCCATCGCGTACCCGGCACCTTCAACTACCGCCTGCCGCTCGCGCCGCGCCGCTGGACGCGCATGCTCGATGCCCTCGAACCCGACCTCATCGAGGTCGGCGATGCCTTCCATCCCGCCTGGTGCGCCGCGCGCGTCGCGCGCCGGCGCGGCATCCCGCTGGCGGCATTCTTCCATTCCAACCTCGCCGAGCTCGTGCGCCGGCGCCTCGGCCACCTGCTCGGCGACGCCTTCGCCCGCTACCTGCGGCTCACCTACGGCCGCTTCGACCTGGTGTTCGCGCCCAGCCGGCAGATGTGCGAGTACCTCGGCGAGCTCGGCATCCGTCGGACCGCGCTGCAGCCGCTGGGCGTCGATGCGGAGATCTTCGCGCCCGCGCGCCGCACGCTCGACCTGCGGCGTGAGCTCGGGCTCGCCCCGGACACGCGCCTGCTCGCCTATGCCGGGCGCTTCTCCGGCGAGAAGAACATCGACGTGCTGCGCGACGCCTTCGCGCGGCTCGGCGCGCCCTACCACCTGCTGATGATCGGCGGCGGCTCGAGCGGGCAGCCGGCCGCCAACGTCACCGTGCTGCCCTACCGGCGCGACAGCGTCGAGCTCGCCCGCTGGCTCGCCTCCGCCGATGCGCTGGTCCACGCCGGGCACCGCGAGACCTTCGGCCTGGTGATCCTCGAGGCCATGGCCTGCGGCCGGCCGGTCGTGGCCGTGCGCGCCGGCGCCACGCCTGAGCTGGTGGACGAATCCGTTGGCCTGCTGGCGACGCCGCGCGACGCCGCGAGCCTCGCCGACGCCATCGCCGCGCTCTACGACCGCGACCTCGAGGCCCTCGGGCGCGCGGCGCGCGCGCGCGTGCTGGCGCGCTACACCTGGTCGCAGGCGCTGCCGCAGCAGCTCGCCGCCTACGCCCAGCTGTTCGGGATGCGGGTCGCGGGCGACGCCGCCGCGCCGCCTATCGAACTGCACTCGACGCGCTGAGCGCGTAGACGGCGAGCGCCCCGGCGCGGTCGCCGGCCAGCAGCCGCTGCCCGTCGCGGCTCCAGCGCAGCAGCGCCACTTCCTCGCCGAGCAGGTCCGCGTCGATCGGCGTCGTGCCCTGCGCCGGCTGCCACAGCAGCACCCGCCGGTCGCGCGCGCCCGAGGCGAGCAGCGCCCCCTCGGGCTGGAACGCGAGCTGCGTCAGCCGGTCGGAATGTTCCTTCAGCTGCAGCGGCACCGAGCCCTCCGGCCCGTCGCCGCCGACGTTCCAGACCACGATGAGCTCGCCGGCGCCGGTCGCGAGGAAGCGGTTGTTGCCGCTGAAGCCGGTGAGCGTCACCTTGCCGGGGTAGCCCTTCATCTCGGACTGCGTGCCGGCGGGAAGATTCCAGTAGTGCACGCCGTTCTCGCGCATCCCCGCCGCGAGGATGCGCCCGTCGGGGCTCCAGCTCGCCGTCATGCAGGCCGCGTTCCAGCGCAGCGCCAGCGTGTCCGGCCGCGGCTCGAGCTCGTAGACGTGCGCGCCGCCCTGGCTCACCGCCGCAATCTCCGTCGGCGGCTTCGGCCGCCAGGCGAGCGCGTTGATCACGCCCGGCTGGTTGGCGAAGCTCGCGCGCTCCACCCCCTCGCCATCGAAGATGCGCAGCTGCTTCTGCACCGCCACCGCGAGCCACTTGCCGTTGCGCGCGAAGGCCAGGTGCTCGCACCACTCCGACTGCGCGATGAGCTCGCGCGACTCGAGCGTGCGCGCGTCCCACAGCAGCACCCGCCCGTCCTGCCCCGAGGTCGCGAAACGCGCGCCCGCCGCCTGCCAGGCCACCGCCAGCACGCCGCCCGCATGGCGGCCGATCTCCGTGACGGCGGGCTCCGCGCCGCGCAGGTCGATGAGCGCCAGCGCGCCCTCGCCCAGGCCCACCAGCGCACGCGCGCCGTCCGGCGCCCAGGCCGCGTCGACCGGGAAATCCTTCAGGTCCACCCGCGCGCGGCGCACCAGCCGCGGTGCCGCGGCGTTCACGGCTTCGCCAGGCAGGATTCGAAGCCCGCCTCCAGCTCGTGCCGGTCGAGGTTGCGGCCGATGAACACCAGCCGGCTGACGCGCTCGGCCGCGCCCCACTCGCGCTCCAGCTGCCCGTCGAACACCATGTGCACGCCGTGGAAGACGTAGCGGCGCGGCTCGCCTTTGAAGCTGAGCACGCCCTTCATGCGCAGGATGTCCTGCCCGCGGCTCTGCAGCAGGTAGCCGAGCCAGGCGTTGGTCGCGTCCGCGTCGAGCGGCCGCGTCTCCGTGATGCCGATCGAGAGCACGTCCTGGTCGTGGTGGTGCGAGCCGAATTCGCGCTGCTCCAGCGCCCGCACCCCATGCACGTGCAGCCCGAACTCCGCCGGCGCGTGCTCGCAGAACAGCGCCCAGCGCCCCGCGCGCGGAAGCTCGAGGTGGAACTCCCCGCTCGCGCCGAGGCCCAGCTCGCGCAGTTCTCCCGGCGCGAAGGCCGCGCCCGCCGCGCAGGCGGTCGCATCGCCCTCGAAGGCCCGCGCCGCCTCGCCGAGCAGCGCCTCGGTCACGCCCTCCGCCGGCAACGGCAGCGCCAGCAGCGCGACCGACTCGATCTGGCCGGGGAAGTGCGCGTGGCCGTGGGCGTGATCGTGCGCGTGGTCGTGGGCATGTCCGTGGTCGTCGGCGTGCCCGTGTTCATGGTCGTGCCCGTGGTCGTGGCCGTCGTCCTCGTCATGCGCGTGCGCGCCGGTGTGCAGCGCGTGGCGGCCCGCGGCGAGCTCGTAGACGCCCAGCCACTCGTAGGGCCGCACCGGCTCGAGGAACGCATCGTTCAGCTTCAGCGCCCGGTCGAGGTCGAAGGCACCGAGGCCCAGCACCGCGTCCAGCGGCACCGCCGCGCGCTCGCAGCGCAGGAACTTCGCCGTGCCGTTGATCGCCCTCAGCTCGCGCGCGAGGCGCGCCAGCGTCGCCTCGTCCACCAGGTCGGTCTTGTTGAGCAGCACCACGTCGGCGAAGGCGATCTGCTCCGCCGCCGCCGCCTCGCGCCGCAGCTGCGCGGGCAGGTGATGCGCGTCCACCAGCGTCACGATCGCGTCGAGGATGAACTCTTCCTTGAGGTCCTCGTCGACGAAGAAGGTCTGCGCCACCGGCCCCGGGTCCGCGAGGCCGGTGGTCTCGATCAGGATGGAGTCGAAGCGGTCGCGGCGCTTGAGCAGCTGGCGCAGGATGCGGATCAGATCGCCCCGCACCGTGCAGCAGATGCAGCCGTTGCTGGTCTCGAAGATCTCTTCCTGCGAGCCGATCACCAGCTCGTGGTCCACCCCGACCTCGCCGTACTCGTTCTCGATGACCGCGATGCGCTTGCCGTGGTTCTCCGTGAGGATGCGGTTCAGGAGCGTCGTCTTGCCCGAACCCAGGAACCCCGTCAGCACCGTCACCGGAATGCGCTTCGCCATCAATGTGACCTCGAACTGAAGGGAACCAGGGACGTCAACGCGACTTCAGGAAGCCGGCCAGGCGCACCACGCCCGGAACGCGCGCCAGCGTGAGCAGCAGCGACCAGCCGAGCCGCGCCCGCCAAGGCACGCGCGGCGGCGGCAGGGCCGAGTGGAACGCCGTGCCCACGTCGCGGTGCAGGAGGAGCGTGCGCGCCCGCACCGTCCACGAGCCGCCGTGCGCGCGCAGCTTCCACTCGCCCGGCTCGATCGCGTACACGTCGATGTCGCTGACGATCGCCGGCAGCGTGTCCGGCTCCGGCGCCAGGAAGCGCAGCTCCAGCGGCACGCCGCCGGTGCGCTCCGCGCCCATGAGGACCAACACCACGGGCTCCCCCGCGCGCCGGCACTGCACCGGCCCGGAAAACTCCGCCAGCAGCGCGCCCCTCATGCCGCCACCCCGTGGCGGAGCGATTCGAGGTAGTCGTGCGTGCGCCAGGTCATCACGCACAGGAACCCGACCAGCATCAGGTAGTAGGCCGCATAGCGCACGCGCTCGTGCAGCGGCACCTCGTAGTAGCGCGGGTTCTGCGCCGGCACCTCGCCCCGCCACGCCGCACGCAGCGCCGTGAAGACCGTCGGTGCCAGCAGGACCAGGATCATCAGGAACATCGGGCTCGGGAAGGCGAAGAACAGCCCCAGCAGGATCGGCACGCCGACGAACCAGATCTTCGGCGAGAGGATCGCCACCACGCGCCCGCCGTCGAACGGCGTCACCGGCACCAGGTTGAAGAGGTTGATGAAGAAGCCGGCGTTGGCGAGCGCCAGCAGCAGCAGGCTCTTCTGCTGCAGCGCGAACAGCAGCACCACCAGCGCGCCCGCCGTGCCGACGAAGGGCCCGCCGAAGGCGATGCGCGCCTCCTGCTCCACCGACAGCGGCTGCTCCTTGAGCTGGATCCACGCCCCGACGAAGGGGATGAAGGTCGGCACGCCCACGTCGAGGCCCTCGCGGCGCGCCACCACGTAGTGCCCCAGCTCGTGCACCAGCAGCAGCAGCACGAAGCCCACCGCGTACCACCAGCCGAAGATGAAGGCGTAGACGACGATCGACAGCAGCATCGTGCCGCCGGTCTTGAGGAACGGCGCCAGCTTCGCCGCGTTCGCCAGCAGGAGCAGGAGCTTGAGCATGCGCGCGTGCGGCCGCTCAGGCCGCGTCCAGGCTCCAGACCGTCAGCGGCGCATCGCGCTTGAGCCACAGCCCGCCGCCGAAGAAGCGGAACTCGCGCCCCAGCGCGCGACGGTACCAGGCATCGCGCCGCAGCCCCGGGATGCGGTCGGTGCGCGACTGGTCGCAGTTCTCGCGCCAGTCCTCGAGCGTGAGCGCGCCGAAGTACAGCGCGCCGCGGCACGCGCGCGCCAGATTCGCGATCGCCGTGCG
>JAXMGO010000044.1:0-9151 GCA_046347255.1 Steroidobacteraceae bacterium
TCTAGGCGGGCGGCGGCAGCCGGCCCGGCCGTATCCCGGCCCCGCGGCGCGCCGTCCTCCCCGGATCCTCCGCGACCACAGCGGCGGCCCCCGGGGGCGGCGGCGCGCATTTGACAGTCCCTGCATCTTTATGCATGATGCGCGCAACTTTATGCACGCGCTGCCATGCTGAACGACCACCACCTCGCCGAACGCCGCGACGCCATCCTGCGCATCCTGCGCGGCGGCGTCGTGCGCCGGCAGTCCGAGCTCGCCCAGCTGCTGCAGAGGGACGGCTTCGCCGTCACGCAGTCCTCGGTCAGCCGCGACCTGCGCGAGCTCGGCGTGCTCAAGGCGAGCGGCCGCTACCTGCCGCCACCCGACGCGGTCGCGCACGCGCAGTCGAGCTTCGCGAGGCTCGCCGCCTTCGTGCGCGCGGTGAAGACCGCGGGCCCGTCGATCAGCGTGCTGCGCACCACCACCGGCGCGGCGCAGAGCGTCGCCGTCGCCATCGACAACGCCGACTGGCCCGAGGTGGTCGGCACGATCTCCGGCGACGACACCATCTTCATCGCCACCCCCGACGCGCCGGCCCAGCGCCGGCTGCTCGAACGACTGCACTCACTCTTCCGGGTCTGAACCCATGAAAACCCCGTCCGCACCGGGCGCCGAGCCCATCGTCCTCGCCTATTCCGGCGGCCTCGACACCTCGTTCCTGGTGCCGTGGCTGAAGGAGAACCACCAGCGGCCGATCATCACGGTCACGGTCGACACCGGCGGCATCGACGCCGCCGCGGCCGTGACGCTGCGCGAGCGCGCGCTGGCGCTGGGCGCCGTCGAGCACCACCAGGTCGACGCGCGCGCCGACTACTTCGAGCAGGTGCTGCGCTTCCTGGTCATGGGCAACGTGCGCCGCGGCCAGCTCTACCCGCTGTGCGTCGGCGCCGAGCGCGTCATGCAGGCGCAGACCATCGCGCTGATGGCGCGCAAGCTCGGCACGCACTCGATCGCGCACGGCTGCACCGCGGCCGGCAACGACCAGGTGCGCTTCGAGGTCGCGCTGCGCACCCTGGCGCCGGACCTGGAGGTCATCGCGCCGGTGCGCGACCGCGCCTTCAAGCGCCAGGAGGAGCTCGACTTCCTCAAGGAACGCAAGCTCCCGGTGCCGCCGCACGGCGCCGCGTACTCGATCAACCGGGGCCTGTGGGGCGTGACCATCGGCGGCACCGAGACGCTGACCTCGAAGGGCAGCATCCCGGAGAGCGCCTGGGTGCTGTCGAAGAACGCCTTCGACCAGCCGCCGCTGCCGCAGCACCACAGCGTGCGCTTCGAGCGCGGTCGCCCGGCCGGGCTCGATGGCAAGTCGATGACGCCGGTCGAGGTGATCGAGCGGCTCGAGCAGATCGCCGGCCCCTTCGGCATCGGCCGCGGCATCCACCTCGGCGACACCATCATCGGCACCAAGGGCCGCGTGGCCTTCGAGGCGCCGGCCGCCGAGGTGCTGCTGACGGCGCACCGCGAGCTCGAGAAGCTGGTGCTGACGCCGCGCCAGCAGCGCATCAAGGACAGCGTCGCGCAGCCCTACGGCGACTGGGTGCACGAGGGCCAGCTGCTCGACCCGGTGTGCCGCGACATCGAGGCGCTCCTGCTCTCCTCGCAGGAGCGCGTCAGCGGCGAGGTGCACATCCTGCTGCGCCCCGGCTCGCTCTTCATCGAGGGCGTCGAGTCGCCCTACTCGCTGATGGCCGCCTCCAAGGGCGTGTACGGCGAGGCGGTCGGCGAATGGACGCCGACCGATGCGCTCGGCTTCTCGAAGATCGTCGCCCTCCCGGGCGTGTTCCACCGTCGCGCCGGCGAAAACGCCGCGAAGGGCAAGTGAGCGAGATGAAGACCGTCATCGTCGACAAGATCGGCTCGATCACGCAGGCCTGCGGCCTGGGGCACGAGCTGCGCGTCTCGGGCGAGATCCCCGCCGAGGAGGGCGTGGTCATCGTCGCCGAGGTGCTCAACAACAAGTCGACCTACAACACGCTCGAGCTCACCAGCGGCCGCATGGCCAAGCTCGGCAAGGGCGACATCGTGGTCGGCGCGCTCGGGCCGCGCAAGGCGCTGTTCGGCTACTCGGGCCACGTGCCGGCCTCGCTCAAGGTCGGCGACGTCATCCAGATGCTCAACATCGGTGGCGTCATGGGCGTGTGCGATTCGGCGACGCCGGACAAGGGCAAGCCCTTCGACCTGAAGGTGCTCGGCGGCGTGCTGAACTTCCCGTACCTCGGCGAGCGCATCGGCGTGCCGGCGCGCGTCGGCTACCGGCCGCTCGCCCAGGACACGACGCTCGACACCCGGGGCGTGCCCGTGGTCGCGCTCGCCGGCACCTGCATGGAGGCCGGCAAGACCGCCGCCGCCGCCGCGATCATCGCGCGCATGCGCCACCGCGGCCTGGTCGTCGACGCCTTCAAGGCGACCGGCGTCTCGCTGCGCCGCGACATCATGGCCTTCGAGGACGCCGGCGCGCGCAAGACGATGATCTTCACCGACCTCGGCGTCGTCACCACCTCGCCGCGCACCGGCCCGGCGCTGACGCGCACGATGCTCACCGAGCTCGCCGCCGGCAAGCCGGACGTGATCGTGTTCGAGCTCGGCGACGGCCTGCTCGGCACCTACGGCGTCGACGCGATCCTCGACTGCGCCGACGTGCGCCAGGCGCTCACCGGCGTAGTGCTCTCGGCCAACGACCCGGTCGCGGCCTGGGGCGGCGTCAAGCTGCTGCGCGAGCGCTTCCACGTCGAGCCGGCCTGCGTCACCGGCCCCTCGACCGACAACCAGGTCGGCGTCGACATCATCCGCCAGCAGATGAAGGTCGCGGCCTGGAACGCCATGAGCCATCCGGCCGCGCTCGGCGATGCGGTGATCGAGGCCGTCGGCCTCGGCGCCAAGGCGGCCAGCGTCGAGGCGGCGTGAGCCAGCGCATCCCCACCGTGGTGCTCGGCGGCACCGGCTACGTGGCCGGCGAGCTGCTGCGCCTCATCGCCGGCCATCCGCAGCTCGCGCTCGCCGGCATCATGTCCGACAGCCAGCCGGGCGAGCCGGTCGGCAAGGCCTTCCCGCACCTCGCGGCGGTGTACCCGGAGGAGCGTTTCAGGTCACAGGCCGGGATCGGCGCGCTGCTGGCCAGCGCGCCGGTGACGGCGCTGTTCTCGGCCGCGCCGCACGGCGTGTCGGCCGGGCTCATTGACGCGCTGCTCACGCAGGCCGAGGCCGCCGGCACCCGCCCGCGCGTCGTCGACATCTCGGCCGACTTCCGCTACCGCACGGCCGGGGAATACGCCGCGGTCTACAAGCACGCGCACGGCGCGCCGGCGCGGCTTGCGCAGTTCAGCTGCGCGGTGCCCGAGCACCTCGACGCGCCCGCGACGCCGCACGTGGCGCACCCCGGCTGCTTCGCGACCTCGATCCTGCTCGCCTCGGTGCCGCTGCTGGCGCGCGGGCTCGCCGTGCCGGAGCTGTTCGTCAGCGCGGTGACCGGCAGCACCGGCTCGGGCCGCAAGCCGGTCGAGGGCACGCACCACCCGACGCGCCACAGCGACCTGTACGCCTACAACGCGCTCGCGCACCGCCACACGCCGGAGATCACCGCCTGCGCGGCGGCCGCCACCGGAGTCAGCGCGCGCTTCGCCTTCGTACCGCACTCCGGCCCGTTCGCGCGCGGCATCCACGCGACGGTGCAGGGCATCCTCAACCGCAAGATGGACAGCGCCGCGCTGCTCGCGCACCTGCGCGAGTTCTACGCCGGCAAGCCCTTCGTGCGGGTGCTCGACGCGCCGCCGCGCGTCAAGGACATCGCCGGCAGCAACTACGCGCACCTCTCCGCAGTGACCGACGGCCGGAGCTTCGCGGTGATGAGCGTCGTCGACAACCTGAACAAGGGCGCGGCCGGCGGCGCGGTGCAGTGGATGAACCGCCTGCTCGGCTTCGCCGAGACCACCGGACTCACGGCCCCCGCGGCCGGCTGGACCTGAGCCACCCATGAACGCCACGCCGCAACCGGCCCCGCAGGCCGCCGCCCCGCCCGACCACCTCGCGCCGGTGTTCGCGCAGTACCCGCTGCCCGTGACGCATGCCGAGGGCGTGTGGCTGCACACCGCCGACGGCCGGCGCGTGCTCGACCTCTACGGCGGCCACGCGGTCGCCGCGCTCGGCTACGGCCACCCCGGCTGGACGCGCGCGCTGGCGCGCCAGGCCGAATCGCTCAACTTCCAGAGCAACGCCGTGCCGCTCGACGTGCGCACGCGCGCCGCCGACCGCCTGGTGCGCTTCGCCGGCGGCGGCTTCCCCAGCGTGTTCTTCGTCAACTCCGGCGCCGAGGCCAACGAGAACGCGCTGAAGATGGCGTTCACGATCACGCGGCGCAGCGAGATCGTGGCGCTCGAGCACAGCTTCCACGGCCGCACCGCCGGCGCCGGTGCGCTCACCTGGGGCGCCGCCGCCAAGTGGTACGGCTTCCCGCGCGCGCCCTTCGACGTGCGCTTCATCCCGCGGCGCGACGCGGCCGCGATCGCCGGCGCGATCACCGCGGCGACCGCGGCGGTGTTCGTCGAGCCGGTACAGGGCGTCGGCGGCGCCTTCGACCTCGGCGCCGAGTACCTCGCCGCGCTGCGCCGCCGCTGCGACGAGGTCGGCGCGCTGCTGGTGTTCGACGAGGTGCAGTGCGGCATGGGCCGCACCGGCCAGCCGTTCGCCGCCAACCTGTACGGCGTGATGCCCGACATGATCACGACCGCCAAGGCGCTCGGCAACGGCTTCCCCTGCGCCGCGCTGCTGATGTCGCCGTCGGTCGCCGCCGCGGTGAAGCTCGATGCGCTCGGCACGACCTTCGGCGGCGGGCCGCTGGCCTGCGCCGCCATCGAGGCGACCATCGAGGCGCTCGAGGGCGAGGACCTGCTCGCCAACGTGCGCCGCGTCGGCGCACTGGTCCGCGAACGCTGCGTCGTCGGGCCGGTGAGCGGCCACCAGGGCGCCGGCTTCCTCACCGGCCTCATCTGCACGCGCCCGGCGAAGGACGTGCACGCCGCGCTGCTCCAGCGCGACATCCTCACCGGCACCAGCGGCGATCCGCGCGTGCTGCGCCTGCTGCCGCCCTACACGCTCGCCGCCGAGCACGTCGAGCTGCTGCGCGCCGCGCTCATCGGCATCGGCGCCTGAAGGCAATCATGCAACGCTTCCTCGACCTCGCCGACTTCAGCCGCGACCAGGTGGTCGAGCTCATCGAGCTCGCCCGCCGCCTCGAGACGCGCCCCGAGCCGCACGCGCTCGCGGGCAGGATCCTCGGCCTGGTGTTCATGAACCCTTCGCTCCGCACGCTCGCCTCGATGCAGGCCGGCATGGCGCGGCTCGGCGGCTCCTCGTTCGTGATCACGCCGGGCCAGGGGACCTGGCAGCTCGAATCGCGCCTCGGCGCGGTGATGGACGGTGGCGCCGCCGAGCACATCCGCGAAGGCATCCCGGTGCTGGCCGGCTACTGCGACGCGCTCGGCATCCGCGCCTTCGCCGACGGCAAGGACCTGGCCTACGACCTCGCCGAGACGCGCTTCAACGCGATGGCCGCGCTGGTCGACAAGCCGCTGATCAACCTCGAGTCCGCGCTCAACCATCCCTGCCAGGCGCTGGCCGACTGGAAGACGCTCGACGACCTCGCGGTGCCGCGGCGCGCGAAGTTCGTGCTCTCCTGGGCCTACAGCCCGCGCGCGCTGCCGCTGGCCGTGCCGGCGGCGACGCTGCACATGGCGGCGCTGCGCGGCATGCAGGTCACGGTGCTGCGGCCCGAGGGCTTCGCGCTGCCCGGGCCGGTGATGGCCAAGGCGCGCGCCGCGGCGGCCGACTCCGGCGGCAGCGTCACCGAGACCAGCGAGCGCGACGCGGCGCTCGCCGGCGCCGACATCGTCTACGCCAAGGAGTGGGGCAGCACCACGCACTACGGCGACGAGGCCGGCGACGCCGCCCTGCGCGCGCCGCTCAAGGACTGGTGCGTGCGCAACAGCTGGCTGGAGCGCGCCGCGCCCGAGGCGCGCGTCATGCACTGCCTGCCGGTGCGCCGCAACGTCGCCATCGCCGACGAGGTGCTCGACGGCCCGCGCAGCATCGTGCAGCGCCAGGCCTGGAACCGCCTGACGGCGCAGATGGCCATCCTCTACCGACTGCTCAAGTGACCTGACGAGGGAGTAACCAGCACCGCCATGATCCTGCACCGCTCCGACCAGTCCGCCACGATCCGCGCGCTGCGCGCGGCCTCGCCGTACATCCGGCTGTACAAGGGCAAGACCTTCGTCGTGAAGGCCGGCGGCGCCGTGTTCGGCGACCCGCAGCTCACCCGCGCGCTGATCGAGCAGATCGCGATCCTGCACTACCTCGGCATCCGTGTCGTGATGGTGCACGGCGGCGGGCCGCAACTCACCGAGGTCACCGAGGCGCTCGGCGTGCCGACGCGCATGGTGCAGGGCCGGCGCGTCACCGACGAGAAGTCGATCGACGCGACCTCGATGGTGCTCAACGGGCTGATCAACACGCGTATCCTGGCGATCTGCCGCGACCTGGACATCGACGCGGTCGGCCTCTCCGGCGTCGACGCCGGTCTGGTGCGCGCGCACAAGCGCCCGCCGGTGAAGCTCGGCGCCGCGCCGGGCGAGACGGTGGATTACGGCTTCGTCGGCGACATCGACTCGATCGACACCACGGTGCTGCGCAAGCACCTCGACAACGGCCTGATGCCGGTCATCAGCCCGCTGTCGGCCGACGCCAAGGGCACGCTCCTCAACATCAACGCCGACACCGTCGCCGCGGCGATCGGCGCGGCGCTCGAGGCCGAGAAGCTGATCCTGTGCACCGGCGCGCCGGGCATCCTCGACAACGTCGCCGATCCGGGCTCGGTGGTGTACTATACGGATCTCGCGGGGCTGAAGCGCATGCGCGAGGCCGGCAAGATCGTCGACGGCATGCTGCCGAAGGCCAAGGCGATCGAGGACGCGATCCGCGGCGGCGTGCGCCGCGTGCACGTGATCAGCTACAGCACGCCGGACAGCATCCTCGCCGAGGTGTTCACCAACGAGGGCACCGGCACGCTGGTGGTGGCCGACGTCAAGGCGCTGTCGCCGGCGGAGCAGCACGGCTGAGCGCGGCCTCGCGCCGCCACAGCGCCAGCGCCCGGCCCGGGCCGAAGCGCTCGCGGCGCACCAGCACGTAGCCGGCCGGCGGCCGCGTGCGCGCGCCCTTGTTCACTTCCTGGTCGAGCAGCCATTCGGGCGGCGGCGTGCCGCCGGCGGCCGGGTCGTAGGCCACCAGCCGGCGCCCGGTCTCGAACGGCACGATGCCCGAGAGCGTCTCGTCGACGTTGAGCGCGTACACCGTCCCGTCCGCGGGCAACTGCTGGCCCATCCAGCGCACGAACGGCGCCATGTCCTTGGTGGCGTCGACCGCGCGCGGCAGCAGCAGCAGCAGGGCCGCCGTGCCCATCCAGGCGCAACCGAGCGCGGCCCGGCCGGCCCGCAGCCGCCGGCCGCGCAGCGCGCCGTGCGCCGCCAGCAGCGCGACGCCGGCCGCGAGCGCGAGCAGCACCAGGGCCGTCGCATCCGGGCCGCGCCGGTAGGCCATCAGCGCCACCGGCGGCGCCAGCGCGTACAGCGCCAGCAGCGCGTACTGCAGCCACCAGCGCCAGCCGGGCGGTGCACCGGTCGCGGCGCTCCATTGCCCGAACCACGCATCGACCCGTAGCCCGAGCCACAGGACCAGCGGTGGCAGCAGCGGCAGCAGGTAGGTCTCGCGCTTGGTCGCGGCGGCGGACAGCAGCAGCAGCATGCCCAGCGCCGACCAGGCGCCATGGCGCTGCAGCGCCGCCTCCGGCGTCGCGGCACGCCAGGCGGCGGGGCGCAGGCCGTCGAGCAGCGGCACCAGCCACGGCAGGATCGCCCACGGCAGCGTCCACAGGTAGTACAGCAGCGGCTGGCGGTGCCCGGTCGCGCCCGGGTTGGTGAAGCGCTGCACGTGGTTGACCCAGGCCCACTCCCACAGCGCGGCGCGCCCGCCATCACGCCAGATCGCCACGCCGAGCAGCACGACCATCGCCGCCAGGAACAGCGCGCCGCTGAACGGCCGCAGGCGCCGCCACGCCAGCCGCTCCATCACCACGGCCACCATGATGCCGGCGACGGGCAGCACCACGCCGATGAGGCCCTTGGTCCACAGTGCCAGCGTCAGCGCCACGTACAGCAGCGCCAGCCAGCCGCGTTGCCCGGGCGCGCCGGCGGCGCCGCGCAGCCGCTCCCAGGCGGCCCAGGACGCGAGCGTCGTGAACAGCATCAGCAGCGGATCGATGAGGACCCAGTGCGTCGACACGGTGAACTGCACGCTGCTCGCGAGCATCACCGCCGCGACCAGGCCGGCGCGCCGTCGCCCGGCGCGTGCCGCCCAGGCGTACAGGCACCAAAGGCTCAGCAGGCCGGCCGCCGCGCTCACCGCGCGCGCGGCATTCGCCGACGGCTGGCCCAGCGCCCGGTACACGCCCGCCACCACCCAGTAGTACAGCGGCGGCTTCTCGACGAAGGGCACGCCGTTGAGAGTCGGGATGACGCCGGGCGCAAGCAGCATCTCGCGGCTGATCTCGGCCTCGCGCGGTTCGTCCGGCGTCCACAGGCCGTGCCCGAGGCCGAGGACCGCCAGGCCCACGCACGACAGCAGCGCCAGCAGCCGCCCGGCCCGCGCGATTCGCCTTGCATCCATGGTTTGCACGCTTGCCGGTAGCCGGCGCCGAGGCGCAAAAAATCCCCTGTATCCGGGCTATGATTGTCGCATGAGCAGACTGTGGGACAAGGGCGCGCCGCTCGACGAGCGCGTGCTGCGCTACACGGCCGGCGAGGACTACGCGCTGGACGAGCGGCTGGTGCGCCACGACGTGCGCGCCTCGATCGCCCACGCCCGGATGCTGCAGGGCTGCGGGCTGCTGTCGGCGGCCGACGGCGCGGCCATCTGCGCGGCGCTCGACGCGATCGGCGCCGAGCACGCGCGCGGCGAATGGCGCATCGAGCTCGCCGACGAGGACGGGCAGACCGCGCTGGAGAAACGCCTGACGGCGCGCATCGGCGCGGCCGGCGGCCGCATCCACCTCGGGCGCTCGCGCAACGAC
>JAXMGO010000045.1:0-5705 GCA_046347255.1 Steroidobacteraceae bacterium
GCTTGAGCAGCGCGGCCAGCTCGGCGATCGAGCGCGCGCCGATGACCTTGGTGCCGCGCGCCTCGTTGGCGAGGAACGCATCGACCTTGTCGACGCTGCGGTTGAAGGCGACCACGGTGTAGCCGTGGTCGTTCATGTTGAGGATCAGGTTCTGGCCCATCACGGCCAGGCCGATCACGGCGATGTCGGCGGTTGCTTGCATGCGTTGCGATCCAGTGGTTGTCGGGCGGTCGCCGGGCGGCAGCCGGTGGCCGGGGCGCCATCTTGGCAGGCGCGGTGCGCGAGTGGAAGCATGCGCCTCAGCTGCGGCTCGGCCGCGGCAGGAACTGCTCGGCCAGCGACCGGTACAGGCTCGCGCGGCACAACAGCGCGGAGGTTGCTCGCCCGATGAGCGCGGCGCCCATCAGCGGCAGCGTCAGGCTGCGGTTGCCGGTCATCTCGGTGACGATGACCAGCGCCGTCAGCGGCGCCTGCACGACGCCGGCGAAGTAGGCGGCCATGGTCAGCACGGCCATGGCACCGGCCGGCGCCATGGGCAGCCACGGCGCGAGTTCGCCGCCGAGGGCCGCGCCGACCGCGAGCGAAGGTGCGAATATCCCGCCGGGAATGCCGGCCACGTAGGACACCAGCGTGGCGAGCGCCTTGAACACCGCAAAGCCGTGCAACGGCAGCGCATCGTGCTGCACGATCGCACGTGCCTGGGCATAGCCCGTACCGAAGGTGGTGCCGTCGGCCAGCCAGCCGAGCAGTGCCAGGCACACGCCGCAGGCCGCCGCGAACGCCAAAGGCCGGCGCAGTTGCCAGTCGCCCATGCGGCCCGGCAGGCCGCGTGCCATCGACAGCATCGCCCGGGCGAACAGTCCGCCGGCGAGCCCGCCGGCGACGCCACACACGGGCACCGCCAGCCACGCCGCCGGCGTCGGCAGCGTGGCCTGCGAAATTCCGAAGTACGTGTAGTTGCCGGCCAGCACCACGGAGGTGACGCCGGCCAGGATCACCGCCATGAGGAGCGTGCCCGAGGTGCGTTCCTCGAAGCTGCGTGACAGCTCCTCGAGCGCGAATACGATGCCGGCCAGGGGCGTGTTGAAGGCCGCGGCGACACCCGCGGCGCCGCCCGCCAGGATCAGGCCGCGATCGACGTCCATCCGCGAGAAGCGCGCGAACCGCCGCAGCGAGTGCATGATCGACGCGCCGACCTGGACGGTGGGTCCTTCGCGCCCCACCGAGGCGCCGCCCGCCAGCGCCAGCATGGTCAGCAGCAGCTTGCCGGCGGCGATGCGCAACGACAGCAGCGCATCGCGCTCCGCCGGCAGTTGCAGCCGCAATGCCGCGATCGTCTGCGGGATGCCGCTGCCCTGGGCACCGCGGAACAGCGTCCGCGTCAGCCAGGCGACGGTCGCCAGCACGGCGGCCGGCGCCAGCCAACGCCAGGCCTGCCAGTGACCGGCGGCCAGCTGCCAGAGCTGCAAGGCGCGATCGCTCCCCCAGGCGAACAGCACGGCGACCGCACCGGTCGCAACGGCACCGAGCCAGAAGACCGCACGCCGGCGCCAGCGCAGTGCCGCGCGCGCCGCGCGCCGCCGCAGCACGCGGATCGGGGCAGGACGCGGCGGTGCGCTCACGCGGCGTGCGTCAGGCGCGCCAGCGACTGGCGCTGGCGGATGCGCGCCACGTCCATCAGCATGCGGCCAGCCCAGCGATAGACGTTGTTCTCGGCCACGGTGCGGCGCATGAGCTGCATCCGCTTGCGGCACTCCTCGCGCGACATGTCGAGAGCCTGCTGGATCGCGCGCGCGGTCTCCGTCACGTCGAAGGGATTGACCAGCAGTGCCTCGACCAGCTCGCGCGACGCGCCGGCGAAGCTGCTGAGGATCAGTACGCCGGCATCATCGTCGCGTGCCGCGACGAACTCCTTGGCCACGAGATTCATGCCATCGTGCAGGCTGTTGACCAGGCAGAAATCCGCGGCGCGATACAGCTCGAACACCTGTTCGGGCTCCTGGTGTTCCGGGATCAGCACGATCGGCTGCCACTCGGCCGTGCCGTAGCGCTCGTTGAGCCGGTGCACTTCGGCCAGCGTCTGCTGCTGCAGCGAGCGGTACGCCGGCAGGCTGCTGCGCGACGGCGCGGCGACCTGCAGGAAGGTCAGCCGGCCGCGCCACTGCGGCTGCGTCTCGAAGAAGTGCTCCAGGGCCAGCAGGCGCTCGATGATGCCCTTGGTGAAATCCCAGCGCTCGACGCCGATGCCGATGCGCACCTCCGGGCCCAGCCGGTAGCGCGTCCGCACGTTGTCGCGCGCCTGCGCGGCATCCGGGGTGTTCGCCAGCCAGCGGGGCGGCCATTCGATGGAGATCGGGTAGGAAACGACCCGGCAGGTATGGCCACGATAGGTGATCGTCATGTGCTCGTGGTCGATCTGGCACTCGACGAAGCGGTCCACGGTGTCGAGGAAGTTCTGGCAGTGGTAACGCGTGTGGAATCCGAGGATGTCCGCATCGAGCATGTGTCGCAGGATCTCGCGTTTCCACGGGCAGACGCCGAAGGTCTCGGCATTGGGCCACGGAATGTGCCAGAACAGCGCGATCGTCGCCTTGCGCCGCCGCTGCCGCAGCATGCCGGGAAGCAGCGCGAAGTGGAAGTCCTGGATCAGGATGACCGGGTCGCCCGACTCGGCCTCGCGCACCGCCACGTCGGCGAACTTCTCGTTGACCGCCACGTACTGCTGCCAGTCGGATTCGCGAAACGCCGGGCGGACGTAGGCCAGGTGGCACAGCGGCCACAGTCCCTCATTGGAGAACCCGTAGTAGTACCCCTCCTCCTGTTCACTCGACAGCCATACCCGCCGCAGCGTGTAGTGCGGATCGCCGGGTGGCACCGGCACGCGGTCGTGGCCATCGACGGCCGCGCGGTCGGCGCTGCCGCTGCCATGGGCGATCCAGGTGCCGGAACAGGCGCGCATGATCGGTTCGATGGCGGTGACCATGCCGCTCGCCGGCACCTGCACCACGGGCCGGCCGTCGCTGCCGAGGTTGTGGATGTAGGGTTCGCGATTCGACACCACGATCATCGGGCAGGCCTGCAGCTGCTCGCGCACCACCTGCTGCAGTGACTGGGGCGTCCAGTTCTCGCGAAACTCGATCTCGAGTCGCTGCGTCGCTTCCAGGTCGCGCAGCGCCTGCTCGCACCTGCAACAGCACGAGCGGCGCCGTTCCGGACGAGCGCGCATCGTCGAGGAAGCGCCGGTTGCTGATGTCGCCGAGCAGCAGCGTGATCCACCGTCGCAGCACCAGCCGCAGCGCCAGTCCGACCAGCAACGCCAGCACGCTGGCGGCGACCACGATGACGGCCAGCACGAAGTTCCGCGCCGCAGTGCGCCGCCGGTCGATGAAGCTCAGGTCATGGACCAGCAGCACGCGGTACGGCGCGCTGGCGCCGGCGACCAGCGTGAATGGCGAGACCTCGACCGCACCGGTTCCGGTGCGCACCACGCCGCCCGCCGCCGTCGGCGCGCAGTCGACCACCGACGGTACCTGGGCCGTCTGCAGGACGCGCTGGCCGGTGGCCGAGCAGACCACCACGCCCAGCAGCCGCTCGTCGCCCGCCACCCGGGTCAGGTAGGCCGTGGCGCGCCTGCGGTCAGCGGCAAGCAGCAGCGCCGCCAGGGGCTCGTCGATCGAGGTCATCACCAGGCGGGCGCGCAGCTGGACGTCGGAGCGGAACCAGTCGTTGAGCACGCGATCGATGTACGGCACGCCGACCACGGCCAGCAGGGCCACTGCCGCGGCGATCGGCACCAGGTAGCGCAGCACGAAGGGCCGGATCACCGCGGACCTCCGGCGCCGGTCACCCGGAAGGCCGGCGCCTGGCCCTGGCGGTCAACGCCGGCGTACAGGGTGAGGTGCGGAAAGGGGATCTCGATGCCGCGCTGGTCGAAGGCCCGCTTCAGGCGACGCAGGTACTCGCGCCGTACGTCCCACTGCTGCAATGGTCCGACGCGAAAGCGGCAACGCAGGATCACCGCCGAGTCGGCCCAGCGCTCCACGCCGACGACCTCGATCGGACCGAGTATCCGGTCAGCGAAATCGGGGTCCTGGCGCAGCTCGTCGCCGCACTGGCGCATGACTGCCAGCGCGGCGTCGACGTCTTCGCGGTAGGCGACGCCGACGTCGACCACGGCATACGCGTAGCCCCGGCTCATGTTGGTCACGCTGGTGATCAGGCCATTGGGAACGAAGTGCACGTTGCCGTCGTAGTCGCGCAGCTGCACGTAGCGCAGCGTCACGTCCTCGACCAGGCCGGCCTTGTCGGCGACCTGCACGACGTCGCCGCGGATGATCTGGTTCTCGAGCAGCATGAAGAAGCCCGTGAAGTAGTCCTTGACCAGGCTCTGCGCGCCGAAGCCGATTGCCAGCCCGACCACGCCGGCGGCGCCGAGGATCGGCGCAACCGAGATTCCCAGCTCGCTCAGCACCAGCACCAGTGCGATGAGCGCCACGATGACCGATGCCAGGTAGCGGAACGCGCGCCCTAGGGTTTCGGCGCGGCGCACCTGTTCCGGCTCGCTCATGCGGGCGGCGATGCGGACGCGGAAGGCGCGAATCAGCCGCTGCGCCGCGAAGTTGACCGCCAGCGCCAGCGCCACGATGAGCCCGATCCGCCCGCAGGCAATGGCCACGGCACTCCAGTTCACAGTACGGTCTCCCACGGGCGGCTCAGGCGCAGCGCGGCGTTGATGATGCCCACCATGCTGTAGGTCTGCGGGAAGTTGCCCCACTGCTCGCCGCTGGCGGCATGGATGTCCTCCGAGAGCAACCCGACGTGATTGCAGCGGGCCAGCAGCCGCGCGAAGTGCTCGCGCGCGGCATCCAGCCGGCCGCTGGCGGCCAGCGCGTTCACGTACCAGAAGGCGCAGACCGTGAAAGTGGCCTGCGGCTGGCCGAAGTCGTCGGCATGCCGGTAGCGGTACAGCAGGTCGCCGTCGCGCAACCCTTCGCCGATCGCGGCGAGCGTGGCGATGAAACGCGGGTCGGTGGCCGGAAGCATCCCGAGTTCGGGCAGCAGCAGCAGCGTTGCGTCCAGCTCCTCGCCACCGAGCGTGCTGGCGAAGCGTTGGCGCGATTCGTTCCAGGCGCGCGCCAGGATGCGGTCGCGCATCTGGTCCGCGCAGGCGCGCCAGCGGCGTGCCTGGGCGTCCTGGCCGAGTCGCGCACCGATGCGCGCCAGCCGGTCGGCACCGGCCCAGGACATGGTCGCCGAAAACGTGTGCACGCTCTCGCTGTGGCGGTACTCCCAGGGTCCGGAGTCCGGCAGTTCGTAGACCGCTGCCGCGCGTTCGCCGAGTGCCTCGAGCTGTGCATACAGCGTCTGCTCGCCGGGGCGCGCCAGGCGCTGGTCGAAGAACAGCTGGCTGGCCGCGAGGATCACCGCCCCGTAGACATCGTGCTGCTTCTGCAGCGCGGCGGCGTTGCCGACGCGCACCGGGCCGAGTCCCCGATAGCCCTCCAGCGTCGCGACCTGCCGCTCCGGCAGCTGCGCGTCGCCGTTGATGCGGTACAGCGGCTGCAGGTCCCCGACGCTGGAGCGCGCCACGATGTGGTCGATGTAGTGGAGGTAGCCTTCCATCGTGCGCGTCGCGCCCAGGCGGTTGAGGGCCTGCACGACGAAATAGGCGTCGCGCAGCCAGCAGTAGCGGTAGTCCCAGTTGC
>JAXMGO010000046.1:0-4598 GCA_046347255.1 Steroidobacteraceae bacterium
CGCGGCCGTATCGTCGCGGCCGCAGCGCCAGGCGCCACGGCCGCGGCCCGCGCTCAGCGGCTGAGGTGCCGGTCAAGCCAGTCGAACACCGCCGTGTGACACTGCAGGCTGTTCGCGGGCTTGAGGATCCAGTGGTTCTCGTCCGGGAACACGAGGAAGCGGCTCTCGATGCCGCGCCGCTGCAGCGCCGTGAACGCGGCGAGCCCCTGCGAGTAGGGCACGCGGTAGTCGCGCTGGCCGTGCGTGATCAGCGTCGGCGTCTTCCACTGCGTCACGAAGCGCGACGGGTCGAACTTCTCGTACAGCTCCGGCTTCTCGAAGTAGGGGCCGCCGTGCTCCCACTCGTCGAACCACAGCTCCTCGGTCGTGTAGTACATCATCTTCGCGTCGAAGATGCCGGCGTGGTTGACGATGCACTTGAAGCGGTCGGGCCAGTTGCCGGCGATCCAGTTCTGCATGAAGCCGCCGTACGAGGCGCCGAGCGAGCAGGCGCGGCCGCCGTCGAGCCAGTCGTACTTCGCGATCGCGGCCTCGAGGCCCTTCTGCAGGTCGATGAAGGGCTTGCCGCCCCAGTCGCGGCTGATCGAGTCGGTGAACGCCTGGCCGTAGCCGGGCGAGCCGTGGTAGTCGATGAACACGACCGCATAGCCGTGGCCCGCGAAGGCCTGCGCGTTCCAGCGGAAGCTCCACTGGTTCTGGAAGCTCACCTGCGGGCCGCCGTGCACGATGAAGGCGATCGGGTAGCGCTTGCCGGCCTCGAACTGCGCGGGCTTCATCACGTAGCCGTAGACGGTCTCGTCGTTCCAGCCCTTGAAGCTGAACTGCTCGAAACCGGCCATCGCGCGCTGGCCGAGCAGCTCCGCGTTGATGCCCGTGAGCCGCTTCGGCGCGACGCCCTCGCGCGTGGCGAGGAACAGCTCCGCGGGTGCCGCGAGCGAAGCCCACGCGACCACGACGCCGTTGGGCGCCGGCGAATACTCGGCGACCTGTCCCTGGCCGACGAGCCGCGTCGGCCTGCCGCTGGCCGGATCGATCGAGAACAGCGCGACCTGGCCGACGTCGTCGGTCGTGGCGAGCAGGCGCTTGCCGTCGAAGCTCGTGCCGAGGCGCGTGACCGAGCGGTCCCAGCCCTGCGTCAGCGGGCGCCTGGTGCCGCTGCGCGCATCGCGGATGACGACGTGGAAGCGGTCGGCCTCGAACGTGGGGCGGTCCATCGCGAGGTAGGCGAGGTCGCCGTTGGCGAGGAACACCGGCTGCGTGTCCCAGGCCTGGTTGTCGGCCGTGAGGTTGCGCGGCGCGGCGGATCCATCGGCCGGCACGTCATAGAGGTCGAAGTTGGTGGACCAGGGCTCGGTGCGGTCGGCGAGCCTCGCGCTGAACACGAGGCGCTGGCCGTCGCGGCTGAACTCGTACTCCTCGTCGCCGCCCGACGGCTTCGACGGCACGTGGCCGCGGACCGCCCCGGAGACGTTGACCGCGCCGCCCGCCTTGCCGTCGGCGCCGATCACCGCGGTGAACAGCGTCGCGAGCGTGCCGTCGTTCCAGGTGTCCCAGTGGCGCACGAACAGCTGGTCGTACTGCAGGCCCGTGGCCTGCTGCTTCCTGCGCGCCTCGATCCGGTCCGCGCTGCACTTGAGGTCCTTGCAGTCCGGGGAACACTTCCATCGAGACGGCGATGCGGCCGCCGGCCGGCGCGACCTTCAGCGTACCGATGTCGAGCGGATAGTCCGTGACCTGCTGCGCCTCGCCGCCGTCGAGCGAGATGCCCACCTGGGTCGAGCCCGAGCGCGAGGACGAAGTAGATGCGCCGGCCGTCCGGCGACCAGCGTGGGTTCGAGTCCGAGGCGCTGCTCTGCGTCAGTCGCCGCGCCACCGGGTTGGCGTCGCGCAGATCGAGCAGCCACAGGTCCGTGCGGCCCTTGTTGGCCTCCATGTCGGTCTCGCGCTGAACGCGACGTGGTGACCGTCGGGCGAGACCTGCGGATCGGACACGCGCTTCAGCCGCACGAGGTCGTCCGGGCGTGAACGGGCGAGGGTCGCGGCCGCGGCGAGATGCTGCGGCCCATGCGGTGACGGCGGCGAGCGTGGCCGCGGCAAGGAAGCGGACGGGATGGCGCATGCAGGCGCTCCTGGGAATGGGGATGCGGCAGTGTAATGGAGCGGGCACCGCGCTGCGCGCGCCAGGACGAACCGGGGACGAATGCGCGCCTTGTGGCGCGAACGGCCGGCGGGGAGCGGGCGGCGGACCGGAGCGCGCCGAGCGTGCTGGCCTTGCCGGCACCGCGATGTACAAGCCGTCCGCGCCCTCTGTTTCGACCTCGACGACACGTTCTGGGACGTGCAGCGCGTGCTCGCGCGCGCGGAAGGGCGCGTCGCCGAGTTCCTGGCGCAGCACTACCCGCGGCTCGCCTCCCTGGATCGCGAACAGCACCGCGCCGCACGCATCGAGCTGGCGCGCGAGGCGCCGCAGCGCTCGCACGACCTCACCTGGCTGCGCACCGAGGCGATGCGCCGGCTGGCGCGCACCGCCGGCTATCCGGATGCAGTCGGCGAGCAGGCGTTCGCGGTGTTCATCGAGGCGCGCAACGAGGTCGAGCTGTTCGACGACGTGCTGCCGGCCCTCGGCCGGCTGCGTTCACGCTACGTGCTCGCGACGCTGTCCAACGGCAACGCCGACCTCGCGCGCATCGGCATCGCCGAACACTTCACGGTCCGCCTGAGTGCGCGGGACGTCGGCGTCGCCAAGCCGCACCGCGACGCGTTCGCCGCCGTCGCGCATGCCCTGGGCCTGGCGGCCGGGGAGGTCGCCTACGTCGGCGACGATCCGCACACCGACGTCGCCGGCGCACGCGCCGCGGGTCTGCGCACCGTGTGGATCAACCGCAGGGGCCTGCCGTGGCCCGACGCGGCCGGCGAGCCGGACCTCGTGGTCGCGGACCTCGCCGAGCTCGCGCAGCGCGTCGCGCCGCCGCCCGGAGTGGCAGCGCCGCCGCTGTGAGTGCCCGTGCCGCCGCCGTGAGCGCCAGCGCGGGCGCCGTGAGCGCCAGCGCGGGCGCCGGCTTCACTCGCGCCAGTCGCTGAACACGAAGTCGCGCGCGCGCTGCGACGTGTGGCAATCGTGGCAGGCCTGTGCAGCGGCGGCGTCGAGCTGCGCCTTGCGGCCGTCGGCGCCGCCATACACCTGGTACTCCCAGCCGCCGGTCGCCGCATGGCGCCGCGCATCCTTGCGCATGACGATCACCGCCTTGCGCGCGCCCTCGCTGATCGCCTTGTCACCGTGCACGGTGGCCAGCAGGTCGAAGACGATCACCGAACCATCGGCGAACGGTCGCTGGCGATAGCCACGCAGCGCCTTCTCGTTCGCATACAGGTGGTGCGTTCCCTCCACCAGTCCCGCGAGCGCGTGGCCGGGCTCGATGATCATCGACATCACGTGCGTCCAGCGTCGGTCGCCGTGCGGGTAGCCCGCGCCGGCGGGCGAGGTGGCGGCGACGGCGGCGCCGAGTCCGAGCAGCGCGCTCGCGGCGAGTGCGATGGCATGTGGCCTGTTCATCGACGTGCTCCTTGCAGAGGTGACGGGAGACGTGGAATCTAGGCGTGCCGCCCGGTGACGGTAAGTCCGCACCAGACGGTGCCCCGGTCACCTTTCGGTGCTAATCGATGGCCGCACGCACAAAAAAATCCATCGGCCCGGCGCGCGTCCTGCCAGCCGCGCCGCGCGTCGCCCGTATGGTCGAGGACATCATCGGCTGCAAGTGGTCGGTGTGCGTGCTCGATCTGGTCAGCCGCGGCATCGCGCGGCCCGGGGCCATGCAGCGCAGCCTTCCCGGGCTCTCGACCAAGGTGCTCAATGAACGGCTGCGCAAGCTGCTGCGCTACGGCCTGATCGACCGCAACGTCTATGCCGAACTGCCGCCGCGCGTGGAGTACCGGCTGACTCCGCTGGGCCGTCGCTTCGGGCGCGTGCTCGAGCAGGTCAACGCGCTCGAGGACGAGCTGCGCAACCCGCAGGCGTGAATGCCCGCCGGCGCCGCTACTGCGTCGCTGTGAACACGCGCTAGTCGAGATCCACGCTCACGCTGCGAAGTTCGCCGTCGAACGCGCTGCCGGCCGAGGTGTAGTCCTCGCTCACCGGCGTGAGCGTGTCGCGCCCCACGTCGAAGCCCTCGGTGTGCGAGATGCGCCGCAGCGTCGCCTCGATGCGGCCGCTGGCCACGTCCCGTCCGTCGATCGAGAGGGTCAGCGTCCCGCCGGCGCGCGCCCGCGGCGCATCGCTGCGGAACCGCGCGGCCAGCACGTGCGTCCCCGCGCCGACCTTGTCTGCCGCACGTACCGTGTAGCGCCGGTCGGTGAGTGCGTTGTAGTGGAACGTGAGGTGCCCGTCGTCGAGGTACAGCGCATAACCGCCGAAGCGGCCGCCGTGCGCGGCCAGCACGCCGTGGCCGCCGCCCGCGGGCACGGTCGCGTCGGCCGACAGCGTGAACGAGTGGCCCGCGACCGGCGGCGCACCGGCGAACTCGGGGATGCGCGACTCGCCGGCGTGGAACTCGAAGTGCGTGCGGCCGGCCGCCGGGTCCGGCATGCCCTCGCGGCCCTCG
>JAXMGO010000047.1:0-4507 GCA_046347255.1 Steroidobacteraceae bacterium
TGCACCGTCGACTCGGGGATCACGGTGCGATTGACGCGCAGCGGCGCGACGGCCGGCGCGGCGTCCGCATGCTCCGCGGGCCCGGCCGCCGGCCTCGCCGCGGAGCCGGCGTTCGGGGTGGCGGCCGGCGCCGTGCTGGCCGGCGCCGGCGCGCCGGGATCGGCCTGGCGCGCGAGCACGTAGGACGACTTGCCATCGACCACCGCGAGATCGGCGCCCTTCAGCGTCATGCGGAAGTGCCGGGTCTCGGCGCCGGCCGCGTAGCTGCCCACGAGCGCGTTGCCTTCTGGCTGCGCGGCGAATTCGTAGACGTCGTTGCCGGCGAGGAACACGCCGAAGTACTTCCCCGGCTGCTCTTCGTTGATCTCGACCATGAGGGTGTCGTTGCGGTACGTGCCCGGGAAGGCCGGAGCCGCCGCGGCGCCTGCGAACGCGGACACGAGCAGCAGGCCTCCCAACATGAGAACGCGCATTGTTGTTATCTCCGTGGACGGGCGCCCCGCCCGGCGCGATGATGCCTGCCGTGGCGAAGCACGATGAGGATACCCCGTCGCAACGGCTGTTGCAGCGCATCGGCCAGGTCGATGCGCACACGGTCGACGAACTCTACGGGCTGGAACCGGTGTTCGAGCCGGCGGACGCCGCGGCCTCGCTGGGCGCGTTCGCGGAGTTCCTCTGCCCCTGGTGCGGCGAAGTCGGCGGCACGGCCGTCGATCTCACCGACGGCTCGCGCCAGTGGATCGAAGACTGCCAGGTGTGCTGCCGGCCGATGCAGATCGCGATCACGACCGACGAACGCGGCGAACTCGATGAAGTCCGTGCCGAGCGCCTCGACTGAGCGCGGCGCAGGCACCGGGGAGTAACGCGCATGGACGAACTGATGCAGGACGCGGCGCGGCGCGCCGGACGCTACCTCGCCGTGCTCGCCGAGCGGCCGGTGCGGCCCGACCCGCGCGCCGTTGCGGAACTCGGGCAGCTGGAGTTCCCGCTGCCCGATGCCGGTCGCGCGCCGGCCGAGGTGCTGGCGCTGCTCGACGACGCCGTGGGACCGGCGACCATGGCGAGCGCCGGCCCGCGCTTCTTTGGCTTCGTGATGGGCGGAAGCCTGCCAGCGGCGCTCGCCGCGAACTGGCTCGCCGCCGCCTGGGACCAGAACGCCGGGCTGCACGTGAGCACGCCGGGCGTGAGCCAGCTCGAGCGCGTGTCGCTCGCGTGGCTCGTGGAGCTGCTGGGGTTGCCATCCGGCACCGTCGGCGGTTTCGTCACCGGCGCGACCATGGCCAACTTCACCGCGCTGGCCGCCGCGCGCCACGCGCTGCTGGAGCGCGCCGGCTGGGCGGTGGAAGCGGACGGCCTGTTCGGCGCGCCGCCGATCACCGTGCTGGTCGGCGAGGAAGCGCATCCGACGCTGCTCAAGTCGCTGGGGCTCCTCGGCCTCGGGCGCGCGCGCGTGCGCCGCGTCGCGGTCGACGGCCAGGGCCGCATGCGCCCCGATGCGCTGCCGCCGATCAGCGGGCCGACGATCCTGTGCCTGCAGGCGGGCAACGTGAACACCGGCGCCTTCGATCCGCTCGATGCGCTGTGCCCGCCGGCGCGCGCGGCCGGCGCCTGGATCCACGTCGACGGCGCCTTCGGCCTGTGGGCGGCGGCCTCGCCGGCGCTGCGCCACCACGTGCGCGGGCTCGAGCTCGCCGATTCCTGGGCGACCGATGCGCACAAGTGGCTCAACGTGCCGTACGACTCGGGCCTCGCCTTCGTGCGCGACGCGCATGCCCTGCCGGCCGCGATGGCGATCAGCGCCGAATACCTGCCGAAGAACGCCGCCGAGCGCATCCCCTCCGACTACACGCCCGAGCTCTCGCGCCGCGCGCGCGGTGTGGAGGTGTGGGCGGCGCTGCTCTCGCTCGGTCGCGCCGGCGTCGCCGAACTGGTCGAGCGCAACTGCCGCCAGGCGCGGCGCTTCGCGGAGGGCCTGCGCGCCGCTGGCTGCGAGATCCTCAACGACGTCGTGCTCAACCAGGTGCTGGTGTCCTTCGGCGCGCCGGAGCACACGCTGCGCACGATCGAGCGCCTGCAGGCCGACGGTACCTGCTGGGCCGGCAGCACCGTCTGGCAGGGCCGCACCGCGATGCGCATCAGCGTCTGCGGCTGGAACACGACGGATGCCGACGTGGAGCGCAGCCTCACGGCGATGCTGCGGGCGGCGCGCTGAGCGAGCGGGAGGCACGCAGCGCCGTCCCCAGCGCGACCAGGCCGAGCACCAGGATCACCACGCCGAGCACGCGGCCGGACGGATCGTGGAAGCTCCCGACGATGCCGCTGCCAGCGGTCCCGAGCATGAACTGCTTGACGCCGACCAGCGCCGAGGCCGCGCCGGCCCGGTCGCCGGCCGAGGAGATCGCGCCGGCCATCGCGTTGGTGACGATGAAACCGGGCGTCGCGACCAGCACGAAGAGGATCACGACCACCGCGACGACGCCTCCCAGCCCCGAGAGGAAGGCCAGCAGCAGCGCCAGCGCCGCGGCCACGAGCGCGTAGAGGGCGGCCAGCATCACGCGCCCGGGCGTGGCCCGGCGCAGCACGAGGACGTTGGCCTGGGCCGCCACCGCGGTGCCGAGCGCGATGAGGCTCAGCAGCAGCCCGGCGGTGGCCGGCGACAGGCCGAAATGCTCGATCAGGACCGCGGGGCCGCCGACGTTGTAGCTGAACTGGCAGGCGACCGCGCCCGCCGCGACCAGCGACAGCGCCGCGAAGCGGCCGTTGCGCAGCAGTGCGCCGTAGGTGCCGAGGATCGCGCCGAAGCGTACCGTCGAACGCCGCTCGCGCGGCTGGGTCTCGGGCAGCCACCACGCCGACAGCAGCAGCGCGATGAGCCCCAGGCCCGCCATGACCATGAAGATGGCGCGCCAGCCCAGGCGCGCAAGCACCTGCCCGCCAATCGCCGGCGCGATCACCGACATGACCGACATCAGCGTGATGGCGATCGAGTAGACGCGCGCCGTGCCGCGTTCGTCGCAGACGTCGGTGACGGCCGAGCGGACCAGGACGATCACGACACCGTAGCCGATGGCCTGGACGACGCGCGCGACGGCCATCCCGGCGATTCCGGTCGCGAACGCGGCGAGCAGCGATGCCCCCGCATACAGCGCCAGCCCGAGCAGCAGCGGCAGGCGCCGGCCGTAGCGATCAGCCACGGCGCCGTACACGAGCTGCGTCAGCGCCATCCCGAAGAACAGCAGGGTCAGCGTCAGCTCGACGCGCAGGCCGCCGTTGCCGAGGGCCTGCTGCACCGCCGGCAGCGACGGCAGCGACATGTCGACGGTGACCGGCCCGAGCGCGAACAGCAGGCCGACGAGCAGCGCCAGCGTGCCGGTGCCGATGGTGCGTGGCTGGCCCGACATGCCGGCGCGGCGCTCAGCTCGCCGCGTCGCGCAGGCCGGCCTTGATCGCGTCGATCATGTGCCAGCGGGAGTGCTCGAAGGCGGCGCGCCCGGGGTCCAGCGGCAGGTCGGTGCGGAAGGCGTCGATGATCTCCTGGTGCAGTCCGCGGACCTCGTCGATGAACTCCGCGTGCGGCAGCACGTACAGTTCGTTGCGGCGGATGGCGTCGAGCACCGCGCCGCCGACCAACAGCGGATCCATCGCGAACTTCTGGGCCTCGACGAAGCCGCTGCTGATGGCATCGCTCCCTCCGGCCTGCATCGCCTTGCGGGCCTCGTCGAGGATGCGCGTCAGCGTCAGCCCCGGGCACAGTACCGACACGCCGATGCGGTCGTGCGCCAGCGTGATGCGCAGCGACTCGGACAGGCCGCGCACGGCGAACTTGCTGGCCGTGTAGATCGTCCCGGGGTCGGGCAGCGGGATGATGCCGGCCATCGACGACGTGTTGACGATGTGCCCGCCCTGGCCGCGCGCGATCAGGCGCGGCAGGAAGGTCACGACGCCGTTGATCACGCCGCCGAGGTTGAGGCCCAGCATGTGGTCCCAATCGGCATAGGTCGCGACGCGCGCCGACGGGCTGGTGCCCGTGCCGGCGTTGTTGCAGACCTCGTCGACGGGCCCGACGTCGCGTTCGCCCTCATCCGCCGCGCGGGCGAAGGCCGCGCGGTCGGTGACGTCGAGCCGCACGAAGCGGTAGTCGCCGGCCACGCCCTGGAGCTGGCGCGTCGCGTCGTCGATGTGGGCCTGCGACGCATCGGCCCTCACGACACGCATCCCCGCCCGCAGGAAGCTGCGCGCCATGCCGAAGCCGATGCCGCTCGCGCCGCCGGTGATGAAAGCCACCTTGCCCTGAACGTCCTTCATGTCATTCCCCCTCGGATCGTTCCTGCCGCCCGGACCCGGCCGGCGGCGCGTTGCGCGCCAGGATCTCCCCGTACAGCGGCGGGATGAGCGGGAAGCCGAAGCGCCTGGCACGCTCGGCGTCGACCGGCCCGTCCGGGAACCCCTGCAGGATCGCCGCGAAGCGCTGCGCGACGCCCGCGCGGAACTCGCCGTGGGTGAACAC
>JAXMGO010000048.1:0-3430 GCA_046347255.1 Steroidobacteraceae bacterium
TGATGTGGCGCGGCGGCTGCATCATCCGCAGCGTGTTCCTCGGCCGCATCAAGGAAGCCTTCGACCGCAACAGGAAGCTCGCCAGCCTGCTGGTCGCACCGTTCTTCAGGAAGGCGGTCCGCGAGAGCCAGCGCTCCTGGCGCAACGTGGTGGCGACGGCGGCGAAGAAGGGCATCCCGGTGCCGGCCTTCGCCACCGCGCTCGCCTACTACGACGGCTACCGCAGCGCGACGCTGCCGGCGAACCTGCTGCAGGCGCAGCGCGACTACTTCGGCGCGCACACCTACGAGCGCATCGACGCGCCGCGCGGCCAGTACTTCCACACCAACTGGACCGGCCACGGCGGCACCACCGCCTCGAGCACCTACTCGGCGTGAGCGCGGCCTAGCCGCGGCCCACGTAGGGCATGCCGGTCGCCATCACGGTGACGTTCAGCACGTTGGCCGCGAGCGGCAGGCCCGCCATGTAGCGCACCGCGTCGGCGACGTTGCGCACGTCGATCATCGGCTCGGCGAGACGCGTGCCGTTGGGCTGCAGCGCGCCCTGCGAGACGTGGCCGCCGATCGCCGTGGCCGCGTTGCCGATGTCGATCTGCCCGCAGGCGATGTCGAACTCGCGCCCGTCGAGCGCGGTGCTCTTCGTGAGGCCGAGGATCGCGTGCTTGCTCGCCGCGTAGGGCGCTGACAGCGGCCGCGGCACGTGCGCCGAGATCGAACCGTTGTTGATGATGCGCCCGCCGCGCGGCTGCTGCGCCTTCATCAGCCGTAGGGCTTCCTGCGTGCAGAGGAATGCGCCGGTGAGGTTGGTGTCGATCACCGCGCGCCATTCGGCGAGCGACAGCTCCTCCATGGGCACCGCGCGCGCCGCGATGCCGGCGTTGTTGAACAGCAGGTCGAGCCGACCGAACTCGGCGCGCACGCGCGCGAACAGCGCGCGGGTCGACGCCTCGTCGGTGAGGTCGGCGACCACGGCGAGCGCGCGCCCGCCGGCCTGGGCGATGGCCGCAGCCGCGGCGTCGAGCGGCTCGGGTCGGCGCCCGGCCAGCACCACCGTGAAGCCGTCGGCCGCGAGGCCTTCGCTCACCGCGCGGCCGATGCCGCTGCCGGCGCCGGTGACCAGCGCGATGCGCGGGGCCGACGCCGCAGCCGAAGTACGCGCCCCGCTCATGCCGTCCACCCGTCGGCCTGCCCATAGGGGACGCGCCGCACCAGGCCCTCGATGTGCCGGATGCGCCCGCCGTCGATGCGGAACAGCTGCGCATGCAGGTCGGTCCACGGTGCGAGGCAGGACGCCGGGACCTGCACGGATCCGCTGCCGGGAATGTCCACGACGCGCGCCGTCGCCGGGTTGTCGAGCGCGGCGAGATCGAGCACCAGGCCCGCCGCCTCGTCCACCAGCCAGCTGCGGTGCCCGCGCAGCCGCGCGATGCGCGCGAGGAACCCCGCGCTCAGCTCGCCGGCGCAGTCGGCCGCATACAGCCGGAATCCCGGGACCGCCGGATCGAGCGGTTTCGCCGCCGCGTTGCCGCTCGCGGCCACGCCGTTCTCGCGCCGCCGGCAGCCGGCGGCAAGCGGCGCCTGCGCGCCATCGCGCGCCGTGAAGGCCTGGTGGTACTGC
Source organism: Steroidobacteraceae bacterium (assembly GCA_046347255.1). Classification (GTDB taxonomy): domain Bacteria; phylum Pseudomonadota; class Gammaproteobacteria; order Steroidobacterales; family Steroidobacteraceae; genus FEN-1191. Next base: position 1,618 of record JAXMGO010000048.1, read on the forward strand.
GCGACGGCGGCGAGCATGTCGGCGCGCGGCGTCGCGCGGCCCCGGCCGAGCAGCGCCGGATCGGGCGCCGCGAATCCCTGCGGATCGAGGTTCGCGAGCAGCGGCGGCACGAACATCGTATAGGTCGCGCCCTTGAGCTCGACCTCGCTGCCGCCATCGCCGTGGGACTTCACCGCGGCCTCGATCTCCGGGCGGGCCACCAGCGTCTCGATCTCGGTGATGTAGCCGTCGGCGACGCGCAGCCGCAGCGCGAGCGCCGCAAACAGCCCGAACTCGTCAACGGCACCGAACCAGCCGGCCTGGCCGGTGGCCGGATCGGCGAGCTCGATTCCGCCCGGACGCAATCCGACCAGGCTCTTCCACAATCCTTCGCCGGGCGCCACGTCGCGCCCGTTCTCGGTGTAGCGCAGCTGCGGCGCGAGCGGCAACTCCCAGGACGCATTGCGGACCATGGCATCGAGCACGCGCGCGCTGAGCGCGCGCAGCTGCGCACGCGTGCGCACCACCACTGGCCGCGGCGGCGGGCGCGTCGCCGCATAGGTGAGGCTGACGGTCGGCGCTCGCGGCCGGATCACCTGACGCGAGCCGAACGGCACCTCCATCAGCGTCATCTCGACGTAGCGGAACGAGCCGTTGATGACCTTGAAGGCCTCGGTGACCTGGTGGCAGCGTGGCGTGCGGAAATAGGGCGGGATCGTCCAGTCGTTGCCGGCGCGGAAGTGGATCGACTCGAGCGTGCCGTCGAAGTCCCAGACCGACTGGCCGAGCACGGCGCCGCGCTCGATGTCGACGACCGCCGCGCGCCGGTCACGGATGCGGGTGACGAAGGCCATGAGGCCGAGCTGGTACTGTTCCTTCGCCTTCAGCGTGATGAAATTGGTCGCGGTATCCGAGTGGCCGTAGCCCTCGACCTGCGGCTGGCGCACCGTGCGGCGCGCGTGCTCGATGCGCTCGCAGTCATCGCGGAAGGGATAGATGCCCGCACCGTCGTTGCGCTCCAGGGCCTGGAAGTAGATGTACATCGCCGCCTCGAGCGCATCGCGCGACTGGCGCTGTGCCGGCGGGATCGGCTCGAGCCAGACCGGGTCGGGCTGGCCCAGCTTCTCGTAGGCCTCGGCGCCGTGCGGATCGCGGATCACGAACTGCTCGGCCCAGGCGATCTCGGCGCCACGCATCTGGAGCGTCGCGATGACGATGACGCCCTGGCCGTTCTCGAACGCGTTGGCGATGACGCCCGCGAGGCCGTTCTCCGGCTCGGCGAAATGGTGGCGGTAGCGGCCGAGGCGCTCGAGCGTGCGCCAGGTGCCCTCGCCCAGCGGCAGCGGCTGGTCGTTGTCGGCGAAGATTGCATCCTGCGCGAAGGGTGCGCGCGCCGGGTCGTGCGCGATGAGCGCATCGAGGTAGGTATCGAGCGTGCGCTCGAGGAAGGCGCGATCGTACGGGGCCGGCGTGCCGGGTGGTGCCGCACCGGGGCCCGGCACTGCGGCCGCACCGGCCGGGGACGTGGCCGCGCCCTCCGCGCCCGCCGCCATTCCAGGGCGGCCGGCCAGCGTCAACGCCGCGCCGCCCACCAGCGCCGCGCCGGCGCCGCTCATCACCGCGCGACGGCTGATCGTCTCCCGCTTGCCCATGGTTGCCCGCCCCCGGAGGCGCGCCAGGAAGGCGCCGCATGGGCGGCAAGACTAGCGCGAAATGCGCGCGCCGGTCAGCCGGCCATCAGCCCCGGCTTGCCGGCCTGCCAGCGGGCGAGCTCGGTCTCGAGCAGCGTGACGTGCTCGACCTCCTCGGCCGCGAGCTCGCGGTAGAGCTGCTG
>JAXMGO010000049.1:0-3020 GCA_046347255.1 Steroidobacteraceae bacterium
TGGTCGCCGGCTGCCGTTCCGGCCCGTGGCCATCACGCTCGGCAAGACCGTCAACAACGGCTGGGGAGCCTTCGACTGCGTCTGGGCGCGCACCACGCTGTCGATGCTGGTCGGCGCGCTCGAGGTGCCGGGCGGCATCGTCGGCACGACGGTGCGGCTGAACCGTCCGCACGAGGACCGGCACCGCAGCGTCAAGCCCGGCGCGGACGGCTTCATGGCCACGACGCTCAATCCCACCGATGCCAAGGGCTGGATCGCGCATCCGTCCGGCCGCAATGCGCACCGCTCGCTGGTCCCGCTGCTCGGCAATGGCCCGTGGAGCCAGGCCCTCGGCCCCACGCACCTGGCCTGGATGTGGCAGGAGCAATCCCCCGAGCCGCTGATGCGTCCGACCTTCCCGGAGTTGTGGATCACCTACCGTTTCAATCCGGCGGCCGCATTCTGGGACACGCGGCACCTCGCCGGGCAGATCGCGCGCTTCCCGTTCATGGTGTCGTTCGCCTATACGGTCGATGAGACCAACTGGATGGCCGACCTGCTGCTGCCGGAGGCCACCGACCTCGAGAGCCTGCAGCTCATCCGCATCGCGAACACCAAGTACCAGGAGCAGTTCGTCGACCACGAGGGCTTCGTGCTGCGCCAACCGGTCGTGCAGGCGCGCGGCGATACCCGCGACTTCACCTGGATCGCGACCGAACTCGCGCGCCGCGTCGGGCTGCTCGAGCCCTACAACGCCGCCGTGAACCGCGGCGCGGGAGCCGTGCCGCTCAAGGGCGAGGGCTACGACTACTCGCTGCCCACCGACCAGGCACACGCGGTGGAAACCGTCTGGGATGCCGTCTGCAAGGCGGCCAGCGCCGAGTTGTCGGGTGCGCAGGAAATCCACGACCTCGAATGGTTCCGCGAGCACGGCTTCTACGCGCGGCCGGCATCGGAACGCCGCTGGTACCTGCACGCGACGCTCGCCGACCAGGGGCTGCGCTTCGAGTTGCCGTACCAGGAGCGGCTGACGCGCGCCGGGCGCGAGCTCGAGCGGCGGCTGCACGAGCACGGCATCCACTGGTGGGACGAGCAGCTGAAGGAATACGAGTTCCTGCCGACGTGGCACGACGTGGCCGGCCGCTGGGAACGTGCGCTCGAACACCAGCAGGTGCGCCCCGCGGACTACCCGTTCTGGCTGCTCACCACCAAGAGCATGCAGTACCACGGCAGCGGCAACGCCTCGATCGAACTGATGGACGAGGTGGCGCGCAACGTGCGCGGCCATCGCGGCGTCATCATGAACCGCGGGACCGCGGGGCGGCTCGGCATCGCCGACGGCGAGCTGGTCGAGGTGCGCTCGACGGTCGGCAGCACGCGCGGCCCCGCCGTGCTGACCCAGGGCATACGGCCCGACACGCTGGTGATCGTCGGCCAGTTCGACCAGTGGGCAACGCCGTACGCGAAGGACCTGCACGCGCCGAGCCTCAACACCGTGGCGCCGATGTCGCTCGAGCTCACCGACGCGACCGGATCGGGTGCCGACGTGGTGCGCGTCGCGCTCAGCAAGGTCGGCTGAGGCACCACGGCACTCGATGGCGCATTGCGCGCCGCCGGGATAACCGCAAGAATGCGCATTGCCGATCAGCTACGCGGCGGGGCGCGCGCCGGGCACTGCGGCACTGCCGCAAATCGCCGGCCTGGCTGCCAAGGCCTCCGCCCGCGTTTCGCGCCCCGATCGAGGACCGGCAGTCCTTCCTGGCAACGCCGGATCGACCGCGCCAAGGCACAGGAGTACCCGGAAATTGTCGAAGCTGGAAACCGAGTTGCTGGAGCGCGTGCTGGCGAGCTATGGCAACGTCCCCGACGCGCGACTGCAGGAAATCATGCGCCTGCTGTCCAGGGCGCTCTTCGACTTCGTGCGGCAGGCCCGGCTGACGCGTGATGAATGGCTCCGGGCCGTCGAATTCCTGACGCGCGCCGGCAAGGCCTGCAATTCCAGCCACCAGGAATTCATCCTGCTGTCCGACGTACTGGGCCTGTCCACGCTGGTGGAGCTGTGCGAGCAGGGCGAACTCGCGAGCGAAACCGTGGGAACGGTGCTGGGGCCAGTGTACCGCGGCGATTCGCCGTGGCGGCCCGATGGCGCTTCGCTCATCGAGCAGGATGACGGCGGCCAGCCACTGGAGGTCGCCGGGGTGGTGCGCTCCACGGCCGGCGAGCCGCTGGCCGGCGCAGTGGTCGACGTCTGGGGCTGCGCCTCCAACGGCCTGTACCCTTCCCAGGACGCGACCCAGCCGCCGGATAACCTGCGCGGCAAGTTCCGCACGACGGTCGATGGCAGCTACCGGTTCACGACGCTGCGGCCAGCCAACTATTCGGTGCCGACCGGCGGGCCCGTCGGCGAACTGCTGCGGGCGACGCGGCGTTCGCCGGGCCGCGCCGCGCACGTGCACCTGTGGGTGCGGGCGGCGGGCTACCGCGACGTCATCACGCACGTCTTCGATGCCGCCAGCGTCAATATCGGGAGCGATGCCGTGTTCAGCGTGGTGCCCTCGCTGACGCGCCCGATGGAGCCGGCGGATGGCCAGCCGGCACGCATACGATTCGACGTGGTCCTCGCCCCCGGGTCCTGACTCCGCCCGGAGTCGCGCGCGTGCTCAGCGCAGCAGCTCGCGCGCGATGATGTGCTTCTGCACCTCGGTGGCGCCCTCGTAGATGCGCAGCGCGCGGATGTCGCGGTAGAGGCGCTCGAGTTCCTGGCCGCAGACCACGCCGCGGCCGCCGAACATCTGCTGCGCGCGGTCGATGACCCGTTGCGCGCCCTCGGTGGCGGCGAGCTTCGCCATGGCGGCCTCGCGCGTGATCGTCGCGCCGCCGTCGCGCTGCCACGCGGCACGGTAGGTGAGCAGGCGCGCGGCCTCGAGCTCGGTGGCCATGTCGGCCAGTGCGGCCTGCGTCAGCTGGAAGTCGGCGAGGCGCTTGCCGAAGAGCGCGCGCTGGCGCGCGTGGCGCAGCGCTTCGTCGAGCGCCCGCTGGCC
>JAXMGO010000005.1:0-184348 GCA_046347255.1 Steroidobacteraceae bacterium
CCGGCGGCCGGCGCGCGTTGCGCATCGCCCAGTGCACCTCGCGCAGGAAGAACGCCAGGCCCACGATCAGCGCCATGATCGCGGCGGTGAACAGCGCGCCGCTGAGCCACTTGAGCGGCACGCCGAGCATCACTTCCAGGAACAGCATCGCGATGACGACGCACACGAGCAGCGCGGCGATGGTGCACGCGGTGATGCCGACGCTGGTCAGGTGCCGCCGCCGCTCCAGCTGCTCGAGTTCGGCGGCGACCGAGTCGTGCCCGGGCGTCGCCGCCGCGCCGCGACGCTCGGTGAGTACCCGGCTGCGATCGATGATGCGGGAGAGCCGGCCCGCCATCACGTTCAGGATCCCGGCAATGCCGGTGACGAGGAACACGGGCGCCAGCGCGAGCTGGATCGCGCGCGTCATGTCCTCGAAGCTGTCGGGCGTTGGGGCCATGTCCACTTCCCTGCCGGCACTACAGCGCCAGGTCCATGAAGACCGTGCCGGCAAGCGGCGTGTCGTAGTAGCTGTCGCGGTGACTGAATCCGAGTGACTCGTAGAGTGTCACGGCCGAGACCATGTGCGATAGGGTGTCGAGCAGCATCGAGCGGTAGCCGATCGCACGGGCTTCGGCCAGGAGCGCCACGGCGAGCGCGCGGCCCGTGCCGCCGCGCCGCCGGCCGGGGCGCACGTACAGGCGCTTCATCTCGCAGGCCGTGTCACTGAACCGCCGCAGCGCAACACAGCCGAGGACCTCTTCGCCGTCCCGGGCCAGCAGCAGTCGCCCCGACGGCCGGGCGTAGGCACCGGGCAGGCCGGCGAGTTCCGCGTCGAAGCGCTGGAAGCCCAGGTCGACGCCGAGTTCGGCTGCGTAGTCGACGAACAGCCGGCGCACGACTTCGATGTCCGCTCCCGCCCGTGCTTCATCGACACGCATGTCGCGGCGACTAGAGCACCGGCGGCGCGCGCGGTCAACCGTGGATCCGCTTCAACGACCACCCGCCGGCACCCGTGTCCAATGGAGAGCGCTTCCTAGTAGACTGGACCATGGCCGAAGATCCGGGCATCGATCGTCGCACGTTCGTCGGCACGCTGGCGGCCACGGGCATCGGGCTCGCCGCCGGCGGATTCGTCGCCGCGACGCCGCGCGACGCGGCGGCCGCAACGCAGGACAGGGGGAAGACCGGCATGAAGTTTCCTGAGCGCAAGGGACCGATGGACATGGGCTTCGGCGCGGGCGGGAGCGTCGGCGGCGCGGTGCACCGCTCGGAAAGCGACCTGTACGACTGCGAGGTCGAGGGCACGTTGCCCGCCGACCTCGACGGCGCCTTCTACCGCGTCGGTCCCGACCCGCAGTATCCCAAGCCGGACAAGTACGCCAACGACATCCCCTTCGACGGCGAGGGGCACCTGTGCATGTTCCGCATCAAGGACGGGCACGTGGACTTCCGCAGCCGCTGGGTGCGCACGCAGCGCTGGCAGGCGCAGCACGCCGCGCGCCGCTCGCTGTTCGGCATGTACCGCAACCCCTTCACCGACGATCCGAGCGTCAAGGGCCTGAGCCGCGGCACCGCGAACACGCAGATCTTCTACCACCACGGGAAGATCCTTGCGCTGAAGGAGGACAGCCCGCCGGTCGCGGTCCATCCGCTCACGCTCGAGACGCTCGATGACGTCTACACCTTCGGCGGCACGCTCGAGAGCCAGACCTTCACCGCGCACCCGAAGATCGACAGCGAGACCGGCGAGCTCGTCGCCTTCGGCTACGAGGCGAAGGGCCTCGCCACCGACGACGTCAACGTCTTCACGGTCGACAAGTCCGGCAAGGTCAACTGGTCGGCGTGGATCAAGGTGCCCTACGCCGGCATGCTGCACGACTTCGGCGTCACGCAGAAGCACATCCTCTTCTACGTGCAGCCGATGGCGACCAACATGGACGTCATCCGCGCCGGCGGCCCGCACTTCGCCTGGGACTCCACGCTCCCGACCTGGCTCGGCGTCATGCGCCGCGGCGGCGACGGCAAGGACCTGCGCTGGTACAAGGGCCCGGGCTTCATGGCCACTCACACCATGGGCAACTGGAGCGACGGCGAGAAGATCTGGTTCGACATGGATGGCGACGTCTCCAACCAGTTCCCGTTCTTCCCGCAGCTGCACGAGAGGTACGACCCGGTGAAGGGCGCGGGCCGCGTGCTGCGCGTGCGCGTCGACCTGGCGCGCGACAAGGTGCACGAGTACGACTACGAGTGGGCCTACCCCGGCCTGCAGGGCGCGCTCGCGCGCCAGGACGACCGCTACCACACGGTGCCGTACCGCTACGGCTTCCTCAATGGCATCGCCTTCGGCCCGAACGGCACCAGCCAGTGGCACATGATCGACCACCAGGGCGGCAAGGTGCGCAGCTACGACCCCGGCCCGGGCGTATCACTCAGCGAGCTGTGCTTCGTCCCGCGCCGCAAGGACGCCGCGGAAGCCGACGGCTACCTCGTCGGCGTCGCCGCCCACCAGCGCGAGAACGGCCGCGCCGACCTGCTGGTGCTCGACACGCAGGACATCAGCGCCGGCCCGATCGCGACCGTCAGGCTGCCCTATCGCGTGCCCGCGCAGGTGCACGGCTACTGGGTGCCGGGGCACGCGCTGCCGGCGGCGTAGCGGCGCGCGGCGCGGCGGAGCCGGTGAGTTCGCGCAGCTCAGAAGCTTGCGAGGAATGCCAGGCGGAGCCGGTTCAACCAGTCATGTGGTTCGCTGCCACCGGCATTCGTTGTCTGGTCGGGCCGGTAGCGGTACCAGATCGCACTCAGCAGCGTGCGTGGAACCGGTACGTAGTCGACGGCCAGCGCGTGCATCCTGTAGTTGGTGCCAAGGCCGATGTTGTCGTGCGAGAAGGCCGCCAGCACAGCATCGACCTCAGCCACGGAATACCCATAGGTGATTCGCCAGTCGCGTGCGTGGCTGGCTCGACCAACCGCCAGTTCGACACCGAGGCCGGTACGACGTTGCCTGGCGGCTCCGAAGTTGCGCACGTGGTCGCCGACGATGCGCACCGGCCAGCGGTCACCGGCACCTGACCAGCCCACGCCGACGATCAGGTCGCCGAGATCATAGTCGGAGACGTAGTTGCCGTCCGCATCCAGCAGGTTGCTGCGGAAATCGCCAGCGTCGCCACCCGTGACGCTGCCGAGCCGGTAGTCGTAGAAGGCGGCGGAGACGTCGTAGGTCCACCGGCGATGCGCGGGCGAGTCGTAGCCGAGCTGCACGCCGAGCATGGTGCTGTCGCTGCCAACCGCCTGCTCGTCCACGACGAAGTACAGGCCGCTGGCGCGCACGGCGCCGCCACTGCCGAGGCCGTGCCGGTACACGGCGCCGAGGCCTTGCGGGTTCACGTCGCCATCCCACACCAGGTCCGTACGCACGAAGGGCTGCGGCAGCTTGCCACCATATACCTTCAGTTCACCGAGGTTGAACTGCACGTAGGCGAGATCGAGGCTCACCTGCAGGTCGTCGAGGAAGCTGGAGAGCTGCACGTCGGTGCTGTTCGGGTCGTCCGGGTCCCCGGTGACGAGTCGTGCGCCCACGGCAATGTGATCGGACACCATGAACGTGGCCCCCAGGCGCGCGCGGAACTGGCCGCTGTGGCGGTCCGGTGCGGTTGCACTGGAGTAATCACCCTGGGCACGCAGGCGCACGTCACCGGCGACGGATAGCCGGGATGCGGCTGGCGCCGCAGACACGACCGCCGCGGCCGGGGTGACCGGCGCGGGACTGGCCATGGCGGCCAGCTCCGCTTCCAGCGACTGCAGGGCATCGTCAATCTTGCGCTGCAGGTCGGCGAGGCGTGCCTGCTCGGCCCGCAGGGCCCCGACCTGCTGGCGCATCTTGTCGACGTCGACGCCGGACTGTCCCAGGACCGGCATGGTGCATGACGCCGCGAGGGCCAGGACGGCGACGGTTCGGGCCACGGATTCAGCGCCCGCGAGTCGGCATTGCATGCGACGCCCGCCGGCACCGCCAGGCCCGGAAGCCGAGGACGAACATCGCGACCAGCCCAGCGCCCGTCAGCGCGGCCACGGCGCGCAAGGCCGCGCCACCGATCTGCCCGGTATGCACCGGATACAGCGCATCGATGAATCGGCGTCCGACTTTCGCGGTGTCTGCCGGCTGCGCCAGCAGCAGGCGTCCATCCGTCGCGCTGAAGTACAGCGTCGTCGTTCCCCAGATCCGCGGCTCCTCCTGCGCGGTGCGCAGGCGGACCCGGTACCACGGCGCGCCCTCCCCCGGCATCACCAGAGCCGTCAGCGTAGCGCCGCGATAGCGCGCCAATGCAGCGTCGATCACCGCCGCCGGTCCGGTCCCGCGGCGACCGTTCCCTCCCGCGAGGGCCGGGTCGGGTTCCGGCCGCTGCGCTCCGAGGACTCGCTCGGCCGTGTCCTTGAAGGCCAGCAGCGTTCCCGACCCGGCGATGAGGATGGCGGGCACGACCAGCCAGAGCCCGAGGAGCCGATGCCAGCCGGCAAGCCGCGAGTATCCGGCGCCGGTCGGCCGCGCCAGCATCGCCATCGCCCACTGCCGCGCGCGCGGCCACGCCAGGCGCAGGCCGATGGCCAGGTTCGACACCAGCAGCAGGCCGCTGAGGCCGATGATCCATGCCCCGGCCGCCCCGGCGAACAGCGTCTGGTGCAGCGTGGATAGCGTGTTGTACAGCCCGCCATTGCCCACCAGGGAAGTGTCCGCGGCGTCACGCAGCGGGTGGCCGGCGCCGTCGACGCGCAGTGTGCGGCCAGCACCCGCCGCATCGGCGTAGTAGATGTCGAAGCGGCCCAGCCGCGAGCCGGAGGTCCAGACCGAGTCGACCCGGCCCTGGTCGCGCTCTATGGCTTCGATGCGGGTGGCCAGTGCGGCCGCGTCGAGTGCGACGGTCGGCGAGCGCAGCGCGGCATCATCGAGCTCCCAGCGGAATACCAGCAGCACGCCGAGCAGCGCCTGGAAGCACCAGAGCAGGCCGGCGGCAAGTCCGGCGTAGCGGTGGACGCGGTGCAGCGGCACCGTTCAGCCCAGCGTCCGCGCGCTGCTCACAGGGCCGCCACCATCGCATTGAAGAAGTCGTTGTCGGCAATGGCCTCGGCGCCCTTCGGCTTGGAGCGCGCACTCCACACCACGATGACGACGCGCTGCACCGGATTGACGTACATGTACTGGCCGAAGATGCCGCGCGCGCTGTAGGCACCCTCGGCAAAACTGCCGCCGCGGTCGGCGACCGGCCACCACATGTAGCCGTATTCGACCTGGCTGCCCCCCACCTGCCGTGGGGCGCTGGCTTCACGCATCCACCCTTCGGGCAGGATGCGCGTGCCATCGATGATGCCGTCGTTCATCACGAACAGGCCGAAGCGGCCGTAGTCGCGCAGCGTCGCGCCGAAGCCGCTGCCCGCCACCTCGAGCCCGCCCGGCGACTCGAGCCACCAGGTCGCGTCCGACTCCATGCCGACGCGCGCCCAGACGCGCTCGGACAGGTAGTCCGACAGCCAGCGCCCGGTCGCCGCCCGCAGCAGTGCGCCCACGATGTGTGTCTCGCCGGTACTGTAGTTCCAGGCGGTTCCCGGCGCCGCGACCCTGGGACGACCGGCGATGTAGCGCATGATCGCACCTGGCTGCTGCGCCAGCTGCAGCTCCAGCATCGCCCGGCGTTCGGAAGCCGGCTCGGTATGCGTATCGTCCCAGCGTACGCCGGACGTCATCTGCAGCACGTGGCGGATCGACACGCCGTCATAGCCGCTGCCGGACAGCTCGGGCAGGTAGGCGGTTATCAGTTCGTCCACGCTGCGGACATGCCCTTCAAGGATCGCCGCGCCGACCAGCGTCGTGGCGATCGACTTGGCCATGGACATCGACAACCAGTGCGTCGCGGCATCATTGCCGAACTGGTATTCCTCGAGTGCGATCCTGCCGTCCTTCAGGACGAGCAACCCGGCGACACGATTGCGCGAGACATAGTCGAACAGGTCGAAGTTGCCGTCCTGGGTACGGATGATCACCGGGTTGCGCGGCGCCTTGCCGGCCGGCAGGCGCGTGGCCGCACCGCCGCGGCGCACGAGGCGCGTGGCGAAGGCCTGCGTCGGCGAACGAAACGCATTGACCAGCGCATCGGGCAGCAGCTCGCCCGCATAGACATGCCGCATGCACGCGACATCCGCCGCGTTCACGCCCGTCGCCGCCGCCGACAATTCCGTCCCTTGCATGCGTGTCCGTCCCGAACCACCACTGTCACCGATTTGCGTGCCGCTGGCAGTTGCCAACGTTGCCGGGAGCGGTGCGTGATCGTCACCGCCATTCGTCATCGACCAGCAGGTCCTCGTAGAAGGCACTGAACGGCCGCGCCGGGTGGCGGATCTGGATCTCGAGCACCCACAGCTCCGGCGAAGGGACGAAGCGCGCATCGGCGAGCGACCCCTTGTGCACGGCGGCGTGCGGAAAGTCCGCCAACCGGTGGCCGTTCATGGCGAGATTGAGTTGCCAGCCCATATCGGCGGCACGGCTGCCGGCGTACTGGTACAGGGCGGCGCCAGTGAGCCCCTGGCTGCGCCAGGCCGCGCGCGCGTCGTCGAACAGCCGGCGGACGTCGCGCGCGATGCGCAGCATGTCGGCATCCTGCCCGACGACGAAGGTCTCGCCGCCGTCACCCTCCCAGCTGCGCCATACCGGGCCGATATCGATGGGGAAGTAGATGTCGGCCTCCTGCAGGACGACGCCCGGCCTGGACGGCGCGCCGAAGGGCTTGAGCGTATTGGGCCTCGAAACGCACGTGGATGCCGTGCCAGCCACGCAGCAACTGCGCCGCCTTGAGCGTCTCACGCGCCAGGCCCAGCGCCACTGCGCATGCCGGGCCGGATCAGCGTACGTCGGCGTATCGCGCGGCGCGTCATGTCCGCACCTGGGTATCATCTCCCGGTCGTACTGCGGCCGACGGCTTCGGCCTGCGCGCGTTCCTGCATGGTTCAGTGCTCCGCCCAGGACCCGTTCCAGTCGATGCCGCGGTAATCGCCCAGTTCGGCAGAACTGGCCGGGCGCCCGGCGCGGTTGCCGGATCTCGTCCATGCCCAGCGCCTCGTACAACCGCCCGTTCACCATCGTGTAGCGCACCGAGTTCGTGTTGCGGATGTCCTGCAACGGGTCGGCATCGAGCACGATCAGGTCGGCGAGCTTGCGCCTCGAGCGAGCCGATCTGCGCCCACCCCAGCGCGTCCGCGCGCCGTTCAGGCGGCTGCCCGCAGCACGTGCAGCTTGCTCATGCCGCCCATCGACAGCAGCCACATCTCCCAGTGCTGGTCGAGCCCGTGCAACTGCCTGTGCGAACCGGCGTTGACGAGCACGCCGGCGTCGTCGAGCCGCTTCATCGAGCGCGCCACGGCGCGGAAGCCGATGTCCCACATCTCGTCGGCCACGTGGATGCTGGTCATGCCACGCGCGTAAGGTGGCCCGTAATGCGGCGTCGCCAGCGGGCTGTAGCCACTGGTCGTCGACTGGACGTAGGCGCGCAGCTTCGGGTCCTCCCAGGCGCGCGTCGTCTGGTAGAGGTAGTTCTCGCCCATCAGCTCGCCGAAGTTGACGATCAGCGTCGGCGTGGTCGCCGAGCCGGCGTGCGCCATCAGCTGCACCACATCGTCGTAGTAGTTGGCCACCGGGAAGTTGTGCTCGATGGCGGTGTGGCCGTCGATGATCATCGTGAGGTCGTTGTAGAAGTGGCTCTCGCCCTCCACGTCGACCATGATGCCGGCCGTGCGACCGGCCTCGACGAGCTGCTGGCGCTGCGCGCGCATCGGCTGGCGGTAGCTCTTGACGATGATGCCGCCGAGGGCCTGCTTGCGCAGCATGAACTGCCGCGCGTCCTCCGGGGCACCGAGCGGCAGGTAGACCGCATCGGACTTGCCGCTGCGCCCGTAGGCGACGTAGCCGCTGTTGATCGAGCGCGGACCCACGCGCACGCCGGCGACGTTCATCTCGCTGGCCGAGTAGCGCGCCAGCTCGGACGTGTAGGGGTCGTAGTTGGTCGTGATGCCGAAGGCCAGCGAGGCGTACATGCTCGGCTCCTTCTGCGGCATCAACCCCGCCGAGGAGTAGTAGCAGTCGTCGATGTGGCCGTGCATGTTGACCAGGCCCGGCATCAGCGTCTTGCCGCTGGCGTCGATCACGCGCGTGCCGGCGGGCAGCGGCACGTTGGCCGACGGGCCCACGGCGGCGATGCGGTTGCCGCTGACGAGGAGCGTGCCATCCTCGATGACCTCCTCGCCCCGCATCGTGATGAGCCGCGCGTGCGTTAAGGCAACGCTGCCGGACGGCGCGTCGGCGGGCACGCGCAGGTCGATGTGCGCGACGGGATGCGCCGGCGGCGGCGCGCCGGCGGCGGCGCCCGAGGCGGCGGCCGCGCCGCCCGCCTCCGTCGTGGCGCGGTACAGGTCGGCACCGAGCAGCCAGTACGCGCTGCGGAGCCGGCCGCCCAGGCGAGCTCGTAGCCGCCCGCGGTACTGAGCCGCCGCACCGGCCCTGGTGCCGCTGGCCGCCACGGCCAGCGGCCGGCCGGTGTCGCGATACGGCATCAGGAAGTACTGCTGGCGCTCGCGGAAGGCGATCCAGGCGAGGTCCGGGCTGATCTTCAATTCCAGCGTGTCGGCATCGCGCGCCTGGGCATGCACGCGGCGGTCGAAGCCGTCGAGGTTGCACGCTCTCGATGCGTCGCACCGTCATCGCCTTCGTGTCCAGCGTCGTAGATGCGCCGGCCATCGGCCGAGTAGCGCGGCGCATCGGCGTTGGCGGCAATACGGCGGCCTGCGCCGCCATCGACGCTGATCGAATACAGGCCGGGATGGCCACCGAAGCCGCCCATGCACTTGTCGCCGGCGTCGATGCGGTAGACCAGCTGCCGGCCGTCCGGCGAGAAGGCCGGCTGGCGGACCACGCCGCGTCGTCTCGAGCAGCACGCGCGGCACGCCGCCGGCGCGCGAGATGACCCGCAGGCTGCCGCGCTCGTCGTCCCAGGCCACGTAGGCGACCTGGCGGCCGTCGGGTGAATAGGCCGGCTCGTACTGAATTCGCTGCCATTCGTGAGGCGCCGCGGCGCTGCGCCTCCCGGCGCGACCTGCCACAGGTGGCCGATGGCGCTGAAGGCCACGGCGTCGCCGGCGGGCGCCACGGTCAGATGCCGCAGTGCCCGCACCTCCAGCTGCGCAGGCGCGAGCTCGTGCGTGAAGCGTGGCGGCTCGCTGATGCGATGGCGCGCAATGGCGTGAAAGGGGATCACGGCGTGGGTGCCGGCATCGACGTCGACGCGCTGGAGCTGGCCCTTGCCCCAGATGGCGATCGTGCGGTTGTCCGGGAACCAGCCGTAGCGCGGATAGTAGTTGCCCTGGCCGATGAAGTCGGACTGGTCGTCCCGGTCCAGGTCGTCGTAGACGGGCCGCTGCGTGCGCGTCGCCAGGTCGTAGACGAACAGCACGGTCTTCTGGCCGACGCGCCGCACGAAGGCCAGGCGCCGGCCATCGCGCGACAGCCGCGGCGTCGTGGCGCCACCGAATCCCTGCACCAGCGTCTCGGTGGCGCCGCTCGCCAGCTCGCGGCGCCGGATCGCGTAGTTGGCATGGTTGGCGTCGATGTAGACGACCGAGGCGCTCGGCGGCGACATCTTTTCCGTGTAGTACAGGTAGCGCCCGTCGGGCGACAGTTCCGCCTCGTGGACGTTCTCGTGGTTCGCGGGCGTCTCCACCAGCACCTGGCCGTCGCCACCGCGCAGGTCGTAGAGCCGCAGTTCCGAGGCGTGCAGCCGCGCCACGGTGGCGGGCTGGCGCGCGGCGATGACCGACTGGTCGTCCGGCCCCCAGGCCGGGCCATTGACGAAGTCCACGCCCGCATGCGTGACGGCGTGCGCGCCTGAGCCGTCGGCGTTCGCCATCCAGACGTCGTCCGAGCCGGCGGCATCGCTCAGGAACAGCAGTCGCCGGCCATCGGCGCTGTAGACCGGCGAGCGCTGCATCGCCGGGCCCGTGAACAGCGGCTGCGCCTCGCCGCCCGCGGCCGGAATGCGGTAGATGTCGCCGAGCAGGTCGAAGACGATCGTCGCGCCGTCGGGACTCACGTCGAGGCTCATCCAGGTACCTTCGCTCACGCCGAAGCTCGCCTCGTGCGCCGGCGCGCCGCTGTTGCCGACATCCCAGCCGGCGGCAGGCGCCGCCGCCAGCAGCAGCCCCAACGTCATCCCGACCGCGATGCCGCCCACGCGTTTCATTCGGCCCAGGCCTCGTTCCAGTCGATGCCGTGATAGTCGTCGAGTTCCCAGTAGAACCGCGTCCGTGGCCGGTCGTAGTTGCCGATCTCGTTCATGCCCAGCGAGTCATACAGCCGGCCGTTGAGCATCGTGTAGCGCACGGTGTTGGTGTTGTGGATATCGGCCAGCGGGTCGGCGTCGAGCACGATCAGGTCGGCGAGCTTGCCGGGCTCGAGCGAGCCGAGCTGCGCGTCCAGCGCCAGCGTGCGCGCGCCGTTGAGCGTGGCGGCGCGCAGGATGCGCGCGTTGCTCATGCCGCCCTGCGCCAGCAGCCACATTTCCCAGTGCATCGACAGCCCGGGGACCTGGCCGTGGGAGCCCGCATTGATGATGACCCCGGCGTCGTCCAGCCTCTTCACCGAACGCGCCACCGAGCGGAAGCCGATATCGTAGATCTCGTCCGCCGCATGGATGCTGGTCATCGCCCGCACGTAGGGCGGCGCGGAGGGCAGTGCCGCCAGCGGGCTGTACCAGCTGATGGTCTCCTGCACGTAGCGGCGCAGCTTCGGATCCTCCCAGGCGCGCGTCGTCTGGTACATGTAGTTCTCGCCCATCAGTTCGCCGAACGTCACGACCAGCGTCGGGGTATTCGATGCATGGGCCCGCGCCATCAGCTGCACCACGTCGTCGTAGTAGTTGGCGACCGGCAGGTTGTGCTCGAGGTTCGTATGCCCGTCGAGGATCATCGTGATGTCGTTGAAGAAGTGACTTTCGCCTTCGACATCGACCATGACGCCGGCTTCACGCCCGGCGCGGACCAGCTGCTGGCGCTGGCTGCGCGCCGGCTGCTTGTAGCTCTTGATGTACAGGCCGCCGACCGCGCGCTTGCGCGCCATCACCGCGCGCGCGTCATCGAGGCTGGCGATCGGCGTGTAGGTGAAGTCCGGCTTCTGTGCGCGGCCGTAGACGACCTGGCCCGAGCCGAACCAGCGCGGGCTCACGGTCAGGCCAGCCAGGTTGGTCTCGTTGCTCTCGTACTGCGGCAGGTCGGTCGAGTACGGATCAGGTGAAGTCGTGATGCCGAAGGCGAGCGCCGCGGGTCGGCTGCTTCTGCGGCGTCACGCCGGTCTCGTAGCAGCAGTCGATGTGCCCGTGCATGTCGACCAGGCCGGGCATGAGCGTCTTGCCGCTCACGTCGACGATGCGGGCGCCCGCCGGCACCGGCGTGCCCGCCACGGGGCCGACCGCGGTGATCCGGTTGCCCTGCACGATCACCGCGCCGTCGTCGATCACCTCCTCGCCGCGCATCGTGATGACGCGCCCGTGCAGCAGCGCCAGCGCGCCGGTCGGCCGGTCGACCGGCACCTCCAGCCCGACGTTCGCGTAGCTCGCCGGCGGCGTGCCGCCGCTGGCGAACAGGCCGGCGACGCCGGCACGGTACAACGCGGGCCCCAGCGCCCAGTGCAGCGTCGCCGAGTCGGCCGACCAGGCCAGCGCGTAGCCGCCGAGCGTCGTCAGGCGGGCGACGGGCACGGCGCCGTTGGCCACGCTCACGGTGAGCGGCGTGCCGGTCTCGCGATAGGGCAGCACGTAGTACTGCTGGCGCTCACGGAAGGCGATCCAGCGCAGGTCCGGGCTCGGGCGCAGCTCGCGCGTATCGGCATCGGGCGTCTGCGCGTGCACGCGGCGGTCCAGCCCCTCCGGCGTGACGCTCTCGAGGCGGTGCACGACGCCGTCGCCGGGGTAGTCGATGCGCGTGTAGTAGATGCGCCGGCCATCGGGGCTGAAGCCCGGCGCATCGTCGCCGGCGCCGACGTAGTGCGGCTCGCCACCCGCGGCCGCGATCCAGTAGATGCCGGCGCGCGCGCGGAAGCCACCCATGCTCTTGTCGCCCGGCTGGATGCGGTAGACCACCCGCCCGCCGTCGGGCGCGAAGGCCGGCTGGCGGATGACGCCGGGGCTGGTCGCGATGACGCGCGCGTGGCGGCCATCGGCATCGGCGACGCGCAGCGCGCTGCCGCGCTCGTCGTCCCACTCGACGTAGGCCAGGTGGCGCCCGTCGGGTGAATACGCCGGCTCGTACTCGAAGGCCGCGGCGCGCGTCAGTCGCGCCGGCGCGCCGTCGGGCAGCGCCTTGCGCCACAGGTGCCCGAGCGCCGTGAACACCAGGGTGCGCCCGTCGGGCGCCGGGGCCAGCTGGCGCACGGCACGCACCGTGAAGCGGTCGGGATCCAGCGGGTGCGGCACCCGCAGCGGCGGCGTGACGCGCTGGTGCACGGGCGCGCGGAACGGGATCTCGGTGTCGCTGCCGCCGTCGGCGTCGATCGCGTGCAGGTGCCCCCGCGCCCAGATCGCGATGCGGCGGTTGTCCGGGAACCATGCGAAGCCGGGATAGTAGGCGCCCTGCGGCACGAAATCGGTCTGCTCGTCGCGATCCAAAGCGTCGTACACGGGGCGCTGCCGCCGCGTCTCCAGGTCGAGGACGAACAGCACCGTCTTCTGCATGACCCGCCGCACGAAGGCCACGCGCCGCCCGTCCGGCGACACCTGCGGCGTGGTCGCGCTGCCGAAGCCGCTCAGCAGCTGCTCGGTGGCGCCGGTGGCCAGGTCGCGGCGCATGATGGCGTAGTTGATGTGGTTGCCGTCGACGTAGATGTTCGGGTCGGTGAGCCGCTGCGTGTAGTAGAGGTACCGCCCGTCGGGCGAGAAGCGCGCCTCCTGCACGTCGCGGTGGTTCTGCGGCGTCTCGACCAGCAGCCGCCCCTCCCCGCCGCCCAGCTCGTACCAGCGGACCTCGCTGGACTTCATGCCCGGAAAGCTGGCCTGCGTCCTGGCGGCGGCGAAGCTCGTGCCATCGGCGCCCCAGGTGGGCCCCATCAGCAGGTCCACCGTCTCGTGCGTCAGCTGCCGGGCGCCGGAGCCGTCGACGCCCGATACCCACACGTTGTCGGCCCCACTGGCATCGCTCAGGTAGAGGAGGCTGCGGCCATCGGGGCTGAAACGCGGCGCACGCTGCATCGCGGCGCCGCCATGCACCAGGCGGGCCTCGCCGCCAGTGGCGGGCAGGCTGTAGATGTCGCCCAGCAGGTCGAACACCAGCGTCCCGCCATCGGGGCTGACATCGACGCTCATCCAGGTGCCCTCGGTGACCTCGAAGGCCACGTCCTGGTACGGCTGCCCGGTGTCCTCGACGTTCCAGGCCCCCTCGCCCGCGGTCGCCGGCAACGCGGTCGCCAGCACCGCGATCGCGCCAGCGATCGCGGTGCGCCAACGGGGGAAACGCCTCGCCAAATCGGTGCAGGTCATGCTTACCTCGCGGGCCGCCGCAGCCCGATCATGCCGATCCACGCAGGGACCCAGGGGAGCGAATCTTGCCGGGACTGGTGCGGCTGGCGCACCACGGGCTGCACCTTTGTCCCTATTCAATGCCGCCCGGCCGGCCCTATCCTCGATCGCGATCCGAGCGGATTCAACAGGGAGATCCAGCCACAATGAAGAAGTCGAGCCTGTCTCTGGGCACGGCCATGGCGGCCGTACTGGCAGCAACATCCACGTGGGCGGCCAGCGACGAGGGCGGCGCCCTGGAGGAGGTCATCGTCACCGCGCAGAAGCGCTCCGAGCGCCTGGTCGACGTGCCGATGGCGGTCGCCGTGCTGAGCGGCGAGGAACTTGCGCAGCGCGGCATCGAGAGCGTGCAGGACCTGTCGTTCTCCGTTCCCGGCCTGACGATGCGCGAGGATGGCCCCGGCAGCTACACGATCTTCCTGCGCGGCCTGGCGAACCAGTCCGGCAACGGCGCGCTCGTGGGCCAGTACCTCGACGAAGCCCCGCTGACGCTCGACGGCTACAACCAGCTGAGCCCGGTCGCGCTCGACCTGGCGCGCGTGGAGGTGCTGAAGGGACCGCAGGGCACGCTGTACGGCCAGGGCTCGGCGGGCGGCACCGTCCGCTACATCACCAACCGCCCGAAGCTCGACCGCGCGGAGGGCAGCGTGGAAGGCACGCTCACCAGCGTCGCGCACGGCGACTTCGGCGAGAAATTCACCGGCGTGGTCAATGCGCCGCTGGTGACCAACGTCCTGGGCCTGCGCTTCGCGACCTCCTACGAGCGCGGCGGCGGCTGGATCGACCAGCCCGAGGCCGGCATCAAGGACGGCAACGGCACCCGGCTGCTGAACATGCGCGGCCGGCTGCTCTGGGCCCCGAACGCCGACTTCGAGGCCCTGGCGACCATCCAGCTGCATCGCGCCACGACCGAGCTCGGCCTCGGCTACGAGGAAGCCGACCGCACCGTCGACATCGGCCCGGACCGGGCCCAGGTCCTGATCCCCAAGACCTTCGACTACACGCTCGGCAACCTCGAGCTGCGCTATCACCTCGGCTTCGCCGACCTGGTGAGCGCGACCACCTACGTCGATCACAAGCACGACTACCCGTTCACCTACATCCCGCGGCCGGGCAACTACTCCTACGGCTACGTCGAGGGCAACGACGCGCGCTACGTGCGCGCGCACCAGTTCGCGGAGGAAGTGCGCCTCTCCGCCTCCGGCAAGCGCTTCGAGTGGACCCTCGGCGTCTTCTATCGCGACGGCGCGAACCAGATGGTCGACACCTACGAGTACCTGTACGCGCCGGCCGGCGACATCGCCACCGGCGGCGGCACGCTCTACAGCAACCTGTACTACTTCTCGCGCGGAACCTCGAAGTCCTGGTCGGTGTTCGGCGACGCCACCTTCCACTTCACCGACCGCATCACCGCCGGCATCGGCGTGCGCAGCTTCCACGACAAGCAGACCGGCCTGATCGAGTACGCGCCGGGCACCGGCACGCCGCAGTCCGGCACCTTCGATTCCGTCGACCCACGCGCCTACCTGTCGTACAAGTACGCCGCCAACGCCAACGTGTATGCCAGCTTCGCCAAGGGATTCCGCAGCGGCGGCTTCAACTCCGCGCCCTTCGGCCCCTACGACCCGGAGAAGATCCACACCTACGAGGTGGGCACCAAGGCGGCCACGGCCAACGGCATGCTGCAGCTCGAGCTCGCCGCGTTCCTCACCAAGTACAAGGACATGGTGCGTCGCCGGCTGGTGTTCGTCAGCGGCGCATATCTTTCGGAGTCGAGCAACATCGGCGAGGTCGAGGTCAAGGGCGTCGAGGGCGGCGTCGCCGTCCGGCCCGTCCGCCCGCTGACGCTGAGCCTCACCGGCGCGTACCTGAACAGCAAGATCAAGGCGACCGACGCGGCCGACCTGGTGAACATCCCCGGCGACCGCACCGACTACACGCCACGGCTGAGCTTCACGCTCGGCGCCAACTACGACTTCAACTGGGGCGCGAACGCGCCGGGCTACTTCCGCGTCGACTTCAGCCACCGCGACGAGGTGACCTACATCGACCGCTCCAGCTTCTTCGCGGACGTCCTGCCGCAGAAGTCCGATTCGCTCAACCTGCTGGATGCGCGCATTGGCGCGCAGCTCGATCGCGTCAAGCTAGAGGTCTTCGTGCTCAACGCGACCGACCAGAACAAGTCGATCGATCCGTACCAGGGGTGGGCCAACGCCAACCGCACGCGGCCGCGCGTGATCGGCGTGTCGGCCGGCTACCAGTTCTGACCGCCCGTCCCCGGCACGGCGCACCCGCGGCGTTGCTGCTCGCCGCGGGTGCGTTCGCCCTCACCGCCACCGCCGCGGCGCGCGAACTGCGGGTGTGCCCCGCGGCCAGCGCCGCCGCGCCGTGCGACTACGCCGGTGACGACGCGATCCAGCAGGCGGTGGAGGCCGCCCGCAGCGGCGATTCGATCCGCATCCGGGCCGGCACCTACACGCCGCGACGGGTCCGCGACGTCGCCTTCCAGCAGCTGCGCATCCGCGGCTACGTGGTGATCGAAGGGCGCGACCTGGCGCTGCTGGGCGAGCCCGGCGCCATCCTCGACGGCTCGGCCGGCGTGCCTGCCAGCGCGCTCGTCGTGCGCGGCGGCCGCGTCACGCTGCGCAACCTCACGGTGCGCGGCTTCCGCGCCGCCGACCCGGAAGACGATGTCTACGACGGCCACGGCCTGTTCATGATCGATGCGCAGGCCACGATCAGCGATGTCGTCTTCGAACGCCTGGCCAAGATGGCCGTCACGCTGCGCGGCCACGGCAGCGCCCGCATCGACGGATTGCGCATCGTCGATGGCCACGTCGGCATATGGCTCGAGGAGCAGGCGCAGCTGCGGCTGCGGGATGCGGTGATCCGCAACAACGAATCCGCCGGACTGTGCGCCTACGGCGAGTCGACCGCGCGCATCGAGCACGCGCTGTTCCAGGACAACCGCGACGACGGCGTCTATGGCGAGGGCCAGGCCACCATCGAACTCACGCGTTCGGCGCTGGTGGGCAACGCCCCGTACGGCCTGCGCGCCGCGGGGCACGCGCGCATCCACGCATCGCAGGTCATGCTGGCCGACAACGCCACGGCGCCCACGGCGGAGGAAGCTGCGGGCCGGGTCAGGCTGGGCGCAGGCGCGCTGGCCCTCGGCCTGCGCCTACGCTGAGACTTCGCGCAGCAGCCACTGGCGGAAGCGCTGCACCAGCGGCGCATCCCAGCGGTCGACGCGGGCCACCAGCCGGTAGGTGCCGGTGGCATAGGGCTGGAAGCTCTGCAGGCCCTGCCCCACTTCGACCAGACGCCCCGCCTTCAGGTCGTCCGCCCCGACCAGCAGGTTTGTGAGCGCGATGCCGCGGCCGTAGCGTGCCGCGTCGAGCGTCAGGTGCCCCTGCCAGAGCCGCGGCCCGGTGAGGTAGACGTCCTCGTGCACCCCGTGCGCGGCGAGCCAGTTGCCCCAGCGGTTGAAGTTCTCCTCGTGCAGCAGCTGGTGCCCGAGCAGGTCGCGCGGCTCGCGGATCGGCGCGGCCTGCGCCAGGTAGCCGCGGCTCGCGACGGCGACGATCGGCACGACCGTGACATCGACGCTCTGCAGGCCCGCGGGCAATTCGGGCGGCGTGCCGTAGTCGGGAACCAGGCGGATGTCGACGTCGGTTTCATAGGAGGAGAAATCGGGACTGCGGTCGGTGGGCCGCAGCTCGATGTCTATGCCGGGGACCAGCTTCTCGAATTCGCCGAGGCGCCGCGAGAGCCAGTGCAGCGCGAAGGCGGCCATGCAGCGGATGTGCAGCCGATGGCTGTTGCCGCGCCGCATGAGGTCGACCGTCGCATGCGCGATCAGGTCGATGGCCTGCGCGATCTGCCGGTGGTAGCGCTGGCCATCCTCGGTGAGCACCACCCCGGAGGAGGTGCGCTCGATGAGCGTGGCGCCCGTCCAGGCCTCGATGGCCCGCAGGTGGCGGCTGACGGCCGCGTGGTCGCGGTACAGGCTCTGCGCGGCCTTGCGCACGCCGCCCAGTCGCGCCACGGCATCGAAGGCGCGCAGCGCCTCGAACGGCGGCAGCGACTTGCGGGAGGGCGGCGAATAGTCGGGTGGGCTCACGGGCTGGCGGCTCGGGAAGGTGTGGCCCCAGGTGCGAGGCCGGGAACCGCATCGATGATCCGCCACGCGCATTTGCACTGTCAACCGAGCCGCCGCGGGTGCTCCCGACGCACCACCCCGGGCGCAGTTCGCGCTTCCGCTGCGGCGGCGCCGGTGCTTGAATGCGCCCAGCGACTGCAACGGCGCGCCGCGTGGCGCCACACAGGGGAGACGCGCTCATGCTGGGATCACGGACGCCGGTCCTCACCGCCCTGCTGCTCGCCGGCCTCGGCGCCAGCCTGCCGCATGCAGCGCGCGCCGACCAGGGTGCATTGCCGATGAGCCTCAATGCCGGCGAACGGCTGCTGCAGTTCGACTGGCCGCAGCTGCGCATCGGCACCGGCGAGTACCAGGACGGCCCGACCGGTGTCACCGTGTTCCACTTCCCGCAGCGCGCGCTCGCCGCGGTCGACGTGCGCGGCGGCGGGCCCGGCACCGTCAACACCGACTACCTGCGCCTTGGCTACGACACGCCGGAACTCGACACCGTCGTGTTCTCGGGCGGCTCCTGGTACGGGCTCGAGAACGTCACGGCGACCGCCACCGCGCTCAAGGACGACGGCGTCCGCAGCGGCAACTGGGACAACATCGCGCTGGCGGTCGGCGCGATCATCTACGACCTCGGCGATCGACGCCTGAACGAGATCTACCCGGACAAGCCCCTGGCGCAGGCGGCGCTGCGCGCCGCGCGGCCCGGCAGCTTCCCGCTGGGCGCGCACGGCGCTGGACGCTTCGCCAGGACCGGTGGCCTGTTCGGCTGCAATGCCTATTCCGGCCAGGGCGGTGCGTTCCGCCAGATCGGCGAACTGAAGATCGCCGCCTTCGTGGTCGTCAACGCGCTCGGCGTCGTCACCACGCGCGACGGTCGCGTGGCCGCCTGCTACCCGGACGCGGCCTGGCCGCCCGGACTGCACACGACCCAGCTGCTCGCCGCGATGCCGGCGAGCCGCCGGCCCGGTGCGACGCTCGCGCCCGTCGAGGCGGGCCGGCGCAACACGACGATCAGCCTCGTCGTCACCAACCGCAAGCACAGCCCGGCGGAACTGCAGCGCCTCGCGACGCACGTACACAGCTCGATGA
Organism: Steroidobacteraceae bacterium; assembly: GCA_046347255.1. GTDB lineage: Bacteria > Pseudomonadota > Gammaproteobacteria > Steroidobacterales > Steroidobacteraceae > FEN-1191. The sequence continues at coordinate 18,823 of JAXMGO010000005.1, forward strand.
GCCGCGCGATCCAGCCCTTCGCGACCGAATTCGACGGCGACGTGCTCTACGCGGTCACCACCGGGGAGCTCGATGCCGGACCGCCCGCCAGCGCGTTGCCGGCTGTCGACCTCGATGTCCTGGCCGCCGAACTGATGTGGGATGCCGTGCTCGCCTCGGTGCCCCCGCAGCCGCCGGTGGCCGCTCCCCCGGCGACTGCGGCGCCCGCGGCGACCGCGGCGGCCGCGCTGGCGCGCCATGCCGGCGAGTACCGCTTCAGCCCGCAGGTGAGCGTGAGCGTCAGCGCCTCGGGCGGACGGTTGTATGCCCGGGCCAGCGGCCAGCGCAATGCCTATGCCATCGGCAAGGATGCGCCGGTCGAGCTGCTGCCGCTCGGCGGGGCTGCCTTTACCGTACCGTGGCGCTACCCGCTGGTACTGGACTTCTCCACGCCCGGACGATTGGTCATCAACCCCGGCCACTGGGCGCAGACCGGCCTGCGCCAGTGACGCGCCGGCGGCGCCCGCGGTGCCGGCCTCGCACCACGGCCACGCGCGTTCACACCGCCGGCGCCGCACGGCGCTGCGATAGTCTGCCGGCATGAGCAACGCGAACCGCCGCTTCCTTGGCCACCCGCGCGGGCTCGGTGTCATCGTCTTCACCGAGGCGTGGGAGCGCTTTTCGTTCTACGGGATGCAGGCGTTGCTGGTGCTGTACATGGCGACCTACCTGCTGCACCCCGGCCGGGTCGAGCACGTGGCCGGGTTCGCCGGCTTTCGCGCGGCGCTCGAGTCGGTGGTCGGCCCGCTGTCCACGCAGGCGCTCGCCACGCAGATCTTCGGCCTGTACGTCGGCATGGTCTACTTCCTGCCGGTGTTCGGTGGCCTCATCGGCGACCGCTGGCTGGGCCAGCGGCGTGCCGTCGTGCTCGGCGCCCTGTCGATGGCGCTCGGCCACTTCCTGATGGCCTTCGAGGCGGCCTTCCTGCCCGCGCTGCTGGCGCTGATCGTCGGCTCCGGGCTGCTGAAGGGCAACCTGGTCGCGCAGGTCGGCCAGCTCTACGCACGCGAGGATCCGCGCCGCGACCAGGGCTTCTCGCTCTACTGCCTGGCGATCAACATCGGCGCCTTCGTGGCGCCGCTGGTCTGCGGCACGCTCGGTGAACTCTACGGCTGGCACTACGGTTTCGCGACGGCAGGCGTCGGCATGCTGGTTGGCCTGGCCGTCTATCTTGCCGGCACGCGCGACCTGCCCGCCGACGCCACGGCGCGCCGCGGCAGCGAGCGCCCGCAGCTGCAACCGGGCGACGCCCAGGCGATCGCGGCGCTCGTCGTCGTCTTCCTGATCGCCACGCTGTTCTGGACGGCGCAGACGCAGGTGTGGAACACCTACCCGCTGTGGATCAAGGGTCGCGTGGCGCGCGATTTCATCGGCCTGACGATCCCGGTCACCTGGTTCCAGTCGCTCGATTCGCTCGCCGTGCTGTTGCTGGCGCCGGTCGTGATCTGGTTCTGGCGCCGCCAGGCGGCGCGTGGGCGCGAGCCGGGCGACCTCGCCAAGATCGCCATCGGCTGCGGCTGCTTCGCGCTCGCCTGCCTGGAGCTGTGCCTGGGAGAAATCGCCGCCGGCGGCGGCGCCGTCAACGCGGCGTGGCCGGCGCTGTTCCACTTCATCAGCGCGGTCGGCTACCTGTACCAGTTCCCGGTGATGCTGGCGCTGTTCTCGCGCGCCGCCCCGCCGGCGGTCAACGCGATGATGGCCGGTGTCGCCTACCTCGCGCTGTTCGCCGGCTCGTTCGCCAGTGGCTGGCTGGGACGCTACTACGAACTGCTGTCGCCGACGCAGTTCTGGTCGATGCATGCGCTGATCGTCGGCAGCGGCGCCGTGCTGACGCTGCTGCTGCAGCGCCCGCTGCTGCGCGCGCTGCGCCTCGCTGGCGCCGGCGGCGCGCACCTCTCGCCACAGGAAGCCCGTCCATGAACACGCCCACCTACGACACCGCCGCGCTGCGCCAGCTCGACGTCGAGCACCACCTGCCCGCGCAGCAGGACTACCGGCTGATGCGCGACATCGGCGGCAGCCGCATCATCGTCCGCGGCGAGGGCTGCCACGTCTACGACACCGAGGGCAAGGCGCTGCTCGATGCCATGGCCGGGCTGTGGTGCGTGCAGGTGGGCTACGGCCGGCGCGAACTCGCCGATGCCGCGCACGCGCAGATGCTGCAGCTCCCCTTCTACAACACCTTCTTCCGCACCGCCGCCCCGAGCACGGTGCTGCTCGCCGCCCGGGTGTCGGCGCTGCTCGGCGGGCGGCTGTCGCACGTGTTCTTCAACAACTCGGGCTCCGAGGCCATCGACACGATCATCCGCATCGTGCGCTATTACTGGCAGGTGCGCGGCCAGCCGGAGCGGAACGTGCTGATCGCGCGCCACAACGCCTACCACGGCTCGACGATCGCGGGCGTGAGCCTCGGTGGCATGGCGCCGATGCGCAAGCAGGGTGGCCCGTGGGTGCCGGGCATCGAGCACATCATGCAGCCCTATGCCTTTGGCGAGGGTTTCGGCGAAGACCCGGCGGCCTTCGCGCGCCGCGCCGCCGATGCACTCGAGCAGCGCATCCTCGAGATCGGCCCCGAGCGCGTCGCGGCCTTCATCGCCGAACCCGTCCAGGGCGCCGGCGGCGTGATCATCCCGCCGGAGGGCTACTGGCCGCGGATCGCGCAGATCTGCCGCAAGTACGGCATCCTGCTGGCGAGCGACGAGGTCATCTGCGGCTTCGGCCGGCTCGGACGCTGGTTCGGCTTCCAGCACTACGGCTACGAGCCCGACCTGGTCTCCATGGCGAAGGGACTGTCCTCGGGCTACCTGCCGATCTCGGCCGTCGGCGTCAGTGCGCCGATCGTCGAGGCGCTGCGCGAGGCCGGCGGCATGTTCGTGCACGGCTACACCTATTCCGGCCACCCGACGTCGGCGGCCGTGGCGCTGCGGAACATCGAGATCATCGAGCGCGAGGGCCTGGTGGAGCGCACGGCCCGCGAGACCGGGCCGTACCTGGCACAGCGCCTCGCCTCGCTGGCGAGCCATCCGCTGATCGGCGAGGTCCGCTCGCTCGGCCTGCTGGGCGCGGCCGAGATCGTCGCCGAGCCGGGCACGAACCGCCGCTGCGGGGGCGCCGAGGGCAAGGCCGGGCCGGTCGTCCGCGACCTGTGCATCGCCCGCGGCCTGATGGTGCGCGCGGTGCGCGACACGCTGGTGCTGAGCCCGCCGCTGACGATCACGCTGGCCGAAATCGACCAGGTGATCGACACGATGCGGGCGGCCCTCGACGAGGCCGCGCCCATCCTGCGCCAGATGGGCTAGGGCGCGTCCACGGGAGGCGTCGTCAGGCCGCCCTGTCGCGTGCCCGCGCGAGCGCATGGCTACCGGGTGCCGGGGCCCGCGTTGCCGGCCGCGTAGCGTAGGCCACGGGCTCGGCGACGGCCGCGGCATGGGCGCCGCCACCCACGCCGAGCTTGAACGCCGACACCGCCTGCAGCGCCCGCCCGGTCATCGCGTCGAGCGTCACGGCGGTCGCGGCCACTTCCTCGACCAGCGCGGCGTTCTGCTGCGTGATCGTGTCCATGTGCATGACCGCGGTGTTGATCTGCTCGAGGCCCGAGGACTGCTCGCGGTTCGCGGCGGTGATCTCGCTCATCGTCACGACCAGCTGCTGCACCGAGGCCACGGCGCCCTGGATGGTGGACCCGGCGGTGGACACCAGCTCGCGCCCGGACTTGATGCGCGCCATCGACTCGCCGATCAATCCCTTGATCTCCTTGGCGGCCGTGGCCGAGCGCTTCGCCAGCGCGCCGACCTCGTTCGCCACCACCGCGAAGCTGCGGCCGGCCTCGCCGGCGCGCGCGGCCTCGACCGCGGCGTTCAGCGCGAGGATGTTGGTCTGGAAGGCGATGCCATCGATGGTGCCGACGATGCTGGCGATCGCGTCCGACTCCTTGGCGATGCGGTTCATGGTCTCGACCATCTCCTGCACCGCCTGCAGGCCGCGGTTGGCGACCGTCGAGGACTCGGTGGCGAGCTGGTTGCCGCGCTGGGCGTTGTCGGCGGTGCTCTTGACCACCGAGGTCATCTCCTCCATCGAGGTCGCGGTCTCCTCCAGGCTCGCCGCCTGGGCGCAGGTGCGCTCGGAGAGATCGCTGTTGCCGCGGGCGATCTCGTGCGCGCTGGTCACGACGCTGTGGATCGCGAGCTGGGTGTCGGCCAGCACGCCGACCAGCTTGGAGTTGCTCTGGTTGAGCACGCGGAACAGCGCGCGCAGCTCGCGCACGCCCTCCTCCGGGAACTGCCGGCGCACGTCGCCGGCGATGATCTGGCTGGCCGTGTCGACGGCCGCGCGCAGCGGGGCGGCGAGCCGGCGCGCGAGGAACGCCGTGTACAGGAGCGTCGCGACGCAGCCGCCGAGGGCCAGCGCCGGCAGCAGAGAATCATTACCGCCGCGGCCACCGCCGAAGGACAGTGCGGCCAGCGCCAGGAACAGCGCCGCGAGCACCGCGCCACCGGCACGCACGGCGCCCGTGGCGCCGGGCTGCGCGAGGCGCGCGAGCGCCGCCATCGTGCCGCGCCGGATGACCTCGCCCTCGCGGATCTCCACGCCGCGCAGCTGCCCGCTGCGGATGCCGCGGTACAGCGCCTCGGCACCCTGGATCTCCTCGCGCGAAGGCTTCACGCGCACCGACATGTAGCCAACGATGTCGCCGCCCTCGATGATCGGCGTGACGTTGGCCCGCACCCAGTAGAAGCCGCCGTTCTTGCGGCGGTTCTTGACGAGCCCCGTCCAGGGCTTGCGCGCCCGGATCGTGCGCCAAAGGTCGGCGAAGGCCTCCTTCGGCATGTCCGGGTGCCGCACGATGTTCTGCGGCTGGCCCATGCACTCCTCGAGCGAATAGCCGCTGCTGTCGAGGAAGGCCTGGTTCGCGTAGGTGATGCGGCTGCCCGGGTCGGTGCGGGTGACGATCACCTCGCCTTCCGGCATGACGTATTCGAGGTCTGTGACGTAGCCGTCAGCGGACATAAATCACGCTTCCTGTGTGAAGGGGGTCCGGGCGGCATATCGACGGCGGCGCAGCATTCTTGAGTCACTTTGGCACCGTGTTGCCTGCTGAAACGCGGCCCTTATGCCAGTGGTATGCCTGGTGTGGCCCGGGCGGCGCAGTGCCCTTCCGGCGCGATTTGGGCTAGCGTTGCGCCGTGCACCGCCCGCACCTGCCCCGCCTGCACCTGCGCGCCATCTTCGGCCGCCGCCCGCCCCTGCGCGGTCGGCGCACCTCGACGACGCTCGAGCGCACCGCCGACACCTCGCTCGGCCAGTCGGTCGGGCCGCTGCTGCGCGAGCGCGGGAACGACAGCGGCATCGTGCCGCTGCGCGACGGGGGCGATGCCTTCGCGGCGCGCGCGCTGCTCGCCGACGCGGCCGAGCGCACCCTCGACATCCGCTACTACATCTGGCGCAACGACCTCTCGGGCACGCTGCTGCTGGATGCGCTGCGGCGCGCGGCCGCGCGCGGCGTGCGCGTGCGGCTGCTGCTCGACGACAACAACACGCCGGGCCTGGACGGCTTCCTCGCCGCGCTCATCGCGCATCCCAACGTCGAGGTGCGGCTGTTCAACCCCTTCGTCTGGCGCCGCTGGCGCTGGCTCAACTACCTCACCGACTTCCGCCGCCTCAACCGGCGCATGCACAACAAGTCCTTCACCGCCGACGGCCAGGTGACCCTCGTCGGCGGGCGCAACGTGGGCGATGAATACTTCGACGCCGACCGGCACGTCGACTTCGTCGACCTCGACGTGCTGGCGATCGGCCCGGTCGTGGGCGAGGTGTGCGCCGACTTCGACCGCTACTGGGCCAGCCCCTGCGCCTACCCCGCCGAGGGGATCCTGCGCCGGCTCGACGCCGCGGCCCGGCGCGACGTCGCCGCGGCGGCCGCGGCGGTCAGCGCCGATCCGGCCGCGCACCAGTACGTGGAGGCCCTGCAGCACTCGCCGTTCGTGCAGGACCTGCTCGCCGGCCGCCTGCGGTACGTGTGGGCGCCGACGCGCATGCTGAGCGACGATCCGGCCAAGGCCCAGGGGAAGGCGCCGGAGCGGCGGCTGCTGCCGCAGCGCCTCGCCGAGGTGATCGGCGATGCGCGCACCTCGCTCCTGCTGGTCTCGCCCTACCTGGTGCCGACGCGCGAGGGCGTGCACGCCTTCGCGGCGCTCGCCGCGCGCGGCGTCGCGATCACGGCGCTCACCAACGCGCTCGAGTCCACCGACGTCGCCATCGTGCACGCCGGCTACGCCAGGCGCCGCCGGCGCCTGCTCGACCTCGGCCTGCGGCTCTACGAGCTCAAGCGCACCTGGCCGCGCCTGCCCGGCCACCATCGCCGGCCGCGCGGCGCCTCGCGCTCCAGCCTGCACGCCAAGACCTTCGCGGTGGACGACGCGCGCGTGTTCGTCGGCTCGTTCAACTTCGACCACCGCTCGGCGCGGCTCAACACCGAGATGGGCTTCGTGATCGACAGCCCGGAGCTCGCGCAGGCGATCGCCGCGGCGTTCACCGCCGAGATCCCGGGGACGAGCTACGAGGTGCGGCCGGTGGGTGGCCGCGGCGTGCAATGGCTCGAGCACCGCGGCAACGGCGTCGTGGTGCACGACGCCGAGCCGGGTACCAGCTGGCGGCAGCGGCTCGCCGTGCGGCTGCTTGCGCTCCTGCCGGTCGACGAGCTGCTGTAGCGGCGCCGCCGGGCGACGCCGCCCGCCTCAGCCGGCGGTCAGGCCGCCGTCGACGTACATGATCTGCCCGGTGCAGAAGTCCGACGCCGGGGAGAGCAGGTACACCGCCATGCCCATCAGGTCCTCGACCTCGCCGAGCCGGCCGAGCGGGATGCGCGAGAGCGAGCGGGCGCGCGTCGCCTGGCCGACCTCGTTTTCGCTCCACATCCAGGCGGTGAGCTTGGAGCGGAACACAGTCGGGGCGATGGCGTTCACCGTGATGCCGTGCTTGCCCCACTCGGTCGCGAGCACGCGCGTCAGCGCATCGGTCGCGCCCTTGGAGGTGCAGTAGCCGGTGTAGCCGGAGATGTTGCCGTGGCGCCCGCGGACCGACGACATCAGCAGCATCTTGCCCTTGATCTTGTTCTGCAGCCAGTAAGTGCCGACCGCCTTGGCCATCACCCAGGCGCCCTTCACGTTGGCGTCCATGATGGACTCCCACTCCTCGAGCGGCTGGTCCTGGATGAAGCCGGCCTTGTTGAAGCCCGAGGCGATGACCAGCTGGTCGATGCGCCCGAACTTCTTCAGCGCCGCGTCGCGGATCTCGTTGGCCGCCTCGACGCTGTCCGGGCGCTTGACCAGCGTGACCGGGTCGCCGCCGAGCTCGCGCACTTCCTTGGCGACTTCGTCGAGCTCGCCGGCCGAGCCGGCCGCGAGCACCACCTTGCCGCCGAGCGAGGTGAGCGTGAGCGCGACGGCGCGGCCGAAGGTGCCGGAGGCGCCGGTGATCACCGCGACCTTGTCGCGGACGTCGAACAACGAGAGCGGGTGGCGCAGGGGTTCGCTGATCATGGTCACTCTCCGTTGGCGAAGCGGAATTTCTGCTTCGGATCGAGCATGGCGACGACGCGGATCACGCAGCCATCGGCCTGCGGCCAGTTCCAGGGGTAGCACATGAAGGTGCAGCGCTTGCCGGTGATCGCATCGAGCTGTCCGCCGATGTTCTCGATGCCCGGGATGCCGGCGCCGGTCATGATCTTGTGCGCCGGCTCCCACAGCGGGAAGTCCTTCATGACGTCGCGCCCGGTCTCGGCCTTGTACTCCTCCATCAGGTGCGGGTGCGAGGGGCCGGGGCCGTGCGCCACCAGCTTGGTGCCGAGCGGATGGTCGAGCGCCTGCACGTCGATGCCGACCAGCTTGACGCCGCGCTCCACCAGCCAGTGGCCCGCCTTGTCGTACAGGCCGGGCGAATAGGCGTAGTAGTCGTCGTTGTCGCCGAGCAGGTGGTGCGTGCCGGTGTTGATCATCACGATGTCGCCGGGCCGGATCTTCGGCCGCGCGTTCTCCAGGTCCTCCGGCGTGATGACGCCCCACTTGCCCTTGGGGATCGAGACCGCGACGCCGGTGCCGAAGAAGGTCGGCAGCGGATAGTCCTTCTGCGTCTTGCCGTTCTCGGTGACGTGCTGCTCGAAGTCCATGTGGGTGCTGCGATGCATGATGCCTTCCCAGGCGCGCACCAGCATGCCGTTCATCGCATGGAACTTCAGCGTGCTCGTCTTGAGGTTCACGCTCGAGGGCCACTCCGGGACGCCGTGGCCCCAGGGGTGGGAGAGATCGTACATCTCGACGCCGCTGCCCTTGAGCTTGAGCGGCTTGAGGCTCAACTTCGGTGTTCTGCGCTTCATGGCTTCAAGCCTCCCGCCCGCTGGCGATGCGGTACTTGCCCTTGGGATCGACGATGGCGATGAGCCGCACGATGCAGGCCTCGCCCTCGATCCATTTCCACGGCATCGCGTGGAAGGTGCCGCGCTTGCCGCGCAGCAGGCCGACGTCGCCGCCGACGTTCTGGATCGTGGGGATGCCGGCCGCGAGCAGCTTCTTCTGCGCCGGGTACCACTTGGGGAAATCCGCCTTCGGGTCGCGCCCGGTGGCGGCCTTGTACTGGCCGGGCAGGTAGGGCATCAGCGGCCCGCCGCGCTGCGGCCCGAGCGAGGTGGCGAGCGGATGGTCGATCGCCGCCGTATCGATGCCGACCAGCTTAACCTTCTTCTTCACCAGCCACGCGGCCGCGTCCTCGGACAGGCCCGGCGCCTCGCCGAAGTACTCCAGGCTGTCGGAGTACTTGCGGCCCCAGCCGGTGCAGATCAGGACGATGTCGTCCTCCTGGATCGCGGGCTTCGCCGCGGCCAGGTCCTGCGCCGTCACCAGTTCCCAGCGGCGCTTGGGGATGTCGACGATGACGCCCGAGCCGAAGAAACGGTCGATGCCGACGTCGGCGACGAACTCGCCGCCCTGGATGAGGTGCACCGGCGCCGACATGTAGGTCGAGCAGTGCATGTTCATCGAGAGCTTGTAGCTCTGCACGCCGTGCTTGGAGTGGTACACCGACTTCCAGATCATCACGTCGGTGTCGCCGGGCCAGACGGGCACGCCGTGCTCGAACGGCTGGCTCAGCTCGTAGAACCTGAGGCCGGTCGCGGCCTCCTTGATCGCTGCCATGGGTCGTTACCTCCAGCTCAGTTCGGCGAGATCACCAGCATCCTGGCGATGTTGTTGCCGCGGTTGACGACGGAACGCTCTTCATTGGCCGCCAGCAGGCAGGAGTCGTTGACGCCGAGCGTCGTCTCCCCGTCCTTGGTCACCACCGTGACCTCGCCCTCGAGCACCACGTAGACCTTCTCGCTCGGGCTCGCGCCCTTCTCGGCGCCGCCGGCCGGCAGGAACTGCGACAGCCCCACCCAGAAGTTCTGCGTCTGCGACGCATCGCCCCCCTGCAGGCGGAAGGCCACCATGCCGAAGTGGCCCTTGGCGGCGTACTGCTTGGCTTCTTTCCAGCGCGTGACTTTCATGTTGGATCCTTGAGGACGAGAGTGCGTTGCTGACTACTTGCGGCTGCGCGCCTGCTGGACCAGGAACTGGTCGAGGCGGTCGCGCACCGCCTTGGCGGCCTCCGCCGTCCAGGTACGGAAACCCCGGCCGGTCTTCATGCCGAGATTACCCTCCTCGACCAGCTTGGCAAGGTAGGGCTGCGTGTGCGGGGTGCGGTCCAGGTCCTTGATGAGGACGTCGTGGATCGACTTGGTGAGGTCCAGCCCGACCATGTCGGACTGCTCCAGCGGCCCGATCACGCCGAGGCGCGAGCCGAAGCCGATCTTGACGACGGTGTCCACGGTCTCGGCGTCGCACACGCCGGCCGCCACCAATGCGATCGCCTCGCGCTTGAGCGCGTGCTGCATGCGGTTGCCGACGAAGCCGGGGATGTCGCGCTTGACGTGCACCGGCACCCAGCCGAGCCCGCGCAGGATCTCGATCGCGCGCAGCACGTACGGCGTGCTGGCCGGGTCGCTCTGCACCACCTCGACCAGCTTGACCAGGTGCGGCGGGTTCCAGAAGTGCGCGCCGATGACGCGCTTGCGGTCCTTGACCTTGGCGGCGACCTCGGCGATCGGGATCGCCGAGGTGTTGCTGGCGAGGATCGCCGCCGCCGGCGCGTGCTGCTCGAGCTGCACGAACAGGTCCTGCTTGAGCGCGATCTTCTCCGGCACCGCCTCGATCACCAGGTCCGCGTTGCGCACCGCCGGCGCGAGCTCGCTGTAGGTCTTCAGGCGCCGCGCGGCCGAGCCGTCGTCGCCGAGGAGCTCCGCGATCGCGGCGATCTGGTCCGGAACGCGCGCCAGCGCCTCCTCGAAGGGGTCGTAGAGGCTGACGAAGTGGTTGGCCGCGGCGGCGACGTAGGCGATGCCCTGCCCCATGCGGCCGGCGCCGAGCACGGCGATGTTCAGGCTCGCGGCGGTGTTCGGCTGTGGCATGCGTCCCCCTTGGGCCCTCCGGGGCCCCGGATGCTCACCCTACCAGCGGTGCGGCGCCGGCGGGCAATGCCCTTTTCGCGCCAGCCCATGAGCCGCGCTCATGGGCGCGGCTCATGGGCGCGCGTGGAAGCTCTCCCGCAGCATCGCCAGGAAGGTCTTGACCGCCGGCGCCGGGAAGCCGGTGCGCCGGTAGGCGACGCCCCCGGTGGAGGTCCACAGGTTCGCCCCGCCGGTCGCCAGCTCGACGACGCCGAGCTTGCGGGCGGTGTCGGCCAGGGCCTTCGGGAGGCTGCAGAGGTAGTCGGAGGCCGCGACCAGCCCGAGGATCGCCAGGTCCGCCACCAGCTCGACGCGCACGTTGGGGGGCGAGAGGCCGTTGGCCGCGAAGAACGAGCCGAGCCGGTTGCGGCCGACGTAGTCGCCCTTGAGCGTCACCCAGCCGCAGGCGCCCAGCTGCTCGGGGCTGACGCGCTTGAGCGCGGCCAGCGGGTGCGTGGCCGCCGCGAAGATGCCGTGGCGGATCTCGACCAGCGGCTCCTTCACGTAGTCGTTGCTGTCCGGGAAGTCGAGCGAGGTGCACACCACGTCGAGGTCGCCGGCGATCAGCGCCGGCACCATCGTGTCGATGACGCCGGTGCGCAGCTCGACGCTGACGCCGGCGTGCAGCGCCTGGAAGCGCGCGATGATCGGCGGCAGGTAGCGCTGGCTCCAGATCGGGCCGGCGCCGATGCGCAGCACGCCGCTCGCGCCGCCCTTGAGCGTCTGCAGCTCGGTGATCGCGTAGCTGAGCTCGCGATCGATGAGCCGCGCGCGCCGCGCCAGCACCTCGCCGTATTGCGTCAGCTTCACGCCCGTGGGCCAGCGCTCGAACAGCGGCACGCCGAGCCGGTCCTCGAGCTGCTTGATGCTCTTGGACAGGGCCGGCTGCGTGAGGTTGAGCACCTCGGCGGCCTGCGAGATCGACAGGTTGTCGGCCACCGCCAGGAAGTGGCTGATCAGCTTGGGCTGCAGGTCGCGGATGACGCCGCGGTGGATGCGTGGCGGTGCTTGCCTAGACATAGAACGGCGGCATCGAGCGGAGGTAGTCGTCGGTCGGCCGCTCGAGGATGAAGGTGCTGGCGAAATGCTGGAACGGCTTGAGGAACGGGTAGGCGTCGTGGCTCGCCCAGGCCGGGCGTGTGTAGCGCGGCGGCGATTCGATGACGGCCTTGCGCCAGGCGGCCGGGTTCTCGTACCACTGCTCCGAGACGCGGTTCCAGCCCATGGTGAGCCGGGTGTTGGGGTGCATGAAGCGGCGCGCGCCGGGCTTCGGGGGCGCGAACAGCTTGTGCTGCAGCACCTTGTAGCTGAAGAAGCGTGTCAGGCCCGGCTGCTTGAGCACCTCGGGCACGTGGACCTTGAGGTACCAGTCCTCGCCCTCCTGCTCGCTGACGCCCTCCGGGTACTTGAAGTAGATCAGCCAGCGCAGCACGGTCTTCTCGTCCATCGCCACGTCGCCGCCGAGGAAGTCCTCGGTCGGATCCCCGGGGACGGTCGCGACGGCCACGTCCATCGAGCCCGGCTCCGGCGTGAACATCAGCCCGCCGTTGCCCAGGCCCGGCCCCGAGGCGGGCGCGTGCAGGAAGATGTCCTCGTGCACGCAGTAGTTGTGGAAGCCGTAGGCCTCGGCGCCGGCGGGCGGCGGCACCACGGCGCGGTAGTTCACGTAGCGCAGCAGCCGCGAGCCGCGCATCACCTCGGGCGCGTGGTAACGCCAGAACCAGCGCTCGAAGGCCGGCAGGTCGTTCCAGTCGTGCAGGTGGTGCATCACGTAGATGCGGCGGAATTCGGCCACGGCGGCTCCTCGGATGCGGACAGCCGGCGGTCAGCGGCCAGCTGCGTCCCGCGATTCTAGCTGCGCTGCCCCCGCAGCAGGAAGACGAACGGCAGCGTCAGCAGCGTCGTGGCGCCGAGCAGGACGAAATCGTTGGCGTAGGCGATGCCGGCCGCCTGGCGGGCGATCTCGCCGACCAGCGCGCCGGTGGCGGCGTCCGCCCCCGGCACGGCGCCGGCCGCCTGCCAGCGCGCCGTGTCGTAGGCCGTGAAGTGCTCGACCAGGTGCGCCTGGTTGGCCTGGGCCGAACGCGCCAGCAGCGCGACGGTCGCCGACACGCCGATCGAGGAGCCGACGTTGCGCAGCAGGGTCATGAGCGACCCGGCCTCGGTCTGCGCGCGGCGCGGGAGCGTCGCGAAGCCCACCACCAGCAGCGGCATGAAGATCAGCGGCACGCCCAGGCCCTGCAGCGCGGCCGCCCACACCACGGTGTGCGCCGGCGTATCGATGCTGAACCGGCCCATCATGAACAGCGAGGTCGCCGCGGTGACGACGCCGATGCACATCGTGGCGCGCGCCCCGATGCGCGCGCCGAGCCGCGTCACGATCTGCATCGCGACGATCGAGGCGGCGCCGCGCGCCGCCATCATCTCGCCGGCCTGCGTCGGCGTGTAGCCCTGCAGCTGCTGCAGGAAGCCCGGCAGCAGCACCGACGGCGCGATCACCGCCAGGCCGATCACGAACATGATGGCCAGCGACACGCTGAAGTTGCGGTCGCGGAACAGGTGGATGTCGACGAACGGGTGGCGGTCGGTGAGCGCGTGCACGGTGAACATGTAGATCGCCAGCGCGGCGAAGAACGCGTACGCGACGATCTCGCCCGACTCGAACCAGGCCTTGGTCTCGCCGCGGTCGAGCATCAGCTGGAACAGCCCGAGCGCGAGCGAGAGCAGCACGAAGCCGGTCGCGTCGAAGGGCCGCTGGCCCTCCGGATCGTCGCGCTGCATGCTCGCCAGCAGGCCCGCCCAGGCGATGAACCCCACGGGCACGTTGACCAGGAAGGCCCAGCGCCAGCTCAGGGTGTCGGTGAGCCAGCCGCCGAGCGTCGGGCCGATGACCGGCCCGACCATGATGCCGGTGCCCCACCAGGCCATGACGCGGCCCTGCGAGGCGGCGGGAAAGCTGCGCATCAGCACGACCTGCGAGAGCGGCACCAGCGCCGCGCCGAACGCGCCCTGCAGCATGCGGCAGCCGACCATCTGCGCGATGTCGGTGGCGATGCCGCACAGCGCCGAGCTCAGCGTGAAGCCGATGATCGCCACCGACAGCACGCGCCGCAGGCCGAGGCGCGTGCCGAGCCAGCCGGCCAGCGGCGTGGCGATGGCGCTGACCACGATGTAGGAGGTGACCACCCAGGCGATCTGGTCCTGCGTCGCCTGCAGGCTGCCCTGCATGTGCGGCAGCGCGACGTTCACGATCGTCGTGTCGATCGTGTAGAGGAGCGTGGCGAGCATGGTCACGGCGCCGAGCAGCCAGCGCGAGCCCGTCGGTGCGACCATGGCGCGGGCCTGCGCCTAGCGGCCGCGGCCGAGCCAGCGGTCGAAGCGCGAGTGCGGGCCGGTGTCGATCTCGACCTCGGCGCTCATGCCATCGCGCCGCGGCGGATCCGCGGGCGCGAGCTCGAGCGCGACGCGCACCGGGATGCGCTGCACGACCTTGACCCAGTTGCCCGAGGCATTCTGCGCCGGCAGCAGCGCGAACGCGGCGCCGGTGGCCTGCGCGATGCTCTCCACGTGCCCGCGCCAGCGGTGGCCCGGATAGGTGTCTATCGCAACGTCCACCGCGTTGCCCGGCCGCACCCACTCGAGGTCGGTCTCCTTGAAGTTCGCCTCGACCCAGGGGTTCGCGGCGCTCACCACGGCGAAGGCCGCGCGCCCCGCCTCGATGCGCGTGCCCGCCTTCGGCAGGTGGCTGACGACGCCGGCCTGCGGCGCGGCGATGCGCGTGCGCGCCAGGTCGACGCGCGCGCGTTCCAGCTCGGCGGCGACGGCCCGCACCGCCGGGTAGGCGTCGAGCGGCCGCGCCGGTTCGCCGCCCAGCGCCGCCAGCAGCTGGTCGCGCTGCAGTTCCAGCACCGCGATCGCGCCCTGCGCGATGTCGGCCGAGCGGTGCGCGCTGTCGACCGCGGATGCGGCCACCAGCTGCCGCGAGCCGAGTTCCTCCTGGCGGTGGTATTCGCGCACGGCGTACTGCGCGGTGGCACGCGCCACGGCGGCCTCCGCGGCCTTCTCCCGGTAGGCGGCCTGCTTCGCCGCGAGTTCGGCGCGCGCGCCCGCGAGGTGTGATTCCGCCGCCGCCACGGCGATCTTCTGCAGCGTGTCGTCGAGCACCAGCACCGGCTGGCCGGCGGCCACCGTGGCGTTCTCCGCCACCAGCACCTCGCGCACCTCGCCCCCGACCTGCGCCATGACGTCGATGCGGTCGCGCTGCAGGTAGGCGTTGTCGGTGCCGACAAAGCGGCCACCGCTCCCATAGACGTAGACCGCCACGGCCACCACGACCAGCGGCACGCCCCGCAGCAGCACGCGGCGCGTCCAGCCGCCGCTCACGGCGGCGACTCGCGGCCGAGATTGGCCTGCAGGCGCCCGAGCAGCGCCATGAGCTGCGCGCGCTCCGCCGGGCGCAGGCCGCGCGTCGCGCGCGCGTTGGTCAGCGCGCTGATTTCCAGCATGCGCGCCACGACCGGCGTGGCGCGCGGCGCCAGGTGGATGCGCAGCGCGCGCCGGTCGGCGCGGTCGGCGCTGCGGCGCACGTAGCCGCGGCGCGCCAGCCGGTCGAGCATGCGCCCGAGCGTGACCGGCGTGACGTCGAGCCGCTGCGCCAGGTCCGAGGGCCGCGCGCCCGGTTGCCGGTGCACGTGGAACAACAGGCGCGCCAGCGCCGGCGTGAGCCCCAGGCCCGCCGCGCGGGCGTGGAAGTCGCGACGCAGCAGGCGCAGCACGTCGGCGAGAAGGAAGCCGAGCGTCGGCTCGGTGGCGGCGCGGGCGGTCATCGGCCGATTAGTTAGCCATGCACATGATGAGCGCAGGTTAGCATGCCGGCGGCGCACGGAAACGCCGGCTTCAAGCCATCCGGCGCCGATCCGTAGAGCCACGCAATTCTGTCGCTAATATGTTAGTAGACGATGCGCGCCCTCGCACCCACCACCGCCGGAGCGCTGCGTCCGTGGGAGAGCTGGTCTTCGCCGGCAAGGTGACGCACGTGCCCTCGACCCCTATTACGGAGATGCCGGGGCCGCTGCCGCGAATTCACCGCGATGCTGCTCGGCGCGGTGTTCCCGCTGCACTGAAGCAGGCGGCGGGCGAAGCGCCGCAGCACCGCGGCACTGATGCGACGCCACAGCACGGCTCGCTGGCACCGCCGCGAATGCGTGCCGATAATCGCCGCGACGGGCGGCGAGCGCCCGTGCCGGAAACCCCGGGGGATGCCATGCCCATCATTGCGACGCAGGCGGGCCCGCGCGAGCACGCGGTCGTATCGCGCGAGGAATGGCTGGCGGCGCGGCAGGCGCTGCTGCGCGAGGAGAAGGCTTTCTTCCGCGAGCACGACCGCCTCAGGGAGCGACGCCGCTCGCTTCCCTGGGTGAAGGTCGACAAGCCTTACATGTTCGATGGGCCGGATAGCCCGCAGTCGCTGGCGGAGCTGTTCGCGGGACACCACCAGCTGCTCGTGTACCACTTCATGTTCGGCCCGCAGAACGAGTACGGTTGCCCGCACTGCTCGTTCTGGGCCGACCACTACGACGGCGCCAACTGGCACCTCGGCCAGCGCGACACGACGCTGGTGGCGATATCGCGCGCACCGCTGGCGCGGCTGCAGGCGTTCCGCGTGCGGATGGGCTGGAAGTTCAAGTGGCTCTCCTCCGCCGGCTCGGACTTCAACTACGACTTCCAGGCCTCGTTCACGCCCGAGCAGATCGGGAGCGGCCGCGCGCAGTTCAACTACGCGCCGGTGGACCCCGCTCTCACGCGCATGGCCGACCGCGAGGGACTCTCGGCGTTCTATCGCGACGACGCCGGCGCCGTGTACCACACCTACTCGACCTTCGCCCGCGGCATCGACCTGCTCAACACCACCTACAACTTCCTCGACCTCACGGCGAAAGGCCGCGATGAGCATCCCGGCTCACCCCAGGACTGGGTGTGCCATCACGATCGCTACGGCGCCTGAACCCGCCTCAGCCGAGCACCGCGACGACGAGCCGCTCGAACTGCTCCAGCGTCGGTGGTCGAGGCGAGGTGAGGTTGAAATAGGCCGCGTGCGCCGCGGCCGCCATGCGGCCGATGTCGCTCTTCGCGTAGCCCATCGCACGCACGCTCGCGGGCAGGCCGAGCGCGGCGTTGAGCCGCTCGACCTCCGCCGCGATGCGTTCGCCGGCTTCACCGTCCGCGGCGAGCCCCATCGCCGCGGCGACGCGCTCGAGCTTGCCGCCGGGCAGGCCGGCGTAGAAGCGCATGACCGCCGGCATCGCCACCGTCACCAGCGTGCCGTGGTGCAGCGGGCTGTCGCCGAAGGCCATCGACAGCGAGTGGATCGGCCCGAGGCCGTTCCAGATCGACATGCCACCCTCGAGCGCCGCCATCAGCATCCCCGCGCGTGCTTCGCGGTCCTGCCCGTCGGCGGTCGCGCGCTCGACGTAGCGCACCACGCCAGCGATGCCATCGAGGGCGATCGCCTGCAGCGGCGCGTTCTCGCGCGTGGAGAGATAGCCCTCGACGCAGTGCGTGAGCGCATCCATCCCGGTCGCGGCGGTGAGCCGCGGCGGGAGGCTCAGCGTGAGTTCGGGGTCGCAGATCGCGAGGTCCGGCCGCGCGTGCACGCTGCGCAGGCCCAGCGCCGGGGCATTGGTCTCGGGGTGGATGCCGCCGCCGTAGGTCACTTCGGCGCCGGTGCCGGCGGTGGTCGGGATCGTGATGAGCGGCGCGAGCCCGGGGCCGATGAGCGCCGGATCGTTCAGGTAGTCGATTAGCCGCCCGCCCTGGCGCGCGAGGATGCGCAGCGCCTTGCCCGAATCGAGCACCGAGCCGCCGCCGACGGCGACGATGCCGTCGCACCCGCCGGCGCGGTACGCGGCGAGTGCGCCCTCCACGCCCGCAATCGTCGGGTTCTCGGGGATCCCGTCGTACACGCTCGCCGCGGCGCCGCGGCCGCTCGCATCGCGCACGCGCGCGGCGATGCCGAGCCGCGCGAGCACGGCGTCGGTGAGGACCAGCGGGCGCGCGATGCCCCGCCGCTGGAGCTCGCCGGCGAGCTCGGCGAGCACGCCGTAGCCAAAGTGGACGTCGGGCATCCCTGGAAGCAGTGCCATCCGCGGCCTCCTATCGCCGGCTGATGAGTCGCGCCGCCATCGCGTGCACGGCGGCGAGCTGCGGCCCGGAGCGAGTCGCGTACCCCGGCCCCGTATAGCCGAACCAGTCCCAGCAGCCCTTGGGGTTGGGCAGCGAGGCGTCGACCTGCGGGTAGAGCACGATGAGCGCGTTGGTGTCGGCCCAGCGGTTGAAGCCGGCGTGCACATCGAACGCGTCGCCGACGCTGCGCGCCGACTGCGCGCAGCCGTGGAAGGCGACCAGCAGCGCGCAGGCGCCGCCGCCGGCACAGTCGCGCGGCACGTAGACGTAGCCGGTGCCCGCCATGCGGGCGGCGCCCGAGCCGAATTCCGTCTGGTCGAAGGCACGCAGCTCGCCCGTGGGTGCCGACGAGGGCGCGCGCAGCGCGCCGAAAACCTGCCGCAGGATGGCACCCGCCTGGTCGTAGCCCACACCGTCCACGCTGCAATGGCTGACGTAGGGCGCCGCGTTCGCGTCGCAGTCGTTGCCGTAGTCGGCCGTGATCATCGCGTGGCCGGCCGGCACGGCGTCCACGTACTGCAGCGCCTCGCCGACGATGCCGAGCGAGCGGTAGAACGCCACCAGCGCAGCCACCGCCGGCGGACGCACGATCGTGTCGCGCGTGCCGCTGAAGACGTAGACGCGGTGCGCGCGCAGGTTCGCGAGCGGATCGACCTGCCCGGCGGCGGCGAAGCCGGCGGCCGCCGCGACCATCAGCGGCGCGGCCGGCGGCATCGCGGGCACCTGGCCCATGCAGATCGCGGCGTTGAGCACATTGCCGGCGGCGCAGTAGTACGGGCCGCCGGCGACGATGCCGGCGCCGCGCACCGTGGCCGAGTAGGCGACCTCGTACTGCACGGCCATGAAGGCGCCGGAGGAGAGCCCCGCCACCGCGACGCCGCGCGCATCGCCGTGCAGGGCCGGCAGGCGGTCCGGGCCGACGCCACGGCCCCGGCCGCACGACAGCAGCGCGGCGGCCACCACGATTGCCAGAGCGATCCTGCCGCGCGCCACCGCCTCGCTCCCCATCGGATCAGTTGATCGTGAGGCTCTGGTCCGCGCTCGGCGCCGGCGCCGCCGCCAGCAGTTCGTCCACCAGGTGCGGTCCCTGGGACCGCACCAGCCGCAGGAACGCCAGCGTGTTGTTGGCCGCCGCGCCGAGCCCGAAGCGCACGTTGGTGAAGCGCGTGCGCACCAGCGAGAAGGTCCCGCCGTGGTACAACAGCGTGCAGCCGCGGAACTCGCAGTCGACGAACTCGTTGTAGTCGAGCGTCACGTCGCTCGTGAAGACCTGGCCGACGAACCGCATGTGGACCGCTCCTGCCGCTGCATCCCCGCCCGCCGCGCGCTTCAGCTCGCGCCGGCTGCTGGCGCCGCCGTCGCCGCGGCCGCGGCCGCGGCCTTGGCGCCGTGGCTCGCCTCCAACCGCCGCATCAGCGGCAGCATCGCCAGTGCGACCAGCGTGCAGAAGATGCCGGCGTAGCCGAGCTGGTTGAAGAGGTGCGAGTAGATGCGCAGCGAGGCCTCGGGGTCGGTCAGGCCCTCGGGGATGTGGGCGATGTTGGCGACCACGCTGCCGAGGTACTGCGAGATGCCGGTGGCGACGAAGTAGGCGCCCATCATGAAGCCGCTCATGCGCGCCGGCACGAAGCGCGCGATCATCGCGAGCCCGAGGCCGCTCACCAGCAGCTCGCCGAGCGAGTACAGGCCATAGCCCCACACCATGACCCACGAGGATACCTGGCCGTTGACCGCCCAGTGCCCGCCGACGCCGTAGATGAAGAAGCCGATCGCCACCGCGGCGAAGCCGTAGACGAACTTCACCGCGATGGAGGGATCCTTGCCGACCTTGCCGAGCGTGTTGTAGATGAAGACCAGCACGGGGCTCAGCAGCACGATCCAGATCGCGTTGAGGTTCTGGTACTGCTCGGGGATCCAGTTGAACAGGTGCCAGCCGAACAGGCGGAAATCGAGGTCGACGTTGCGTTGCGCGAACAGGTTCAGCGAAGTCGACATCTGCTGGTAGAAGATGAAGAAGAAGATCGCCTGCACCACCAGCACCAGCGCCGCGATCAGCCCGGCGCGCTCGCCCCGTTCGCTCTTGCGGATCAGGTGCGCGAAGATGCCGAGGATCGCCACGCCCGCCGCGTACACGCAGATGCGCGCCAGCGTAACGCTCTGCAGCACCAGCACCGATACGACGATCACCCCGGCTGCGCCGCCGGCCACCCGCAGCCAGCCCCCGAGCGGGACGCGCACGACGTCCGGCGGCGAGCCGAGGTGCGCCAGCGTGCGCCGCATCAGCGCGTAGTTGACCAGGCCGAGCATCAGGCCGATCGAGCAGATGCCGAAGGCGGTGTGCCAGCCGGCCGAATCGCCGTAGCGCACGCCGACGTAGTCGCGGATCCACGGCGTCAGCGTCATCGAGAACATCGAGCCGAGGTTGACCGCCATGTAGTACATGGTGAAGGCGCTGTCGATCTTCGAGTCCTCGCCCTCGTAGATCTTGCGCACCATGTTGCCGGTGTTCGGCTTGAACAGGCCGTTGCCGACGATGATCACGCCGAGCGCGAAATACAGGAACAGCGGGTCCGAGGTCGGCAGCCACAGCAGCGCGTAGCCGATCGTCAGGACCATGGCGCCGAGCAGCAGCGTGCGCCGCGTGCCGAGGATCTTGTCGCCGATCCAGCCGCCGATCGCCGGCGTCGCGTAGATCAGCGCCGTGGCCGCGCCCCACACCAGGTTGGCGTGCGTGTCGATGAAGCCGAGCTTCTTCATCATGTAGGTGACCATCAGCACCTGCATGCCGTAGAAGCCGAAGCGCTCCCACATCTCGATGAGGAAGACGGTGGTGAACGAGCGCGCCTGGGAAACCGGCGCAGTGGCGATCGTCACGTTGTGGACCCCTGGTTGTTTTCCCCGGGATTGTGCGCGGTGAGCCCGTCGAACGCCACCATCAGCGGCCGGCCGCGCAGCAGCGGCAGCGGCATGCCGTCCTCGGCCCCGCCCTCGGCCTCGCCCGCGCTGGCCAGCGCCACCGAGGCGAAGTGCCCGCGGCTCGCGGTGTCCTGCCACTGCGCGGCGATTTCATCGATGTCCGGCGGCAGATGCGCCTGGCGCTGCGGGTAGCGCGCGAAGCCCACCACTACCCACTCCAGCCCGGAGTCGCCGATGAACCAGATGGCCGGGTGCAGCTCGGGATCGGCCTGCCAGCTGACGACCTCGCGTCCCTGCTGCTCGAGCGCCCGCCGCACCACGTTCACCGCGCAATCCTGCAGCTCCCACACGCTCATCTCGACGTCGGCGTCGGTCACCAGGTCCGGCGGCGTCACGGCCGCGCGGGTCCGGGCATCGAGCAGCCCCCAGCCCGCCTCTGCCGGCGCCCACCGCCCGTCCTGTTGGCGCATCGGCAGCACGCAGGCGCTGCCCTCGCAGGCCGCCGCGATCCGCTCCAGTCCCTCGATCGAGCCCGGCACCGCAAGCGTTCCATCCACGTCCTCGAGGCGCACGAACACCAGCTGGTTGCCGATGCGGAAGGAGATGTGCTCGAGGAACGGCGGCGACAGGTGCGCGCGCATCCACGAGGAATCGGCGCCCTGCAATCGCTCCTCGAGGTGCTGGCCGGCCGCGGCCCAGCAACGCTCGAATTCCTCGCCCGCTTCTTCCATGCCGAGATCGCTCATGGCGGCGAGTTTCGCACGTTTCCGGCATCGAAGGCGGCCGCGACCAGCGGCGGCAGCAGCGCGCCCGCCGGTCCGCGCAGCAGGTGAGTGACCGTGCGATCGGCCTCGGTCGGATTGGGATTGACCTGCACGCTCGTGGCCCCGGCCCGCTGCGCGAGGACGATGAGCGAGGCGGCCGGCTGCACCACGGCGGAGGTGCCGATGCAGAAGAACAGGTCGCAGGCGCGCGCCGCCGCCACCGCGGCCTCCCACGGCGCGCGCGGCAGCGCCTCGCCGAACCACACGACGCCGGGCCGCACGCGCCCGCCGCACTGCGCGCAACGCGGCGGCTCGATGCGCTGGCCATCGTCCGGCATTCCGCCTCCGGGCTGGCCCGCGGCCGGTGGCCCCGCCGCATGCGGTGCCCGGCAGCGCACGCAGAACGGTCGCGCAAGCTCGCCGTGCAGGTGGATCACGCCCGCGCTCCCGGCGCGCTCGTGCAGGTCGTCGACGTTCTGCGTCACCAGCGTCAGCCGCGGCACGCAGGCGGCGAGCCGCGCGATCGCCACGTGCGCCGGATTGGGCGCGGCGCCCCGCACGCGCGCGCGGCGCCACTCGTACCAGCCCCACACCAGCGCCGGGTCGCGTGCGAACGCCTCGGGCGTGGCGAGCTGCAGGGCATCGTGGTTCGCCCACAGCCCGGTGAGCCGATCGCGGAACGTCGGGATGCCGCTCTCCGCGGAAACGCCCGCGCCCGTCAACACCAGCACGTGCCGGGCGCGGCGCAGCGTGGCGACCAGCGTGGCATCGGGGCGCGACGTGCCCGGCGGCATGCTCATCGGCCGCCGTCCGCACCCGTGCCGGCGCCTGCGCCGCCACCACCGCACAGGAACCGCCGCAGCACCACCAGCCCGTAGGTGTCGCGCTCGCAGTAAACCTTGAGGTCGCGCTCGAGGCGCACGCGCTCGGCCGAGTCCGGCGCGAGCTCGCGCAGGCGCAGGAAGGCGAGTTGCGCGCCCTCGCCCTCGCGCACCGCGCCGAGCTGGCC
Source organism: Steroidobacteraceae bacterium (assembly GCA_046347255.1). Taxonomy (GTDB): domain Bacteria; phylum Pseudomonadota; class Gammaproteobacteria; order Steroidobacterales; family Steroidobacteraceae; genus FEN-1191. The sequence continues at coordinate 41,267 of JAXMGO010000005.1, forward strand.
GTAGTCGAGGTCCGGCGCGATCGTCGGCAGCACGGCCTTGATCGACCACGAACCCTTCATGTCGCGGTGGTACCAGGCGGCGCGCGTGACCGGCAGCAGGTCGAAGAGGCGCGCGGCCGCCTCGCGCAATGCGTTGGCGCGTGCCGGCAGGCGGCTCGCCAAGCGCTCGAGCACGCCGCGCTCGAACGGCGCGTTGTAGGCGAACACCGGCCCGCTCGCCGGCAGCGCCGCGAGCAGCGCGGCGGCCAGCGCATCGAGGTCACCGAACGTGTCGATGGCGAGGAACTCGTGGTGGCGCAGGGTGCCATCGGCCTCCTCCACGTGCACCGAGAACTGGAACGGTACGTGCTCGTACGGAGCGGTGCCGAGGAGCTCGGGCACGGCGAGCCCGATGGTCTCGAAATCCAGGTACGCCAGCGGCGGTTCGAGGCGGCGCAACGCCGCCGTGGCGCGCGCGTCGAAGTACGGTTCGCCGCTGAGCGTCGCCGCATGCACGCGCCGGTGCAGCGCGGAGTCGAGCCGCTCCGCCGGCACCTGCATCAGGTCCTCGTAGCCCTCCGCCGCGAGCTGCCCGGCGCGCCGTCCGCCCCGCGGCAGCAGCGTCACCGGATAGTCCGGCACCGGTCCGATCTCGGCACGGCAGCGTTCGGTGAACGGGCACTCGTAGGGTACGCGGCAGTGCCCGCCCATCGCGACACGCGGCCGCGCGGCGGCCGCCATGATCCCAATATGCCCGGCCGCCGCATCGGCGATGCCGGGCAGCGCCTCCTCGACCTCGCCCGTCACGTCCTGCTCGAAGACCAGCCCGTCGTAGTCGCCGGCGCGTTCGAGCCGGAACCGCGGGTCGATGTGCGCGACCATCACGCGATCCGCCGCGACGCGCGCCTGGCGCAGCACCAGGGCCTGGAATGCCACGTCGCCGAGGTATTCGGGCTTCACCGAAGTGCCGGATTTCACCTCGACCAGCGTGCGGCTGCCGCGATGGTGCCGCAGGATGTCCGCGACCACCGCGAGCTCGCCGGCGCGGAACGCCGGCTGGTACACGACCGGCGGCGCGCCCGTCCGCAGCAGCCGTGTCGTGGCGGCGATCGCCGCCGGCATGCCCGCGTCGCGCGCGATCACCGGTCCGGGAGCCAGCGTCTGCACCAGGCGATCGAGTGCGCGTCCATTGGCGAGCGGCAGCGTGTCGGCCGCGCGCTCCTCGAGCGGCGCGTGCACCTCCATCCACAGGCGCTTCGCGCACTGCAGGCCGGATAGGAAGCGCGACTTGGTGAGCCATGCCATGTGGGTAGCGCCCTGACGGCCGGCAACGGGCCCGGCCACGCACATTCTAAAGGGTCACGCCAACGGGTCGCGCTGGAGGATCGCGCTAAAGGACCGCGGCCACGTATTCGGCGATGGCCAGCGACGCGGTCAGCCCTGGCGACTCGATGCCGAAGAGGTTCACGAGGCCGGCCACGCCGTGGCGCTCCGGCCCCTGGATGAGGAAATCCGCGGCGGGCGCGCCCGCCGGCACGAGCTTGGGTCGCACGCCCGCGTACGCCGGCTCCAGCGCATCCGCCGCGATGTCCGGCCAGTAGCCTCGCACGGCGCTGGCGAATGCCGTTGCCAACGCAGGTTCGACGTCGTAGGACGGTGCGTCCACCCACCGCACGTCGGGCCCGAAGCGCGCGCGCCCGGCGAGGTCCAGCGTCAGGTGGATCCCCAGGCCGCCGGGTTCCGGCACCGGGTAGACGAGCCGCGTGAACGGCGAGCGCCCGCGCAGCGTGAAGTAGTGCCCCTTGGCGTAGTACGCGGGAGGCACCGATCCGGCCGGCACGCCGCGCAGGCTCCGCGCGAGGTCCTGGGCGCCGAGCCCCGCCGCGTTCACCAGCCGCCGCGTGCGCAGCGCCTGCGCGTCCTCGCCCGCGCCCGCGCTCGCGCCCACGCCTCCGACCTGCAGCGTGAACCCGCCCGGCTGGCATTCACCGCCGGCGACGCGCGCGCGCAGCGCGAGCAGCCCGCCGGCCCGCTCGAAATCGGCGAGCAGCGCCTGCATCAGTGCGTGGCTGTCGATGATACCGGTGGATGGCGAGTGCAACACCGCCTCGCACCGCAGGCGCGGCTCGAGCGCGCGGGCTTCGGCGGCCGCCAGCATCTGCAGGTCCGCGACGCCATTGCGAAGGCCGTTGGCCGCAAGGCGCTCGAGCTCCTCGCACTGCGCGGCCGTCCGCGCCACCACCAGCTTGCCGCACAGGCGATGATCGATGCCGCGGGCGCCGCAGTAGGCATCGAGCAGTTCGCGGCCGCGCACGCACAGGCGCGCCTTGAGCGAACCCGGGGCGTAGTACAGGCCGGCGTGCAGCACTTCGCTGTTGCGCGCGCTGATGCCGGTGCCGACCGCGGCGGCCGCCTCGAGCAGCACCGTCTCCTCGCCGCGCAGCGCCAGCGTGCGCGCCACCGCGAGACCGACGACGCCGGCGCCGACCACGACGTTGTCGACGGTTGCCTCCATCACGCGCGCCGCACCGCCAGGAGCTCGTCGGCGCGCGCGGGCATCTCGGCGAGGATGTGGCGCGTCAGGCGTTCGAACAGCTGCATGAAGCGCGCGAGCCGGGCGTCGTCCATCGTGGCCCCGGGGCCGGCGCCCGCCGCGCGCAGCCGCTCGCGCAGCTTGTGCTCCTGCTCGAGCCGCCACGCATGCACCTGCTCGAAGCTCCCGGCCTGCAGCAGCACGAGTTCATCGAGCCGCGCGAACAGGCGCTGGTATTCGCCGGCGAGCGCGGCGTTGACATGGCGGCGCCACGCACCCTGCGGATCCTCGCTGCGTTCCAGCGCGTTCAGCGGCGCGATGAGTTCCGCATCGCGCTGCGGCCGCGCGCCCACGCACCAGCCTTCGAACAGCAACACGTCCACCGGCGCCACGACGCGCGGCCACTCGGCCGGCGCGCGGCGATCGTCGCGCGCCTTGTCGAAGGACGGGAGCGCGACCGTTCCCGGCTCGCCGAGGCGCGCGATCGCCTCGATCCCGAGCGCGACGTCGTGCGTGCCCGGCACGCCGCGCATTGCCAGCAGCGGATGCACGCGCGCGGCCAGCGCCGCACGCTGCGCGTGCGTCAGGTAGAGATCGTCGAGCGAGAACACCGCGGCACGCAGGCCCTGCGCCGCGAGCAGATGCACGAGCGATGCGGCCAGGGTCGACTTGCCGCTGCCCTGCGGCCCGCACAGGCCGACGACCCACGGCCGCCGCGGCCGGCCGGCCGCGCGCGCGCCGATGCGTTGCGCGAGTGGCGCGTGCTGTTCCTCGATGAGCGTGCGGTAGCCGGTGGGCAACCGCTCGGCGCGCAGGAAGTCCTCGATCCAGGATGCCGTCAGGAGCGTTCCCGGCCCAGCCGCAATTCGATCTGGCGTTGGCGCTCGCGTGCGCGCCAGACGGCGACGCAGGCCGCCGTCACCAGGGTGTCACCGTGGTCGTAGGCCGGCGCGAGCGCGGCGTGCGTGCTCTCGGCGCGATGCGTGGCGGCCGCGGCCTCGGCGAACTGCTGCTCGAGCTGCCGCAGGGATTCTGCTGTCAACCTGGTTTCAATCGCCATGGCGATGGACCCCTTCCGGAACCGGCTCGATCACTCTACTCCTGTGACCGCACCGCGGGTACGTCCGCGCGTGACGACAACGCGCCGCGTGCCCGCTCGTAACGCGCTGCAGTAGGGTATGCGGCGCATACATGCGGGCGCGGGTCCGCCACGGCGTGGATGCAGTGCGTCAGCCGGCCGCATCGCGGCGTGCAGGCGCGCCGCGCCTCAGGCGCGCGCCGGTCGCAGCGTCAGCAGCCCGTCCTCGGGCGCGGCGCACATCGCGAAGTCGAAGCGGTCCGCCTCCAGGCAGCGCGCGACGTCACCGCGATCGACGCCGCCATGCCCGCGTTCCGCGGCCGCCTGCAGGTCGCGCGCCGCGCGCGAGCGCCGCGCCCGGTCGAGGAACGGCGCGCCGGGGGTCGCGGGGTCGGCCACCAGCGCCTCGATGTACTGCGCGCAGGCGATGTCCTCGATGGCCTGGCCGCCGTCGCCGGTGGGCACGAAATTCCAGTCGACGCCGGGGTGCCGGCGCAGGTAGGCCGCGGTCGCGCGCGCCGTGGCGAATCCGGTGCACAGCAGCGGCCGGCAGTGCGCCGCGGCGTTCGCCCCCTGGGTTCCGGCCGTGGTGCGCTGGAAGATCGTGCGGCCGCGCAGCGCCAGCTGCTCGATGCGCACCGGCGAATTCGCGAGATCGAAGCCCGGCAGCGGCTCGCCATCCTGGAAGGCGAGCGCGCCCGGCGTGCGCGCCTTGAGCGCCAGCGCCTCATCGAGCCCGCGCAGCAGCACGATGCGTTCGGCACCGAGGTGGAACGCCCAGGCCGTCACCGTGAACGCGCGTAGCACGTCGATGACGACCGCGCCGCCGCTGCCTTGCGTGATCTCCTGCGGCGTCGCCACGCGGAACATCGCCGTGCACCCGGTCCCTCGAGCGCCCGCCCGGCGCGGGCGGCGGCATGGTGCGTCAGGCGGCGGCGTCCTGCAACAGCATCCGCGCCGCCTCGAGCTCCTGGTCGAGCGCGCGCTGGCGCTCCTCGGCGCGCCACAGCGCGAGCCACGCCGCCGCCGTGAGCGCATCGCCGTCCTCGCCCGCGGCGACGATGTCGTGCCAGGCGCGCTCGGCGCGGATCGCGGCGGCCGCGGCCTCCGCCCATTCGCGCTCGAGTTGCCGTACGGTCGCAGGCTTCATGATGCGCTCGCGTGTCATGTCCAGTTCCTCCAGGTGCCAGGCCCCGCGCCCACCCTGAGGCGGACCGGCCGCGCGTGCCGGGGTTCCGCGCGGCGGGCCGCGGTGGCCACCGTCCGGGGCGATTTCATGCATTCTTCACGTTGCGGCATTGAACACTCATACGGCACGATTGCGACAGTTGTATGAAGATGGCGACGGCCGCGCTGGCTGACGGCCTGCACCGCCTCGCGCTCGACGACGGCACGCGCGTCGTCGTCAAGCGCCGGCGCGCTGCGGCGCGGGATTTCTTTGCCGCCGAGGCCGACGGGCTCGAGCGGCTGCGCGCCGTGGGTGCGCTGCGCGTGCCCGTCGTGCATCAGGTCGACGACGGCGCGCTGGTGCTCGAGGACCTTGGCGATGGCGGCCTGCCGTCGCGCGCGGACTGGGAACGCGCCGGCCGCGGCCTGGCGCGGCTGCATCGTTGCACCGCCGAACGCTTCGGGCTCGAGCGCCCCGGCTTGTGCGGCGACAGCCCGCAACCCAATACGCCCATGGCGGACGGCTGGCGGTTCTTCGCCGAGTGCCGCCTGCTGCCGCAGGGACGCCGCGCCCGCGACGCCGGGCGGCTCGAGGTCGGCGACCTGCGCGCGCTAGAGCGCCTGTGCGCCGCGCTGCCCGCGCGCATCCCGCCGCAGCCGGCCTCGCTCGTGCACGGCGACCTGTGGCGCGCGAACCTGCACGCGTGTGCGAGCGGCGAGCTGGCGCTGATCGACGCCGGTGCCGTGCATTACGGCTGGGCGGAAGCGGAGCTCGCGATGCTGACGCTGTTCGGCGAGCCGCCGGCCGCGCTGTTCGCGGCCTACGAGGCGGAGGCCGGCATCGACGCGTCCTGGCGCGATCGCGCGCCGCTCTACAACCTCTACCACCTGCTCAATCACCTGAACCTGTTCGGTTCGGGCTACCTCGCCGACGTGCGCGCGGCGTTGCGGCGCGCCTGAAGCGCGGTTGTGCTCATTCACCGCTGCGCGCCAGCCGCGCTGCCATCACGAGCAGCAGCAGCGCGCCAACGACCAGGACGCCCCACAGGATCCAGCGCTTCCACGGCAGCGGCGGCGGCGGCGGCTCGAGCCGCTGCAGGCCGCCCGCCAGCGCCGGCACGCCGAGGCTCGCCGGCGACGTAGGCGCGCGGCGCCGCCGGAACTTCAGGTCGTTGAGGCCGGCGAGCAGTGTCGCGGCCGGGACGGCGGCGTCGATCGCCCGGGCGTTGCCGTAGCCAGCCGTGATCCGGAGCGCGGCCGCGCGCTTCACCAGCGCGCGCGGCCGCCAGCCGAGGTCGAGCTTGAGCTCGGCAACGCCCTGCACGGCATTCGCCGGTTCGATCCGCACCTGCCACAGTGGATCGGTGTTCGTGCCGATGATCGCCTCGCCGTTGTGGATCTCGGCCGCGCCGCCGCGCGCCGGCGCCACGCGGTAGAGGTCGAGCCGCGCGACGCCGCGCCACGGATCGGTCGCGTCGCCGCGCGAGGCGATGGCCGCCGCGGCCACGCTGTTCACGAACGGCAGGCGCACGTTCACGCGTTCGACCGGTACGCGGCCCGGCACCTCGAACCGGTATTCGCCCGGCTGCCCGGCGAGCGCGGCGGCGGTGACGATCAGGGTCTCGCGGCGCGGTGCCGCCGCATCGCCCTGCAGCTCGACCGTCGCTGCGCTCAACGCCAGCGGCGCGACCGGCGCATCCCAGCCCAGGCGCCAATAGCGCGCCTTGCGTGGCGCGATGGCGAGCGTGCTGCGCACGAAGCGCCGCTCGCCCTGGCGCAGGTCGGCGAGCACGCCGGCCGCGACCGGCTCCCAGTGCAGCAGGTCGTCGCTGGCCTGCAGCGAGACCGTGACGTCGAAGTCCGCGCGCGGCTCATCCCACTGGAAGCTCCAGCCGCTCACCGCCGCTTCGAGCGCTCGCGCATCGAACAGGTAGCCGAGCAGCTGCCGCCCGCGCTTCGCACCGCCGCTCGCCACCACCACCGTGCCATCGCTCCCGTGCACCGAGAGGCGCAGCGCTGCGAGGCCCTGCGACACGTTGCCGCGCAGCGGGTAGAACGGCAGCGTCGCCTTGCGCGGCTCGGCCGGCGCGGCCGCCAGCTCGCCATCGAGCAGCGCGTACGGCACCACCTCGCCATCGGCGTTGACGACGCGCAGGTCGGCGCGCCCGGGGCGCACGGTGTAGCGGAATACGTGCAGCGGCAGGGCCAGCTGGTAGGCGGGCCCGGTGCCGTCGAGCTGCACCGGCGCCGCGAACGCGAACTCCTCGCGCACCGGCGCGGAGGCGACCGCCGCGGACGCAGCCGCCGCGGCCGCCGCACCCAGCACCAGCAGGCCGTGCAATGCCCGGCGGGAATTCATGGCCTGGCCTCCGTGCGCGCCGGCGGGAGCGGCGCGAAATATCCCATGACGAGCATCAAGCCGCCCACCACCAGGAACGAGACGATGCGCTCCACCGTGCCGGCGCGCGCCAGGTCCACGAGGAACAGCTTGAGCACGACCACGCCCAGCAGCACCGCACCGGCGATCCAGGCGCTGCGGTGGCCGCTGCGGTGCGCCCAGAGCATCGCCGCGAGGGCCAGCACGGTCCAGAAGATCGCGAGCGCGGCCTGCGCCAGCGTCGAAGCCGCCATCGCGCCGAGCTCGTACGGCACGCCGGCCCAGTGGTGGAGCGTGCGCAGCAGGATGGCGTTCAGCCACACGAACACCAGCGCCACCCACGCGAAGGCATAGGGCCGCGCGGCGCCTGCGGGCCAGGCGAGTTCGCGCCGGCTCGTGCGCCACCAGCCCAGCACCAGCAGCAGCGCCACGCCCTGCATCAGGTCGAGCGGGTTGAGCAGCGGCACGTAGGGCAGCGGCGCCGCGCTGCCGTCCTGGCCGTGGTGCGAGTGCAGCGTCCAGAGCGAGAGGAACAGCGCGAGGCCGGCGCCGCCGACGCCGCGATACGCCCACTGCCAGCGCCCGAGCAGCCACTCGCCGGGCACGCCGCCCGCCCGGCCGCTGCCATGCGTGACGAGCGCCAGCAGCAGCGCGGGCAGCAGCGCCGTGCCGATCGCCGGCCAGGCACTGCCGCCACCGACCCACTGCCCGATGCGCCAGCCGAGCTCCCAGCCGCCGAGCAGCGCCAGCAGCCACAGCGTCACGACGTGCAGCACGCGGCCCACGCGCTCGGGGATCTCGTGGTCGCGCAGGTAGAGGATGGACCAGGCGGCGGCGAAGGCCAGCGGCCACGCCCAGCATCCCGGCACCGTCAGCGGGTGGGAATAGCCGATCCACCACAGCAGCGCGGCGACCAGCAACGCCGGCCACGGCAGCAGCGCCGGAGCCAGCAATGCCGGCCACGCCAGCCGCCGCACCAGCAGCGCCGCGACGACGCCGCTCGCCGCGACCAGCAGCAGCGCCGCGGCCTCGAGCCAGGCCGACGGCAGCACGCGGTGCAGCTCGTAGCCCGTGCCGCCGTACCACCAGAGCAGGCCCCAGGCGAGCAGCAGCGGCGAGAAATCGATCTCGAAGCTGCGCAGCAGCGGGTGCGGCCGGCTCGCGAGCCAGGCGCTGGCGAGACCCGCGACGGCCAGCAGCACCGCGCCCATGAAGCCGGCATTCGCGAACGGCATCGCGCCAGGACCGACGGCGCCGTGCGCCAGCCAGGCGAAACCGCCGGCCAGCTGCAGCAACGGGCCGGCGATCGCCGGCAGGCGCCGGTGCTGGCGCAGGCCGACCCAGAGGAGCGCCGCGCCCTCGAGCGCCCAGCTCGCCGCGGTCCACTGCCCGTCGAGCGCCAGCGGGATCGCGAGCGTGGCGAAGGCCACGCCGAGCGCGATGAACGCCTCGACCAGCAGCCGGAGCGAGGGGTGCGCGCGTCGCCGCAGGAGCCAGGCGAGGCCGAGGTAGAACGCGCCCGCCGCGAGCGCGCTGTAGGCGCGGCCGAAGGGAATGTCGCGCACCAGCGCGGCCTGCAGCGCGCTGGCCGCGACCGGCGTGCCGAACACCACCGTGCTGTCGATGTAGTCGCGGAACTCGGGCGCGCGCCGCCAGGCGAACAGCACGGCGATCGCGACGAACATCAGGAAGAAGAGCAGCAGGAACGGCTCGGTGCTCGCGAACTGCTCCGGCAGGTAGCGCGTCACGCCCCAGAACGTGCCGATCGCGAAGGTGAACAGGAAGGCGAGCACGTTGAGCGGCCGCCAGGCCTTGTGCCAGGCGATCACGACGATGCCGACGTCGAGCAGCGCGTAGAAGCTGAACAGCGCGACGTGGCTGCCCTTGCCGGTCGAGGCGAGGATCGGCGCGAGGAAACCGCCCGCTGCGCCGAGCATCGCCAGCGCCATCGAGTCCTGGCGAATCGCGAGCAGCGCCGAGGCGATCGCGATGACCGCGAGCAGCGCGAAGGCCACGCCGGCGGGCAGCACGGCGTAGAGCCGGAGCGCGGCGAACACCACCAGGTACAGCACGCCCACCGCGCCGCCCTGCAGCGCCAGCGCGAACCCGCGGCGCCGCTCGCGCAGCCGCCAGCCGAGCACCAGCAGCGCGATGCCGCCGAGCGCGACGCCGCTGAGGCGGAACTCGATCGGCACCGTGTAGCGCTGCGCGACGTACTTGAGCAGGAACGCCACGCCGAAGAAGATCACCACCACGGCGACGCGCACCACCAGGTTGCCGCTGGTGAAGAAGCCGCGCAGGGCGCGCTGCCACTCGGGCTCGACGTAGGGCGGCGGCTCGACGTAACGCGGGGGCGGGAAGGGTTCGGCGGCGGGCGTGGGCGGCAGCGGGACAGCCGGCCCGGGCGCGGCGGGCGGCGCGGCGACGACTGGCGGCGCGGCGACGGCCGGCAACACCGCGGCCACCGGGGGCGCCGTCGCGGGCGGCACGGCGGCCGCCGCGGGCGGCGCTTCCTGCTGCCTGCGCGCCAGCGCATCGACGCGCCGCTGCAGCTCGTCGAACCGCTGGTCGTGGGAACCGAGGCGTGAGTGGAGCTTCACGACGGCGATGAGCAGCCCGACCACGATGATCGGCACCGACGCGACCAGCAGGATCAGCAGTTCCATGCGTTCCTCCCCGCCGGTAGTCTAGCCGGTAACCGGGGTGCTATCGCGGATCGCGCGGCCTCGTGCGTGCGCGGCGTGGCTTGCCCGGGCGCGCGGGCCCATCCGGCTCTCGCAGGACCTCGGCGCAGTACAGGCACACGCTGGCGACCGCCTGGTTGGCGACGGCGCTGAAGCGGCGCGCGTCGCCGTACATGCGCGCGACCAGCATCGCGCCCTCCAGCGTGCCGATCATGCCGCGCGCACGCTCGGTCGCGCTCCCGGTGAAGCTCATCTTGCGGAGCGTCCGGCCGGCGTGCAGCACGCGCGTGAGCCAGGCCTCGTTGGCATCGAAGTACGCGTTCAACCGCCGCTGCATGGGCAGGGGCAGCGTGGTCACCTCCGCCGCCAGCATGCCGCACAGGCACATGCGGTCGCTGCGGATCACCGCCTCGTACAGCATGACGTAGCGCTGCAGTTTCACGCAGGGGTCCGCGTACTGGCCGTCGATGTCCGCCAGCGCCCGCGCGAACCCGGTGCTGTAGCGCTCGATCAGCGCGCGGCCGAGCTCGGCCTTGGTGGCGAAGTGGTAGTGCAGGCTCGCCTTGGTGACGCGCAGCTCGGCGGCGATGTCGGCGTAGCTGAAGCCGTTGTAGCCGCGCACCTGCACCAGGCGCTCGGCCACGTCGAGGATGCCGCTGGTGGACTGCAAAGTGCCCGGCCTGCCCGGTCCCGCCACGCGCTGGCGGCCGGCTGCCTTCCTGGCGGCTTTCGCGGCTGTCCTCATGCACTGGGGATTCTAGCGAACTGGCGGGCCCGGCGTATCGGCCCCGGGCGCACTATGCGGGTGTTCAGCGCCAGGCGTCGATCAGGTTGACCGGGCTGCCCCCGAGGAAATTGTTCTCACCGGCCCGCATCAGCCGGCCGGCGAAGATCTTGAAGGCCGCCTGGGTCTCCCCGCCGGTGACCACGACCTTGATGGCCTCGGGGGTGTAGAGGCGCACCAGCTCGTCCGGCGCGGCCCGGCCGCGGCCCGCGTAGGGCTCGACGCCGGCAACCGCCAGCGGGCGGTTGAAGGTCGTCACCCACTGGTCGTCCCAGTAGTCGCGCGCCGGGAGCTTCGCGTTCTCGGCGCACCACTCGATCAGCGCCCGCTTGTCGATGCCCAGCGCCTGGAAGCCACGCGCCACCAGCGGGTCCATCACGATCAGCGGCGGCAGGAAGTGATCGGCCGTCAGGCAACGGATGAACTTCTCCTTCCAGGTCTCGCGCGGTCCGTAGCCGGACTGCGTGTGCCAGCCGCCGAAGAAGATGCTCACGGTGCTGTCGGTCGGCTTGAAGCCGGCGTCGACGTGCAGCGGCGCCCAGGGGCTGCGCTCCTCGGACTCGGCGAAGCAGGCCGAGTAATTGAGGAAGTTGCCGAGCGTGCCGAGGTAGGACTCGCCCGGCACCGAGCCGCCCTGCAGGTTGGCGCTCAGCAGGCCGTAGGCGCGGCCGATGGTCGCGTTGGCGTGGTTGTAGGGCCCCATCGCCCCGATGCCGGAGTTCATGCCGATCTCGTTGCGGATCGGGCCGTTGACCACCGAGATCGTGGCGAAGTTGTTGGTGCTGCTCGAGCGCGCGGTGATGTCGCTGGCCGCCATCGTCAGGATCACCGGCAGGTACTCGGGCCGCGCGCCGGCCATGACCGCGTTGACCGCGACCTTCTCGACGTCGAACTCCCAGTACTCGCGGAAGGCCGTGGGGCGCATGCGCCCGACGATGCGGTCGCGCGCCTGCCTGGTGCCCTTCAGCATCCGCTCGACGCGCTCCTCGGTCGGCAGGATGACGGGCAGGAAATCCGTCCAGTGCTCCTGGATGAACAGCTGCTGCAGGTTCTCCTCGGTGTCCGGCTCGAGCAGCCGCGGCGTCGAGCGCTCGAAGCTCGCGCCCTTGAAATCCGCCTCGCCGAGCGGCCGCGTCAGCCCCTCGATCACGCCCTGCATGAACGGGCGCCTGGAGACCGGATCGATGCCATCGATGTAGGCGCGCAGCTCGGCGCCCGAGAGCCCCACGACGGGCTGCGGCACGTAGACGTTGCGCGCCGTCGGCATGCCCTCGGCGAGCGCCGTCGCGTTGGCGAGGCGCGCGAACACGTGCGTGCTCACCGGGATCGTCGGTACGCCGTCGCGCTCCAGGGCCAGCGCCAACCCCACGACCGTGGGGCAGCAGGTGCTTCAGAGTCCGACGCCGATGATCGCGGCGTTGCCCTGCGCGCGGATGGTGGCGCGCATGTCCGGGTCATCGACCCAGCACTCGCGCGGCTTGATGATGCGCGTGGTCACCGCCGGCATGTGCTCGGCGAACCAGCGCTGCATCTGCTGCATGAAGTTGTCGGAGTTCTCGAACAGGCAGTCGATCAGGTAGACGACCTTGCCCTCGAGGCTCTCGACGCGGTTGGCGAGGCGCTTGCCCACCACCCTGGGCGGGAACCCGCGCGGATCGTGGACGACGATCTTTCCGGCCATGGGGCGATGCTACAGCATTTTCCTATCGCTCGGCGCGCTTTATTGATTGGCGTGTGCGCCCGCACAGCCCGCACTCTCCTCGCCACGCAATACGGTGGGGGTCCGGAAAAAGCATGACGTCCCAGACTTTGTGGCTCCGCACGACCAGCCGCCTGGCGTTCGGGCTCATCGACCTGAACGGCGAGATCGGCCGCGTCGAGGGCGGGCTCGGGCTCGCGCTCGAGGACCCGTGCGTGCTGCTGCGGGCACGCCGCGCCGCGGAAGTCAGCATCGGCGGTGCCGCGATCTCCCCCGGTACGCGCCGCAAGTTCGAGGCCATGTGCCAGGTGTTCCGCGAGAAGCACGGCACCCAGGGGGTGGAGGTCACCATCGAGCAGACCATCCCCGACCATGCGGGCCTCGGCTCCGGCACGCAGCTCTCGCTGGCGCTCGGCCAGGCGATGAACCTGCTGTACGACCTCAGGCTCAGCCTGCACGACGTCGGCCGCATCGCCGAGCGCGGCGGCACCAGCGGCATCGGCTGCGCCGCCTTCGAGACCGGCGGATTCCTCTGCGACGGCGGCCACCGCTACAAGCGCGCCGGCGGCAAGACCGTGTTCGCGCCGTCGGGCGCATCGACCGAGTTCGCCGCGCCGCCGATCCTGTTCCAGCACAACCTGCCGGCCTCGTGGAAGGTGGTGCTCGCGATCCCGAACGAGGGACGCAAGGTGCACGGCGACGAGGAGCGCGAGCTGTTCCTCAAGCTCACGCCGATCCCGGCCGAGGAGGCGGCGCAGGCGGCGCGCCTTGCGCTGCTCAAGGTCCTGCCCGCCGTCATGGAGGACGACCTCGAGGGCTTCGGCGAGGGCGTCGAGGCCATGCAGCAGCTGGGCTGGAAGAAGATCCAGATCAGCCGGCAGAACGCGGCCGTGCACGACACGCTCGCCGAGATGCGCCGCCTGGGCCTGAAGTCGGTCGGCATGTCGAGCTGGGGCCCGACGCTCTTCGGCCTCACCCAGGGGAGCGACGCCGAGCTGCGCTCCATCGTGACCTCGCTGGAGAAGTTCGGCGCCGCGCGCGGCGGAATCCGCGTGATCCCCACCAAGCCGGCGACGCACGGCACCACCTGGGGCTGGGAGTAACCGCATGCCGACACCGCGCGAACTGGCCAACGCCCTGCGATTCCTCGCCATCGATGCCGTGCAACAGGCGAACTCCGGCCATCCCGGCGCGCCGCTCGGCATGGCGGACATGGCCGAGGTGCTGTGGCGGCAGTTCCTGAAGCACAACCCCGCGAACCCCGCCTGGTGGGACCGCGACCGCTTCGTGCTCTCCAACGGCCACGCTTCCGCGCTGCTGTACGCGCTGCTGCACCTGAGCGGCTACCCGGTCGGCATCGAGGAGCTGCGGCGCTTCCGCCAGCTCGGCGCGCGCACCGCCGGCCACCCGGAACGTGACCTCGCGATGGGCATCGAGACGACCACCGGCCCGCTCGGCCAGGGCTTCGCCAACGGCGTCGGCCTCGCGCTCGCCGAGCAGAACCTCGCCGCCCGCTACAACCGCCCGGGCTTCCCGATCATCGATCACACGACCTGGGTGTTCCTCGGCGATGGCTGCCTGATGGAAGGCGTCTCGCACGAGGCCGCCTCGCTCGCCGGCACCTTCGGGCTCGGCAAGCTCATCTGCCTGTACGACGACAACGGCATCTCGATCGACGGCGCCACCGCCGGCTGGTTCGGCGACGACACCGCGCAGCGCTTCGAGTCCTACGGCTGGCAGGTGCTGCGCGACGTCGACGGCCATGACGCCGCCGCCGTCGCGACCGCGATCCGCGCGGCGCAGGCCGACACCGCACGCCCGAGCCTGGTGTGCTGCAAGACCGTCATCGGCTACGGTTCGCCGAACCGCGCCGGCACCGCCAAGGCGCACGGCGAGCCGCTCGGCGCCGAGGAAATCGCCGCGGTGCGCGCCCGGCTCGGCTGGAGCCATGCGCCCTTCGAGGTACCCGGCGAGCTGAGCGCGGCCTGGAATGGCGCGCAGCGCGGCGGCGAGGCCGAGGCGCGCTGGCAGGCGCTGTGGTCCGGCTACAAGAAGGAGCACCCGAACCTCGCGGTCGAGCTGCAGCGGCGCATGGACGGCGAGCTGCCGGCGAACTTCGCCGAGCTGCGCGCGCAGGCGCTGGCGGCGGCGGCCAAGGCGCCCGCGCAGGCCACGCGCGTGTCCTCGCAGGGCGCGCTGCACGTCTTCGGCGCCGAGCTCCCCGAGCTGCTCGGCGGCTCGGCCGACCTCACCGGCTCGAACAACACGCTGCACAAGCATTCGCGCGTGCTGCAGGCCTCGCAGCCGGACGGCAACTACGTGCACTACGGCGTGCGCGAGTTCGGCATGAGCGCGATCATGAACGGGCTGGCGCTGCACGGCGGCTACATCCCCTACGGCGGCACCTTCCTGACCTTCTCCGACTACGCGCGCAACGCCGTGCGCATGGCGGCGCTGATGGACCAGCGCGTCATCCACGTGTACACGCACGACTCCATCGGCCTCGGCGAGGACGGACCGACGCACCAGCCGATCGAGCACGCCGCGAGCCTGCGGCTGATCCCGAACCTCAGCGTCTGGCGTCCCGCCGACGCGGTCGAGACCGCGGTCGCCTGGTCGAGCGCGCTCGAGCGCGACGACGGCCCGACCGCGCTGCTGCTCACGCGCCAGGCGCTGCCACCGATGGCGAGCGCCGAACGCGGCGATGTCATCGCCCGCGGCGGCTACGTGCTGCTCGACTGCGACGGGCCACCCGCCGCGCTGGTCATCGCCACCGGCTCGGAAGTGAGCCTGGCGGCCGAGGCCGTGCGCCGCGCGCTCGACGCCGGGCTCGCCGTGCGGCTGGTGTCCATGCCGAGCGTCGACACCTTCGAGCGGCAGGATGCGGCATGGCGCGACGCGGTGCTGCCGCCCGCCTGCACGCGCCGCCTGGTGGTCGAGGCCGGCGCGACCGCCGGCTGGTGGCGCCACGCCGGCAGCCACGGCCGCGTGCTCGGCATCGACGGCTTCGGCGCTTCGGGCAAGGCCAGCGAACTGTACGCGCACTTCGGCCTGACGCCGAAGGCGATCCACCAGGCCATCGGCGCGCTGCTCGCGGGAGAACCGGCATGAACGTCAACTTCAGCGGCAACGCCGCCATGGAACCCGCGCCGCTGGCGCTGTTCACCGGCAACGCCAACCCGGCGCTCGCCAACGACATCGCGCGCCTGCTGCAGGTGCCGGTGGCGCGCAGCACCGTCGGCACGTTCAGCGACGGCGAGATCAACGTCGAGATCATGGAGAACATCCGCGGCCGCGACGTGTTCCTGGTGCAGTCGACCTGCCCGCCGGCGAACAACACGCTGATGGAACTGCTGGTGATGGCCGACGCCTGCCGGCGCGCCTCGGCGGCGCGCATCACGGCCGTCGTGCCCTACTTCGGCTATGCGCGCCAGGACCGCCGGCCGCGCGCCACGCGCGCGGCGATCACCGCGCGGCTGGTCGCCGACATGATGGGGGCCGCCGGCATCGAGCGGCTGCTGACGCTCGACCTGCACGCCGAGCAGATCCAGGGCTTCTTCGACTTCCCCGTGGACAACGTCTACGGCTCGCCGGTGCTGCTCGCCGACGTGTGGGCGCGCAGCTACCCGAACCTGATCGTGGTCTCGCCCGACGTCGGCGGCGTGGTGCGCGCCCGCGCGCTCGCCAAGCAGCTCGACGACGCCGACCTCGCGATCATCGACAAGCGCCGCCCGCGGCCGAACGAGTCGAAGGTGATGAACATCATCGGCAGCGTCTCGGGCTGCACCTGCGTGCTGATCGACGACATGGTCGACACCGCCGGCACGCTGTGCCTCGCGGCGCAGGCGCTCAAGGATGCCGGCGCGGTGCGCGTGGTCGCCTACATCACGCACCCGGTGCTCTCGGGCGCCGCGGTCGAGCGCATCGGCAAGTCGGCGCTCGACGAGCTGGTGGTCACCGACACGATCCCGCTCAGCGAGGCTGGCCGCGCCTGCAACCGCATCCGCCAGCTCTCGGTGGCGCCGCTGCTGGCCGAGACGATCCGGCGCATCCGCGCCGAGGAGTCGGTGCTCTCGCTGTACGCGGACTAGGCGCGGCGGCGCCGGCGGCGGACGCCCGCCGCCTCAGCGGCCGGCCTCCTCGCGCGCGATGGCGAGGAAGGCCTGCTGCAGCCGCGTCGGCCGGAAGCCGGTGCGCACCGTCCAGCCGGCGGGGTGCTTCGAGCCGCGCAGCGGCGGGCCCATGATCTTCAGCCCCGAGCGCACCTCGTCCGAGGCCACCTGGCTGGTCGGGACGATCGCGGCGTAGTCGGTCTCGAGCAGCATCGCGCGGATCGTCAGGAAGGAATTGCACTCGACCACGCGCGCGCGCTCGGCCAGGTCGCGGCCGCGCATGAACGCCTGGAAGCAGCGGCGCGCCGGCGTGCCCGCGGGCGGCAGCAGCCAGCGCAGCGCATGCAGCTGCGCGCTGCTGAGGCGGTCGGCGGCGCTGTCGAACCCCGGCGCCAGCGGATGTCCGGCGCGCACCACGATCGAGAGCGTGTCCTCGAACACGGTCTCCTGCTGGATGTCGACGCCGAGCGCGGGTTCGCGCAACGCGCCGAGGATCAGGTCGAGCCGGCCCTGGCGCAGCGCCAGCAGCTGCTCCTCGTACGGTCCGTCCATCACCAGCACGCCGGCGTCGGGATGGTCGCGCAGCGTGCGCACCAGCGTGCGCGGCAGCCACGAGGCGCGCGCCGTCGGCAGCGCGCCCACCAGCAGCTGGCCATCGAGGCGGCCCTGCGCCTCGCGCAGCTCGTCGCGCGCCAGGCGCAGCTCGCTGCGATGGAGCGCGTAGCCGAGCGCGATCCCCTCGGCCGCGGCGCTCACCTCGACCAGCCGCCCGCTGGACGTCCACAGCGACACGCCGAGCTGGCGCGCGAGGGTCGCGACGGCGCGGTGCACGGTCGCCTGCGCGATGCCGAGCTGGCGCGCGGCCGCCGTGAAGCCGCGCGCCTCGACCACCGCGGCCAGCGCCTCGAGCTGCGCGTCGCTCGCCTGCTGGCATACGCGGCCGACCGCGGTCGGCGCGAGGCCGCCGGCCCTGGCGCTGGCTGCAAGGCTCCGCAGTCCCTGGGTGGCGCGCACCGCGAGGATGCGGCCCGCCTCGGTCGCGCGCATGCCGCGCGCGCCGCGCTCGAACAGCCGCTGGCCGACCTCGCGCTCCAGTTCCGCGAGCGCAGCCGACACCGCCGGCTGCGTGCGGAACAGCCGCCGCGCCGCCGCGTTGACCGAGTGACCCTCTGCGATCGCGACCAGCGCGCGCAGCTGCGTGAGCTTCATTGCATCCGGAACCGCACGCGGAACGGGAAGCAGGAACCCACCGCCGCGCCGTCCTCGGTCGCGGCGCGATAGCGACCCGAGCCGGCGCGCGCCAGCTCCAGCGCGCTCGCGTCGAACAGCGCGTCGCCGGAAGACCCGGCGACGATCGGATCGGCGGTGAGCCGGCCCGCGGCGTCGACGCAGGCGCGCACCGTCACCGCGCCTTCCTTGGCGACGCGGCCGTTCTCGCCGAGGCGCCGGTAGTTCTCGGGATAGAAGTCCGCGGCGTTCGGGAAACCCGCGCCGAGGCCGCCCGCGACGCGCCGGACGGCGTGCGCCGGCGGTGGCGTCGTGCGCGTGGACAGCTGCGTCGCCGTGATCGCGGTTTCCGGATCCGGCGCCGTCCTGAACGAGAAGTCCGGCAGCGGTTCCACGACGACCTTCGGCTGCGTCATGTCAGGTCCGGCAATGGGTGGCGGCGGCGTGGCCGGCGCGGCCAACTCATCGATGACGCGGCCGATGGAGACGGTCGGCGGCCTCAGGCCCGGGGGCGGCAAGAATGCCAGGATCAACGCATAGGCGATCGCCGCGTGCATGGCGACGATCGCCACCAGGAAGATGAAGCGCGGCGATCCCTGCGGCGCACTCGGCCGGTCGGGCACGAGCGCGGGACCCGCGGCGGTCGCGGGTGCCATGCGCACCGCGACGATGCGCGCGGGCGCGCCGAACTCGAGCGCGATGGTGCGCGCGGCCCAGCGGCAGCCGAGCGCGAACAGCAGGCGCGCCAGCGGCCCGCGGCGCATCGCCAGGTCGGCGAGCCACTCCTCCTCGAGGCGTTCGGCCAGGTCCGGCGGCGCGCGATGCGCGGCGCGGCGGACCAGCGTGCGGGCGAATGAACCATCCTGGTGACTCATGTCGTGACCCCCCGTCCAAAGCTCGCAAACACTTCGCCGGCGCGCGCCAGCCCGGTGCGCGTGAGGCGATACAGGCGGCGGCGCGGCCGGCCGGCCCTGGACGGGTCGATGGTTTCCCATCGGCTCACCAGCCAGCCCGCCGCCTCGAGCCGCAGCAGGTTCGGATACAAGGTGCCGGATGCGATGCCACTGCGCCGGTTCACGTCCGCTCCCGCCAGCTCGGCGGACGGATCTTCGAGGAAGGCCTCCAGGACCTTCAGGGTCTGGAGGGACAGTCGCACGTTCTGATCCTTACCCATAGTACGAAGTCTACATAGGGTGCGGGTCGAAGTCAAGTGAAGCTGGCGCCGGCCGGCCATTTGGCCAGGGGCGTATATACGGCGAGGTATCCACGCAACTACCAACGCAGCAGTCCAGCCGTCGGGGTTGCTGCTGCAGCGCATACTACGGTGCCGGCTACGGTGGCGCCCGTACTCACGCGCACGCATCGAAGTGGTACCGTCGAGCCGCGGTGCACGGACGCGGCCGCGCGCACGATGATCCTTGCACACCTCTTTCCCGGACCGCTCGACGTCGTCGGCGACGTGCACGGCGAGATCGACGCGCTCGACGCGCTGGTGCGGCACCTCGGCTACGACGGCGCCGCCCGCCACCCCGCGGGCCGCCACCTGGTGTTCGTCGGCGACCTGTGCGATCGCGGCCCGGACAGCCCGGCGGTGCTGGACCGCGTGCAGCCCTGGGTCGAATCGGGCGCGGCTCAGTGCGTGCTCGGCAACCACGAGCTCAACGTGCTGCTCGGCGCGCCCAAGCACGGCAACGGCTGGTTCTTCGACCGCAACCACGACGTGCACAGCGGCGAGTTCCTCGCTTCGGCCGCGGCCACCGCGGAGCGGCGCGAGGCCTGGCGGCCGTTCCTCGAACGCCTGCCACTCGCGCTCACGCGGCCGGACCTGCGCGTCGTGCACGCCTGCTGGGACCCGGTGGCGGTCGCGACGCTGCGCTCGGCGCACGAGTACCCCTCGCACGCCGGGGCGCACGAGCACTACCGCGCGCAGGCCAAGCAGCTCCTGCAGGGCAGCGGCGTCGAGGCGCGGGCCGCGCACGAGCTGCAGCCCTGGCGCCACGTGCTCTCGAACCCGCACGCCGCGATCCCCTACCTGCCGGCCTGCGCCGAGGTCGCGACCACGCACCAGAACGCGAACCCGGTGAAGGTCCTGACCTCGGGCATCGAGGAGCGCGCCGGCCGGCCGGCCTGGGCCGGCGGCCAGTGGCGCATGACGAACCGCGCGCGCTGGTGGGAGAGCTATCGCGACGCGCCCACCGTGCTCGTCGGCCATTACTGGCGGCGCGACGGGCGCGCCTGGCCCGTCGAAGTCACCGAGGACTGGGACTATCCGCTCGCCGGCTACGGACCCTATGAATGGATGGGTCCGCGGCACAACGTGTACTGCCTGGACTACTCGGTCGGCGGCCGCTTCAAGGAACGCAAGCGCGGCGGCGGCGGGCCGTTCGAATGCCGGCTGGCGGCGCTGCGCTGGCCGGAACGCGAGCTCGTGTTCGACGATGGCGAGCGGATCGCGACGCGCATCGCCGCCTAGGCTAGCGCGGCGGCGCACCCTGCCGCAGCACCACGCGCGGCAGGTGGATGGGCTCGGGCCGCATGAGCCGCGCGCGCTCGATGGTCGCCTCGGAGCGCATCACCAGCCGCGGATGCTCGCCCGCATAGCGGCGCTGCAGCTGCTGCTGGAATTCGGACACCGACAGCGGCAGCTGCAGGACCTCGACCTGCGGGATGCTTTCCAGCCCGAGCAGCTCGCAGGCGAACCTAACCACGAGTTCAGCTCGGCGATGCGCGATGTGATTGGCCCCTGCACGTGGCATCCCCGAGTCGCTCCAGAATTCCCGCAAATCCTTGATAATCAAGGAACCACGGCAAAGGTAATGGAGAAAACCCTACACTGTAAAGTGGATGCCGGGCGGGGTCGGCGACCCCGCAGAGAGTGGCTATAGTAGCGCCGTGAAATCCCTCACCCGCACGCGCAGGAACGCCGGTCCGCAGTGAGCCTGGAGGTCTTCGTCGTCGACGACCATGCCATCGTGCGCGATGGCCTGCTGCAATTGCTGCGCACGCACACGGGCTTCGATCCGGTCGGCAGCGCCTCCAATGGCGTCGAGGCCATCGAGAAGGTCCGGCAGCTGCGGCCGCGGGTGGTGATCCTCGATGTCGCGCTTCCCGACATCGATGGCATCCAGGTGGCCACCCGCATCCATTCGGAGCTGCCCGAAGTCGCGATCGTGATGCTCTCGATGCACGCCAGCGCCGACTTCATGATCCGCGCACTCGAGGCCGGCGCGCTCGGCTACGTGCTGAAGGAATCCGCCAGCGAGGAGATCATCGACGCGGTGAACGCCGCCGCCTCGGGCCAGCGCTTCCTGAGCGCGAAGGCGGCCGCCATCCTGGCCGAGGGACTCGCCACCCGCCGCGACGCGCCGACGCCCCGCAACCTCAGCCGTCGCGAACGCGAGATCCTGCGGCTGGTCGCCGACGGCCTCACCAGCATCGCCATCGGCGAGAAGCTCAGCCTGTCGCAGAAGACCGTCGACACCTACCGCAGCCGGCTGATGCACAAGCTCAACATCAACTCGGTTGCGGGGCTGACGAAGTTCGCCCTGCAGCACGGGCTGACGACGCTGCAGTAGCCGCGCGCGGCCCGACCGCGCCCGCCGCCGTCTCCACCAGCAGTTTCAGCGGCACCGCCAGCCGGAACGCACGCCCGCCGGGCGCGGCCGCGGCGCGCTCGATGCGGCCACCGAGCAGCCGCGCGACGTAGCCGATGGTGTCGGGCAGCGGCTCGTCCGCGGCGTCGCTGCCGTCGCCGTGGATCTCGAGCCACAGGTCCGTGTCCGCCGGCTGCAGCGCGAGGTTGATGCGGGCGCAGCCCGCGGCATCGGCCACCCACTGCAGCGCCTCGCTCGCGATGCGGTAGAGCTGGTCGGAGTGCACGACGCCCAGGTCCGGAGTCCCGAGCGCCGTGCGGCAGCGGATGTCGATGGCGCGCTTCGCCGCCAGTTCCTGCGCGCGATGCGACAGCGCGGCCGCGAGCGACCCGCCGGCCACCTGCACCGGCGAGAGGCCGCGCGCCAGCGTGCGCGCGTGCTCGATCACGCGGCTGACGTGGCCGCTGATCTTCGTGAGCTGCTCGGCATCGCCCGGCGTGCTGCCGGCCACCGTGCGCAGCAGCAGGCTGATGCCGGTGAGATCCTGCGCGATGCCCTCGTGCACGGCGCTGCCCAGCCGGCCGAGCTCGGCGCTGGTGGCCGAGTGGATCTGCCGTTCCAGCCGCCGCAGTTCCGTGACGTCCTGCAGGATGCACACCTGCAACGGCTCGCCCGAGGCCGGCACGTCGGACACCGTCAGCAGCAGCGTCAGGGACCGGCCATCCGCGCTGCGCACGTGGTACTCGACCGGCCCGGCACCGGCGCCGGCGCCGG
Organism: Steroidobacteraceae bacterium; assembly: GCA_046347255.1. Taxonomy (GTDB): domain Bacteria; phylum Pseudomonadota; class Gammaproteobacteria; order Steroidobacterales; family Steroidobacteraceae; genus FEN-1191. Next base: position 63,274 of record JAXMGO010000005.1, read on the forward strand.
CGCCGTCGATGCCGAGCGTCGCGAGTGGCGCGCCGACCAGCGCGTCCAGCTCGCGCCCGACCAGGCGCCGCAGCGAGGGGTTGGCGTACTGGATGCGGCCCTGCCCGTCGAGCAGCGCGACCCCTTCGCGCATCGTCTCGATCACGCGCGCCTGGGCCTCGAGTCGGTGCGCGGCCTGGCTGCGCGCGCGCTCGTGGCGCGCGCGGATCCACATCAGCCCGGTCAGCGCCAGCAGCAGCAGGCCGCCGACGATCTCCAGCGCCAGCCCCAGTCGCCGCAGGCGCGCCTGGTCGATCACTTCCTGCCGCGCATGCTCCAGCTGGAGTTCGACCGCGGCCTTCTCGCGCCGCACCTGCTCGACGTTCAGCCGTTCCTTGACCTCGGCCGCGCCGATGCCCTGGCGATCGGCATCCACGGCGCCGGTCAGCTCGGCCACGCGCTGCTGGTCGCGCCAGGCCGCCTCGAAGTGGCCGCTGCGCGCGAGCGCGTCGGCGCGCAGCTGGTAGAGGCGCGGCAGCGACTTCAACGGCACGCGGCCAGCGTCCGGCTCGAGGACGCCATTCAGCCGCGCCACGGCCGCGGCCGCCTGGCCCCGCGCCAGGTCGACGCGCGCCAGCTCGCCCTCGATCACCGCCTGCTGGTCGATGCGCCCGGCGCGCGTCATCACCTCGCTGGCCGCGCGACAGGTCACTTCGGCTTCGTTCAACCGTTGCATCGAGATCAGCAGCCGGCAGCGCAGCAGGTCGTCGAAGGCGACGTCGATGTCCTGGCGCAGGCGCGTGTTGATCGCCGCCACCTCGTCGGTCGCCGCGAGCGCCTCGCCGTAGCGGCCCAGCTTGTCCAGCAGCAGCGCCCGCACGTACAGGTCGTTCGCCAGGCGCGCGACGCGGCCCGTGGAGCGATCGTAGGCTGCGGCCTCTTCGGCCCGCGCGAGACCTTCGTTCCACAGCCCGGCCCGCATGTAGGTGAAGGCGAGCTGGTAGGCCGCGTCGGCCACGGCCGGGCGCGCACCGATGGCCTCGGCGAGCTGGTAGCCGTGGATGCCGTTGCTGGCGGCAGCCTCCTCGCGCCCCAGCCGCATGAACAGCCGGCTGCGCACGATGAGCGCGCAGGCGCGGTCGAGCGACTTCACCGGCAGCGCGGCCTCGAGCCGCGCGAGCTCGGCGACACCGCCGGCCAGCTCGGCCGGCGTCTGCAGCGAATCGGCGGCGACGATCTGCAGCCGCACCTCGAGCTGGCGCCGCGCCGCGCCATCACCGAGGCGCTGCAGCTGCGCGCGCGCGGCGCCGACCGCAGCAGCCACCGACACGTCGTCCTCCATCAGCGCATAGGCGTCCGCGCGGATCGCCTGCAGCGCCGCCGCCGACAGCGCGTCGCGCGGATCGAGCGCGGCGAGCCGGCGCCCCGCCTCCGCCGCCACCGCGGCCGGATCGGTGTCCACGCGCTCGTCGAGCGCGCGCAGGCCGGCCACCGGCAGTGGCGACTTGCAGTCGGCGCGTCCCGGCGCGGGCAGCAGCAGCGTGCTGGCGGCGGCGAGCAGCGCCAGCAGCGGCGTGGCGCGCTCGCTCACGACGGCACGGTCTCCGCCGCCGGCGCGATCGCGGCCAGCAGTTCCTCCGGCGTGTAGGGCTTGGCGACGCAGGCGTCGGCCCCCGCCGCCATGCAGGTGTCGACATCGGCGCGCTCGATGCGCCCCGTCACCATGACGATGCGGGCGCGCGGCCGGTCGCCGCGGCGCTCGCGCTCGCGCACGCGCCGCACGACTTCCACGCCATCCACGATCGGCATCTTCCAGTCGAGCAGCAGCAGGTCGTGGGGCTCGCGCTCGCAGGCCGCCAGCGCCTGCTCGCCATTGTCCACGGCCGTCACCTGCCAGCCGCCCTCGCGCTCGAGCGTCAGCCGCACGAGGTCGCGGTTGATCGCATGGTCCTCGGCCACCAGCGCGCGGCGCAGCCGGCCGCCGGCGGCCACGGCATCGCGTCCGGCGCGCCGCGCCGGCGCCAGCCACTGGGCGAGCAGCGTCACCAGGTAATCCATGTCCAGCGGCTTGTGCACCACCGCGTCGGCGCCGGCCTCGATGCAGGCCGAGACGTCCTCGTTCATGACGCTCGCGGTCACGACCACGATCGGCCGGCGCCCGCGCCCCGCGGCGCGCTCGGCGGCGCGCACCACGCGGATCGCGTCGAGCCCGTCCATTCCCGGGAGCCGCCGGTCCACCAGCAGCAGGTCGTGCTCGCCGCCGCGCGCCGCCTCCACCAGCCCGGTGCCGGACTCGACGGCGGTCACCGGCGCGCAGCCGGATTCGCCGAGGAAACGGACCAGCAGTTCGCGGATCGGCGCCGTGTCCTCGGCCACCAGCACGGCGCCGCTCAGCCGCACCGCCGCGCGCGCGGCGCCGTCGCCGCCGGCGGCATGCTCGCCGGCGAGCTGCACCGGCAGCTCGAACCAGAAGGTCGAACCCGCGCCCGGTGCGCTCTCCACCCCGATCGTGCCGCCCATCTGCTCGACGATCGAACGGCAGATCGCGAGCCCCAGCCCCACGCCGCCCGCCGACCGCGCCGCCGGATCGCCGAGCTGCGTGAACGGCTGGAACAGCCGCGCCTGCTGGTCGCGGGCGAGCCCGATGCCGGTGTCGATCACCTCGCCACGCAGGCGCAGCGTGCGACCGTTGGCATGCACCTGGCGGAGCGAGAGTTCCACGCGGCCGGAGGGCGTGAAGCGCAGCGCATTGACGCCGAGGTTGAGGAACAGCTGGTGGAAGCGCCCGCGGTCGCTGCGGATCCACGCCGGCACCTCCGCCGCGATGTGCCGCCCGATCACCAGGTCGCGCGCCTCCGGGTGCATGCGCAGCTCGGCGACGATCTCGTCGAGCAGCCGCGCCAGCGAGAAGTCCGTCGTCTCCACCTTGAGCCGGCCGGCCTCGGCGCTCGAGAGGTCCAGCAGGTCGTTGACGATGCCCTGCAGGAAGCGGCCGGCGCTGTGGATCTGCTCCAGCGCCCGGGGGTTCTGCCGCTCGCGCGGATCGCGCAGCAGCACGTCGCAGTAGCCGAGGATGACCGTCAGCGGCGTGCGCAGCTCATGGCTCACGTGGCTCAGGAAGCGCGACTTGGTCTCGCCGGCGGCGCGCAGCTGGTCGCTGATGCGGAACGCGGCATCGCGCTCGGTGCGCAGCCGCTCCGACAGGGCGCGGTTCTCGCGCACCACCTGCAGCTGGCTGCGCGTGAGCCGCACCACGCGCATCGAGCCGAGCGACATCACGATGAAGAACAGCAGGAACAGCAGCCCGGCCAGCGGCCGCGGCCCATCGGCATGGTAGAACTGCCATGCGGCGGCCGGCACCATGATGGCGCCCGCGAACAGCGGAAAGGCGCCCTGCACCATCGACAGCGAGAGGAAGCCGAAGGCCGCGACGCCGACCAGCACCTCCATCGTCATCGCCTCGCGGATCGGCACGCCGATCGGCAGCAGGAGCGTGGCGGCAAAGGACCAGATGAAGCCCGACACGCAGGTGAGGCCGAGCAACGGCCACAGCCAGGGCACGGTTTCCTCGACGGTGCGCTCGCGGCGCAGGTACACGTAGCAGCAGGCCAGGCGGATGATGCTGATCAGGCCGAGCGCCAGCACCCACAGGACCTTGCCGAGCGCGTCGACCGTCGGCCCCATGACCCAGGCGAGCAGCAGGCCGCCCGGTACCGTCGCGGCGATCGGCAGGTAGGTCAGGCGACACATCGCCCGGACCTGGTCCGGCAGCTCCTCGTTGCGCATCGGGGAATTGTGCGGTGAACGACCCGCCGTGGCCAGTTCGGCGCGGCCAGGAATCCCCGCAGATGCGCCGGCGGGCGGCGTCCCGCCAGCCCGGACCCGACTGCGCCCGACCCGACTACGCCCGACCGGATGTCGGCCGCGGCCGGATGGCGTGGCGGCCCGTCGCGTTGTACGGGTCGCCGCCGCGCTCCTCGGCACCGGCCCACGCTGCGGCGCTGCGCTGCAGCTGGCGTGCCTGCCGCGCGGCCGTGGTGTCGGCACCCGGGATCGTGGCCGCGAACGCGTCGTCCCGGAGACGCTGGAATTCCGCGGTGCTTCGCTTGGTGTCGCTCATGGTCTGCTCCTGCGACTCTTATGCTATGCGCCCGGGCGCTGCCGGGGGGAGGTCGCCCGTCGGACGCGGCGCGCCGCTGGTCGGGGCGCCCGCCGTTCGCCGCCCGGTTTCGACCGCCCGTCAGCCCGCCGGGCTCGCGTCCCACGGTATCGTCGACGTTGGTTGCAAGAGCGTATCTACGTCGCCGTACCCACGCTTCTGCGCGGTGCCTCGCCGAATATGGAGGCTGCCGCCGGCCTCTGGAATAATCGCGCCATGCCAGAACCCCTCACCCCCGACTTCGACACGCGCGCGGCAACCTGGGACGACCCCGACAAGATCCGGCGCGCCGAACAGGTGGCCGCGGCCATGCGTCGCGCGGTGCCGCTGCGCCGCTCGATGCGCGCGCTCGAATACGGCGCCGGCACCGGCCTGCTGTCCTTCTGCCTGCGCGATGTGCTCGGGCCCCTCACGCTGGCCGACAGCTCCGCCGGCATGCGCGCCGTGGCCGAACGCAAGATCGCCGCCGCGCAGGCGAGCGACATGCGCGTGATCGACCTCGACCTGATGCGCGATGCCGTGCCGGCGGAACGCTACGGGCTCATCTTCAGCATGACGGTGCTGCACCACGTGCCGGACGTGCCGCGCGCCCTCGCCGCCTTCCACGCGATGCTCGAGCCCGGCGGCTGGCTGTGCCACACCGACCTCGACGCCGAGGACGGATCGTTCCACGGCCCCGGGGTCGATGTGCACCACGGCTTCGAGCGCGCGACGCTCCGCGCCTGGCTCGCGGCCGCCGGTTTCGTCGACATCACGATCGGCGATTGCGGCAGCATCGCGCACCACGAGCGCAGCTACCCGCTGTTCATCGCCGCCGCGCGCAGGCCCTGAGGCCCGGCACGCCGCGCCGCGCCGCGTACCGCGTACCGTCGCGCCGGCCGCGCTACTTGGCCGCCGTGCGCTGGAACGCCGCGCGTGCGCGCAGCCGCTCGAGGTAGGCGAGCGTGGCGGGCGTCAGCAACGCCTCCGCGCCGCGCGCCTGCGCCAGGTACAGCGCATAGCCCACCGAGATGTCGGCGATCGTCAGCCGTGCGCCGGTGAGGTAGGCGCGCCCGTCGGCGAGGTGCCGGTCGACCACCGCGAGGCGGCGCCGGAAAACCTCGCGGCACTGCTCGGCGGTGAAGTTCGCCTTCTGGTCATCGGGCGCGAGCCGCTGCGTGCGCAGCACGAAGGCGAGCGGCGCCGCGAGCGAGGCCTCGCCCAGGTGCAGGAACTGCAGGTGCTCGGCGTAGGCCGCGGGATCGGGGTTCGGGCCGACCGTCAGGCCGAGCTCCATCGACTTCTGCAGGCGCCGGCCGGTGAGGTACTGCAGGATCGCGATCGACTCGCCCATCACGATCGGGCCATCGACGATGCTCGGCACCGTCGCCATCGGGCTCACCGCGCGGAACGCGTCGCTCGCCGGGAGCGCCACCGTCTCGAGCTCGTAGGGCTCGCCGAGTTCCTCCATCAGCCAGATGACGCGGAACGAGCGGCCCATCGGGATGTGGTAGATCCGGATCATGTCGGCGCGACCTTGTCGAAGTCGCTGGCGTCGTGCCGCTCGGCCATCTGCGTCTCGGGCGGCCCGAAGGTGCGGTTGACGCGCGCGCCGCGCTTCACCGCCGGGCGGTTGCCGATCAGGTCCACCCAGCGGTCGAGGTGCGGGTACTCGTGGACCGAGAGGAATTCCTGCGCGCTGTAGGCGCTGCGCATGATCGCCCCGTACCAGGTCCAGATCGCGATGTCGGCGATGGTGTAGACGTCGCCGGCCATGTATTCGTGCTTCGCCAGGTGCGTCTCCAGCACGTGCAGCTGCCGCTTGGTCTCCATCGCGTAGCGGTCGATCGCGTACTGGATCTTGAAGGGCGCGTAGGCGTAGAAGTGGCCGAAGCCGCCGCCGACGAAGGGCGCCGAGCCCATCTGCCACATGAGCCAGTTCATCGTCTCGGCCCGCCGGTAGTGCTCGGTCGGCAGCAGGGCGCCGAACTTCTCGGCGAGGTAGAAGAGGATCGAGCCGCTCTCGAACAGCCGCGTCGGCGGATTGGTGGAGCGATCGAGCATCGCCGGGATCTTGGAATTCGGGTTGATCTCGACGAAGCCGCTGGAGAACTGCTCGCCGGTGTAGATCTTGATCAGCCAGGCGTCGTACTCGGCGCCCTTGTGGCCGAGCTCGAGCAGCTCCTCGAGCATGATCGTGACCTTCTGGCCGTTCGGCGTGCCGAGCGAATAGACCTGCAGCGGATGCTTGCCTACCGGCAGCACCTTCTCGTGCGTCGCGCCCGAGACCGGCCGGTTGATGTTGGCGAACTGCCCGCCATTCTCCTTGTCCCAGGCCCACACCTTGGGCGGGACGTAGCCGGGGGGCTGGTTACGGGAGGGATCGTCGTTGGCCATGTCCATCTCCACTCAGGGTGATCGGTCTTCGCGGTCGAGGAATTCCAGCACGATCGGGTCGAGCCACTGCGCCCGCGTGCCAAAGGTATCGTGTTCCGTGCCCGGCAGCACGCACAGCTCGGCGTGCGGGAGCGCACGGTAGATCTGCAGCGTATGCTCGAGCTGCACCACGTCGCGGTCGCCGGAAACGACCAGCACGCGCTCGCGCACCCGGCGCAGCATGTCGAGCGTCAGCTCCGCGCGGGTCGGTGACGACAGCCACAGCTCCCGCAGCTTGCCGTCGATGCGCGACGCATCCGGCGGTGGGTCGGCGCGCAGGTCCTCGAGCGACCCGGCGGTGAATCCCGCGGGCGTCACGTTCACGCCGCTCACCACGACGCGCTGCACCAGCTCGGGTCGGCGGGCGGCGAGCATCAGCGCGAGGATGCCGCCGTCGCTGAAGCCGACCACGTCGACGCGCGGCGCACCCAGGGACTCCAGCAGCGACACCGTATCGGCCAGCATGGCCGCATAGCTCAGCGGGCCCGCGACGTCCGGCGTGCGGCCCTGGCCGACCTGGTCGGGCAGGATGACGAGGTGGTGGCGCGCGAAACCGGGCAGTTGCTGCTCGAACGAGCTCGCGCCCGACTGCCCGCCGCCGTGCAGCAGCAGCAGCGGGCGGCCCCGGCCCAGGATCTCGTAGTACATGCGATGCGCATTGACGCTGGCCCAGTGCGGGCCGCTGGCGAGCGCCGCCGCGACCGCCGACTGCGCAATGGCCGGCACCAGCAGGCAGGCCAGCAGGCCGAGTGCCGGCAGGCACGCCCCGGCATGACGGCGCTCAGCGAGCGGCCGACAGGACTTCATCGGCAAGCCGGTCGTAGTCTTCATCGAAGTGATGGCCGCCCGGCTTGCGCACCACGCGCAGCGCGCGCGACTGTGGCAGCGTGCACAGGCTGTCGCCTGACTCCTCCTCGCCGTAGATGCACAGTACGGTTGCGGCGGGCAGCGTCGCGAGCTGCGGCGCGATGTCCACCTGGCCCGCCGTCGTCCCGGCCCCGAACCAGCCGCGCGGATCGACCTCGAAGGCGGTGCGCCGCTCCGGCGAGAGCAGCACGATGAGCCGCACCGCCGGCTGCAGCTCGCGCGGCAGTCGATTGTACAGGAACGGCAGCATGTTGGCGCCGAACGAGAAGCCGACCAGCAGCACGCGGTCGCGGTGCCAGGCGGCCTGGTAGTGGCGCACGATGCGCGCCAGGTCGCGGGCCGCGTCATCGGGCGACTGGCGATGCCAGTAGTAGCGCAGCACGTCGACGCCGACGACGGGCGTGCCCTTGCCGGCGAGTTCGCCGGCCAGTCGCTGGTCGAGATCGCGCCAGCCGCCGTCGCCGGAATAGAGGATCGCGAACTCCCCGCCGCGCGGCTGCGCCGGTTCCACTTCGACCAGTGGCAGGTCGGCGATCCCGTCACCGTGGCGTTCGGCGGCGATGGCCGCGAGCGCCGCGGCATACCGCGTGCGCAGCCCGCCGGCGGCCGCGGCCGTCGGCGCCGCGGTGGCGGTGACGAAGCCGCGCGTATCGGCGCCGGCGGCCGCATCCACGACCATCCGCAGCGGCACGTTCGCCCCCGGGTGCTCGGGCGCGAGCGTGCGGCCGTGCGCGTCGGCCGTCGCCGCGGCGTGGTCGCAGAACGGGCGCGCCAGCGGCAGGTGCGGCTCGGGATCCACGGCGACGGCCGCGGCGAACGCCAGCGGCGGCGCCTGCAGCTGCGCCATGTAGACGAGGCTGGCGCCCAGGCCGCGCCCGAGCAGGATCGGTTCCGAATAGCTGGCCGCGCCCAGCCGCCGCTGCTCCGCGCGGCTGAAGTTCTCCAGCATCGCCGGCAGGTACGCGCAGTCATCGCCGCGCCACGCCGTGGCGAGCAGGCGCGCACTGTCGATGCCGGCAACCCGGTAGCCCGATCGCGCGTAGGCCAGCGCCACGCCCGTGTCGGCGCTCGTCCAGCCCTCGCCGCCGGAGAACAGGTAGACGAATCCGCGCCGCTGCAGCCAGGCCGGGTAAATGCGCAGGGTGCCCAGCTCCTCGTCCGCGGCCGTGCGCGGCCAGCGCTGCGCCACGAGTGCCGCGAGTCCGGCCAGCAGCGCGAGCGCCAGCACCCATGCCGCGCGGCGCCGCCTGGATGCGGCGAGGTTCATGCGTCGATGAGCAGGCGCGCCAGCAGCTCGCAGGAGTGCTCGCGCGCCGCCGGATCGTAGGTCCAGGTGTTGATCACGATCTCATCGAGCCCGAGGCGCGTGGCGAGCGCGCGCAGCAGCTCGGCGACCTGGGCGGCGGTGCCGACCAGCGCGCGCTCACGCAGGGCCTCGATGAGCGCGCGCTCGGCCGGCCCGTAGGGATGGGCCGCGGCCTCGTCCGGCGGCGCAAGCGGTTCGCGCCGGTTGCGATCGAGGTTGACGCGCCACAGCTCGCGCGAGTGCATCAGGTGGCGGGCCTCGGCCTCCGTGTCGGCGGCGAGCGCCCAGACGCAGATGGTCGCAACCGGCCGCGGATGCTGCGCGCTCGGCTGGTAGTGCTGGCGATAGAGCCCCAGGGCCCGCTCGACGCCGCGGCCGTCGTCGAAGAAGTACGCGTAGGCGTACGGCAGGCCGAAGTGCGCGGCGAGCTGCGCGCCGTAGTCCGAGCTGCCGAGGATCCACAGCTCCGGTGCCGTCGGCCCGCGCGGGTGCGCGACGATGCGCCGGAACGGATGATCGGCCGGCAGCGGCTCGCCTGCCACCCACGCCCGCAGGTCCTGCACCTGCCCGGGGAATTCCTCATGGGCGTTGGAGTGCGGGTTGAGCGCCAGGGCCGTGAGCCGATCCGAGCCCGGCGCGCGGCCGACGCCGAGGTCGATGCGGCCGGGCGCGATCGCCTCGAGCACGCGGAACTGCTCGGCCACCTTCAGCGCGGAGTAGTGCGGCAGCATCACGCCGGCGCTGCCGACGCGGATGCGGCGCGTGCTCGCGGCGATGGCCGCGGCCAGGATCTCGGGCGCGGTGCCAGCGAGCGAGGCGCTGTCGTGGTGCTCCGACAGCCAGTAGCGATGGTAGCCGAGGCGATCGCACAGCCGCGCCAGCGCGATCGATTCGCGGATCGCCACGTCCTCGCCCTGGCCCTTGCGGGCCGGCGACTGGTCGAGGATGGACCACTTCATGGGGCGCCAAGCTTAGCGCCACTCGCCGGCCTTTGCCCGCGGCGTTCGCCTACCGCGTCTTTTGTTCATATAATCCCAATGCTGGCGGTCATCGCGGCGCCGCCCGCCACCCGAGGTGCATGCAATCATCCGCCGCCACGACAGGACCTGCGACCCGATGACAGCGACGACACCGGATAGTATCGTCGCGCCACCCCCATGGCCCGCCGCACGACACTCTGCCTTTCGATGATCGTGAAGAACGAGGCGCCGGTCATCGCCCGCTGCCTCGATTCGGTCCGGCCGATCATCGACCACTGGATCGTCGTCGACACCGGCTCGACCGACGGCACGCAGGCCATCGTGCGCGAGCGCCTCAGGGGCCTGCCCGGCGCGCTGCACGAGCGACCGTGGCAGGATTTCGCGCACAACCGCACCGAGGCGCTCGCGCTCGCGCGCCCGCACGCCGACTACACGCTGGTCATCGACGCCGACGACACGCTGGTGCTGCCCAGGGGCGGCCGCCTGCCGCCGCTCACGGCCGACGCCTACACGCTCGACATCGAGGACGGATCGATCCGCTACCAGCGCACCCAGATCGTGCGCAACACGCTGGCCTGGCGCTACGTCGGCGTGCTGCACGAGGCCATCGAGTGCGAGGATGCCGGCCCGGCGGCACGGCTGGCGCTCACCTACCGCATGCACTACGACGGCGCGCGCCGCCGCGATCCCGGGACGTACGCACGCGACGCCAGGGTGCTCGAGCGCGCGCTTGCGACCGAAGCGGGCGCGAAGCTGCGCGCCCGCTACACGTTCTACCTTGCGCAGAGCTACCGCGACAGCGGCGAGCCGAGGAAGGCCCTGCGGCGCTACCTCGAGCGCAGCGAGCTCGGCTACTGGTCCGAGGAGGTGTACGTGAGCCTGCTCGAGGCCGCGCGGCTGATGGTGCAGCTCGAATATCGCGAGCGCCACGTGATCGAGGCCTGGTGCCGGGCTGCCGAGGCCGCGCCGCACCGGGCCGAGGCCCTGCACGGCGGCGCGCGCTACTGCCGCGAGCGGCGCCAATACGCGCAGGGCTACACCTTCGCGCAGGCGGGCATGAAGATCCCGGCGCCGGCGAGCGGGCTCTTCCTGGAATCGTGGATATACGAGTGGGGAATGCTCGATGAGCTCGCGATGAACGCCTATTGGGTCGGGAACTACCGCGAGTCCTTCGATGCCTGCCAGTCGCTGCTGGCGAACCCGCGCCTGCCGGCGGAGCAGCGCGGCCGCGTGCAGACCAACGCCGGCTACGCGCGGGCGAAGCTCGCCGCGCTATGATCGCCCGTCGGGCCCCGCGGCGTGGAGGAGAGCGGCCATGGCAAAGAAGCGGCGCAAGCAGCCGGTGAAGCATCCGCGGCCCGTGGCCGCGACCACGCTCGCCTGGGAGGAGGACCCGGGATCGGGTGCCGCTCCGATCAGTGTCGGCGCGCCGGATCCCGCGGCCGGGCCGCTCGCCTATCGCTTCCCCGCGCCCGCGCCGAAGCCCCGCGAGTACGCCCCCGGAACCGCGGCCTTCCGCTACTGGGTTGCGGTCGAGGCCTTGCGCCGCGGCGCCGACTACTGGGCATCGCGCGTGCCGGGCGGGCGCTGGCAGATGGGGGCCACGCTCGCGGTCAAGCTGGATGCGGGCGTGGACCTGAACGCCTACTACGACCGCCGCGCGCTCAACTTCTTCCACGACCGCACCGCCGACGGCATGGTCTATTCGGGCGAGAGCCCCGACGTCCTCTGCCATGAGATGGGCCACGCCATCCTCGACAGCGTGAAGCCCGGGCTGTGGGATGCCGCCAGCCACGAGGTCGCCGCGTTCCACGAATCCTTCGGCGACATGAGCGCGATCCTCGGCGCCCTGCAGTTGCCCTCGCTCCGCCGCGCCATCCTCGCCGACACCGGCGGCCGGCTGTATCGCAGCTCGCGCCTCTCGCGCCTCGCCGAGCAGCTCGGCGCCGCCATCCGTGCCCAGCACCCGGATGCCGTGGATCGCGACTGCCTGCGCAACGCGGTCAACTCCTTCGCCTACCAGGACCCGTTGACGCTGCCCACCTCGGCGCCGGCCGCGCAGCTGTCCGCCGAGCCGCACTCCTTCTCGCGCGTGTTCACCGCCGCGTTCTTCGAGGCGCTCGGCGGCATGCTGGCCGCGCTCGCGGCCAAGCCCGCCGCGCCGACCGAGCAGGAACTGCTGCAGGCCAGCCACGCGATGGGCGACGTGCTGATTGCCGGGATCCGGTCCGCGTCCATCGTGCCGGACTTCTACGCCGAGGTCGCCGGATCGATGGTGCAGGCCGCCACCGAGGGCAACGCCGGCCACGCGGCCGCGCTGAGGAGTTCCTTCACCCGCCGCGGCATCCTGCCGGCAGGCGCGCGGACCCCGTCGGGCCGCGCGCCGGCCCGCGTGCCGCGGAGCGCACGGCGCGTCGGACCCGAAGCGCCGGCACTCGAGCAGCTGGCACTGGATGTCGGTGCGCACGGCCTGCGGCCGCCGCGCCTGCGCGTCACGCTGGCCTCGCAACCACGGGCCTTCGCGCCCGCTTCGGCGACAGTGGACAGCCGTTCGCCGGCAAACACCAGCGCGGTAGCCGCGGCGCACGCGTTCGTCGAGGACCTGTTCCGCCGCGGCCGCATCGACCTGGGACGCCGCCAGTCGCTGCTCGCCGTCTCGCCGCACACGCTCAAGTCGCACCAGCTCGTCGCCGCCGGCGGCGAACTCGCGCTGCAGCGCCGGCTGTTCGATTGCGGTTGCCGCGGATAGCGACGCACGCATCGTGGCCGCGAGGAAGAAGACGACGAAGCGCCCCGCGCGCAAGCCGACTGCCGGCCGCGCGCCGTCGGCCGGCCGCGCGCCGTCGGGCGGCCGCGCCCTGCCAGCCGGCGCCATCGTCCCCGACGATGCGGACAAGGCTGCGTTCGTGCGCGCCCTGCTCGCACGCGGCGAAGCCGCGCGCCGCGGACCCGGTGGCCGGCTGCCCGCCGGCGCCACGCACGAGATCATCGGCACGACCGCCGAAGGCCTGCCGATCCTCAAGCGCCGGCGCTTCGCCTAGTCGCTCGCGCCTACGCGAGGCTCGCCAGCCGCACCTTGCGCTGCACCCACGCGGCCAGGTCCGCCAGCACGGCGTCATCCTCGGGCACCGCCACGCTGCGCGCGAGCGTGATCAGCTCCTGGAACGAGACCGCCGCCATGGGCACCGCATGGCGGTTGGCGGTCGCGAGGAAATCCTGCACGGACGTGCCCTGCAGCTGCCGCGCCGCGGGAAACGCGCCTTCGGCATGCACCAGCAGGAAGGCCGGCTGGAGCGGACCGCCGGGATAGGTCCGCCCGACCTCGTGCGCCGCCACGAGGTGGCGCATCCAGGCATGGCCGCCCGCCGCGAACGGACACGGCACGATGTCCTGCGCCATGTCGTAGCCGAGCACCTGGGGAATCACCTGCCAGTAGCGGGTTCCCTTGCCCGAGTACGCGCAGCGATGCAGCGCGCCGTTGATCGGGCTCTGCTGCATCCGGTACTCGCCGCTGCACTGGACCTTGCCTTCATGCGGCCCTTCGGCGAGCGGCCGCACCAGGCGGCAGCCGGCGTCCGCCGGCTCGGTGAACACGCACTGGACGCTCACCAGCGAGCGGCTGGAGGTGAGCAGCACGTCCAGGTGCGTGCGCGACTCCACTTCGCGCAGCAGCTCGCGTTCGACCTCGCGCTCGAGCGTGATCCCCCAGATGCGCCCGCTCTCGAGCCGCGGGAACAGCGCCGCCACCCACTTGCGCACGATGACGTTGCACGATCGCAGGCGCTTGACGGTCTCGAACACGTCGATGGTGAGTGCCTGCGAACAATGCACGCCGCTGGCGGTGACGTCGCCGCCCCGGCGCCGGCGCCACGGGAAACCCTTCCACTCGCCGACCAGCGGCCGCGCCAGCGGGAAGAGGTTCGCCTCGATGGCCTCGCTCTCCGTTTCGGTGAGTCTCACGCCGCGCCCCCATCGCCCGGTGGTCGCTCGCCGGGCCGTCGGGTCATCCTAGCACCCGCACGGCATGGTCGCGGCCGTCCCAGGTCGCGGTTTCGAGCCAGAACAGCGTGAAGTCGACCCGCTGCCCGCCGCGCAGCGTCGCCGTCGGCAGCTCCGCCACGTGCAGGCCGAGGCCGCCGGGAACGGTTGCGATCTCGTCGATGCGCTGCCAGCCGTCCAGGCCGAAGCGCACGCGCGCGGCCGCGTCGAGGCACAGCACCAGCCCCTGTCCCGCCGCGATCGCCGCGACCGGGAAGCGCGGCATCCACGGCACGCTGGCCGGGCGCGGCCGCCGGCCGCGGTAGCGCTCCCAGACGGCCCGTGGCCGATCGGTCGCACGCCCCTGCGCGCGGCTCATGACGAGCTTGATGAATTCCGCGTGCGCCCACGCCAGCGGCATCGCCGAGCCCGTCGGCTGGCCCGGCGCGAGCTGCCGCTCGGCGATCGGCTCCGTGTCCCAGACCTGCTCGGGGATCAGGCCGCAGCGCCCCGTCATCGCGCCCATCGCCTCGAGGTACGGCAGCGGATCGCGGCCCGCGGCCAGCTCGTAGTGCCCGCGCTCGCCGGTGAGCAGCGGCCAGGCGCGACCGATGCCGACGCCGTCGAAGGGGCTGCCGTCGGCGGGCTCGCCGTAGCCGTCGCCGGTGTAGCGGTGCCACGCGGGACCGGCGGGCGTCTGCACGCGCAGCTGCCCGTCGATGAGCTTCACCGTGTCGCTCACCAGCGGATCGTGCGCATCGCGCAGGCCGAGCCGCACGAGCTGCAGGAAGTCGGTGGCGACCTGCTCCTCCGCCGGGATGCGCGGATCGCAGGCGCGGTTCCTGATCGGCAGGATGCGCCGCAGCGGTCCGTCGGCATCGCCGTCGCCGTCGCCGTCGCCCGGTGGTGCGATGCGGATGTAGTAGGCCTCGATCCCGTGGGCCCGCGCGAACGGCGTGCCGCGCACGCTGGTCCACTCCTCGATGCGCGCATTCCACCCGTCGGCGAGCCGCAGCGCCAGGCTCCGCGCCGGCTCGTCCAGGAAGGGCGCGCCGCAGACCAGCGCCGCGACGCAGGTGCCTATCGTGAACGCGTTGAGCCCCGCGTCCTCCTCCCAGCGATCCTGCGGCGTGGCCGGCCCATTGCGCGCGATGAAGCCGAGCGCGCGCCGCGTCATCGCGCCGGCCTCGATGCCATCGAGCGCGTCGCGCTCGGCGAGCGCCGCGGCCAGCAGCACCGGGAACGCGGCCTCGTCGAGCTGCACGCCCTGCCAGTAGGCCTTGCCGCCAAGCCACTGGTTCTGCGACCAGTGCCCCTCGGCGTGCTGGGTCGCGATGAGGTAGCGCAGGATGTCGCGCGCCTCCTCGAGCGCGCCGAGCGCGAGCAGGCCGCCGGCGCACTCCACCAGGTCGCGCGGCCACACGAGGTGGTAGCCGCCGACGTCGTCGCGTGCATTGCCCCAGGGAATGCTGAGGCTCGCGACCATCGCGCCCGGATAGGTCTTGTCCTGGTGCACGCGCAGCACCATCGCCGAGATCGCGAGCTGGTGCCGCAACGGCTCGCCCAGGTCCTCCGGCGCCTGTAGCGCCGCGTGCCACTCGCTCCATGACCGCACGTGGCGCGCCCACACGGCCTCGAACGGCTGCGCCAGCGAGGCGAGCGCCAGCGTCGCCGCCGACTCGCGGCTGGTGCCGAACCCGAGCGCGAGCGTCGCCTGCGGCGGCAACGCACCGATGAGCGCGACGTTGCCCGGGCCGGCCGCGTCGAACTGCCAGGTGAGCGCGCCGTTGCGCGCGAAATCCTGCCAACCGTCGCTGAATCCGACGTAGCCCGCGCTCGCCGCACCCCAGGCATCGGCCTGCTCCGGCGTCGCCGCCGCGAGCGCGAGCCCGAACGGACCCTGCTCCGCCCACAGGAGCCTGCGGCCCGCCTGTGCGCCGATCGCGGCCACGTTCCCGGCGCCCGTGCCGCCCAGGTGCGGCGCCAGCAGCGCGTAGGGCCGCAGCCCGGCATCGCCCCGCAGCGTGACTTCGATGAGCAGCACCTCGCGGAGCGGATCCGGCGCGATGCGCAGCCGCAGCTCGAAGCGCGGATGCGTGTGCAGGATCTCGAGCGCCGGGATGCCGGGCTGCGGCTGCGACACGCGGCAGGACTGCAGCCGCTTCACCTCGACCCAGAAGCCCGCGCCGTCGCCGACGATGATTCCCAGGTCGCGCACCTGCGGAATGTCGACGCGCGGGTAGTAGACCTCGTTGACGATGCCGTAGCCGCAGCTGAACCACAGGCGCGACGGCCCGAGCGCGCAACCCACCAGGTCCTTCGCGCTGCTGGTCCAGGTGGGCGGGATGCCGGGCGATCCGAAGGCGTGCATCGTGGTGCTCAGCGGCGATTCACGGCGAATCACGATACGCCAAAGCGGGGGGCGAGCGTACCGGGGTTCCGCGGGCATCCATGGCCGCCAGCCGGCTCGATTACACTGCGCCCATGCCCGACCCCTCGGACCTCGAACGCCTGGTGAGCTGGACCATGCCCTACGGGAAGTACCAGGGCCGGTCGCTCGCCGAGCTACCCGGCCACTACCTCGGCTGGTTTGCGCGCACGGGCTTTCCCGAGGGCGAGCTGGGCCGGCTGCTCGAGCTGATGCACGAGATCGACCACAACGGGCTGCGGCCGCTCCTGCGGCCGCTCGAGCGCGCGCCGGCCGCGGTCAGAAGCGGTAGGCCACTCCGAGGTTGATCACCGGCCAGACCTTGAGCTGCGTCGACTGCTGCTCGAGCTTGTTGATCTCCACCAGCACATCGGCCTGGATCTGCGCGCAGGTCGGTGCCGGCACCGCCGCAGCGCACGTCGCCACGATCTCCGCCTTCGGTGCGCCGGTGTACATCACGCCCACGTCGAACTGCACCTTGAAGTGCGAGCCGTCGGCGAGCGGGTTGCCGACACCGATCCCCACGTACGGCGCGATGCCGCTGCCGACCTTCAGCTTGCCCGTCACGGTGCCGATGTCGCTCGCCGGATAGGTGTTGTCGCCCAGCTGGTACGAACCGCCGGTGGGCACGCCGTCCACGTCGACCTTGTTGGCGGTGCCCACGGCGCCGATCGCCAGCTTGAAGATCGATCCGCCCGGGTGCCACTCCAGCATGCCGAATCCGTTCGCCAGCTTCAGCGTGCCATCGTAGGTGACGTCGGTGTCGGTGACGTTGCGGCTGTAGCTGAAGGCCGCCACGCCCAGGCGCAGGTTCAGCGAGTGCGTGAGCGCGAGCTGGACCTCCGGCCCGATGCCCAGCGTGCCGGCGTCGATCCCCACGGCAACCGCCGAACGGGCGCCGGCCGAAGCGAGCGCGATGAGGGCCGTCGCGGCGGCCAGGACGATCGGGCGATGGCGGTGCATGGCGTCTTCTCCACGGCAATGGGGCACTGCCGCACACCCTATTCCGACCCGTCCCCGCATACCGTGACCGCGGTTCCGGATCGGGGCCGCGGGATCTGCCGTGGCGCCCGCCGGGCCCGCGTTCATGTCGCCGTTTCGCGACCCACTTGCCCGAGCAGGGCCTCGATCGCGTCCACGCACTCCGGCTCGTCGAGGAGCGGTGCGTGCCCGCGCCCCGGCACATCCACCACGCGCAGTGCCGGAAGCCGCGCGCGCATCCGCTCGACGGTCGCGACGCCCAGGATGTCCGAATGCGCACCGCGCAGCAGCAGGCAGCGCAGTCGCGCGAGCGACTCGAACGCCGGCCAGAGCTGCAGCGCTCCGCCCGCCCCTGCGCGGTAGGCCCGGCCGATCGCCGGATCGTAGTCGAAGGCCACCGTTCCATCGCCGGCATCGCGGCACAGGCCCCGCGCAAACGCCAGCCACTGCGCATCGCTCATCCCCGGCAGCGCCGACGCATTGATCCGTCGGACGGCGGCCACCGCCTCGTCCCAGTTTGCCAGCGCCTTTCCGGCGCCCACGTACCCGGCGATGCGCGCACGTCCCGCCGGATCCACTTCCGGCCCGATGTCGTTCAGCACCACCGCCTCGAGGCCCCGGAGTCCCTGCTGCGCGAGCAGCGCACTCACCACGCCGCCGAGCGAAGTGCCGACGAGCACGACGCGCCGTGGCGCCTCCTTCCCGAGGATCTGCCGCACATCCTCCGCATAGCGGCGCGGATGGTAGTTCGCCGGGTCCGGATCCCATCCCGAGCGCCCGCGCCCGCGGAAGTCCGGGCACAGCACGCGATGACGGCCCGACAGGCGCGTCGCCAGCGTCGCGAAGTCGCGCGAGTTGCGCGTGAGCCCGGGGAGGCACACGACCGTCAGCGGTGCCGACGGCGGGCCATACTTATTATAGAAGAGCGTGACGCCGTCATCGCTCGTGCACCGCTCGCCCTCGGCGCTCGCCGGATCCATGCCCGTCTCCCCCATCATTCCGTCCCATCGCCAGGCGCGCTCGCCGGACGTCGCCGACGATACGCCCTCGTCTCTGTCAATTCGACACGCCCGCTGCCGGCGGCCCGCCCAGTGCTACGATCGGCCCGTGCGCGCCTGGCTCCCACACATCATCACCGCGCTGTGGCTCCTCTGGGCCCTCTATTGGTGGGTCTCGGCGCGCCACGTGGGCGCTGTTCCCCGGCCTGTGGTAGGGCCCTTCGCATGGGCGCCGGCGCCATGACGGACCCCTGCGATCTCGCGCGCTTCGTCCACGCCCAGGAGCGCGTCTACGCGCAGGTGCTCGCCGAGCTGCGCGAGGGCGCCAAGCGCAGCCACTGGATGTGGTTCATCTTCCCGCAGCTCGCCGGACTCGGCTCGAGTTCCACCGCACGCCGCTATGCCCTGCGGGATGCCACCGAGGCGCGCGCCTACCTCGCCCACCCGGTGCTCGGCCCGCGCCTGCGCGAGTGCACGCGCCTGGTGGTCGATGCGCGGGCCCGCAGCGTCGCCGACTTCTTCGGTTACCCCGACGACCTCAAGCTCCGCTCCAGCCTGACGCTCTTCGCGCAGGCAGCGCCGGAGGAGCCGTCGTTCGGGGCCGCACTGGAGCGGTGGTTCGGTGGCGAGCCCGATCCGCGCACGCTCGAGCTGCTGGCCAATCAGGGCTGAGTCGCTGCGCCGGCGAACTTCGCGTACATGTCCTCGAACGTGAGGCGCGTATCGATGTGCGTGTAGACGCGGACCGTGCGGCCGCGCACCGGCGGGCCGTATCCGCCCTGCGGCGTGATGCTCGGCCGGGCGCGGGTTTCGTAGCGGCTCGAGGCGGGCTCGGGCTGGAACGCGGACTGCAACGCGGTCAACGTGACGAGCGGGCTGTCGCCGAGGGCATAGGTCTCGCCGAGGTTCATGCGATGCGGCGGCGGCGCCTGCTCCGCCATCCTGCGCAGCGAGTCGATGCGTGCGAGCAGGTACTCGCCCAGGCGCCCGGCGGGCCGCAGCGAGCGTTCGAGCTCGGCGCGGCCCACGAGCATCTGCCGGTAGGTGCTGCGCGGCACCTGCCAGATGTCGATGTCGGAGCGGTTGAAGATCACCTGCGCGGCGATGGGGTCGATCGTCAGGTTGTACTCGGCTTCGCGCGGGCCCGGCGGCGCGGGCGTGCCGGGATACTCTGGCCCGCCGATCCACGCCAGCCGCACGCGAGGCCCGATGCGCGGCTCGAGCAGCCAGGCGGTCGCCAGGTCGGTGAGCCCGGCGCCGGCGCAATAGTAGAGCGGCAGGTCGGGGTCACCGTGCAGGGCTTCGTCGATGATCGCCTCCGCGGCGCTGGTGCGTGCCACGCTGGCACGTGCGGGATCGCCGGCCGTACCGGCGAGCGCGACCCCGGCGCCGGCGAGTGCCGCCTCTGCGCCCGCCAGGATGCGCGGTCGCCGCTCGAGACCCAGGATGTCGATGAGCTGCGTGACCGTCTCGGCCGCGTGGGTCGCCTGCCGGTCGGTGGCGTCGAAGAATTCGCCGGCATGCAGGTGCGAGCCGATGACCAGCCGCACGTCGACCGAGGGCGAGAGCAGATGATGCGCGGCCTGGAACAGGCCGTCGGGATCGCCGCCGAAGTCGTTGTCGAGGATGACGCGCAGGCGGGGCAGGTGGCCGCCCGCGTCGCCCGCCGCGGCGCCACGGAAGCGCGCACTCGCAAGGAGCGCGACGGCACCGGCCAGCACTGAACGGCGTGTGACGGTCATAGGGACTCTCCTGCGTCGCCAACCTGATTCGACGCGCGCCGCAAGAGGATCAGCGCAAGCCAGGCCGCTGCGCCGACGTCAAACGCCATGCAGAACGGCGGCCACCATGCCGGCGCGCCGGTGTGGGCGATGAAGTGATCGCGATACGCATCGAAGAGGCCGTGCGCGGCCAGTCCCGCGACGACGATCCACGCGCTCGACCTGAAACCCGCGATCGCGGCGGCCAGGAAGACCACCATGACGGCGCATTCGAGCAGCACGCCCCCGGTCGAGCCCGCCATGGCGGCGAACAGCACGTAGTACGATCCCACCACCATCAGGACCGTCGGATAGAACGCACGGCTGCGATCGAGTCCCACGAGCCAGGCCATCGACGCCACGCCCACCGACAGCAGGAACCCGACGATCAGTGGCATGGCTGGCATCATTGCGCTCCCGCGTCGCGACCCGACAGGATCAACGCCCCTCGAGATCGTCGAGGATGGGGCAATCGGGCCGATGATCGCCGCTGCAGCGCGCCGCCAGCGACTCGAGCGTCCGCTGCATGGCCTGCATCTCCTCGATCTTCCGCAGCAGCTCCTGGACGTGTTCGCGCACCAGCTGCTTCACTTCCCGGCTCGCGCGCTGCCGGTTGTTCCACAGGCCCATCAGCTCGCCGATCTGGTTCATCGAGAAGCCGAGGCCGCGCGAGCGCTTGATGAAGCGCAGCTTGTGCAGGTCGGCATCGGCGTAGACGCGATAGCCGGCGAAGGTACGCCGCGCCGCGGGGAGCAACCCCAGCGATTCGTAGTGGCGGATCATCTTCGCGCTGACGCCGGAGGCGCGCGCGGCGGCGCCGATGTTGTGGAACCCCTGGCGTTTCGCCTCGGAGAGTTCCGGTCGTTCGATGGGCCTTCGCATCGCGTGCCCTCCGTCGGTTGACTCTACCACCGTGGGAAGGTCGAAGCTTCCCACCGCGGCGAGGTGCCGCACAACACCAGGAGTCGACCATGAACACCCAGCTTGCCAACCAGACCTCCGGCCCGGACTGCCGCTGCTGCGCCTGCAAGCCCTGCACCTGCTCTCCCTGCAAATGCTGCAAGTGCAGCAACTGCGGTGGCGCGGCCTGAGCATCGCCCTTGCCTGGGGCGGCCGCCGGTCGCCAGAGCCCTGGCTGCGTACGTCGTCGAACGGCGGCGTACGCAGCCTTCGCTCTCGACGGCTGCTTGAACGGCCGCTGGTCGCCTGCGGCGTATCCAGTGATTTCCGGCACAAAGCGATCTTCGTGACAACCATCCGGGTCGCCAGACTTGCCGCATGGCCGCACCCTCCCGATCCCTGTCGTCGTGTCGCCGCTTGTCGCGCACCAAGGAGTGTGTAAGATGATACACACTATGAGCCGGCGCATTAACGTGATGATCGACGACGACACGTGGGGTTTCCTCGCGCGCGTACCCGCGGGCGATCGCAGCCGCACGATCAACGACGCGCTGCGCGCCTGGGTTGCGCGGCAACGGCGCACCGACGCGGTTCGCGAGATGGACGCACTGTCAGGGCGCCTGCCGACGGTCAGCACGGGCGAGGTCGTGCGCTGGATCCGCGAGGACCGCGGGCGGAAGGCCTGATGGCCCGGCCGATCGTCGTACCCGACGCGTCGGTCATCGTGAAGTGGGTCCTGCCCTCGGAAGGCGAGGATGATGCCGCGCGTGCGCTGGCGCTCCGTGACGCGATCGTTCGCGAACAGGTCCATGTGCGCGTGCCCTCATTGTGGCTGTACGAAGTTGGCAACACCATCGCACGCCGGTTCCCGGAGCACGCGGCGCCTTGGCTCGCAGCCCTCATGAAGTTCGGCCTCGAGGAAGCTCCAGCCTCGCCTCGGTGGATCACGACGGCGCTCGAACTGGCCACGCGCTACGGCGTCACGTTCTACGACGCCGCCTATCACGCGACGGCCCTCGTCTGTGGCGGCGTCTTCGTCACCGCTGACGCTCACTATTTCAAGCGGGCGCGGGCCGCAGGTGGCGTCGAGTTGCTCGCAGGCTGGCGGGCGTCGACCCGTTCCTGAACGCCTCGGCGACGCCGACGCGGCCCCGCCGCCGCCCGCGCCTCACCCCACCAGCGGCGCCCCCAGCCACCCGTGCAGGTGGAAAACCGCGGCGTAGACGAGCACCGCCACCAGCGGCCGCCACGGGCCGATCTCCCGGAGCGCCGGACCCAGCCGGTTCCGGCCCGCGGCGATCGCCGCGAACGGCAGCACCGAGGTGACGCCGGCGAATGCCGTCCACTGCGCCCCTGTCCCGCGGCGCCGCTTCGCATCGATCGAGGCCGTGCCGCCGATCGCGAGCACGAGGAGCGAGCCGAACAGCACCAGCGCGGCAAGGTGGCCGTTGACGAGGAGGTGCGCCAGCGCCCAGAGCGCGACGCCGCAGAGGAACGGGTGGCGCGTGATGCGCAGCATGCCGCGCGCGGCGTCGGGCCCCTGCGCGAGCTTCGCCTCCATGCCCACGGAAGTCGGGTTCGGCGTCGCCGCGCCGATGACGACGAACAGGAACGCGACGAACACCAGCACGTAGGCCGCGGGCCGCAGCGCCAGCAGCAGTCCCCAGGTCGGCACGGCGGGCGCGTGGCGGTACGCGTGGATCAGCCACACGAGGCCCGCGAGCGATGCGAGCGAGAACAGGCCCCGGTACGGGCCATCGCCGAGTCGCGCCACCAGGGCATCGCGCAGCCGCGTGCCGGAGACGCCGAAGTGGATGAGGAGGAAGAAGAGGCTCGCGGCGCAGAGGTTCAGCATGGTCCACCCCCGTGATCCTGAACTGATGATCCTGGCCGGGTGATTCTGCCCTATCGCGAGGCGCGCACCATGGCCGCGGGATACCCCGCCGGCAGCGCCTCGATGCCGGGGCCCTCGCCGAAGAACCCCTCGGCGAAGCGCACCAGCGCGTCGGCATCGCTCCCGTCGGCGATGCCCCCGAGGACCCAGGCCGCGCGTCGCGCGACGCGGAAGGTGAGCGGGCACTCGTGCCCGCACTCCGTGAACTTCGCGCGCCCGTTGAGCTGGAAGGACTCCGTGATGGTCGGCCCACCCAGGTCGATCCCCCGGGCGAGCGAGTGCGCGAGCGCGACACCCGGCGCGCAGGGCTTGCCCGTGTGCGTGCAATGCGTGGAAACGTAATCCCAGCCGTCGTGCTTGTTCGCCATGGCGCCCTCGGTTGCAGCGGGGCGAGGCGCGGGCGGGTGATCGGCGGGCCGCACGACGCGGGGCGGATCACTCCGTCCCGGAGCACCCCGCCCGGTTCGGTCTTCCAACGTCGACGGCTGGTTTCCTGACTCGCGGGTCGGTGCGTCCCCGGTCCTTCCCGGCCCGTTGCAGGGGCCAGTGGATCATTCCGGGGCAGCTCGCCGCTTACAGTTGCGGGGGCAGTCGCGGCATGGGCTCGCCAGATCACGAGCTGCACCGCGTTCCCATTTACTCGCCGCGCCCCCTCGAGGGGAACGCCGCGAACCGTCGGGGCCAAGTACAGCAAACTGTCCCGGGGTGCGTCAATCCGGCATTCGCTATGATGCCGGCATGGGGGGAATCCATCGGGTCCAGGCACCCGGCGAGTCGTTCAACTTCGCCGATCACCTGCTGCGCCTCAACGCCGGACGCCCCGGGAAGCCGGCCTATGTCGACGACTCCGGGCAGCTGAGCTATGCGGAGCTGTCCGAGCGCGTGCACCGCCTGGCCACGGGCCTGCGCGAGCTCGGGCTGCGGCGCGAGGAGCGGGTGCTGCTGCTCATGCAGGACAGCACCGAGTGGCCGGTGGCCTTCCTCGGCGCGCTGTACGCCGGCGTGGTGCCGGTCGCCGTCAACACGCTGCTCACGGCGGACGACTACGCCTACATGCTCGAGCACTCGCGCGCTCAGGCCGTGCTGGTCTCGGGCGCGCTCCTGCCGACGCTCGCCCTCGCGATGACCAAGAGCGACCACGAGATCCGGCAGGTCATCGTCGCGCACCCCGTGGCACCGCTCCGGCCCGATGAAGTGGACTTCAATGCTTTCGTGAAGTCGCAGGAGCCGGCCGAGCGCTGCGCCCGCACCGGCCCGGACGACCCCGCGTTCTGGCTGTACTCCTCCGGTTCCACCGGGCGCCCCAAGGGGGCAGTGCACACCCACGCCAACCCCTACTGGACCGCCGAGCTCTACGGCAAGGCGATCCTGCAGCTGCGGGAAGAGGACATTTGCTTCTCCGCCGCCAAGCTGTTCTTCGCCTATGGGCTGGGGAACTCGCTCTCGTTCCCCTTGAGCGTCGGCGCGACAACGCTGCTGATGGCCGAGCGCGCCACGCCCGAGGCCGTGTTCCGGCGCTGGACCGGCGAAGTGGGCCGCCTCAAGCCGACGGTGTTTTTCGGCGCCCCGACCGGCTACGCGGGGTTGCTGGCCGCCAAGGGCCTGCCCGCCCGCGAGCAGACCGCGCTCACCATCGCCTCCTCGGCCGGCGAAGCCCTGCCCGCCGACATCGGCCAGCGCTTCAGGGCGCACTTCGGCATCGACATCGTCGACGGCATCGGCTCGACCGAGATGCTGCACATCTACATCTCGAACCGGCGCGATCGCGTCCAGTACGGCACCACCGGCTGGGCCGTGCCCGGCTACGAGATCGAGCTGCGCGACGAGCAGGGCAAGCCCGTGGCGGACGGGGAGATCGGCGACCTGTTCGTCAACGGCCCCTCCTCCGCTGTCATGTACTGGGGCAACCGCACGAGGACGCGCGAGACGTTCCAGGGTGGCTGGACCCGGAGCGGCGACAAGTACGTCCGCAACGCGGACGGCAGCTACACCTACTCGGGCCGGAGCGACGACATGCTCAAGGTCTCTGGGATCTACGTGAGTCCCTTCGAGGTGGAGTCAACGCTGGTGCAGCACCCCGAGGTGCTCGAGGCCGCCGTCATCGGCATCACCGACGCGGAGGGGCTCACCAAGCCCAAGGCGTTCGTGGTGCTGAAGAGCGGCGGCCGCGCGACCGAAGCCGACCTCAAGGCGTTCGTGAAGGATCGGCTCGCGCCCTACAAGTATCCGCGCATCATCGAGTTCGTGGCCGAACTCCCGAAGACGGCGACCGGCAAGATCCAGCGCTACAAGCTGCGCGAGCGCAGCGTCGACACACGGCCGTGAAAGACCTGCGAGGTATGAATGTCCAGGGCTGATCCAGGGAATCCCGTGCGCACCAACACGCCGGGGCAGGTGCTGTTCGCGAGCATGATCGGCACGACGGTCGAGTTCTTCGACTTCTATATATATGCCACTGCGGCGGTGCTGGTGTTCCCGCGGCTGTTCTTCCCGAACTCCAGCCCGGCGACCGCGACGCTCGAGTCGCTCGCGACCTTCGCCATCGCCTTCGTCGCCCGCCCGATCGGCTCGGTGCTGTTCGGCCACTTCGGCGATCGCATCGGCCGCAAGGCCACGCTGGTGGCGGCGCTGCTCACGATGGGACTCTCGACCGTGGCGATCGGCCTGCTCCCCACCTACGGCGCCATCGGCGTCGCGGCGCCGGCGATGCTCGCCCTGTGCCGCTTCGGCCAGGGCCTCGGCCTCGGCGGCGAGTGGGGCGGCGCGGTGCTGCTCGCCACCGAGAACGCGCCGCCCGGAAAGCGCGCCTGGTACGGGATCTTTCCGCAGCTCGGCGCGCCGGTCGGTTTCCTGCTCTCGGGCAGCGTCTTCCTGCTGCTCTCGCGGACGCTCGAGGACGCGCAGTTCTTCTCCTGGGGCTGGCGCATCCCGTTCCTCGCCAGCGCCGTGCTCGTGCTGTTCGGGCTGTACGTGCGGCTGAGCATCTGCGAGACGCCGGTGTTCGCAGCGGCGCTGCGCAGCCGCGCGCCGGTGAAGGTGCCGGTGCTCGAGGTGCTGCGCCACCACGCTCCGGCGGTCGTGCTCGGCGTGATGGTCTCGCTGATCGCGTTCATGCTGTTCTACATCATGTCGGTGTTCACGCTGTCCTGGGGCACGAGCGCGCTCGGCTACACGCGCCAGCAGTTCCTGCTCGTGCAGCTCTTCGGCATCCTGTTCTTCGCCGCGTGCATCGTGCTCTCCGGGCGCCTCGCCGAACGCGGGCGCCGCCGGGCGATGATCTGGATGGTTTCCGGCGCCATCCTCTACGGCCTCGCCTTCCCGTCGATGTTCATGGCCGGCACCGCCGGCGCCGTCGTCACCGTCGCACTCGGCTTCGCCTTTACCGGCCTCGTCTACGGGCCGCTCGGCACCGTGCTCTCCGAGCTGTTCCCGACCACCGTGCGCTACAGCGGCAGCTCGATCGCGTTCAACGTCGCGGGCATCTTCGGTGCCTCGCTCACGCCCTATGCCGCGACCTGGCTCGCGCACCACCACGGCCTGCAGTCGGTCGGGTACTACATCGCCACCATCGCCGCGCTCTCGCTCATCGGCGTTCTCGCCTCGCGCGAGACCTCCGTCGTGGACCTCAACCAGTGAATGGTGCCCCACGCAGGGGCGGAGGCTGAACGGTCATGTCGAATCCCCCCGGCTACCCGATCGGCCACACCTTGAGCTTCCAGGTGGGTCCGATGACCATCGAGCACGAGATCCTCTCCGAGTCGCGCTTCAACGCCCGCCACGTCGCCGGCCCCATGGCCGGCACGGCGGAGACGATGAGCTACTCGGCCGCGCTGCTGCGGCCGGGACTGTTCCTCGTGGCCTGGCAGGAAGCGGACCAGAGCACGGTCGTGCACATCGAGGACTTCGAGTCCGGCACAGTGCGCGTGGCCCTGACCACCACCGAGCGGACGTTCATGCAGTTCGCGGGGACGATGAAGCGCGTGGCGTAGCACTTCGCCACGCACTGCACCCGCGACGGCGGCGTCAGTCGTTGGACTGGTTCGACTTGGTCTTCGGCTTCACGAGCTGCTGCGGGTCGCCGGCCGCGGGATCGGTCGCGGCCGTGCCCGGCGCCGACTGCCGGTTGTTCTGGATGTTGGAGCGGGATTTGGTGATCTTGTTCGCGTCCGGTGCCGGGGTGGTCGGTTGGCTCGCCGTCGCCGGCGGGCTGGCCGGCTCGGCAGCGACAGCGATGCCGGCCGCGAGCGAAGCGGTGGCCAGGATCAGCGTGGCGAGGAGCGTCTGGAAGCGGCGCATGGCTGGTTTCCCTTGGAAAGGCGGATGCGCCGATCCTAGCAACGGCCCGACGGGGCAAACGGGAACCGCGTCGCGATCCGGCCGGTGAGCCCGCGGTCCGCGCTGCCCGGAGTCGCGGCAGCGCAGCAGGACAGCGGAACCACCCTCACTTGGCGAGCACCACTCCCCGCGAACGCATCTCCTCATCCGACCAGGAGAGGTAGACCTCGCGGTAGTCCGGCTCCGATCCCTGCTCGTATGCCGCGAGCAGGCGTTCCGGCACACTCGCATCCCACCGCAGCTTGTTCTCCTTGAGGATGGCCCGCCGCATCGCCTCGAGCGCTTCCGGCATGCGGTTGTTCGCCGCCAGTGCTGCCGCCAACACGATGTCGAGTTCCGGATCGAGGACGGCGGGCGCCCGTTCACCCGGTCCGCAGGGCACGCGGGCCTCCGAGGGTGCTGCGCCGGCCTTCGGGCACGCGTAGCGTTCGCCCAGCTGCTGCGCGACACGCAGGGCTTCTTCCGGCGCGCGCGATTCTCGCGGCAGCACGGTCGCGAGCGCAAGCGCCGCCTTGCGTCGCACGTAGTCGTCCTCCACCTGCAGCAACCGCAGCAGCCGCGCCCGCTCCTTCGCCGCACCGCCTGTGCGGATCGACTCGAGTGCCTCTTCAAGTTGCGCGCGCGGATGTCCCTGGCGGGCCACCTGGGCCGCCCACTCCCGCCCGAGGCGATGCAGCGGCTCCTCCTGCGCGGCGGCGCAATCGCGCGCGATGCGGTATTGCGCGTGCACGTTCCCGCCCAGCGCGGCGGACGCCATCAGGGCCGGCACCTCGGCCAGTTCCACCCTGGCCATGTTCCTGAAACGCTCGTTCATGCTCGCCAGCAACGCCACGGAGAACTGCGCACCCGGATCATTGCGCCGTGCCGCCGCCTTGACGGCCTCCAGGTTCGCCGGATTCCAGAACGAACTGTTCCCCATGATGAACGTCACTGAATACATGTAGCGCACCGCCGCTGGCCGGCCATTGACCGTCGCCGGCGCGTACGCGATGCGCTCGAACATCGCCTGCGCCGAGAGTTCCAGGCCGCCCGTGCCGACGGGCGGCGTCGTGAACTCATGGCGCGCGTTCTTGACGTGGCCGTCCAGATCGACGAATGCATCGAGCCCGACCATGGCCTGTTGCCCGGCCTGCATCAGCTTCATCGGATAGAACTGGCCGAGCGTCTTCTCCGAACGCGGCGTCATGACCGGCGCCGTCATTCCCGCGCGCATGCCGCCCGGCGCCGCGATCCACGCCGCGCACTGCGCATACGTGGCCGCCAGCTGCTTGCCGAGCGCTTCCGCGCCATACTGCTCGACGACCTGCTTGCCCACCAACCGATCGGCCTCGCCGAGCTTCGAGTCGAGCCGCGACAGCACG
This sequence comes from Steroidobacteraceae bacterium, assembly GCA_046347255.1. Lineage (GTDB taxonomy): Bacteria > Pseudomonadota > Gammaproteobacteria > Steroidobacterales > Steroidobacteraceae > FEN-1191. The sequence continues at coordinate 91,615 of JAXMGO010000005.1, forward strand.
TCGTCCGGCACCGCCGCACCCAGCTGCTTCGCGGTCGTGAACCATCCCCATGCGAGGCCCGGATTGGCCGCGAGCCCTTCCCCCTTCATCGCCATCACGCCCAGGTTGTAGTGCGCGTCCCGGATACCCATCCGCGCGAGCGCGAGGAATGCCTCGCGGGCGACGGGAAAGTCACCGGCCTCGTAGCGGGCCACGGCATCCGCATAGCCTGGCTGCACCGGCGGCGCGGGTTCCTCGGCCGCCCTTGCCACGCTCGCCAGGAGCAACGCCGCCAGCAGCAAGCTCCATCGCTTCGGTTCTCGCATGCTCACGCGCCTCACTCCCCGCGACACGCCGCCGGCAGGAACTTGCGATCCACGTTGGTGTGATTCTCGCCGACCGCCTCCATGCCGTTCGGGATCCTGCGCAGGCCGCAGCGCCACGACATCGGGCTCGCTGGGCTCCCGGTCACCACCAGCGGCTGGAGCGTCACGATCTTTCCCGTGAGGTTCGAGTTGGCGTTGTTGCCGAACTGTATGTGGATCGCGCCGTTGCGCACCTCGATGCCGGTCACGTAGTTGCCGATGAGGTACTTCGGTTCGGGGACGCCGGCCTCGGCGTTGTTCGCGGGGAACCGGCCACGATCGACGCGAAACTCCTGCACCGAGGGCTTCACGTCGCCGGCGAGCGCGAACGCCTCCACCACCTGCGCGCGGATCGTGTAGTCCTGGTACGCCGGCAGGGCGATGGAGGCGAGGATGCCGATGATCGCCACGACGATCATCAGCTCGATCAACGTGAAGCCGCGCGTGCGCATTCTCTTGCTCCTGGCCCCTCAGACCACCGTGCCCAGCCCGAAGATCGGCGCGTACATGCCGATCACCGCGATCGCGATGATCCAGAACACGATGAGGCGCAGCGCGAAGACCACCCAGGTGCGGGCCCGCGTCGCGGCCCGGACGACTTCCGCCTGCTGCGCCTCCATCTGCGCCGACAGCTCCGCCCGCAGCGTGCCCAGGGCCTCGGCCGCCTCGAGCGTCCCGCCGTCCGGCTCGCTCATCGCGCCGAAGCGCGCCGTCGCCCCCTCGCGCGCCGCGGCACGCCCGACGCCCGCATCGTGCAGCACCGCCATCCACTGCAGCGCGAGCCAGCGCCGCTGGCTCCTCACGACCGCACCGAGGACCGGCCAGCGCGCAAGGCGTTCGGGCAGCGCGTCGCCGGCCTCCAGCATCCGGCGCGAGCGCGCCAGCACCCAGCGGGCACCGAGCACCAGCGCGCCGGCGACAAGGATCAGCAGCCAGATGAGCTGCACCTGCCCGAACAGGAATTCCGTCATCGGCGGCGCGACCGTCCCGAAAGTCGTGAACGCCTCGGCCAACTTCGGATACACCAGGGTCGAATACGTGCCTGCGACGGCCACGAGCACGAGGAGCAGCGTGAGCAGGTACTGCACCTGCGCGCCAATGCCGAACAGCAGCCCGTCGAGCGCCTGCCGGCTGGCCTCGCGGATCGTCCGCGCGCTCGCATACGCGGCGAGCGCCGCCCCGCCGCGTTCGCGCGCGACGGCAACCACCGCCACGAGCGCCTCACGCTCCGGTGTCGCCGTCGCACTCCGTCCCGCGAGATCCGCCTCGAGCCGGTCGATCTCCGCGCGGTGGTCGGCGGGCAACGCGCGCCGCAATGATTCGGCGGCGGCGGCCAGCGTGCCCGCGCCGCGCTCCTGCTGCAACGCCAGTTGTCGCTCGACGAACGCCCGCCGGTGCTGCGCCGTCGGGTCGCTCATGATCCGCGACACCCCGAGGGCAGCTCCGCATCCCCGAGCGTCGTCTGGTCGGGTCCGAGTGCGCGCCAGGCAGGCGACAGGCGGCGATGGCCGCACTGCCAGACCAGCGTCGCGGGAATCTCGCCCGGTCCCACCGCCACGCGGAAGCCGACGAGTCCGCCGGCATTCCGGCCCGCCTCCCCACCCAACCTGAAGGCAAACCCGCCCGCGCCGGGGAGGTATTCGGTGATGAAATGCCCGACGGACGCCGTTGCGTCATTCGCGCGCTGGCCGACGGCGGCGTCCGGTGCCGGAATCGGCCCCGGCACGGTCCCGTCCATGGCGAAGCGCTCCATCCATGCCACCTTCGGTCCGCTCGCCAGGACGAACGCTTCGGCGAGCTGCGCGTGCCGGACCGCGAGGGCGCCGTCGTGGATCGCCATCCCGGTGACGACGGCGATGACGGCCAGGACCGTGACCAGTTCACCGACGCCAAAGCCATCCACAAGCCGGGCCGCCTCCCGCTGCCCCGCCACGCGCATCGCCAAAGCCCGCGCTCCCTGCACGACCTCGAGCTCCGATGAACTGGTTGGATCCCCCGAGAACGAGACTACCACGTTTGCCCGGGCGCGCCCGTTTGTGTGCCCTCCGGCCCGCATCCGCGCTAGACTTCCCGCGCGTCCTCGAAGAACGCCGGCGGCCCGACCGCCAGGTACAACCAGCGCCAGAGGGAGTGGCACGATGAACTGCACGAACTGCGGGACGGCGCTCGCCGCCGGTCAGGCGCTTTGCCCCAAGTGCGGCGCTTCGCAGGAGGCGCCCAATCCCTTCGCGGTGCCACCGGGCGCCGCGGCCGCCAAGCCCGCGGTCGACCTCTACGCCGGGTTCTGGCGCCGGACCGGGGCGATGATCATCGACATCGCCATCCTCTATGCGGTGCTCTTCAGCTCGGCCTTCCTCATCGGCATCATCGGAGACAAGTCCGGCACCCTGGGTGGCATCCTCTCCGTCCTGTTCCTGTGCGCGTTCTTCGTCTACTGGGCGATCTTCGAAAGCTCCAGCCGCCAGGCCACGCCCGGCAAGATGCTCATGGCGATCAAGGTCACCAACCTCCATGGCGAACGCATCGGCTTCTGGCATGCGCTCGGCCGGCACTTCTGCCGCTACCTGAGTGCGCTGCCGCTGTACATCGGGTTCATGGCCGCCGGCTTCACCCGGCGCAAGCAGACCTTCCACGACATGATCGCCGGCACGCTGGTCGTGAAGAACCACGTCGAGCCCGCCGACGTCGTCGCGGCCAACCCCGACGCCAAGGCGCCCGCCGGCGCGCTCATCGCGATCGCCGTCGGCGTCGCGATGCTGTTCATCATGGGCATCCTCGCCGCGATCGCGATCCCGGCCTACCAGGACTACTCGATCCGTGCGCAGGTGGTGGAGGGACTGAACCTCGCCGCGCCGCTCAAGGCTTCCATCACCGAGGCCCTCGAGCGCGGCACGCCCGCCCAGGACCTCGACTCCGAAACCGTTCCGGAACTGCAGGTCGCGTACGGCAAGTACGTCGCCTCGGTCGAGGTCACGGACGGCGTCATCGGCATCCGCTACGGCGCGGCGGCGAACCCGCGCATCGCCGGCGAGGACCTCATCCTCTATCCGGTGACCAACGCGGATCGCAGCGACGTCGTCTGGGTGTGCGGCCGCGGGGGCGCGCCCGAAGGGCACGCGCCGTTCCTGCAGTCCCGGGACGCTGGCGCCCTGGCCCGATTGACGTCCGTGCCGGAGAAGTACCTGCCTCGGGGCTGCCGCCAGTCGCGGTAGCGGCAAGGCAGCGCCGCCTTCGCCGGGCGACCCGTCTCGCGGCACGGCCGACCGCGCGCTCGGCGTCGCTCGTTACGTACCTACGGTATCAGCCGCCAGCCGTTCAAGACGTTGCCCGCAGGCACGACGAGATACCCGTCGCCGGCACCGAAACCGGTAAGCAGCATTGCGTTGTGCTCGTCCGGCCCGTCTATTGGCGCACCGGCGGTATCGCTCCACAGGATGTTGCCATTGACGACGTCGAGCGCATAGACGACGCCGAGCGAGGAGCCGGTGACGACGACATCGTCGATGACGATAGGCGCGGTGATGAGATGGCCGTCGCCTTCGAAAGACCAGAGCGTCGTGCCGCTTGCAGTATCGATGGCCTTCAGCGTACCGGATGCGGTCGCGAAGAAGCCGGTCGTGCCGCTGAAGGCGGGAATGTAGATCGAATCGAAGGTGCCGAGGCGCACGCCGTTGGTGGCATTGAGCTTCACATTGACGACAGTAGTCGGGTTCATGTCCAGCATCTGGCGCACATAGGCCACGTTGCCGGAGTAGGCCACCGTCTTGCCGCCACCGCCCGAGCAGGGCTCGGAGTAGAACCACAATGCCGTGCCGAGGAGCGGATCCATCTTGAGTGCGTAGCAGGGATTCGCCACGAACAGGCCATCGGCCGACAGGGCCGGCGAGGTGTGGCTGCCACCCCCCGGCGCAGTCCAAAGCAGGTTGCCGTCCTTCTCGTCGATGGCCGAGACGCCCCCGCCGACCAGGTAGACGATGCCGTCCAGCGCCGTCGGAGCAGAGTCCACGTAGTACACGCCGGGGAACTGGCCGGACCACAGCAGTGTGCCGCTGGCCGCATCGAAGGCCCTCAGCACACCGTCGAAGTTCACCACGAACACCTTGCCGTGGTCGTAGGCGATGCCAGAGATCGCGTACAGCCCCTCGATGGGCGTGGGACCCCAGGCAATCTGGCCGGTCTGCTCGTCAATGGCGTACAGGGTCGTGCCATAGCCCGCGCCGGGCGGGGGCTGGTTGGTCGTCACGAAGACCTTGCCGCCAGCGATCAACGGGTACGAAATGCGGTCGCCGGACAGCGTGATCGACCAGTGGGCGGTTGGAGGGAAGACCGGGCCGCTGGCGCCAACCGTCGCGTGGCCGGTGTGCGCGACGTCGATGTGGTAGGTCACGGACTGGCTGATCGCGGGCGTCGGCGTGGGATCTGGCACGAATACGGTAACGCTCGTGCCCGAGGCGAATCCACCATAGTGTGCCGTCACGGTGACGCGGCCGCCTGCGACGCCGGAGACCTGCCCGGTACTGCTGATGGTGGCCTTGGCTGCGTCCGAGGACGTCCACGTGGACTGCGTCGTCACATCCAGCGTGGTGTTGTCGGTCAGCGTGGCGGTGGCCGTGAGCTGCGCGGAGCGGCCAATTCCCACCGTCACTGATGCCGGTGAGACTGCCAGCGACTGCGGCGCGACGACAGGCGCGACCACCGTGATCGGCGCGTAGTCAAAGCCGCCGACGATGAAGCCGGAGTCGTTCGCAGCACCAGCGATTTCGACGATGTCGACGATCCCGACGAGGACCAGGCGGTCACCAGCGCTCACCTCGCCCTGCCCCACCATAGTTTCCGTCGCCGAGGACGGCACCAGCATCATTGAGTTGCCGGCCGGCCAGACCAGGTTGCCCGAAGTATCGAGCACGGCGATCGCGTACTGCGAGGTGCTGGTGGGCGCCGCGCCACTCCAGGTGACCAGGTTCGACGCCTGCGTGGACCACGTGGCGTTGGCGGCCGGCGTGACGATCGTCGGATAGGTGCTGAAGTTCTGGCGCGAGGCCGTGTAAGTGGAGCCGCCCGTGACGACGCGGACCTGCACCGTCGCGCCCGGATTGATGTCGAACGCGCCCTCGTACTGGCCATCCGCCGGGACATAGGTGAGCGCGACGCCATTGAAGGTGACGGTGGCCGAGGAGATCGGCGCATTCGTCGCCGCGTTCAACACCGCGACCTGGACGCCCGCGTTGTGGTTGCCGTTCACGAACCCCGGTGGCACGGCGGTGCCCGGAAAGGCGATCAGCGTGGCCTGGATGACGGGTGCGCCGCCAGACCCGCCGCCGCCATTCCCGCCGCCGCCGGATCCTCCGCCGCCACCACAGGAGGAGAGCACGGCCGCGATGAGCACCGCCGCCAGCCGCAGCGCCCCGCGCAACGACCGACCCATCCGTCTCGGGGAATCATTGCACCGGCCCATTGCCACTCCCTCCCGTGCAAGGCGCGCACGATGCAGCCGCGCGTGGCGAACGCCCTCGGCGACTGCGGCCTGGCATGGCATCGTGTTCAACACGCCGGCCGCGGCGTCGCATGCCCCCGCGGCTCAGTAGTCCGCCGATCGCTCCCGTTGTCGCACCAGGAGCGCCAGCCCGCCCAACGCGCCCAGCATCAGCCACGCCGAGGCGGGCAGCGGCACCACGGAGGGCTTGCCCGGCACCGCATCGAGCGACACACCATCGAGGAGCGGGCCGTAGACCGTGCCGTTGGCGCCGTTGAGGCTGGTGAATCGCAGCTGCGTGGCCGATGAATTGGCCGTGAAGTAAAGCTGATCGTGCGTCCACCCGGGAAACGTGGCCGCGAACCCGGTCGTGTCGATCCCGAACGTGCCCAGCAGATTGCCGTTGAGCAGGACATTCATCGACTTGATTGACCCGTCATTCGGATAGGGGCCATACGGGTAGCTGTTGTACTGCCAGGCCGGATTGCCGCCGAAGTAGAAACCCAACAGGTATTGCTGGCCGGGCGTCGTCGAGACCGTCTGGTAGATCGAACCCGCGCCACCTCCGCCGCTGCCTGTCAAATCGACGAAGTAGAAGCCATCCGCGGCACTCATTCCGGAGCAGCCAGCGGCCTTCGAGTCGACATCGACGTTTCCGGTTCCGACCGTCCACCCGGTGAGAGTCGTGGTTCCGGCCACGCACCCTGCCGCGGGTGCGCCGGTCTCGAAACTTCCGTTCGTCACGAGGTTTGCGCGGGCATCGGTCCCCGACAGGGCCACGAGCGCCGTGATAACCGTTCGCATCAAGACCTTCATGGTCACCCCCTGGCACGGCGGAGCTGTCCGCACGCGATTGTTCTTCTCGTACCAGTATGCGCCCGCGCCATTCAATCGCCAATGTGCCGCAGGCTCTGCAGAGCAAATAGCTTGCGTATGAGCAATGCGGGATGCGGCCGCGGTGCTCGCGCTCTACCTCGGACTCCAGGCGTCGTACCTCTTCGGCTACGCGGGTGCGATCGCCGCAGGCCTGGTCACCCTGGCGCTGGGCCGATCCCGCGAAGGCGTCATCGCGCAGGGCATCCGCCTCGTGGCCATCGCCTTGATCGTCGAATGCGCCGTGCTCGGCGCCTCGGCCTTCCATCGCGTGATCTACTACGGGGACGCCTACGGACACACGATCCAGAGGCTTCTGGTACAGATCTACACCGTAGCCGCCGTCATCGGCCTCGGGATCCTCGCCCGGGAACTGCGCGGCGCGCTAGACGCGCGCCGTCAGGCGCTCATGCGGTGGACGCTTGCGGCACGACGCCCCGCGTGTAGCATGTCCACCGGCGCCTTCGCCAACGCGACGCCGGGGATGTGCCCATGACCAGGACGCGAACTCTCACTCTTGCGGCTACGGCATTGGCGTCGCTGCTGCTCAGCCCTGCAGCCCGTGCCGACGATCCGCCCGCCAGCCGCTACGCCAACGATCCCTTCACGCGGCCGGGCCTCATCACGCCGCTGACGCTGCCCGATGCCTGGCCGTCGCACATGCCGCGCGACCCGAAGGATTTCAGCAAACCTGGCGGCAGCACGAAACTCGTGGTGCTGGGCACCGGCATGCCCCTGCCGAACCCGTACCGCTCGGGTCCGGCCTACGCGCTCATCGTGAACGGCCAGCCCTACCTCGTCGACGCCGGCGAAGGCATCTGGCGCTCGATCGCGCGCGCCGCGCTGGTGAACGGCGATGAGGTGACGCGGGGTCTAGCGCCCGACAAGCTCCGCTACCTGTTCGTCACGCACCTGCACGAAGACCACACTGTCGGCATTCCGTCGCTCCTGTTGAACCCGTACAAGCTCGACATCCCGACGCCGAAGATCGTCTACGGCCCCGCGGGCACCGCGCGCATGGTGAAGCACATCGTCGCCGCGTGGCAGGTCGACATCCAGGAAGCGATCCACGACGGCTACAGCCCGGTCGGCGGACGCATGACCGGCCACGACATCCGCTTCCCTGCGCACGGCCTCGTCTACCAGGACGCGAACGTCAAGGTCGAGGCGTTCCGCACCAGGCACGGCTCGCTCGAGGACACCTTCGCCTATCGCTTCACCACGCCCGATCGCGTCGTGGTGTTCGCCGGCGACGGCGGGCCCTACAACACGAACATCGTCGACGCCGCGCGCGGCGCCGACCTGCTGGTGGCCGAGACCTGCACCGAGCAGAACATCCAGTACGCGCCGTGGGGCGGCGACACGGTGGAGGCGAAAAAGAAGGAGATCTATCGCTTCCACTTCTCGCCCACCGTGCTCGCGCGCATCGCGAACGAGGCGAAGATTGGCATGCTCGTGCTCTCGCACGAGCAGAACTACAGCAGCCCGGACACCTATGATCCGCTCGGACTGCTGAAGGAAGTCCAGGCCGCGGGCTACGCGGGGGAGATCCACTCGGCGATGGATGCGGACGTCTACTGAGAAGACGCGCTGCGGACGCCTCTCATTTCACGCTAGTCGGCAATGCCCGGTGGATCCGCCGCGAATCGCCCCGGCATTGAGCCGGGACCCCTGTTCGATTGTGGTAATCTGCTCCCAGACCACGGAGCGGTCGGACAGGCCTCGATTCGATAATCAACACCAAGGGGCACCAGGGTCATGCGCGTGCGGCGGTTCGGCCTCTGGCCATTGCTGTCCAGCTTCGCCGTCCTGGCCGCGTGCGGCGGCGGCGGTGGTGGAGACGCGGGCTCGAACCCACCTGGCCCCAGCCCGCCGCAGGCCAGCTACGTCAGGTTGACCAGCGATGCCGGCGACTACATCGGCGGCGGCGGCACCTATTCCTACACGCGAGCCAACGCGCAGGTCACCGTCACGGCCCAGGGGGCGCGGCTCACGGTGTCGGTCAGGGGCGATGAGTCCTGGGACGGTGATTTCCAGCTGCCCAACAGCTACACCAGCCTCGTGTCGGGAACCTATGGCGGGCTGACCCGCTACCCCTTCAACAATCCCGTCGCGGGCGGACTCAGCTGGGGCGGGCAGGGCCGCGGCTGCAATACGCTGACGGGCTCGATCACGATCAGCAAGGTGAGCTACAGCGGCGGCGCGCTGTCGGAAATCGCGCTGCAGTTCGAGCAGCGATGCGAGGGCGGCGTGCCCACGCTGCACGGCGAGATCTACTGGAACGCGCAGGACACGACGGCGCCGCCGGGACCGGTCACCCCGCCGCCGGCCGGATTGTGGCAACCCGCGTCCGGCGCCACGCCGGCCAGCGGCAGTTACGTCTATCTGGAGAGCGAGCCGGGCGACTTCGTTGGCGGCGGCGGCACCCACCTGTACACGCAGACTACGGCGATACTCGCCGTGAACGCGGCGGGCGCCCATCTGTCGGTCTCGATCAACGGTGCCCAGCAGTGGACCGGCGACTTCCAGGGCATGAACGCCCTGGGCGATTTGAAGGTCGGCTACTACGGCAATCTCAGGCGGTATCCATTCCACAACCCGGTCAAGGGCGGTCTCAGCTGGTTCGGCGAGGGCCGCGGCTGCAACAGCCTGGGCGGCTGGTTCGTCGTCGACAGCGTGACCTACACCAATTCGGCGTTGACGACGGTCGACCTGCGTTTCGAGCAACGCTGCGAGGGCGGAGGACCAGCACTCCATGGCCGGATCCATTGGGACTCGAGCGACACGAGCGCGCCAACAGGTCCGCTCGTGCCGGTGCCTGCGGGCCTGTGGCAACCCGCGGCGGGCGCCACGCCTGCTACCGGCAGCTACATATATCTGGAGAGTGAACCGGGAGATTTCGTGGGCGGTGGCGCCAGCTACCTCTACACCCGGTCCAATGCCATTCTCACGATCGGCGCGGCAGACACTCACTTCTCGGTGGCGATCAACGGCGACCAGAAGTGGAACGGCGACTTCCAGGCCATGCTTGCCCTGACCCGACTCGAGGTTGGCTACTACGGCGATCTCGGCAGGTATCCCTTCGACGATCCGGCCAAAGGTGGGTTCAGCTGGATCGGGGAGAGTCGTGGGTGCAATACGGCGAAGAGCTGGGTCATCGTGGACAGCGTTACTTACGCAGGATCCGTGTTGTTGGCGATCGACGTACGCTTCGAACAGCACTGCGAGGGAGGCGGACCGGCGCTGCACGGGAAGATACATTGGGATTCGAGCGACACGACGTCGCCCCCGGGTCCGGTCGTGCCGCCACCCTCCAACCTGTGGCAGCCGGCACCGGGCATCACTCCGGCCACCGGCAGTTACGTGTACCTGGAGAGTCAGCCGGACGATTACGTCGGCAACGGCGCAAGCTACCTGTACACCCGCAGCACTGCATCACTGACCATCACGGCACTGGGCGGTCACCTGGAGGCGGGCATCGTCGGCGATCAGCGGTGGAGTGGTGACTTCCAGGCGATGAACTCGCTGGGCCGGCTCGAAGCCGGCTACTACGGCGATCTAAGGAGACTCCCGTTCCACAACCCCGCCAAGGGCGGGCTCTCGTGGTTCGGTGAAGGCCGCGGCTGCAATACACTGACCGGCTGGTTCGTCGTCGACAACGTGACCTACAGTGGATCGACGATGACAGCCATCGACCTGCGGTTCGAACAGCACTGCGAAGGCTACGGTCCAGCACTGCATGGCAAGATCCACTGGGACTCGGCCGACACCACGGCGCCTCCCGGCCCGGTCGTGCCACCACCTTCCAACCTGTGGCAGCCGGCGCCCGGCGTAACGCCGGCAACGGGCAGCTACGTCTACCTGGAGAGCCAGGCTGGAGACTACATCGGCCTGGGACGCAACTACCTATATACACAGACGAACTCGCTGTTGCGCTTCACGGCGACGGGCGCCACCCTGCAGTTGAGCGTGCTTGCCGAAAAGGACTGGACCGGCCAGTTCCAGGCCATGAACACGCTGAGTCGGCTCGAAGTCGGATACTACGGCGATCTTCGACGCTACCCCTTCCACAACCCTGCCACGGGTGGCCTGAGCTGGTACGGCGACGGTCGCGGCTGCAACGTGCTGACGGGCTGGTTCGTCGTGGACAGCGTGAGCTATGCCGGCGACTCAATGACCTCGATCGACCTGCGCTTCGAGCAGCACTGCGAGGGCGGCGGACCTGCGCTGCACGGCAGGATCCACTGGGACTCGAGCGATACGTCAGCGCCGCCAGGTCCGGTCGTGCCACCCCCCGCGGGCCTGTGGGAGCCTGGCGCGGGGATGACGCCGCAGACGGGCAGCTACGTCTACCTGGAGAGCCAGCAAGGTGACTATGTCGGTGGCGGTGGCAATTACCTTTATTCGCTGGCCAACGCGGCCCTTGCGGTAAGCCTGACGGACGCCCACCTGACGGTCGCAGTCAAGGGCGATGAGCAGTGGCGTGGTGATTTCCAGGCCATGAGCACGGTGAACCGCCTGTCGGTCGGTTACTACGGCGACGTCCAGCGATTCCCGTTCAACAACCCGGCCAGGAGCGGGATGACCTGGGAGGGCAACAGCCACGCATGCACTACGCTGACCGGCTGGTTCGTCGTGGATAGCATCACGTACGTTGGCTCGACGCTGACGGCCATCGATCTGCGCTTCGAGCAGCATTGCGAAGGCGGCGCGCCGTCGTTGCACGGGAAGATTCATTGGGAGGCGGGCGATACAACGGTGGCGCCGGGGCCAGTCGTCCCACCGCCCGCAAACCTGTGGCAGCCCGCCCCGGACATCACGCCGGCGTCGGGCAACTACGTCTACTTCGAGAGTCAACCCGGTGACTACATCGGGTTGGGCGGAGCCTACTTGTACGCGCCGAACAACGCACAGATTGCGCTAACCACCTTGGGGGCGAGACTGCAGATAAACATCACTGGCGACAAGCTGTGGAGTGGCTTCTTCCAGGGAATGAACTCGCTGAGTCGCCTCGAGCCCGGCTACTACGGCAACCTGCAGCGCTATCCTTTCCACAATCCCGCGCGGGGCGGTCTCGACTGGTCGGGCGATGCGCGCGGCTGCAACACGTTGACTGGCTGGTTCGTCGTGGACAACGTGTCCTACACCGGCGTGACCCTGACGGCGATCGACCTGCGCTTCGAGCAGCATTGCGAAGGCGGCGTGCCGGCACTGCACGGGAAAATTCACTGGACGCAGTAGTGCGCCGAAGCCGGACGTCGCCGGCCACGGCGATAGATTCGGTCGTTATCTTCGCATCAGGGACGGGTGTCCCCGCCTACTCCGGATCGATGACGATGCACCGCTCCACGACGAGGCTCGGGCTCGTGCCCGTGTTCCAGAGGTGCGTGCCCTTGCCCGACTGGGCATCGAGCATCGAGGACTCGAGACCCGATACGTCGACGGAGATCACCGGAATTCGCTCGGCCCTGGTGAAGCGCTCCGCGAGCTCCATCGGGAGCAGCAGCTCAAGCGACAACCGCGCTGGTTGACCCGCCTGCGACGGCTCCGGGCGCCGGGGAATCAGGAATTCCAGGCGACCCAGGCCGCGACGCCCCTCCGAGTACTTTCCGGCGGGCGCGAACTGCAGCATCACCTCGAGGGGCATCGACGTGATCGGCTGGCCATCGACGAACACCGGTTCGTCGGTCGGCGAGGACACGAGCACTCCCTGGGCGGCGATCCGGCGACTGACGGTCGGAACGTTGGAGCGCTGCAGGGCGACGTAGTCGAACAGGCGCAGCCTGGTGAGCGTGACCTGCAGGCTCATCCGGCCGCGCTCGCAGCGCATCAGGAAATTCAGGGTCGATTCTACGGTTCCGCTCTCAGCCATGTTGCCGCCCTCCCTCGGCGTGCCGCACGAAGGAGTTAGTCATAACACTTCAGGAGACCGGCGGCCGCCGCCTGGATCACGCTTTGAACGTGGATGCGGGCGCCGAGCGGGCGAGTCGGCGCGTCCATGGGCAGATCCCGCCCAGTGGACTGCGACACGGTTCATGTACTTGGACCGCTCCCCAGCCGTGAAATAGCCACCTGGACCGCGCACCCGCGCGGCCCTGCCCGGAGCCCATCATGTCGCGAATCCGTCGAGCCCCGCGCATCTGCTTCAGCCTCCTGGCGCTGGTCATTGGCGGCGGCGCGAGCATCGCCGTGAGTGCCGGCGGGGGCTCCACGCATCCCTCGAAAGTGCAGCGGATCCTGCGGCCGGCGACTCCGTCCGCACACAAGAAGCCGGGGTCCGGACACCCCGCGCCGACGGCGAAGGGGTCCAAGCGCAAGACCGACGCACAGCTCCGCGCCGAAGTGCTCGCGATCGAACGCTCGGGTGAAGGCTATACGCCCCCTGCCTCGAAACGCCACGGCACTACCCCGCCCCCACCGCACCAACCTGGAGGTGAACAATGAACAGAGCCATCCGCGCGGCGATGCCGCTGGTCCTGTGGACCGCGGCGACCGCCGCCGTGGCTGCCGGGATCAACGGCATCAACAACGGGATGCCGAATCGCATCTCGATGAACGTCACGGTGCCCAAGCAGACCCAGGGCGCGACCTTCGGCGAGAAGGTGCAGTCGGGCCTGCACGCCACCGGCAGCGCGCTCGCCAACGGCGTCGGCTTCGTCATCGAGTGTGGCGCGTCGGCCTGCGTGGTCGCACTGCCGGATGGCAGCGGCTATCGCGCCGAGCTGGCGTCGATGACGCTCGGCCCGCTCGATGCGGCGCAAGGCGCGGCCCTGCGCCGAGGTCCGGCCGGTGCCTCCCTGGTCGGCGGCCCGCTGCCGGGCGGCAGCATCATCTCCGCCGCTGTCTCGTCGGTCAGCAGCCTGGGTGGAAGCGGCGGCGGCGCCGCGGCCGCCTCCTACGCCGCGACCGGACGCAGCGCCGCCCCGAGGGTACTCGCCAGTCGCCCCCGTGACGATGGCGGCATCGACATCACCGAGCCGCTTGGCAACGGCGACTATGCGTTGGACCTGGTCGTCGAGAAGGCCACCAGCGGACTCAAGGACACGCTGAAGACGCAGGTGCGCATGGCCGCACCCACGCGGGTCGGCATGCGCTTCATCTTCAGCGTGGCGAACGGAACGTTGCGCGCGCGCCAGGACTCCGCCGAAAACTCGATCGCTGAAGCGAAGTGATGCAGCGCGGGCGGCTGAGCGCGCGCAGCGCCAGCCGCCCTGCCCCTCAGGAGAGCCGTGCTTTACTAATCCGGCCGCGGCACGGAAACTCGGGTACAGAACGCATCGAAAGCGTCACCATCCGGGGGAGCGAGCCATGCCGCCCAGGCACAGTGATCTCACGCTTATCGACGACCCGATCGCCCAGGAGCTGCTTCGCTCCACCATACCGGCCCGGCTCGCCTACGTCTGGCGGGACGGCAGCCCGCGGGTCGTTCCGCTCTGGTTCCACTGGAACGGCGCGGAGTTCGTGCTCGGCTCCCCGCTGGAGGCACCGAAGGTCCGGATGCTCTCAACCGGAGCGAAAGTCGCACTGACCATCGACAGCACGACCTGGCCCTACAAGGCACTGCAGGTGCGCGGGACCGCCCGCGTCGAGACCGTCGCCGGAGTGGTTCCCGAGTACCGCGAGGCGGCGGCGCGCTACCTGGGTGCCGAGCCGGGACGGATGTGGATCGAGCAGGTGAAGGCGCTGTTCTCCCACATGGCTCGCATCGCCGTGCGGCCCGAATGGGTGGGAATCATGGACTTCGAGCGCCGCTTTCCGAGCGCGATCGAGTCCGCGATGTCCGCGCACCAGGGCCGCGGCGCGCAGTAAAACGGCCGGCCTCAGCGCGTTGGAGCGGCCCTGCCGAGGATGAGGTCCGCGGCCTTCTCCCCGATCATGACCGTCGCCGCATTCGTGTTGCCGGAAGTGATCCGCGGCATGATCGAGGCGTCGGCGACCCGCAATCGCTCGACGTTGCGCACGCGCAGCTGCGCGTCCACCACCGCGGCTGCATCGCTCCCCATCCGGCACGTGCCGGCGGCGTGGTAGAGCGTATTGCCCGCCGCCCGGGCGTAGGCCAGCATCGCTTCGTCCGTGTCGCCAAAGGCGTCGGCGGCGGATTCTAGATACGGCGCGAGCGCGGGCTGGTTCATGATCCGGCGCGTGAACTTCATACCAGCGATCGCCGCCCGCTGGTCCGCGGGGTCGCCGAGGTAGTTCGGCACGATCAGCGGATGCGCCGCCGCGTCGCGCGAGCGCAGGTGGACGGTGCCGCGCGATTCGGGACGGATCTGGCACGGCGTGCACGTCATGCCGGGCTGCCGCTCGAGGAGCAGCGCCTGGGTCTTCGCGAGCAGCTCGAGATCCATGCTCGCGGCCATCATCTGGAACTGGATGTCGGGCCGCGTGAGCTCGGGGCTCGAGCGGGCGAAGGCGACGATGTGCGCGACGGCGTAGCTCAACAGGCCCTTGCGCGTCAGGAAGTACTTCAGCACTTCGGCGCCCAGCCGCGCGCCGTGCGAGAGCTCGTTGACCGACACGTAGCCGCGCTTCACGCGCCACTGCGCGCCGATCATGTAGTGGTCCTGCAGGTTCTCGCCAACGCCACGCAGGTCCGCGACCACGGGGATGCCGTGGCGCTGCAGCAGCTCGCCCTGGCCGACGCCGGAGAGCTCGAGCAGCTGCGGCGAGGCCACGGCACCCGCCGCGAGGATGACCTCGGTGCGCGCGCGGGCGACGTGGCGCGCACCGCCGCGCCGATACTCGACGCCGGTCGCGCGGCGTCCGTCGAACACGACGCGCTCGGCGAGTGCGTTGGTCTCGACCCGCAGGTTCGGCCGATGCATGACGGGATGCAGGTACCCGACGGCCGTCGAGCAGCGCCGCCCGCCGCGCACGTTGATCTGGAACCACGAGGCGCCTTCCTGCTGCGCGCCATTGACGTCCTCGGAGCGCGGGATGCCCGCCTGCACGCAGGCCTCCAGCATCACCGCCGAGAGGGGATGGCGCGTCGAGAAGTCCGACACGTTGAGCGGGCCGCCGACCCCGTGCCATTCGTTCTCGCCGCGCTCCTGGTTCTCGGAGCGGCAGAAGTAAGGCAGCACGTCGCGGAAACCCCAACCCGTGCAGCCCGCGTCGCGCCAGTCGTCGAAGTCGGCGCTCTGTCCGCGGATGTAGAGCAGCCCGTTGATCGAGGAGGAGCCGCCGAGCACTTTTCCCTTGGGCCACTTGTGCGCGCGACCGCTCGGGTCGGGCTCCGTCTCGTACAGCCAGTTGACCTTCGGATCGTTCAGCGTGCGACCGAATCCGATCGGAATCTGGATCATCATGTTCGAGCGCAGCTGCGCCGGATTGCGCAGCGGCCGGTCATCGCCGCCGGCCTCGAGCAGCAACACGCGGCAGTTGCGATCCACGGAGAGGCGATTGGCAAGCACACAACCGGCACTGCCCGCCCCGACGATCACATAGTCGAATTCGTCCGACATGAGCGCTCCCCCTCTTTTTCACGGGATTCTAACGCTTCGGCGCTCTCGACCGGCATCGTGGATTGACCGCGCCGGAGAGCGAATCGACACGCAAGCGTGAACGGGACGCAAAGCGATGTTCGCGGTCCGGACGTGGATAACGCGTATGTCGATCGCTCATCACGATCCCAACATCAGGACTACCGGATCAGGAAGGGACGGACTTGCCATGAGCCCCTTGCAGCGTGTCTCCAGGTATCTCCTGTCATCCTTCGTGTGCCTGTGCGCCTGCGCCGCCAGCGCGCTGGCGGGTACGCCGCAGGCCACGATGCTTGCTCCCCAGGGGGGGCAGATCGTCTACGGCGCGGTGGCGGGGGCCACCACCCAACCGCAGGTCCTGGCCAGGCTCCTGGGCACGGTGCAGGCCCGGTGCGGCGAGAAGCCGCAGATCGGGCGGGTATTCCAGTTCCGCGGCACCCGCTCCGTGGGGGTTTTCTATACGGTGACCGACCGCGCGCGAGGCAACAAACCGATGGCGGGCCTGGTGATCGCCTCCGTGACCGGCCCCAACCAGGCAGAGGGAGCGCTGCTCACCGACGAAGCGGCGCGCTTTGGCAGGACGGTGAACCCCATGCTGCAGCAGCTGTTCAGCGCATGGCATCCGGACGCGCAGACGCAGTCCAGCCGCATCTCCGGACCCGGCGCTGCCAGGGCGGCGGTTCCCCCGCTGCACACAGTGACCCTGCCCGACGGCACGGCCCGCGCCGACATCCCCGCGGGATGGCGGGTGGACCCGGTCAGCGGCGGTGGAACCATGCTCATCCGCGGCAGCGGAGGCGAGGTCGTCATCCTCAACAGCATGTTCCTCGCGCTGGATCCCTACGGCCCGGCTTATCGCAACCTGCAACAGCGGGGCATGTCGCCGCTGCGCGGGATGATCATCTATCCGGCCAATGCCGACCTCGTGAAGAACTTCCCGCAGATCATCCTGCAGTTGAGCCGGTCGAAGGGCTTCGAGCCGGCCGACCTGAGGATCGAGTACTCCGGGCAGGTTGCCGCGCCTGCAGGGGCGACGTTCGAGGGCGAGCGATGCGCCCTGGCGTCGGGACGGATCGATCCCAATGGCAAGGGCATGCAGGCCATGTTCCGCGTGGTGTGCGCCCTCCCGCCCGATCAATACGGCGACTTCAGCTTCCTCGATTACGTGGGGTACTTCCCCAACACGGAGTCCAGCCGCGCCAATGCGATCGCCGCCGCGATCTTCGCCAGTTTCGAGGAGAACCAGGCTCTCGTGATGGAGCGTGCCAACGCCGAGGCGGCGCCCCACATCGCACAGTTGAGGCAGATGGATGCCGAGCAGCGGCGCGCGGAGGCGGCCAGGTCCGCCCAGATCATCGGCGACATCAAGCAGATCGGCGCCGACGCCACGGCCCGGATGCACGCCATCGAGGCCGCCAACGATGCCCAGCACGCCCAATGGAACGCCGGCCAGGACGACAACGCCCGGAACAACCAGGCATTCCACAATTACATCCTCGACCAGACCGTCGTGCAGGACAACAACATGTACGGCAACGGGACCGTCGGCCACGGCACGCTGTGGAATTCGACCGCCGACGCGCTGGTGAAGGCTGACCCCGACCGCTTCCAGTACGTGGACAAGCCGGACTTCTGGCAGGGGACCGATTACCAGCGATAGGGCAGCCGCCTCATCCAGTCGGGGCCTCCACAGGCTCCATCGCCCGCCGTGCCCTGTACCGCGCCGGCTCTTCGCGCACCTGCGCGCCGCTGAACGGATCGGTCTGCACGCGGGGCAGATCGACGCGCGCGCGTTGCTCCTGGAGCCACTCGCTCGCGACGTAGTGCCGGCCGCGCTTCTCTCCCTGGGCCACCAGCATGTCCGCCGCGACCAGCGCGGCGAGATCCCGGCTCGCCACGCCCTCGCTCACGCCGGTCGCCTTGCGGTAGCTGGTATTGCGCACGCGATAGCCGAGCGCCGCATCGAGCAGCGCGGCCGTCATCCGCTCCTGCATGCCGCGATGCGTGAGCTCGCGCTCGAGTGCCTCCCAGAGCCGACTGGTCTCCTGCGTTCGCCTGAGCAACGTCTCCGCCTGGCGGAAGTGCGCCGTGAGGCAGTACCTGATCCAGGGGAGTGGATCGTTCCGCGGGCGCCACTGGCCCCGGCCGACCTCGGCGAGCACCGCGTAGTACTGGAGCGTGTCGTGCCCGAGGTACTCCTCGATGCTGGAGAACGTGGGATCGAGGATGCCTTCGCGGGCGAGCACCAGCGTCTGCAATGCGCGCGCCATGCGCCCGTTGCCATCGGAGAACGGATGGATCATCACGAGGTTCAGGTGCGCGAGCGCCGCGCGCACTAGCGTCGGCATCGCGCTTGGCTCGTTGAGCGAGGCGACGAGCTCGCTCATGAGCGCGGGCACCTCGCCCGCATCGGGCCCTTCGTACACGACCTCGCCGGTGCCGGCGCGCTGCACGTAGATGAGGCCCGGCCGCCAGCGCCCCGGATTCGCGCGCAAGTCGTGGCTCGTCATCATGAAGTGCAGGCTGCGCAGCACCGCCTCGTGGTGCGCGAAGTGCGGATCGTCGGCGAGCTGCAGCACGTAGGTCATCGCCTCGCGATAGCCACGCACCGCGTACCAGGCGTCGTTCTTTTCATCGAGCGGCTCCTCGCCGTCGATGGCCGCGGCCACGTCATCGCTCGTGACGTGGAAGCCCTCGATGGCGTTGGACCCCTGGATTGCGAGCGCGAACGTCGAGCGTCGCAGCGACCCGGTCCATCGCCGCGGCGCCTGCTGCAGCATGAGCTTCAGCCGCAGGCGCATCGCCTCGATCCGGGCGATTACTTCTATATGAGTAGAAGGCAGGTGGAGGTTGGTGAAGAGCATTCACAGATAATATCTGCTCCTCTGGCGGGTATTAATCATATAAATCGGGATTTCCCGCCAGAAATCCGGAGCACCCAGGAGGCGAGGACCACCCAACCCCCCTGTTTCATGTGCATCCGGTGACTTTCGCGGCTTAAACCACCTGAATATTTATGCCACTTGATTCTGCCAGCAATAGTGGCACGATAAGCCCATGAACCCGACCTCCCAGAAGACCTACACGATGGACGAGCTGGCGTTCCATTCGGACACGCCGCGCCGGACGATCCGCTACTACATCCAGCTCGGCCTCGTGGACCGCCCGGTCGGCGAGACGCGCGCCGCGCACTACACCCAGCGGCACTTCGAGCAGCTGGCCGAGATCCACGCGCTGGCGAAGAAGGGCCTGAGCCTCGAGCGCATCGCCCAAGCCCTGGGCCGGAGCGATGCCCCGCCGATCCCGCCCGGTCCGCCGCCCGGCTCGCTCGCCGTGCGCACGCACCTCGCGCTCGCGCCCGGCCTCGATCTCGTGATCGACCCCGGGATCGCCGAACTCACCCCCGAACAACTCCGCGCCTTCGCCCGCGACTGCCTCGCGGCGCTGGCGCGCGCCAAGCAAGGAACGCCATGAACGCCGAACCGGCCACTGTCCTCACCACGTCCTCGGGCGCGATCGTCCCGCTGCAGCGCGTGCGCGCAACCGGTCGCGTCGACGGCCTCCTCTTCAAACTCACCGTCGAGCAGCACTACCGCAACACCTCCGGCGACACGCTCGAGACCGTCTACACCTTCCCGCTCCCCGTACGCGCCGTGCTGCTGGGGCTCGAGCTCGAGTTGAACGGCACGCTCCACACGGCCACCGCATTCCCGCGCGCCCAGGCCGAGCGGCGCTACGAGCGCGCCATCGACACCGGCGACAGCGCCGCGCTCCTCACCCACAACGGCCACGGCCTCCATACCGTGAGCCTCGGCAACCTGCAGGCGGGCGATACGGCGGTCATCCGCTACCGCTACGCCGAACTGCTCTCCGCCCACGACGAGCACGTGCGCCTCGCGATCCCGACCGTCATCGCCCCGCGCTACGGCGACCCGGGGGCGGCGAACCTCGAAGGCCCCGCGATCCCCGGCTCCGATTTTCTCGCCGAGTATCCCTTCGACGTGCGCATCGAACTCGCCGGCTTCCGCGACGCCGCCGCCGTCCGCTCCCCGTCGCACGCATTGCGCGTCGAGCCATTCGACGCCGGCCTCGCCGTCTCCCTCGCCCGCAAGGGGTTCCTCGATCGCGACCTCGTCCTCGAACTCAAGCACGCCGCGCTGCCGAAGGAAGCGCTCATCGCCCCGGACGGCCAGGACGGCGAGGGCTGCGTGGTCCTTGCGAGCACCGCCCTGCCGCGCCGCGATGCCGATCACCGCCCGCTCACGCTGAAGCTCCTGCTCGACTGCTCGGGATCCATGCAGGGTGGCCGCATCGAAGCCGCGAGGCGCGCGCTGCTCGCGATCCTCGACCGGCTGCGCGCCGGCGACGCGTTGAGCCTCTCGCGCTTCGGCTCGCGCGTCGAGCACGTCTCCGAGGGACTCGAGCCCGCCGATGCGCACACGCTCGAACCGCTGAAGCTCATCGTCCGGCGCATGGAAGCCGACCTCGGCGGCACCGAGATGGCCCAGGCCCTCAGGGGCACGCTCAAGCTGACCGCTCCCAGCGTCGGACCCGTCGACCTGCTGCTCGTCACCGATGGCGAGGTGCACGATCTCGACGGCGTCCTCGCGGCCGCCGCGAAGGCCCGCCATCGCCTGTTCGTGATCGCGATCGGTTCGGCGCCGAACGAAGCGCTCGCCCGCGAACTCGCCGAGTCCACCGGCGGCGCCTGCGAGTTCATCGCCCCGGGCGAGGACGCCGAGAGCGCCATCCTCCGCACGTTCGACCGCCTGCGCGCCACCCCGCTCAAGCTCGCGGACGTCGACTGGAGCGCCCCCGCGCTCTGGACCACCGCGCACGCGCCCGCGGTGTTCACCGGCGACACGCTGCACCGCTTCGCCGGCTTCGCGTCGCGGCCCGCCGGCCCGATCACCTTCACCGTCGCCGACGCCGAGGGCACGCGCACCTCCGTCGCACTCCCGCTCGCCACGCGCGCCCTCGCGGGCGACGTCCTCCCGCGGCTCGCCGCCGCGCGCCGCCTCGCTTCGCTCCCGCAGTCCGAAGCCGCGGCGCTCGCGCTGCGCCATCAGCTCGTCTCCGAACACACGAGCTTCGTGCTCGTCGCCGAGCGTGCGGACAAAGCCACCGACCTGCCCGCCACGATCGCGCTGCCGCACATGGCGCCGGCCGACGGTTTGGTGCAGCTCTGCGCGACGCCGGTGCTCGCCGCTGCTCCGGCCCAGGGCGGCGCGCTGGACCGCGCTGCCCCCAGCGCGCGCGTCTGCGACGTCACGCCATCCTTCGAGACGCTCGACCAGGGACCCGCCCCGGCCACCCCCCGCCGCCGCTCCGTGATCGATCGGCTGCTCCCCTCGCGCCGCAAGCGCGGAAAGCCCGTGCAGGTCGATGCGTTCGTGCCCGTGGATCGCCCGGGCCCACAGGAGCTCGACGCCCTGCTCGCCTCGCTCGCCGCCGCCGTGCGCGCCAGCGCTCCGCTGCCCGTGACGCTCGCCGACCTCTGCGCTGCGCATCCCGTCCCCGCGTTCTTCGTCCGCGGCCTCAAGCACATCCTCGACACGGACGGCTCGCGCTACGAAACCACCGTCATCCGCGCCTTCATCGCCGCGCTCGCCGACGCGCTGCAGGGATCCGCGGACGCCGTGCTGCTGCTGGACCAGGTCGGCTCGATCTTGCGCCAGGCGTCCTACCGCGAACTGCGCAGGCGCATCGAGCGGGAGGTGCTTGCCTGAGGGGCGGCCCTCGTTGCGACGACACCCATCGCAGGCGGCGCGGACGGTTGCCCGTCGCGCCGCCTCGCCTCAGCGCTCGGTCTTCTCCACCCCGAACTCCGCCAGCGCCGCGCCTTCCTCCGCTCCCGCAAGCCAGACCCGCGGCACACCATCCTGCAGCTCGCAGCGCACGTAATAGCGCCGTCCCGCTTCGAACGGCCCGTGCATATCCACGACCGTACCCTTCGCGGCACCGAACACCATCGGCCCGCCATGCCAGGCCATGCAGTGCAGGCGCACGCGGTGCTCGCCAGCCTCCACCCGCGTCGTCTGCCCCGTCAGCGATGGAACCTTCCCGTCCACCCCCACGAGTGCTGCGCGACAGACGCGGCTCGACCCCGGGAACTGGCACGTGGTCGTCGCCCCGCCCATCGCGCCCCAGTTCTGGACGACCGCGACCGCCGGACCCTCCGGCGGCTCCACATACTTCGCATTCTCGGGGATCGACGCGCACCCACCGAGCCCGAAAATCACGCCCATCACCACACCCGACCGCATCGTCATGGCCTTGCCCCCCCAACCTTATATGTAGGTCAGTTGACCGGACTCCCCACGTACCCTCGCGATCCCGCCACCCCTGCCAACACGAACGGACCACGGGCCTGGGACCCCTGATCGCCGTCACCGTACCCGACCACCCGTGAAGTGCCTGCGTACGCCCATCCCGTGCGCTTAGCGAGCCTCAGAACGTGGAGCGCGTGGCGGCACCGTCGACCGCAATGCTCTGGCCCGTGATGTAGCCGGCGTACTCGCTGCACAGCCACGCCACCAGCGAGCCCACGTCGCGCGGATCGCCGAAGCGCTTCGCGGGAATCTGGTAGGCCTCGGTGAACTTCACCACTTCCTGCTCGTAGCTCGTGCCATTGCGCCGGGCATTCTCCGTGAACTGCTCGTGCACGAAGGCGGTGTGGAACATGCCCGGCAGCACCGTGTTCAGCGTGACGTTGTCGGCGGCCACGCGCCGGGCCACGGCCCCGGCATAGTTCACCAGGGCCGCGCGCGGCGCGCCGCTGAGGATGCGCAGTTCCAGCGGGTACTTGGCGGCGATGGAGGCGATGTTGACTATGCGGCCCCAGCGCCGGCGCACCATCCCGGGCAGCACCGCCTCGATGATCTGCACCGGGCTCATCAGTCCGGTATCCAGCGCCGCCTGCCAGTCCGCGGGCTTGATGGCGCGGTGATCGGGCGTCATCGGCGGCGGCGAACAGGTGCCCACGAAGATGTCGGGCTCCGGGCAGGCCGCGAGGATGCGGGCCCGGCCTTCCACCGTGCCGTGGTCGGCGGCGACCGGGATGACTTCGACCCCATATTCCTTGCGCAGGTCCCTGGCGGCGGATTCGAGCCGCTCCGCGCCGCGCGCGCAGAGGACGAGGTCGACACCCTCGGCGGCCAGCATCCGCGCGGCCGCCAGGCCCATGCCGGCGCTCGCCCCGTTGACGAGGGCGCGACGCCCCCTGATTCCCATGTCCATCCGCCCCCCTTGGTTGGGTCCATTGTAGGGCGCTCGCCCGCATCGCGCGCCGGGGCTATTCTGGCGGTCCACGCGGTCGCAGGGGCGCCGCGTGCCGCGCAGAAGCTGGAGGACGACGATGGACGTAGCAACCACCGGGCCCGGCAGTGCACCGAAGGAAAGCTGGCAGGGCACGGGCGCGATGCCGCTCGATTACCACGCCTACGTCCGCGACTTCAATTCGGGTGACGATCGCGGCCTGGTGGAGAAGTACTTCACGCCGGATACCAGGATGATCACCTCGAGCGGCGTGCGTTCGGGGCACAAGGGCCTCAACGAATTCCTGGCCGCCGCGCACGATGGCGTGCGCGAGATCATCCGGCCGCAGGTGGTGATGTGGGACGCGGACCATATCTTCGCCGAGATCGACATGGACTTCGTCGCCTCGGAGGCGCGTCCCGGCTTCATCTTCGGGCCGATGCTGCCGGGGGACATCCGCACGGTGAAGTTCTTCGCCCAGTACACCGTGGTGAACGGCCGGATCCAGACGCTGAAGACCATGACCTGGCCGCCCGAGAGCGGCGTCACCAAGGCGCCCCGGCTGGGCGCGGCGGCCGGACAGCGCGCGGCTTTCCTGGCCTACACGCGTGCCTTCTCCGGCGGCCTGGCGGCGCAGTTCTCGGCCTTCTATACCGATGACGTGAAGTTGTGGTTGAGCAGCGTGGGCAACCTCGACGGCAAGCAGGCCATCGTCGATTTCTACACGAAGATGTTCAGGTCGGTACGCGAGGACCTGGTGATCCGGCAGGTCGCGTACGACGACCACGTCATCGCCGGGGATTTCGTCAGCGTGTTCACGGCGATCGCCGATGCCCCGGATTTCGTCGTGGCGCCCCTCAGGAAGGGGGAATCCATCCGCGTACCCGTGTTCGTCTACTACACGCTGCGCGCGGGCCTCATCTGCGAGATCCGCGTGGCGCGTTCGGGGAGGATCGAGCCCTGACGGGAATGCCAGGATCGAGAACTGGCCGCTGACCTGGGCAATTTCGGGCACACGCAAAAGGAGGACTGATGACCCACCACCGACTGGTTGCACTCATCTTGCTCGCATTCGCGGCCGCCGCAGCCAGTGGATGCGCCAGGACCGATCCTGAGGCGACGGCATTCCTGGAACGCTGTCCCAAGGCCAACGCGGACTTTTCGCCGAAGTATTGCCAGTGCGTGTACAAGGCCGCCAGGTCTTCCCTGTCCGCCAGGCAGTTCCCGCTCTGGGCAGCCGTCACGCTCAACGACGAGGGACGCCAGTACATACTG
This sequence comes from Steroidobacteraceae bacterium, assembly GCA_046347255.1. Lineage (GTDB taxonomy): Bacteria > Pseudomonadota > Gammaproteobacteria > Steroidobacterales > Steroidobacteraceae > FEN-1191. The sequence continues at coordinate 116,319 of JAXMGO010000005.1, forward strand.
AAGGCCGGCTTCAAGGACGATGAACTCCATGCCCTCGCCGAACAGGCCAGGGACATCGGGATCGGCTGCGCGCTGTGACCACGGGAAGGCGCCGAGGCGCTTGCCCTGGTCCTCTCCCGAGCGTTCCCAGCTTACGACGCGTTCCCGACACGATGCGTCGCAATCGGGTCGCGCCGGGGCAGCGCGGCGTATGATCGCCGCCATGAGAGCCGCGCTGTTCGCCCTCGCCGCCCTGCTCGCCTGCGGCGCCGCTGGTGCCCGCTCCGGCCATCACGTGGGCTCGCACGGCGGCCCAAGCCACCACCACTCCATTACCCATGCGCACACGCCCAAGATCCACTCGGGGCACCATGGCGGCACCAAGAAGGCGGCCGGCGTGGCGCGCGATGCGCACGGCAAGATCAAGCGCAGCGCCAAGGCGAAGGATCAGTTCAGGAAGACGCACCCCTGCCCGTCGACCGGCAAGAAGCGCGGCGCCTGCCCGGGCTACGTAATCGACCACGTCCAGGCCCTGAAGCACGGCGGCTCGGATACGCCCGGCAACATGCAGTGGCAGTCGGACGCCGCCGCCAAGGCGAAGGACAAGGTCGAGTAGGCGCAGCGTGATGGCGCGCCAGGATATCCATGCGCGCTTGCCGGAAATCGCGTAGAAGGGACCCATTGCGAACCATAGCCAATGAGGGTCCATGAGAGCACCGAACTACCGGAACCTGAAGAAGCAACGCGAAGAGGCCAAGAAGCGCGAGCAGCGTGAGCGCCTGGCCAAACGCCAGCCAGCGCGGCCCGCGACGCCGGATCACGTACCTGAATCGAAGGAGCCAGCATGAGCAAGGGAATGGATCGAAAGAAGGAAACGCGCAAGAAGCCCGCCAAGTCGCTGCAGGAGAAGCGGGCGGCGAAGCAGGAAAAGAAGGCGGCGCGCCGCTGACGCCCGGCGGGCGCCCCGCCCGGCGGCGCGCCTGCACCTTGCCGCGCAGCACAGCCAGGCGCTGGTGGCGGCTGGCAGTCGATCGTCAGGCGGGGACCGCCTGCATGGTGTACCCTGCGCCCCGGATCGTCGACGTCCCAGTGCCAACCAGCGCGTTCCCCGCGCATTCCCGGTTGGACCGAGCCACCTGCGATCAGGTGACCGGTTTACGGATCCTTGATGGCTCGCGAGATACCCTCTCCCTGACCTCTAGTCTGTGCCTGCCGTTGGAGCGGCCACCCGAACCTGTTGGTTTGCGTTCGGTGGCACTCGAGTCAATTGGAGAGAGTTTGAATCATGGCGAAAATCTACGTTGGCAACCTGCCGTTCACGGCATCTGAAGCGGATATCCGCACCCTGTTCTCGCAGTACGGCTCGGTCGATTCCGTGTCGCTGCCGACCGATCGCGAGACGGGTCGTCCGCGCGGCTTCGGCTTCGTCGAGATGGCCCAGGCGGACGCATCGCGCGCCATCCAGGGCCTGAACGGCCAGGACATGGGTGGCCGTCCCCTGCGCGTGAACGAGGCGCAGGACAAGCCGCGCACGGGCGGCGGCGGTGGCCGGTCCGGTGGTGGTGGTGGCTATCGCGGCGGCAGTGGCGGCGGTGGCGGCGGCCGCTGGTAGGCCGCGGGCATAGAGCGCGGCCGGGCCGGGATCCGTCCCGGGCCCGGCCGCAGTCCATTCCCCGTCAACGCAGGAGCACCGTCACGTGAGGGACTTCGACAAACCGATCCCCATCGTGGGTGAGACCGTTGGCGACTACCGGGCGCGCGTTGCCGAACACCAGGCCGAGCGGGCCCGACGCCGGCAACAGGAACTGCTCGAGCAGACTTCCATCCAGAGCACGCCGTCGATGCGCATCCGCGTCTGGGAGCGGCTGCACCAGGTCACGTTGCCCCGCAACCCGGCGCATCGCCTGCTCGAAGTCATCGCCGCCGACACCGACCTGAGCCTCGAGCAGGTCCGCGAGGAGCAGCGTACGCGCCTGCTGCCGCCGGCTCCGCCGCCGCCGGTCGAACCCGCGCCGTGAAGCTCGCCACGCGCAAGTCGATTGGCATCAGTGCACAGCGCCGGCTCCAGCTGCAGTCGGCGCGCGCACGATCCCCGACGCTGCGCGACCGCTTCCCGCAGGTCACGACGCTGCGCATCGAGCTGCGCTTCGAAGAGCGCAACGGCCGAACGCCTTCGCCGCAGCAGCACACCCTGTATCCGGCGGCGCGCGCCTTCTTCCGCTTTGCCTGCCCGTGCGCCGAGTGCGACGGTGACTTCGACCTGGGCCCGGCCGTCGTCGCGCTGGTGGGGGAGCTGAGCGAGGCCCGGCACGCCGTGGCCGGTGCCGCGAGCGGCCCCATGCCCTGCGAGGGTTGGCGCGCGCGCGAGCGGGCAAGCAGCCGGCCTTGCACGATCAGCCAGCATTACCGCCTTTCGTTGGGTGCGGCGAGCGCGGAGTGATGGGGGCGGCGGCAGGATCTATCGGGAAGAAGTCCTGAGCGCATAGCTTTTCGAAACCATCGGCCAGGTGCAGCCGTTGGCCTGCATGCCGCGCGAGGCCGGAGCAGGAAAACCCGGTATCAACCTGTAACCTTGACGGGGAGGTCTGCGACCGCCCTTCCTCCATCAATTGATTCTGCCGCCCAGCTCTCAAGATCCTGGTGGCGTCGATCGCTTGAAGGCATCTGCTGTCTCGACCAATCTTTGAGACAGATTTACCGAAACTTCAACCAATTCGGAGAGCGTTTCCAGCGTCACGTGAACACCGCCGCCGTTTCGTAGCTGCCGAATATCTGGCAATGTGATTCCCTCCGGCGGATCCACGGTCGGATTCTTGTCTAGTCCCCAGTACGGCAAGACGGGATTGTGCGCAATGTGATTGCGCCACACGCACATCTTCTTGACCTCGACCCAGTCGCGGATCGCGAGATCCCTCTCCCACTGCGGCAAACCAGCGTTTAGCGCAAGAAGGTCGATGATCCGATCGACTCGCGACTGCAGCAACTTCGCGATACTCGACGAGAATTCCTCTTCCGTGGCCTCGAGCCGTGCGAGGTAAATGTGCGTCACCAATTCGATGCTGCCGAAATTGAAGATGAACTGGCCAATCTTTGCGGCCCACGGCTCCATGTAAGTGGCGTTGGAGAGATAGCCAATTCGCGGAAGGAACTCTACAACGCTTGTCGGTGAGTCGGGTTTCATGATGAAAGCCTAGAGGCGCCTGTCCGCTGGCTGCGTACGGAGCGAGAACCCAGATAACCCGTTACCGTAGTCCCCAATGCGGCTATCAATAGACATTCTGCGGTACTCATATAGCGAAGGGCAGCGGCCGCAGCCACGCCGGCAAACGCGCGGACTGCCACTCGACGCCCTTGGTGTGGTGCCCCGCTTCTTGGCCTCGATGACGCCCACGGCTTTCTCATCGATATGCAGCAGATAGTCCGCTTCACCATGCCCCTCGGCGAGCGGAAACTCCCGGATGGCGACGCCACGGGCGGCGCGGCCGCTGCTGTCCTTCGCATTGCAGTCCTGCCAGTCGGCAGCCTCGTGCCGTTGATCGATGTCGGCGCGGGCGTGAGCGTCTGGGGTCGTCATGCGCAGGCAGTCGCTCCGAACCGCGGGCTAAGTGCCTGAATCCTAGCATTCTCAAGGTGAGGGGCCAGTTGGACGCGGCGCACGATTGGCGAGGCGCATTGGGTTCGGCGTCCCCTTCTCGCCTGTCGGCCAATCCTTGGCACGACTGTTAACTATGGTTGACACCGTGTCCCTAATCAACCACATTTTCCCGTGATCAGGGTCGTCCAGTCGGCGGCCTTCGCGTCATGGTTCGGCCGCCTGAAGGATGGTCGGGCGCGCGCCCGGATCCTGGCTCGCATCCGTCGACTACGGACCCGGCTACCGCGTGTACTACCTGCGTCGAGGCGAAGTCGTGGTTGTGCTGCTTTGTGGTGGTGACAAGCGAACCCAGCATGAGGACATCCGCCGCGCTCACGCGATTGCCCTGATGCGTATTCCGGCCCATGCCGGGCCATGATTCCGAAGCAAGCCGGGCCGGCATTCCGGTCCATGCCGGGCCACCGTTCCGGGGGATGCCGGGCCGGTTGAGCTGAAGCGGGTAGACCCGCCTTACCGTGTTCTTTTTGTCCTCGGACAAGGAGAGCGACGGTGGGGCAAGCGAGGTTACCCGTGCGCAAGATACGCGAGGTTCTGCGGCTCAAGGCCGAGGGGTTCAGCGACCGGCAGGTCGGCGTGGCCATCGGCAGCGCCCGCTCGACGGTGCAGGAGTGCGTCAAGCGGGCGCGCGAGGCCGGCATCGCCTGGCCGTTGCCGCCGGAGCTGGACGAGGCAGCGCTGCAGGAGCGGCTGTACCGACGCGTCGTGGCGCTCTCGCGCACGCCGCAGCCCGACTTTGCCCGCCTGCACGCCGAGCTCGCCCGCCGCGGCGTCACGCGCCTGCTGCTGTGGGAGGAGTACAAGGCCGAGCAGCCCGAGGGCTGGCAGTACAGCGTGTTCTGCGATCAGTACCGGCGCTGGCGCGCGCGCCAGGAGCTGGTGCTGCGCCAGGCGCACATCCCCGGCGACAAGCTGTTCGTCGATTACGCCGGGCAGACGGTTCCGATCACCGACCGGCACACCGGGGAGGTGCGATCGGCGCAGATCTTCGTCGCCGTGCTGGGCGCGAGCAACTACACGTATGCCGAGGCCACCTGGAGCCAGTCGCTGCCCGACTGGCTCGGTTCCCATGTGCGGGCCCTGGAGCATTTTGCCGGCGTGCCGCGCGCCATCGTGCCCGATAACCTCCGCAGCGCCGTCACCAAGGCGCGCCGCTACGAGCCCGATCTCAACCCGGCTTATCAGGACTTCGCCGAGCACTACGGCGTGGCGATCCTGCCGGCGCGCGTGCGCCGGCCGCGCGACAAGGCCAAGGTCGAGACCGGCGTGCTGGTGGTCGAGCGCTGGATCCTCGCGCGCCTTCGCCACCGCGTGTTCTTCTCGCTGGCCGAGCTCAACGCCGTACTGCGCGAGCTCCTGGAGCGACTCAACACCCGCGCGTTCAAGAAGGCCGAAGGCAGCCGGCGCTCGCGCTTCGATGCGATCGAGCGCGCCGCCCTGCGTCCGCTCCCCCTCCGCGCCTATGAGTTCGGCGAGTGGAAGAAGGCCAAGGTCCATCCCGATTATCACGTCGAGGTGGCCCGCGCCTATTACTCCGTCCCCTATGCCCTGATCGGGATGAGCGTCGATGTGCGGCTGACCGCCGGCGGCGTCGAGGTCTTCCACCAGGGCAAGCGCGTGGCGGTGCACGCCCGCGCCAGCGAGCGCGGTCACCGTCATACCCGGCGCGAGCATCGCCCCGAGCGGCATGTGGCGGTCATCGACCGCTCGCTCGCCTACACCCTCGAGCAGGCGCGGCGGATCGGCGCGGCCACCGCGGCGCTGATCGAGGCGCAGGCCAGTCGTCGCCGGCATCCCGAGGAGACGCTGCGCAGCGCCCAGGGGATCCTGCGCCTCTCGCGCGACTTCAGCCCCGAGCGGCTCGAGCGCGCCTGCGAGCGCGCACTGTCGTTGCAGGTCTACACCTATCGCGCCGTGCGCACGCTGATCGAGACGCCGGCGCCCAGCGCGGTGCAACCCGCTCTTGATCTCGCGCACGAGCACGTGCGCGGCGCCCACTACTTCCACCCCACCGACGGAGATCCCATCGATGCTCACTGAACCGCTGATCCAGCAACTGCACACGCTGCGCCTCAAGGGTATGGCTGAGGCCCTGGAGCGACAACTCGCCACGCCCAACCTCACGGAACGCTCCTTCGAGGACCGACTGTCCTTGCTGATCCAGAACGAAGTGACCGAGCGCGCCAGCTTCCGCCTCGCCCAGCGCCTGCGCTGGGCGCGGCTCCCAATGCCGGCGTGCCTGGAAGACCTCGACACCCGCGCTCCGCGCGGTCTCGATGCCGGCCAGTTCGCGCAGCTTACCGACCTCGCCTGGATCCGCGAACACCTGAACGTGCTGATCACCGGACCCACCGGCGTCGGCAAGAGCTACCTCGCCGCCGCCCTGGCGCACGCCGCCTGCCGCGCCGACTTCGCCGTGCGGTGCTTTCGCCTCCCGCGTCTCATCGAGGAACTGGCCCGCTACAGCGCGCTGCAGAAGCGCTCGCTGATACTCCGCCAGCTCGCCCGCGCCGACCTGCTCGTGCTCGATGACTTCGGGCTCGCCCCGCTCGCCGACGAGACTGTGCGCGATCTGCTCGAGATCCTCGATGATCGCTACGACCGCCGCGCGACGCTGATCACCAGCCAGCTGCCGATTGACCAGTGGCACGCCTACCTCGGCGACCGCACCGTCGCCGACGCCATCCTCGATCGGCTGGTGCACAACAGCTACCGCATCGTGCTCAAGGGCGAGTCCATGCGTCGGAACAAGGGCCTCGCCGCCAGGCCGGCAGCGCCGCCGAAGTCAAAGGGTCATTGACGAGAACACCCACAACAGCGACAGTGCCATCACCGCTTCACACCGGCCCGGCATGGACCGGAACGCCCGCCGGCTTGGACCGGAACGCTGGCCCGGCTTGGGCGGAATACGCACCCTGACGTGGAAGGGCTAAGACGTGGCCGCAAAGCGAAGCCGCAAGGCGCGATTCGGTCGATGGGATGCCGCCGACAGCCTGCGCTCGGAGGCCGACATGGTTGCCTACCTGCAGGCGTGCATGGAGGAGGCGCCGGACGATGCGGCGCTGCTCGCGGCGGCGCTCGGCGACATCGCGCGTGCCCGCGGCATGATGGGCCTCGCCCAAGCGACGGGGATCACGCGCGAGGGTCTCTACAAGGCGCTGTCGAAGGACGGAAATCCCAGCCTCGGGACGGTACTGAAAGTCATGCGCGCTCTGGGCCTGAAGCTCACGCCGCAAATCGCGTGAAGATGGTGGCCAGGGTCGCCACGGCGAAATTCATCCAAGCCACTGAATCGCCTACCGGATCTGCCAACTTGGCGCCCCGGTTACCCCCAAGCCGACCCCAAGCGCTTCCGGCTTTCAGTGGACGAGCTTGGACTACCGTCGCTCAGTTGGGGGCCGGCAGTATTCCCTGACAACGCAGATTCTCGTGCCTCAATCGCCCCCTTTGAAGCAGCCAGCCTGCCGTTGGGGTGGAAAGCGCGCGCTTCACCCTGCGTCACTGAGAAGCGACTCCAGACGCCTGGCAGCGTCCCCGCCAATTCCCGCGGCAGCGCGGCGGAGCGTGTCCAGGTCGAGGCTGGTCGGATCGGTCGCAATGACTGCGCGTGCGTTCGCAAGATCCTGGGGGTCGCCAGCGTGGACCTTCATGGCAATGAAATCTTCGCGACCAATGATCTTGAGCGGGAAGCCAGACAGGGTGACTACGTTGGACCGCTCCATCGCCGCGGGATCCATGCCTCGCAAGCCGATGAGCAGGTCGACGCGGTTGCCAAGTTCGTCGGCGACCGTCAGCAGAGCAGGGATAGGGTCGTCCGCATCGCCGACGCGCAGGTCCGTGCGGTAGCCCTTCCCTGCAAGTTCCCGTTGCAGTTCGCGCCCGACGGCAAGATGGGCGCTGATGACGGCATCGGCATAGAGGCTCGCCCGCACGAGACCGTGCACCGCCGCCGCCATGGCCCCGATCACCGCGTAGGGAACCGCACGCGCCGACAGGATTTCGGCCACATCGACCATCAGCAGCGCCTACTGGCCCGCTGCGTCAGTGCGCATCGGGCACCAGCCGCCGCGGCATCGCCCGCATGGCCGCCCGGCCCGCGACGCGGACCTGCGCCATGAGCTGGCAGTGGCGGACGTAGGCGGCGAGCCGCTCCTCCGGCGTCATGCGACGCACGTATTCCGCCAAGGTCTGGCGAGCCTCGTCGGCCAATCTTGACTTCATGGTCGAATGGGAGCCGCAAAGCCCCATGGCTGTCAAGCTCGGCCCAGCGAAGCTCGCGAATCCGCCCGATTCCCGGATGGCCGGCGCAGGCCGCCGTCAGCCGCCCGATAGATGGCAGCCTTCCCTGTCACAAGATATGGAGCAAGCTCACCTGCAACCGAGTTTAGTTCGCCGCGACCCACTTTGCAGCGACGCTCACCGGTTTGGCGTACTTGCGGCCGGACAATGGGCTTCGAGCGAGGCACGCGGTTCCCGCGACGAGTTCGAATCGGTCTAAGGGGCGTGGGGTGGGTCGACCAAGAGATTCGTGAGTGGGTTGCCAAGCGGATTGAAGAACGCCGCACGGAGCATCGCGTGGCATAGATTGGGAAGCAGCATGCGGTCCAGGCCAACTTCAGCTTGGTAAGCGCATGCCCTTTTCAATCATCCTACGCGCAAGGTTGAGAGTACTCTTGCTCCTAGAGGGGTGAAGCGCGTGCTCCCACACCCGCATGACCCGCCACCCACGTCTCCTCAATGCCCGTGTCACGTAGCTGTCCCTCGTTCGATTGTGCGCCAGTTTCTCCGACCAGAATTCTTCATTCTGTCGTGGCCTCACCGAGTGTTTCGGGCACCCATGCCAGAAGCACCCATCGACGAACACCGCCACCCGCTCTCGCTTGAATACGAAATCCGGGCGAACTGTCCGCCGGCGACGCCCGCAAATATGACTGTGGTGCTTGGACACACCTAGGGTCAGCTCAACATGCCGCCTCCATCCCGTGATCCCCTCGGAGCGCAGCAACTTGGCGAATTGCAGTTCCGTGGACTCATTGCCTCGCCCCCGGATTCGGGACATCACGTCGGAGCGCTTTTTCCTTATGAAGACATCCGTCATGGCTCCCTCAGTCGGCCGCCAGTATCGAGATGGCCTCTGAAGGTTTGCGCGCGACTACGTAACTGTCCGACGAACCCAGGTTGATCACATAGTCGATGCCTTCGATCCCCTGAGGTATTCCGCCTTGGAAGCTGTGCCGGGTGATCCGCGGAAATCCCTCGCGGACCTGGAACAGGTGTTCCTCGACAACCCGCCACCGGTTCTTTGAGTATTCCTCTTCGTGCGTTGGAAGATAGCCCGCGGAGATGAGGCCGAGATCCAGTTGATCCGCGGCGGCGCTATCAACTGCGAGGAGCTGGCGGCAGGCATGGCAAAGCAGTGGCAGGGAGTTGCCGGCGCCTGCCTCGTCCCGCAAACGCAAGCTGAAAAGCAAAAGCTGGCCGGCATCTGGCTCCTCAAGCTGATCGATCCCGTTGATGGTGTGTATCCGTCCCCGCGCCGAGCTAGTACCCTTGACCTCGATGGAGAGCCCCTGGCACTCGAAGTCATGCCGCGCCCCGTGAGGACCGCGCCAAGACTCCACCGCCCTCAATGGACCCACCGCGGGTACCAACCAGTACGCCAAAAACCAAAGCTCTGAAAATAGGCCGATCTGGGATTCTCGTGACAGCAACTGTTGAGGCAACTGGCCCCAGAACCGGCGCCATTTGGCTAACACTCGAGCAGCGATTTCCGCGGGCGGGCCATGAGGGCCTTGGAGGCGCTCCGCAATCTCGCCACCGACCAGGTCCAACATGGAGTGTCCGGCGGGATCCTCGCACAGCAAGTTGATGTACCGCGCCGGTTCGCTCTCGCGGACGCTGAGATCTTCTGTCCGGGCCGTCAGCCCGCGGCTATTCACGTCCTTGAACTCTGCGTCCTGGGCATATAGCAAGATCAGCAGATGCCGCCGGCCACTGCTGTCGGCTGCCGCTAGCAGCCTCGATGTGCATGCTGGAACTGCTTGGCGCCCCACCAGTTCATCCCCGGCAGGGGCTGCGGACTCCACCTGCCGCCAGATCTCCGGGCGGATCAGGCTCATGCCGGCTTCCACCCGGCGGTTCCAACGAAGTAACCCTTTACAGGCATTGCCATGTTGGATCGCGGGAAGGAAACGGCGATGCCTACGAGATCCCGGGCGCGCCCATCGTTCGGATCATCGAACAGTGGCCGGCGGGTTATCTCAGAATCTGGTTTGGAATTGCGACTTACCGGATAGATCAGCAGCAACCCCTCTTGCGGCGTGCGCACTCGTCGGGCCGCCGGATTCAGGCCGATCTTCTCACCCACACGTACCGTTTCAGCGGCGGCCCTGCGGTCGGCAAATCCGGTGAGCTCATCATCAGGGCTGGTGAGTACACCAATGGAATCGGTATCACTGTTTCTGAGCCGGGAACGGTTGATCATGTTGACCTCACCTCCCGAAATTCCCCAGCGCGTCTGCCCGAGCTCGGAGTCCGGCCGTCCCCTGCCTTTCACGGCAACCACCCAGTCTGTCAGCTCACCATGCTCAAGCTGAACCTCGATGTACTTTGAAAGAAGCGGAAGGGAAATGCTTCTCGCTTGATCGTCAACCTGGTACTGGGCCAAGAACCCCAGGACCTCGGTGGCTCGCCGGCTCTTCCAAATGACATCACCACTGGAACGCTCATCGGGCGTGCCCAACATCGCGAAAAGCTGCTTGACTGCAAGCAGATTCTTCTCCAACAGCACTGAGAGGTCGGAGGGGCGACTGAACGGGAATCGCACGGTCTGCACGACTTGCTCACTGTAAGACTGTGCAACCGGGATGTTAGTGGCAAATCGCTGCTTCAAGGGACTCGTCACCAACATGGAAGGATGGTCCTTGATCCGGATCCCGAGCTCGAGCGGGGTCACCCGCTCCGCCTCATATCGGCGGATGTCCTGCCTGAGCTCGTGCTCCACCGCAGCAAGGTCTGCGAACCAGCGCGCCAGCTCAGCCGTCGTCCATATCCGCGTCAGGTCTTCATAGCCCCCGCGGAAGCCGAACCAGCGTCCCATCTGCATCAGCGTGTCGTACTGCGCCGACGATCGCACGAAATAGCTGACAAGTAGGCCTTCCAGCGTCAACCCCCGTGCGAGGCGATTGCCCCCGATGGCGATGACCTTCAGGCCCCGATCTCGTTCGTAGTCAAGAACCTCCTTGGTGTCACTGTTCACCACCCTGGGCGGCGACAGCGCTTCCAAGAAGGGCCCGATGAACGCCTCAATCTCATCAAAGCTTCGCACACGTTCTATGAAACCAGCCCGCGTAGCCGGGACGAACTCATTCTCCCAGCGAATTTTCATCCGGTTGCGGATGCCCTGCTTTGGATGGTACCGCCATTCATCCCTGAACTCGTGGAACCATGTGGATACACCGGTCCACAGGGCTTTGTGATCATCCTTGCGCTGGCTGGTGTGAATTAGCATGGTTGCAGGTTGCCCACCCTGACCTCGCTCAGCGCGAGCTGCACCCGCCAGCACAAAATCCATGATTGCGGTGCAAAGCGAGTCGGGCAGCTGATCGGCATCCAGCGTGGCAATGTCAATGTCCGGAATGTGCCGGATGACATCCATCCCATCTATGAACTCGCCAGTCTCCTCATCCAGACGACCGAACAACCTTTCGGCACCAAAGTAGCCATCAGGCTGTGGTAGATCAACTATGAAATCCCTGGGGTATAGGTCGCTGCCAGCGTTCGGATCCACGTTATCGTGCGGGATCAAAATGTTTGCAAACGGCGTCGCCGTGTAGGCGACATAGGCGCGGCGACGAAACTTGTGCAGGAGCTCGCGGATAAGCCCGTTTATCACGGCAGGCTCGGCGTAGTCCTGGTCAGGATCTGAAGTCTGGTAAGAGCCCCGTGTATCCACGCTGGCCTGATCCGCCTCGTCGTCGATCACGAGTAGTGGCAACGCATTGCGTACTTCCTCGGGCGCGGCGTCTAGCCACGTGTGAAGCCGGTCGAGGACTCGGGCATTCTTCTTCATCACCAGAAGCACAGGCTGACTGCCCTGCAGCGCGCTGTGGTTGGCATGTCCCGGCCTGAAGTCCCCGCCGAATTCCTCTGTGGTGAACTGATGCCACCGCTGTCCAACGGGAGGGAGCCGGACGGCACCAACGCACCCCTCTGCATACCCGACCAGTTCCCTGTCCAGTCGAATCTGCGTCTGACGTCGGAGCCCGTTGTCCAAGCCAGAAAGCACAATCACCAGGCGGTATCCGACGTCGGCAGCTTTCGCTACCAGCGCAGTGAAGTTTGCCGTCTTTCCGCTCTGGACATACCCGATCACCAGGCCACGAATGTCAAAGCAATCGCTGGTCGGGTCCGCCATTTGAGCCAGCACTCGGTCGGTTTCCTGATCTAAGGAATTGACCGCCGGCCTGCTCCAGTTCTTGCTCGTCAGGAGGTACTGGCGCAACGCGGGCCAGTAATACCAGCCTTGGCGATCCTTGGTTCGCAGCCAGTCAACCCTTCCCGGGTCGGCAACGATCACCGTCGCCCGCCGCAGAATCACCAGCTCCTCCCGCTCCAGTGCCTCGGTGACGGCATTGCGTAGCGAGGCCGGGATCGCCGGATTGGCAAGGGCGGCATCTTTGGGAATGCCGTTATCGATGAGCATCCGCACCAGCCCCAGAGAGGCCTCCAGCGTCAGCTCATTCATCCGTCATTTCCCGCTCAAGCCGGTCCAAGACGGCCGTTACCACCGGGCGCTCTTCTGCAGTTGCCACCAGCAGGGCCAGAGATTTCAATTCAGGCACCGTCCACATCCGCTTTGCGCCTGCTGGACCCTCGACCGCGCTATTGACAGCTGAGGCTGGAGAAGAATTAAAGGGGAGCACCGTATTCTGCATTGGAATCGAAGTGCGGGTCGCAGGTTCTGCAGCTGACCGCGGAGATGTCGTGGGGTGCTGAACCTGCTCTCGTGGGGACTGGCCTTCTCTGCTTTGTCGCCGGTACGTGCTGTTTGCGATGCTGACAACCGGCCCCAAGGCCTTCTCAAACTGTTCCCGTAGCTTCTGCGGGATTTGCACCTTCATTTTGGCGACATTGATCTTGAATGCTTCATCCAGTGCCGGTTTGAAGCTCACGGCCACACGCGCGAGCTTCAGATGCTCGTCCAGGGTCCGTAGATTCGACCAGCCGCCAGATTGGATCATCCTGTTGGAGCGGTAGATATACAGACCTTGCTGCTTGTTCCATTTTTCCGGACCGCTGGCGGCCTGATGCGCCTCCGGAGAAGAGAACTGGCTTTGATGCGGAAGTACGTAGGGCTCGATGACCACTTCGCCTTTGATGCCGTCTGAATCGTATGGCAGTGAGATCAGTTCCAGCTTTTGCGTACGCTGTTCCTGCCGAGCGAACGGATCCCAAGGCTTGATCAAGTTGCCGTTGAGGAGGAACTTTATCTTTCTCCCGCCGCCTTCTCCCGTCATGAACCTGTGGAAAACCATTGCCAAGTGCTCTTCAAGCTCGCGGCACATGGTGGAGAGGCGTTTCTTCGCCGACTCACCATAGGGGTGCTGGTAGCCCAAGATGCGGTCCAGCCGCTCCCAAAGAACCACTGTTCCGGTTGTTTCCAGCAACGGATCACGCAGCTCACGCCGCTGATCAAGGCGCGGTATCTCTACGATCTCCCAGCGGTCCGTCTTCTGGACATGGTCAAGATCCCAAGCGTAGGCGTAGATCTCACAGCGCTCTGCACTTGACCGACTGGCAACCGTTAGTCGCTGGGATTGGCTTAACGAGGCGGTCTTGAGACCCAGACCAAACTTTCCCAGTGAATCGTTCTCGTCGTAGTCGCGCTCGGACCCGAATCGCAGCGCTTCCCGGATCCTTGCCGGAGGCATCCCATGGCCGTTGTCGGCAATGCGGACTGAGGAACTGTCGCCATCAAATTCGATGTCTACCAAGATCCTGGTGGCACGGGCTTCAATGGAGTTGTCGATGACATCCGCGACCGCGGTGCTGAATTCGTAGCCCATGTCGCGCAGCGAGGTGATGAGCCTGCGCGCAGACGGGATTACCTGGACTGTAGATGCCATTCCCCCCCCGAGTGCTTGCGCGCCCACTTCAAACCAGCCAACTGGGCCTGGGAACAGTAGTATTCGTCGGTGTTTAGTCGACCCTCAAGGTAACGCCGAGCCGCTTCCTTCGCCAACGGTACCAGGTGAACCGGCCAGCCACTGGCCGCATAAACCGGCGCCGCGAACTCAGGCGCGACCTTAGCCAATAGCACGGGCAACTCAGGTTCCGCGAGAACTCGATTATCCGGTTGATGCACGCTGTCGGGATGTAGTCCGCTGTGTAGGAAGCCCAATGAGAACCAAGCCCGTTTGAATTCATCCATGGGCAGTTCCCGCATCCTCCGCGAGTTCGCGGAGCTGCCAGTCACAGCAACCAAGAGCCACCTCGCGGCCTGGGTTGCTGATTTCGGCATTGGGGAAAGCTGCCGGGCAGGCAATGACGCAGCCAGATACCGCTTCACACCGTGGCCCATGGCCCCTGCCAGCAACGGTGGCACTGCATTGCCAATCAGCCGAAAGGCCGCGGTGGTCTCCCTAGGCAACTGAAACCAATCGGGGAAGGTCTGGACCCGCGCGGCTTCTCGGACCGTGAGTGATCTCCGCTGAACCGGGTGGATGAACATCAGTCCATCCTTGCTCAAGTGGGCGACGATGGTGGAACACAGCCTTTCCCGGTGCTGCTTTGTGTACCGGTCCTTGAAATGGCTGCGGTCGTAGGGAAACTCCATTCTTTCACCGCGTTCGATCGCTTCTTTGCTGGTCTCCCCTTCCCGGAGGCGGTCAAAATCCCGCAGGTCACGCTCGCTATGGGGCCTTGCCACATGCGCGGTAAGTGCCTCGGCCCGATGGACCTCGAGCACATCTACCAAGAAGCGCTTTCCATACCGCTCCAAGTGAGCCCGGCCGCGTACTGGATCGTACTCCGCGACCGTGTTGCCTCCTCCCGCGCGCACGGGTGGCAAATCGCCGATTGCCTCCCACAAGGTAACGGGGGGCTGCAAGTTCCTGGGCCGTCCGCGCCCGCGGCGTTCTTTGGTTGGCCGGCGGCTGTTGACGCGCGCCTTTGGGTCTTCATGAGTGCGCGGCACGAATACTGACGTGGAGAACATTGGCAATTCGGAGCGAGTGCCAATGATCAACTGCCGTTCCCGCTTCTGTGGCACGCCGTATTGCCAAGCCAATATCGGTGCTGCATGCACACGGTAGCCGAGCTTCCGTGCCGCAGACTGGATTGCGGTAAAGAACTCCCCACCGGCGGCATTGCGAATCCCGGGAACGTTCTCCATCACGAAGATCGCCGGCGCAAAGAACTCAACGTAATGAAGGTAGTTTCGGTATAGCAGCCGTCGGGGGTCCTGCACCATGCGCGCGCCGTTATTCGTGCCGTCGACCCGACGCACTTTGCTGAATCCTTGGCACGGCGGACCGCCGAATACCGCGTCAACCCGGCAATCGCCGATGACCGCACGTAGCTGTTCCGGCGTGAACTTGGTCAGGTCACGCTCGAGGACATTCGGCACGTGTGGAAAATTCTGCTTGAAGGTCTTGACCGCCGCGGCGTCGACGTCAATGGCCGCGACACAGTTCATTCCTGCCCGCTTCAGACCCAAGCTAAAGCCGCCGCAACCGGCAAAGAGATCGATGTAATTGAACGGGACCGATCTGGGATCCCGTTCGGTGATTGCTTTGGAAACGCTTATCCGACCCATGACTTCCCTGAACCGAAGTGATGCCGTCTTTTATCCCATCCCCCGTCGTGTGAATAGAGGCGGCATGCCTAAAGATCACGCACAGGCTATTCCGCGCTGCTTCGGCATTCTTGGCGTCTCGCAGGAGGTCGTCGTCTTGTCCACTACTAGCTTCAATCGGGCCGCTGCTCAGCTTTGGATCAGATGCATTGAGGGCGAACAGGTCGCGCCTTTGCAGAGCCAGTTTCGAATTATCGACGCGCCGCAGCTCGCCGTCATAAGGGAGCACCGGCCGCCAGGAGAGAGGCATCCGCATAAACGCGACGTCGCCCGTGGATTGTGTGAAATTATGATCTCCCTCTGCTCGCGAATTGGGTCCGTGCTGCCATCCTAACGGCAACCCTGTCTTGGTTAGAGATTGAACGCATTCAATTCGATAGGGCGCCCCCAATACAGATTAAGAGGCGACGCCAAAGGCCTGCGGCTGGCGAGCGGCATCCCTGCTGGGTTCGTGAAGTCATCCATACTAGGTGGTGCGCAATTCGTCGATCCATGGACTTCCGGGATTGCGCCAAGCCTCGGCAGCCGAAATCCCTAAAGCCCAATGAATTCCCGCGTTCGGGTACAACCAAGGCAATCCACCTGAAAGCTTGTACCCAGTACTTTGGGCTTCGGGGACAAAAATCAAGAATAATTCAATTTAATCAATCTGTTACGCCCTTATGAATCCTCGGGCACAGAAGATCGAATGAGGCTATCCACCGCCATAAGGACTGATGCGGCAGCCAAGCACCGGAGGTGCATGAACCTTCCCTGTCCGCCTGACGGACCGAACTCGCCTTTCAGCGAGTTTAGTTCGCCGCGGCCCATTTTGCAGCGACGCTCACCGGTTTGGCGTACTTGCGGCCGGACGATGGGCTTCGAGCGAGGCACGCAGCCATCGATGCCAGCGACGAATGCAGGGAACCTAAGGAAATGGTGGCCAGGGTCGGAATCGAACCAACGACACGCGGATTTTCAAGCGAATCGGATGGGGCCGAAGGGTTTACAAATCAACTACTTGCATCGCTTGCCACCCCCTTTCCCAGCCTCATCACGGCACAATTGCGGCACAGTCAGTCTGGCTTCGACACGATCGCGGCACGCCCGCTGATGAGGGCGATCGATTGCGCCCGTGGGCCGATGTCCGTACACTGTACGTATCAAGATTCCGGTCACGGGGTTGCCCATGTCCACCCAAGTCTCAAAGCCAAAGGAGGAACGGCTCGAACTGCGCCTGACGGCGCGGGCCAAGTCGATACTCCGGCGAGCCGCCTCGGTCGAGCGCAAGAGCGTCAGCGCGTTCGTCCTGGACAAGGGGCTCGCCGCGGCGGCCGAGATGCTGGCCGACCGGCGGGAGTTCCAGCTCCCTGCGCGGCAGTACGACGCGTTCGTCGCCGCACTCGACGCACCGGCGAAGCCCCGGCCGCGACTGCATAGGCTGCTCGAGTCCTCCAGCGCCCTGGAGTGAGCGCTCGCGGTTCCATCGAGAAGCTTCGTCGGGACCATGTGCTCGACGATTTCGATTGCGGCAAGGACGAGCTGAACCGGTTCCTCAAGCGCCAGGCGTGGGCCAGCCAGCAATCGCACACTGCGCAGACCTACGTGCTTGCGCTGGAATCCCGCGTGGTCGGCTACTACAGCCTGGCCGCCGGTGCCGTGACCCACGAGGAGGCATCCGACCGGGTCAGGAAGGGCCTGGCGCGCCACCCGATCCCCGTCATCCTGCTGGCCCGGCTCGCCGTCGATCGGGCGCAGCATGGCCGGGGGTATGGTGCGGCCTTGTTGAAGGACGCGCTCATCCGCTGCGCCAGTGCGGCGAAGACGATCGGGGCGCGGGCGTTGCTCGTCCATGCCAAGGATGACGCCGCCAGGGCCTTCTACGAGCATTTCGACTTCGAGCCGAGCCCGAGCGATCCCTATCACCTGCTGCTGATCATGAAGGACCTGGTTCAGCTCATTGGCGGGTAGGCGCCTGCAATTGATCGATCAGTCGACGGTCACCCGAATTCTCCAGCTGAATTTGGTGATTGCCAGGCAAGAACCCGGACCCACAAGGTCGCCATTACGAGCTTTGAAATGGTCCGTTATGCGAGGTGCCCTCAAGTCCTCGCGGGCACCTCGAAATCACGCCATCTGCAACACCTTGAACGGTAACGGTAGGGTCAAGTGACCGGTGCGCCCCTCCGAGGTAGCCAGGTACGGGGCAAAGCCGGGAAGCGTTCCTCCGCCTTGAATTGGTGGTTCGTCGCGCACCACGCCATCGGCGTTGTCCGCAAGGTAGCGGACCGTCAGTGCGTGCGTCAGCACCTGAGGAGACAGAGGCGAAGTGAGCGAATCCACCGCAGTGCTGCAGGTCGTGGTGTTCGCGCCGTGAGTGTTGTATTGGATCGACTCAGGCTTCGATGACTGCCGCGAACCATCGATATGAACGGCGACACCGACAACGTCAGGACGTCGATCGGCTTGTAACGTTGGCCAGCTGGAGAAAGTACGCCCGGTGCATTCATCAGCAGCGCCAGCGTTACCCTGCTTCGCGACCAGACGCTCATGTGAGTGCGTCCTGTCACTTTGATACAGAACCTGGGTCGATGGTAACGATCACCTTGCCACGGGCCCGCCCGGTTTCCAGGTAGCGCATGGCTTCACTGGTTTCCGCCACTGGATAGCGGCGGTCGACAACCGTTCGAATCGTACCCTTCTCCATGAGTCGGGCCAGGGTGGCCAGATCCTCTGAGCTGGAGTGCGACAGAAAGAAGGTCACGTCCTGGTCCACGAACCATGCAATCACAAACGCCTTGATCGGCGCCCACAGAGCGCCACCCCAGGGGTTGGCGTCCGGTCCACCGCCCCCGACGATGAGCAACTTGCCTTGCGGCTTGAGGATACCGCGCATCTCGAGCACTCCGCGGTTCGCGACATTGTCCAGGAGAAGATCGTAGCGTTCCGCGCTCCGCGTGAAATCACTCCTGGTGTAATCGATGACGTGATCGGCCCCCAGTGAACGCACCAGATCCATGTTCCGCGTGCTGCATACGGCCGTGACCTCGGCGCCGAGCCACTTGGCGATCTGGACTGCAAAGGTGCCAACACCGCCGGAAGCGCCATTGATCAGCACCTTCTGGCCGCGCTTGACACTCGCGCGATCGCGTAGCGCCTGCAGGGCCGTGAGCCCGGCGACATTGATTCCAGCCGCCTGCTCGAAACTGATACTCGAGGAGATGGTCGCGAGGTTGCCGTCTTCATTGATGACAAGGTATTCAGCGAGCGCGCCGTTCCGGCCGCCAAAGACAGCCTCGCCCACCTTGTATCGAGTGACATCCTTGCCGATCGCCTCGACCGTCCCGGCGAAGTCGATGCCGACGCGCGGGTTCCGGGGTGCGCCCACCCCGGTATCGAGCCGGATGATGTAGGGCTCAGCGCGGACCATGTGCCAGTCGGCGGGATTGACACTCGCGGCATGGATCTTGACGAGAAGCTGGTTGTCCCTAGGCACCGGTCTGGCGATCTCCTCCAGTTTGAGGACCTCCGGGGGTCCGTAGCACCGTCGTACGACCGCCTTCATCGGGATCACTCCGGGCACGAGTGCCGGTGGAGCCTTGCAGGGCGCATCGTGGCTCAGGATGACGGCCGAGGCGGCCAGAACAAGCAAGACGCTGGCCCCTACCCACAGGGCAAGCTTGCGACGAAGCGTTGTCATTCGGGCACCTCACTTGCGGCCCGGCAACTATCACCGGATGCTCGTCGATACGACAGCTGATTGTGACGAATGACGATTGGCCCGGATGGACTGCGACCGGGGCCGACGGGCGCCCGCACTGCGCGGCCGTGCAGCGCTCCGCCTCTCGCCCGACCCACATTTCCGCTGGCTCTTGGCTGGACGTAGTGGCACCGGCCGTCGTCGCTCCAGTATCCTTGACTGCATGGCGATCAACGCATTGCCCTCCCCGCCGCGTGGGTTTGCGCTCGCGCTAGGATGGCGGAGAGTTCGCTTCGTATTGATCCTGACGTTCATTCTCGGCTCGATCATCGGGCTCGGCTGGCATTCGGGTTATTGGTCGGTCCTCGTGCGCGTTGTCGCCATCGGCTTTGTCGCCCTGCTCGCCTTTGGATTCTTTGAGCAGCTGCCGGCGAAGCTGCCGCGGTGGCTGGCGCGTTGGGCTCTTCAGGTGACTGCCGTCGCCCTTTCGATTCCGATTGCGACCTTTGCGATCTACGTCCTGTCGACTGCAGCGAATGCACCGCCCTTCTGGGAATCGAGAGACCGTCTCGGCGGCTTCGGGCTTCTGACGGCCCTCGGAATGTTCCTGGCGCCGTGGCTGGCGCTGGCCGCACTGGTCCGCCAGAAGGAGGCGTTGGCGCGCGAACAGGCGCTGGCCCTCGACCTCGCTCGCAGCGAAGCTGAACGGCACACGCTCGATGCGCGACTGAGTCTGCTGCAGGCGCAGGTGTCGCCGCACTTCCTCTTCAACACACTGGCCAATATTCAGGCGCTGGTCGATTCCGGCTCGCCCAGGGCGCCCGAGGTCCTTAGGAATCTCGTCGCCTACCTGCGGGCTGCGTTGCCCCGCCTGAACGACCCGGCAACCACGCTCGGACAGGAACTCCAGCTGGTACGCGCGTACCTTGCGCTGATGCGCATGCGCATGCCAGACCGCCTCGAATTCGCGGTGACCGCCGACCCCTCGGCCGATGCGCTGCGCTGCCCCCCGATGACCCTGCTCACCCTTGTTGAAAACGCGGTACGGCACGGCATCGATCCGAGTGAATCAGGCGGGCGCGTCGACATCGAGGTGTGTCGTAGCGGCTCCGCCTGCAGCATCCGGGTCAGCGACACAGGCGTCGGGCTCCTGACCTCCGCCGCTGGCCCGGGCACGGGACTCGTCGCTCTGCGCGAGCGCTTGCGGCTGTTCTTTGGTGCACAAGCGAGTCTCTCGGTCAGGGCGTGCGAGCCACACGGCGCAATTGCGGAGATCACCATGCCGGCGCGCGAGGAGGCGGCATGAGCGCAGAACGTCCCACCGCACTGATCGCGGACGATGAGCCACTTCTGCGCGAGGCACTGGTGCGCCAACTCGCACAGGTCTGGCCGGACCTCGTAGTCCTCGCCGAGGCCCGCAACGGCCGTGAGGCGCTCCAGGAATTCGAAATCCGGCGCCCGGACATTTGTTTCCTGGACGTACAGATGCCGGGCATGTCCGGGGTCGAGGCCGCGCAGCACATCGGCAGACGCGCGCATCTCGTCTTTGTGACGGCGTACGATCACTATGCCGTGCAGGCCTTCGCCCACGGTGTTCTGGATTACCTGGTCAAGCCCGTCGAGCTCGAGCGGCTCGCCGAAACCGTCGCGCGCCTCAAAGAACGCATGGCGACAGCGTCGCCGGCGTCCAACACGGAGGCGCTGCTCCAGCAGCTTACCGAGCAGGTTGAACGGCTCCGCGGCGGCACTTGGCCGCCCCTGCTCCGCTGGATCCGGGCGCAGGTCGGCGGCACACTGCGTCTGATCGCCGTCGACGATGTCGACTATTTGCGCTCCGACGCGAAGTACACCACGGTGGCCTGGCGGGGGGATTCCGGGCAAGCTGGCGAGACCATTGTCCGGATGCCGCTGAAGGAACTCGTTGCACAACTCGACCCGACGCAGTTCGCGCAGGTGCATCGCTCGGTCATCGTGAATCTGCGGGCCATCAGTCACGTTACACGCGGCGCGAGGGAGACTGCGGATATCCACTTGAAGGGTCGGCCCGAGGTGCTGCCGGTCAGCCGCAACTACCTGCATCAGTTCAAGCAGATGTAGGGTCCGATGCGATGGGCGCGCCGTCTCTGGCTTTGCCGACGGAGCGGAGTCAACGCCGGCATGGGAACCATCGGTACGACCGCCGCCGCGTCGCGGTCATCCGCTGATCTACGCGCCACGTCTTGCCGCCATCGGGACTGGCTTGCGAACGCCACAGGAAACGGTCGGAGCCGATATCGGAGAATATCCATTGAATCGGAGTGCCGTCGCTATCCGTCGCGTCCATGACGATTTCGCTCCCGACCGCGTGCGCACGGAACCGGAGGTAGGTGTGAGTCAAGACCCCCATCCAGTTGACGTGCCAGATGTGTTGCTTCTCGTCGTAGACGCGGACGGTCGTTCCATACCCGAGATACCCTGACGGGTCGCCGGGTTTCGAGTCGGGTTTGTACGCAATCCACACGTCCTGGATGGCACGGCCATTGAGGATCCACCCGAAATGCCACTCCCCGGCCACCTCGGCCCAGCTGCCGTCGTCCTGACGATTGCTGATGCGCAAGTCCCAATCGCCGACCAGCTGGCCGAACAGCCTCAACTCCTGGGCGAATTTGGGGTCTGGGCCCGGTGCCTCCAATCCCTCGATTGCAGACGCCAATAGCGGACTCACGAGCATGCCCGCGACTGCAATCAAACCCCGGACGCGGCTCAACCACATTCGCTCGCTAGTTTGCATGCTGCTTCAGCCACGGCAGCAGAACTGACATCACGGCTGGCGCGTCGGGTACACCGCCACGATCGGCGAACGCGTCGGCTTCCGAGGCATAGCGCATGAAGTGATGATCCAGCCCCGCGACGATCTGAACCTGCGCCCGACCTGGATGAGCGCGATTCACCACCTCGCCGATGAGCCTCACGCCCTCCGGGGCCTCGTACCAGTCGAATTGCCCGAACAGCGCGAGCACCGGTGCATCGAGAGCTGCCCAGGCCTGTGCCCAATACTGATGTTGTGCCTGTTGATGAAACGCGATTGGGCGGCCGAACTGCGTTTCGCCACTTGCTCCGGAGACCGCCATCCACGTCGCGCCCAGCGACGGGTCGCGCTGCGCGATCTGCGCTGGCGTTTGCCCATCAAGCAGGACCCGGGCGTAGAACTGCGACAGCTTGCGCATCCGCTCGTCGATCTCCGCGCCGCTCTTGCCGGAAAGCTCCAAGGTCCGGCGCTCGAATCCCAGTTGTCGCTCGAACCAGGACTGCGCCCCTCCGCCCCAAACAGCCACCGCCTTGACGGGATGGTCGGCCGCCACCAGGGGGGCGAAGTTTGCGCCCATGCTGGCGCCGAACACGATTACCCGCTGCGGATCGATCCAGGGATCGGAGAACAGTCGCTCGAGCGCCAGACGGTGGTGCGCGAGTTCGGTGTCGTAGTCGAGCGCCGAGCAGGGACCGCCTTCGCTGTCTCCCACACCGGCCTTCTCCGTCCGTGCGACCACCATTCCGGAGTCTCGCACCAGCGACTTCAACATCGCGGTCCAACCGTCCTCGGATCTTCCAATCTCCACGGAGTCGCAAGACAGCCACTGGACGAAGTAGACCGCCGGCAATCGCCCCCGCGCGCCGTGAGGGCGCGTCTTGATGAACCGTAGCCGATAGCCCTGCGGCACCTTCAACTCCTCGAAGGCGGTGTCGACGTGCGCCAGCGGCTCCACGGTGGCCCGATTGATGCGTGGAAGTGAAGCTCCGGCGGCCGGTTGGAATATCAACACGGCCGAAGCCATCGCGAAGATTGTGCGAAGCGTTACGCCCATGGCATACCTCGATTTCCCGGATTCCCCGGGGAGACTGGATCGTCGCCCACTGATCGACTATTGAAATCCGGCATGTGCCATCGATTGGACCTCGAACGTGCGGCGCTGGGCTTCATGCCTCGCGTCGCCCTGATGGGCGAGCACCCTGACTGTCGAGCCAGCGACCCAGGCGTCCACGATGCCGAGAACGAAGCTGTCATGAGCGCCTCAATGTCAGGGGTCAGGGCTGCCGAATGAGCGCGTCGGTCCCCATCCGACGAGCATGCCGGCTCACGGCCGAGACGTCCGGCGTGACGCCCGCGACACCTTCTCCCGGATATGCCGCCCCGCCAGACCTGGGCGCCCATCGCTTGCGCCGCCCTACGGCCCAACGGACGGTTTCCTCGCTTGCCAGCGTCGCACCGTCCAGCGCACAACCATCGAGCCCAGCAGGGCGGCGGGTAGAACGACGAGGCAATTCCACAGCGGCATGAAAAGCAGCAGCAGAGCCGACTGTGCGTCCGATGGCCAGACAAACACGCTCAGGAACGCCACAATGTCGGCCAGCAACATGGCCGCCAGCGCGGGCAGCAGGCGCTTGCCCCACCGTGTGAGCAGACCCACCACAGCAACTCCGCAGGCTGGAGCGCAGCCCACTCCGATCATCCCTGCGAGAAACCCTGGATCGCCGTTCGGGTCGGCCCAGACGAAGAGACTCAACCATACAACGGCATCGGCCAGCATCAGTCCCAGCAGAATTGGTCTCACACGCGGCACCCGGCGACTTCTCGCACCCCGGCTAGCGCGCGAGCGAATCGCACGCAGCCAGTTCACCGAGCCGACAGGCCCGATCGCGCCAGACCGCCACATCGCGACCCTCAACCCGCCCGGCGGCGGCTGGCTGCCGGGTCAACAGGTAGCAGGCCGCCGCCTGTCCCAGATCGCAGGAGCGCGCCAGGGCGTGGAGCGCCTCGGTGCGCTGCGCGCCGGACGCTTCGGGCCAGTCCAGCAAGAGGCGATTGCGACGGAGGCAGGAATCACTGTCGCCCATCCGACACGCTGCAGCGAAGGCCGAGATGGCGCCCTCGGAATCCTGCTGGACGCCGGGGCGCGACTTGTCCGGGACCGTGAGTGTCAATGGCTTGGCTGCGCCACCTGGGGCGACCTGGATGCTCGATGCCACGTGGCGCGTTGGCTGCCGCCCGCTCTCCAGGAGTTCACCCAACCTGATGCAAGAGGGTACGTGACCTGCCTTGCAGTTCTCTCGCAGCACGAGGGCCGCGCGCACCGGATCGTCGCCGCGCTCGCGATCGCTCAGCCACATGTCGGCCTCCGCGTAGCAACCCAGGCGACTGCCTGCCGCGCAGGCGCGTATGAAGGCGCGGTCCGCCTCATCGCGCAGCGCTCGCTGCGCCGGGTCGAGCGTCTCGACCCGATAGGGGTTTGCGCCCGCGAGTGTCAGGCTCCGCTCAATCTCCCGCCCCAGTCCGTAGCACGCCGTGGAGCTCTTTGCACACTCGGCACGGCGCGCGGCCAGATCGGGCGTGTCGCCATACTGCGGCTCGGACTCCTCAGCCACCGTGACGGCGACGCCCGCCGGCTCGGTGGCTGCGGCGACCTCCGGACTCGAATCCGACCGCAACACGAAGCCAAACCGGGTCGCGAGATCATCGGCAGCCAGTACGCCCGGATCGTGGCATCCATTGAGCAGCTCGGCGGCGAGCTTCGTACCTGGTGCGCGAATCTCGCCCTCGGCGTTCACGATCACGCGATCGGTCTGTCCCGGACATTGCAGGGCCAACTCGTAGTCAGTATGTCGACCCGACGGGTCGGCAGGTCCGGCCAAGTACCTAAGCCCGACCACGTCCGCGACGCCCACACGCAGTCCCCATTCGCCGGCGCCGTCGGCCGCGGCGGGTTGAGCAATGGACTGCCTGCACGGCGAGGCGGCTGCGAGCCCCCCGAGGGAATCGGGAAATCCTCCTCCGCGCTGTACGGCGTGGATCAACAGGCACGTCTGCAGTCGCTTCACCGCCTGCGGCACTCCGCCCCCCCAGGCGTCGGCACACGAAGCCGGTTCGCGCGCCCCGTCCGCCGCCAACTGCATGCCGCGTGCGCCGTTTTGATCGCCGACAATCGTCAGGCTCCCGGCATCCGGCACCTGAACGGGTTGGCCGCACAGAACGAACGTGCGCCGCCGACCCCGCTCATCCGCCGGGCCGATCCAATAGGACCACCGCGTCGTTGTCCGCGACGCGACCAGCCCCGCCCAGGGTTCTGCGCAAGCGGAGAGCGCGGCGCCCGCATCGTCGAGACGTTCGGGAAATCCGGTCGTGGCCCTCGTGCCGGCCTCGATGAGGCACCGCTGGGCAGACCGCAGTAGCGTTTCAGCATTGCTGGCCTGTTCCTGATGTCGTCGCGGCAACTCTGCGATCTGCCCTTTCAACGCAGACGCGAGGAGCAGCGGGAGAGCGACGAGCATGAGGGGCGTTCCCAGGGACGCCCCCCACGAACCGGCTCCCCGGCCGGCGCGCCACTCGCCCCACCGCGCCAGCGCGGCGGCCACCAGGGCCACACCCTGCACCGGCAATCCCAGCGCCGGGATCCACAGGGTGGTATCACCCCACGACAGCAGGACCAGGAGAACCGCGAACCACCCGAATCCCACCAGATACAGCAGGGCACAGACGATTCCGGCGATAGAGAGCGTCGGGAGTCGTCGGGCTGCCAGCAGGAGAATCCACGCGTAGGGCAGCGCGCCCGCGAGGCATAGCGCACCGATGTAGCCTCTCGTGAGGCTGCTTGCAACGCCTGTGGAAGAGCGGACCCAGAACGCCACCGCGAGGATCACCATCACGACGGCACACGCGACCAGCACGGCGCGGCCGACCGCAGTCCCTCGCGATTCAGCGTGAGCCATGCGTCTCTCCTTCGCGCATCGTTCCGGCCTCGGCGAGGTCCCGCTGCACGCGCCCTTCGGCCTGCGCAAACGTCAGGTCCGGCTCCAGCAGCCGGCGCAGCCACACGGCCTGCAGCCGATCCCCGAAGGCCAGAGCATATCGACAACTTCGCTCGAGCAGTGACCCATCGGGCCGCCTGCCCAGCGCCATCCAGACTCGCGCCTCGAGTACCTCACACTCGGGAACCGTTCGCAGGTTCGACCGCGACAAGGGGAATACGCCGCGCATCGTCACGAGATGCAGTTGCAAGGACAGCAGCCGGCCGAGGGGCGCATCCGCATCTCCATGAAATCCATCAACCACTCGCACCACCACGTTCTTGACGTCCGAGTAGCTGAGCTCGGTGCGACGGGTCTCGAGCGCCCCGTGCTCCACGACCCATACCCGGCGCGTCGTGGGCTCGAAGCGGAATTCACGCGTTCGGAGTCGCCCGGCCCAGATCACGGCGAGGAGGCCCAGAAGCCCGACGGTCGACGCCGCCAGGGCGCCGAGTCGCGTATTCCACCAGCCGAGCAACGCCGCGAGCGCCAGCAATACGCCCAGCGGAGGCAGACCCCAGCGCAACAGCAGCAGGGATTCCCCGATCACGATCGGTTCGAATACTGACTTGACTGAACCGTCAGTGTCGGTCATCGGGCACGTCCGCATGGGTGTGCATGCGCTATGGTCCACAGTGTCCGCTGCGCATCGACGTACTGCCGTGACGAGCGCCCCATTCAAGGGACGAATGTCGGCTGGGACGAGGTATCATCCGTCGGCAACGGGATGCAGGCAGCGCCGGGCGCGCACGCAGGGTGTCCTCGGTTCGCACTCCCCACGGAGACGACCATCGATGCACGAGACGCCCCACCTCTCTTCTCACTACCTGCGGCAACCTCGCCGCTCGCACGCGAGCCCCAATTCTCCATCTCGACCGATCCGCGTTCTGCTGCTGCTGGCGATGTGCAGCGGAGCATTCTCCTCGCGTGCCGAAGAGGCCGCGTGTCAACTGCCCCAAGATGCACCGGCCATCGTCGGACACGGTATTCCCGCATCGGCCTGGACGCGTGCGTCTCTTCCCGAGCGTGGCGATGTGGCCCGGGTGCTCGATCAGCTCGATGTCGACGGGCTCCCCGAGGTGTACCGCGAAGACCTCGATGCGGACGGCGCTCCCGAGTACATACTGGTGAGCCCGCCACGTGTGTGCGGCAACGGCGGCTGCCCCTACGTGGTGCTCGATGGCCGGACGCTCAAACGCATCGCCGACGTTTTCGGTCATGTCGCCATCCTCGACGCGCGCGTGAACGGATATCGGGTTCTTCAGGCCTACAGCCATCAGGGCGCCGATCTGACTGCACTGGAGACCTACGTCTTCGATCACGGCGAATATCGGCTCGTCACGCGCCAGCTGGTCGACCCGTGCTCGCTCGCGCTGTGGAGTGCCGGGCTCAAAGCGGCCGAGGTTCCGCCGTCCCGTCAGCCGCCTGCCGCTCCGGCGCAATAGGGATGCCGCCTGCCGCCGCAAGACCAGGCGTGGACCTCAACAGCCAGGCTATGACGGTGCCCTCAACCAGAGAGCCGGCCAGGAGCAGGAGCAGTTCCACCCCGGCGAGGCTCAGGGGTTCCTGCAGCAACGTGACGTAGATGAACCACTCCTGGAACAGCCAGTAGGTCGCCCAGATGACGAAGCCCAGCCGCAGACCGTGCCGCACCCAGGCTGCGGGCGCCGCGTCACGACGCAACAGCAGCAACAGAGCTCCGTGCACGCCGCTCAGGACGACGAGCCCGGCCACGGACATCGCGACATTGCGCTGCGGCGTGATCTGGATGAACAACTCGCTCTGCAGGCCCGGGTCGTACAATAGCTGGCGGATAGGACCACTGGAGTACAGCGCACCGAGCAGCCCGTTGCCGATGAACCCGCCCGCCCAACCCGCCACGGCTGCCTTGCCCAGAGTTGTCCACTTCATGTCACCTCCCCCTTCTCGAATCAGTGACTCCCGTAGAGATACAACGATTGGGAAATGAAAACGGATGGATGAGCGTGTCACTGAATCGTTGGAGGTACTCCGCCGGGAACTGGTGGCCTACCTCTGCCGCCTGGTGATCCGTCCCGAGATCGCCGAAGAACTTGCGCAGACGACCCTGCTGCGCGGTCTCGAAGCGGCATTGCCCGACAGCCTCGACGGCCAGCGCGCGTGGTTCTTCACCGTGGCCACCAACCTCGCCATCGATGAGCGCCGACGCCATAGCCACTGGCGCGAAGTGTCGCTGGATGATCTGCGCACGCGCGCCGAGCAGACGCCGGATATCCTGGAGCGTTCGCAGCAGCTTCGCGGCACGCCGGAGACCATTGCCATCGCCCGCGAACATCTCGTAGCCTGCCTGGCCTGCACAATGCGATCCCTGCCAGAACCCATGGCGGCGGCGCTGCTGCTCAAGGAAGTCCACGGCTTCTCATCGCAGGAAGTCGCCGACATGCTCGGGATCGGTGTGATCCAGGTGAAGAATCATCTGCAGGAGGCCCGTCGCCGGCTGCAGCGGCGCTACGGCGAACGCTGTGCGCTGATAGGCCAGCAAGGCGTGTGCCATCAATGCGAGGAACTGGATGGGTACTTCGATGCTCATCAGGGTCGGCCGCTTTCGCAACGAGGCGGGATCGAGGACCGTCTGGCGATCCTCCGCGCGCGTTCGGATCAGGCCTGGGGACCCTGGCATCGGCTGATATTCGGCCTGCTGGATGAGTTGTCCTGATGCGACCCGCGAGGAGAGTTCGACTCGGGTTGCATTCGGTTCCGTTGTGGGTTCGGATGTCCGGCAACTCCAAGAGTCCGCAGCCGATGGAGTCGCCAGGCCCTGTTACGGCCCTGCGCGCACGGCGACGATATCTGGTTGTGGGCATTGCCCCGTACCGATCTCGAATCCTGGGCCGCGCTGCTCCCGTCGTATCTCGAGTGCCGTTTGCGGGCGTTCGCCGCGTGAAGTCGACGGCAAGCTGCACACTGGCGCCGGGTTGCGCCGCTCAGGCCGCCGGCCGATCATGACCCCGTTACCGGGGCGGGCGCACGGGAAAGCATGAACGAACACGAGCAAGATGCGCGCGGGGCGTGGCTCGTCGACAGCGGGACCGTCGCCACGAGTTCGACGGCCTGGACCCCGTGGCAGTTCGTGTGGGCTGTGGGCCTTCCCGGCTGGCTGGTCCTGACGCTGGTTCAACTGCTCACGGTCGTATTGACGACAATGCAGCGGGAGGACGGGTTTGTTGCCGTCCCCATGGCGTACCGATTCGCACAAATCCTGCTTCTGGCGGCTGTGGTGGTCCCGGTCTACCGTCTCGCCCTCGCATTGCCATGGCGGGCGGGGACGCGCGCGGCCGCGGTAACCGCCAACGCCGCACTCGCGATCATCGTCGCACTCGCCAACAGGCCCGCCCTGTTGTTCGCGACGCTACCGTTTGCCGACGCGTTGAACGCCCAGGCCCCGAAGCCCGGGCCACCGATGACTGTGGCGACTTGGCTACATATGTCGTTGCTCGAGGGCTGGGCGCGCATCCTCTGGATTACGACCACGCTGTCTGGCCTGGTTGCGTACCTCGGTGGCCTCGGCCTGATGCTCGGCCTGCGTGCGGCGCTGGGCCGGCGCGACGAGCGTCTGCGGAGCAAGGCCCTGCATCTCGCCTGGACACAGGCGCGGCTGCAGGCCCTGCGCATGCAACTCAAGCCTCACTTCCTGTTCAATGCGCTCAACACGATTGTGGGCTTGATGGACACCGAGCCGGCCCGTGCGCGTGCGGTCATCGTTCGCCTGGGTGATCTGCTGCGTCGCACGCTCGCCGGTGGGGACCGGGAATGGAGTTGCCTGGCCGATGAACTCGCCTTCGCACGCGATTACATGGCCATCCAGCAGGCACGCTTCGGCGAACGCCTGAGCTTCACGGTGGAATCCCCGCCGGCCGCGGACGTCATCGCCATACCAGCCATGTTGCTGCAGCCGCTCGTCGAGAATGCGGTGATCCACGGAGTCGCGGACGACCGTGATCACCTCTCCGTGTGGATTCATGCCCAAGTGCTCGACGACGGAGCGCGATTGCACCTGGAGATCGGCAACCGCAGCAGCGGCGCACTCGCCGAGGGCCGAGCGCGCGGTGGCGTGGGACTCGGTACCACCCGTGACCGCCTGGCCGCCATCTATGGCGATCGCGCCACCGTGACGGCTGGCATCGCCGACGCATCGACGTTTCGGCTGCGGCTGGACCTGCCCACGCGACTTGCGGACCCCCCGCCGTCCGGGGAACCCGGCCGATGAAGCTGCGCGCCCTCATCGTGGATGACGAACCTCTCGGGCGTGCCACGGTCCGCCGGCAGTGCCAATCGGCGGGCGACGTGGAGGTGGTGGGTGAGACGGCCTCCGGGGAGGAAGCTACGCGACTGATCCGGCAGCTGCGTCCCGACGTCGTGTTCCTCGATATCCACATGCGCCCGGTCAGTGGATTGCAGGTGGCTGCTGCCATCGATGCCCCCGACATGCCGGTCGTGGTTTTCGTGACGGCATATGATCAGTACGCAATCACGGCATTCGAACTCAATGCCCTGGACTATCTGCTCAAGCCCTTCGACGAGGCACGCTTTCAAACGACCCTGGAGCGCATACGGCGTCGGATCGGCAGCGGCCTCACGGACACCCAAAGACTCGAGTCCCAGCGCGGCGCGCGCGCTGCGGCGGCGCAGTTTGCAGCGGGGGCCGCCGACAGCGAACCGCCGGTGATCCTCGAGGTCGGCGGCCGGGTGCATTTGTTTCGCCAGCCGTCCATCGAGTGCGTCGAAGCCGACGGCAACTATCTCACCTTCTGGGTCGAGGGCAGGTCCTACACCGTGCGCGGTACGCTCGTTGATCTCGAGCAGCAACTCGCACCGCCCCGCTTTCGGCGCATTCGCCGTTCGGTGCTGATCAACATGCACCACGTTCGCCACATCTCGAAGTGGTCGCACGGCGAATACCTGCTGGAACTGACGAGCGGACGCCGGTTTACCACCGGACGCACGTTCCGGCATCGGCTGCAGGGCATCGTGCTACGAAGCCGCGAACCGGGAACGAGCGATTGAACGCACACCGCGAACCGCGAGTACGGACTAACTAGTAGCGGTCCGATGCGGGCGCGACTTCAATGCGATCCGGGGGATCCAGGTCCTGCGGCCGCACCGACTCCAAGCTGTCGCAACAGCTCGCTTTCGTTGTAGGTGGTCCACTCCTCGATGATCCGGCCGTCGCGCAGGCGATAGAACGTCATACCGGAGAGTTCGAAGTGCCGGCCGGACGGCGGGAGTGCCCCGAAGTGCCCGTTGTGCGTGCCGCGACCCGTGTATCGCGTCGCGACCAGATCACCCGACGCGATGATCGCATCGACGGTGATGATCAGGTCGGTCGACATCTGGTACATGCTCTTGGCGTCAACGATCTCCTCTGCCAGAGTCTCATCATGCCCGTCGATGTGCTTGACGAAGTCCAGTGCATAAAGGGTGTCAAACAGGTCGTAGCGCTGCCGATTGAGGATGTCATCGAACACCCGCATGACTACAGACCGGTTGTGATCAAGTACGGTCGGAGTGCGCCCATCCGGCCGCGTTGCACAGCCGGAGGTGAGCCAGGCCAGCGCTACCGTCAATGCTACCTTCCTGCCGAGGTCCATCCGACACCTCCCGTCGGGATTCGCGCCTGCGAGCATCGTTCAGCGGAGCGACGACTCAGCGACGCGCCGTGACGAGTGTCATCGTGGCGGGACAAGTGCATGGAAGCCGAAAGTCCGGTCTCCAGCGCGTAAAGTCGCGGCAATCACCGGCGACATCGATCCCCGGCTGATCGCAACCCGCGGAAAAACACCGCAGGAAGGTGGTGGCCAGGGTCGGAATCGAACCAACGACACGCGGATTTTCAATCCGCTGCTCTACCAACTGAGCTACCTGGCCGCCGGAGTGGACTCGAGCGCCCGCCGTTGCAGCGGGGCGGCTATTAGACCGGGCCGGCGGGGCGGCCGTCAACCGGAATCCCCCGCCGGGCTGCCGGGCCCGGGGCGCGGCGGAATTCCCTTCCCGGCCAGTGGCTTGCGCCCGGCGCCCCTGCCCCGCCCGGAGCGCCCTCAGCCCTTCGGCGCGACGTAGTCGCCCGGCCGCTCCGAGCCCTCGCCGAAGAAGAACTTCTCCATCTCGGCCTCGAGGAACTTGCGCGCCTTGGGCTCGATGGGGACGAGGCGGTACTCGTTGATCAGCATGATCTGGTGCTTCACCCAGCGCTGCCAGGCTTCCTTCGAGACGTTCTCGAAGATGCGCTTGCCGAGTTCGCCCGGATACATCGGGCGGTCGAGGCCTTCGGCCTCGCGCTTCAGTACGACGCAATTGACGGTGCGGCTCATCGTGGTCGGCGTTCCGGGAGTTGCTGGAGGAGTCGGTGGATCGGCGCCGGCAGGCCCACGGCCGCCGGCGAAGCGGGGTTATACCAGAGCGTGGCGGGCTCCTGCACGCCGCGAGCGGCGGCGCCGGCCTCCTCGCCCGCGTTGCAGCGCACCGCGAGCGCGTGCATCTCGAGGTCGAAGTGCGTGAACGCGTGCGTGATCGGCGCGAGCGGCGCGGCGGGCCACTCGAGCCGCGGAGCGGGGCCGTCATACGCGGCGGCGCCGAGGCGCGCTTCGCCCCAGGCGCGCGCGGCCGCCTCTTCCTCGAACTCCGGCAGGCTCCACAGCCCGCCCCAGATGCCGCTCGGCGGCCGCTGCACGAGCAGCACGCTGCCATCCTCGCGCTGCGCGGCGAGCAGCACGACGCGCTTCAGCCGCCGCGCGGCGCGCGTGCGCGGGGTGGGGAGTTCCTGCTGGCGGCCCTGCGCGCGGGCGGCGCAGCGGTCGGCGAGCGGGCAGCGCCCGCAGGCGGGCCTGGCGCGGGTGCACAGCGTAGCGCCCAGATCCATGATCGCCTGGGTGTAGGCGGCGACGTCGCTCGCGGGGGTCTCCTGCTCGGCGAGCGCCCAGAGGCGCTGCTCGACGGCGCGCTCGTTCGGCGGGCCTTCGACGGCGTGCACGCGCGCGAGCACGCGCCGGACGTTGCCGTCGAGGATCGCGTGGCGCGCGCCGTGCGCGAGGGCGAGCACGGCGGCAGCGGTGGAGCGGCCGAGGCCGGGCAGCGCGTGCAGGGTCTCGTGGTCGGTGGGCAACTCGCCGCCGTGCTCGGCGACGATGCGCCGGGCGGCTTGGTGCAGGTTGCGCGCGCGCGAGTAGTAGCCGAGGCCCGACCACAGGTGCAGCACCTCATCGATCGGCGCGGCGGCGAGGCGCGCGACGTCGGGGAAGCGCTGCATGAAGCGCTCGTAGTACGGGATGACGGTGGCGACCTGTGTCTGCTGCAGCATCACCTCGCTTACCCACACGCGGTACGGCGTGCGCTCGCGCTGCCACGGCAGGTCGTGCCGGCCGTGGCGCGCGTGCCAGGCGAGGAGCGGCGGCGCGATCGGCGCCGCGGCGGGCGGCGCCGTGGCGGGCGGTGCCGGTGCGCGCGGCGCGGCTGCGGTTGACGGAGCCGCGGCGCTCATTTCGCTTGGTCGAGTACCTTGATCTTCACGCCGTGCAGGACGCCGACGATGGCGTGCGCTTCCTGGAGCTCGAGCACGCCCTCGACGTGCTGCGCGCGCAGCCACTCGACGGGCAGTTCGAACGGCTTGCCCGGCTTGTCCTTGGGCCGCAGGTACCGGCGCAGATCGAGCTTGCCGCCCTTGAGCGCGAAGCGCGCCGGGTGGCCCGCGGCGGGGCCGCCGGCGGGCACGCTGGCGCGGCCCGTGTAATCGAGCCCGTCGAGGTTCACGGCGAGCGGATCGAGCGCGAGGCCGGCGGCATCGGCGCGCACCATGGCCTGCACGGTGAACGGGCCGAACACGGCCGGGTCGCGCGTCGGCGGCAGCTCGGCGCCGAGCGCGGCGCTGAATTCGCGCAGCGAGCGCAGCGCGAGCGTGAGCTCGCCGGCACCGGTGCGCGCGTCGAGGTCCAGCGGCCCTTCGGGACGGATCCCCGCCTCGAGCTTGCCGAGCCAGACGTGCAGGAGCTTCGCATCGAGCGTGAGCGGCGCGGCCTTGATCGTCACGGCGGGCGCGTCGA
Organism: Steroidobacteraceae bacterium; assembly: GCA_046347255.1. Lineage (GTDB taxonomy): Bacteria > Pseudomonadota > Gammaproteobacteria > Steroidobacterales > Steroidobacteraceae > FEN-1191. The sequence goes on from JAXMGO010000005.1 coordinate 150,377, forward strand.
AGACGAGGCGCAAGCCGTCGGGCTGCAGCGTGCCGCCGTGGATGACGGTGAGCGCGGCGGGCTGCGCGAGGCGGAGCGTCCCGGCGGCGGGGTCGTAGTCGACGCCGGCCTGGAACGCGAGGCCGTCGAGCGAGGCGAGCGTGGTGCCGGGCGCGGTGGCGGGCGTGGCGCCGGACGTGGCGGCGCCTGTCGCGGAGTCGCCCCCTTCCACCACGCGCACGACGGCGTTCTTGATCGCGAGGTGCCCGATGGAAATCGCGCGCGCGGGCTCGGCGGGCTTCGTGTCGCCGGGTGCCGGTGCGGCCGGCTGGAGCTTCGGCCAGTGAATGGCGCCGTCGGCGCCACGCACCAGCGTGAGGGCGACGCCGTCGAGCGACAGGGTTTCGAGCTTCGCCTGCCCGTGCAGGAGCGGACGCCACTGCGCCTCGGCGGAGAGCACCTGCCACTGCGCGAGCGGCGCGGCGCGAGTGCCGGCTGCGGCGGTGCCGCCAGGCGCTGCGCCAGATCCAGCTGCCGTGCCGCCGCCCGCCGCGGCGCCCGCCTCCTCCACCCGCGCGGCGCCGATGGTGAGCTTCGGCGTCGGCCAGGCCTGCCACCGCACGTCGCCGTCGATGTGCAGCACGAGGCCGGTGGATTCGCGCAGCTCACGCTCGATGCGGCCCTTGAGCGAGGCGGGGCGCAGCAGCAGCATGAGCGTGACGACGACGATGACGACGAGGGCGAGCAGCAGCCCGCCGCCGATGAGCAGCGCGCGACGCAGCGGGCTCATGCGGCACCCCGCAAGGCGCCGCGGGCGCGGATCAGTGCGCGGCCGGAGGAATCGTCGGCGGTTCGGCTGGCGTACCCGCCGGCAACAGGCTCAGCAGCACCAGCGGCTCGCCCGCCACCTCGACGGCGCGGACACTGAACGTGCAGGGGAAGGTCGATCCGTCGCGATGCCGGCATGTGAGCTCGATGCGGGTACCGGCGGCAGTGCCGGCGGCCGACATTTCAGCACAAATCGCCGTCCACCGGGCATCGTCGACGGCCACGAGCTCGCGCAGCGCGCGGCCACGGAGGCCGCCGGGCTGCGCGTCGCTCCCGCCGCTCTCGCCGTCGCCCTGGCCATCGCTCACGCCACCGCTCCCGGCACCGAAACGCGCGTCGAAAGCGGGGCTGGTGGTGCGCAGCCGCCCGTCGCGCTCGAGCAGCGCCACCGGCGCTTCGACCAGCGCCAGCAGCTGCGCCTGGGCGCCGAGCCGCAGGTGCTCGGCGAGCTGCTCGCTGACGTCCTGCACGAAGCCGATGCGGCGCAGCGGCTGGCCTTCGCGCGCGGCGACCACGATGGCGTGGTCCCAGACGTGCAGCCAGTGGCCGTCGCCGTGGCGCACGCGGTAGGCGGTCTCCTGCGTGCTGCCGACGGCGCCGCCGAGCTGGCGCTGCGCGTGGAAGCGCACCGCGTCATCGGGATCGATGCGCGCGATCCAGTCGTCGCGCAGGTGGCCGAGGGCATCGTCGTCGACGCCGAGCAGCGCCTCGGTGCCGATGCGCTCGACCTGCTGCGTTGCGTAGTCGATGTCGTAGACGACGCCGCGCGCCGCCTGGGTCGCGTAGCGGAAGCGTTCCTCGCTCGCGCGCAGCGCTTCGCGCGCCGCGTGGCTCTCGCTCACGTCGACGACGAAGCCGACCACCTGGCGCGCGCGGCCGTCGGCGTCGCGCTGCTGTACGCGGGCGCGGTCGTGCACCCAGATCCAGCGCCCGTCGGCGTGGCGCATGCGGTACTCGACGTCGTACACGCCGGGGGCCCCCTGCAGCATCAGGCGCGCGGCGGCGCGCACGCGCGGCAGGTCCTCGGGGTGGATGTGCTCGTCCCACAGGGTCGCGTCGGCGCGCGCGTCCTGCGGATCGATGCCGAGCAGGCGATAGTAGGTCTCGGTGAAGTTGACCGCGCCGCTCTCCAGGTCCCACGACCACATGCCGCCGCGGCCGACTTCGAGCGCCGTCTCGAGCCAGGGCTGCGCGAAATGCTGGCGCTCGGTCTGCTCGTGCCGCGCGGTGATGTCCATGCAGATGCCGACCATGCGGCGCGCGGCGCCGCTGGCGTCGCGCTCGACCACGAGGCTGCGCTCGAACACCCACATCCACTTGCCGGCGCGGGTACGCACGCGGTACTCGGCGTCGTAGTACTCGGTGAAGCCCTTGACGTGCTCGCCGAAGCGGCGCGCCGCCTCGTCGACGTCGTCGGGATGGATGTTGGCGTCCCAGCGGTCGACGTGGTCGGTGCCGTCGCAGGGGTCGACGTCGTTCTGGGCGCACCAGTCGTTGAACCACACGGTGCGCTCGGTGGAGAAATCCAGCTCCCACAGGCCCATGCGCGCGCCCCACACGGCGGTCGCGAGCCGGTCCTGGCTGGCGCGCAGCGCGAGCTCGGCCTGCTTCTGCGCGTCGATGTCGAGCGTCACGCCCATCACGACCACGGGCTTGCCGTCCGGGTCCCACTCGACGGCGCGGCCGCGGTCGAGCAGCCACTTCCACTCACCGGTCCCGGTGCGCATGCGGTACTCGTACTCGAGCGACTCGGTCTCGCCGGCGTGGTAGGCGTTCACCGCCGCGTTCACCGCGGGGAGATCGTCCGGGTGGGCGCGCGTGTTCCACGGGTTCTCGATGCTGTCCCACTGCTCGCGCGTGTACTGCATCATCGCGAACCACATCGGGCTCATCGTCAGCGCGTCGGTCGGCACGTGCCACTGCCAGAACGCGGCGCGCGCGCCCCACAGCGCGGTGGCGAGCCGCGACTCGTTGGTGCGCAGCTGCGTCTCCTCGCGCTTGCGCCGGTCGATGTCGATGCACAGGCCGACGGCCTGCAGCGGCCGGCCGGCGGGATCGCGTCGCGTGACGCGGCCGCGCTGCAGCACCCACACCCAGTGGTGCGTGCGCGTGAGGATGCGGTACTCGACCTCGAAGCGCTGGATGCTGCCGCGCTGCAGCTCGGCGCGCCGCCGCTGGTAGGCGGGCAGGTCGTCGGGATGGATCTGGTGCTCCCACTGCGCCTGATGGCCGGGCCCGGGGAACGGATCGAGGTCGAGCGTCTCGCACCAGCGCGCGTCGATGACGCACTCGTCGCGGCTGAAGTCCCAGCGCCAGGCGCCGGCCTGCGCGGCATCGAAGGAGTGCTGCGTGGAGGGGAGCGTGTCGGCGCTGTCGAGCGCCGGCGCCGGCGCCTCGCTGCACAGCACGCCGCCGCCCTCGCCCGGCTGCAGCGGCAGCAGGCGCACGCCGCAGGCGTGGTGGCGCCCGTCGCGGGTGCTCAGGGTGCCGGCGTCGATCTCGACCACCTGGCCGGCGAGCGCGGCGTCGAAGTCCTCGGGGGAGAGCGGCCAGGGGAGCCGGAGGTCCTCGAAGCCCGCGCCGTCGGGGTTCCCGGCGGTGCACTCGATCTGTGCGCGCGCGGCCGCACTGCACCAGCGCAGGCGCAGCAGCGCGTCGAACAGCAGCGCCGGCCCGGGCCAATGCTCGAGCGCCCGGCGCAGGAGTGCGTCCGGGCGTCCCTCCAGCAGTGCCTGGGAGAGGTCCTTGAGCGAGGCGTTCATCGGGCCTTAAGTCGAACGGTTCCTGCGGGATTGTCCGCAAACGCGCCCGCAGGCGGCTGAGACGCCGTTATCGGCCCCGAAAGGCGCTTCTGCAGGCGGTTCCGGGCGGTCCAGTCCCCAAAATGGACCGAATTTGACAATTTCCCGGCTTGCAGGGAGACTCGATCCAGAAAAAGCCTTTCCAATCAATCAATACCAACGATTTCCTGGGATAGGGTCTCGCGACTCGACGGGTATGACCGACTCACAGACAAGCGGCGGCGGCGCCGTCGCCGACTATTCCGAGTGGCAGGCGCGGGATTATTTCCAGACCTACTACAGCGAGGTGGTGCTGCCCGACGAGCAGGTCGTGCTGCGCTACCAGGTCGAGCAGCTCGCGCAGCGCGGCGAGCGCCGCGGGCGCGCGCTCGAGTACGGCTGCGGCCCGACGCTGCACCGCGCGATCGCCGCGTCGCGCTACGTGTTCCGGCTCGACATGGCGGACTGGCTGCCCGACAACCTGGCGCTGGTGCGCGACTGGCTGCGCGCCGATGCTGCCAACGCCGACTGGAACCGCTTCACCGACTACGTCCTGCGCTGCGAGGGCGCGACGCCGACCGCGAAGCGCATCGCCGCGCGCGAGGCCATGACGCGCCGCGCGGTACGCGGCCTCTACACGAGCGACGCGCGCTGGCGCCATCCGCTGGGACCCGAGCGCGCCGGCTACTACGACCTCATCGTCTCCGGCTTCTGCCTCGACGCGGTCTCGGCGAGCAAGCGCGTGTGGCGCGGCTGCATGCGCAACGTGCTCTCGATGATCGCGCCGGGCGGGCAGGTCGTGCTGCACGCGCTGCACCGCTGCCGCGCCTACAAGGTGGGCGATCGCATGTTTCCCGGCGCCAACATCGGCATCGATGACGTTGCCCAGGCGCTGGCCGAGGCGGGATTCGCGCGGCGCACGGCCGACATCCAGGTCGTGCCCTGCCCCGACAATGCCGTGTACGGATACTCCGGCATCCTGATGGCCTCGGCGTGGAAGCGAACGCGCTAGCACGCCGCCGCGCCGGATTGGTGCTGCGGCCCGCCGCGACGCGGGCCCGTACCCGGCGCGGCTGGATGCACAGCCACCACAGCCTCACGATCGACGGCGCCGACCCGACGCGCGGCCTGGGGCCGCTGCGCCTGCTCGACGAGCACCACATCGACCCGGGCGAAGGCCGCGGCGCGCACCTGCACCAGGACGTGGAGATCCTGCTGTGGGTGCTCGACGGCGCGCTCGAGCACCAGGACTCGGGCGGCAATCTGGTGGTGCTCGAACCGGGCGAGCTCGGCCGGCTGCGCGCCGGCAACGGCATGCGCCACACCGAATACAACGCCTCGGACCGCGATCCGGTGCGGCTGCTCGAGTTCTGGGTGCAGCCGGCGCTGCGCGGGCTGGAGCCGGATTTCGAGCGGCGGCGCTTCGAGCCCTGGGAGCGGCGCGGCGCGCTGCGGCTGGTCGCCTCCGAGGATGGCGCGCTGGACTCGGTGCAGGTCGAGCAGCCGCTGCGCATCCACGCCGGGCTGTTCGTGGCGCCGGAGCGCGCGACGCTCGCGGCCGAGGCCGATCGCACCTACTACGCCCACTGCGCCCGCGGCGCGCTCGCGGTGAACGGCTGCGCGCTCGCCGGCGGCGACGGGCTCGAGCTGCGCGGCATCGAGATGCTCGAGGTCGTCGGCGGCGCCGGCCCCGACGGCGGCGAGCTGCTGCTGTTCGACCTGCCGGGCGACTGACGCTGCGCGGGGCCAGCCGCCCTGGCTGGCAACCCTGGCAGGCAGCGCCGGCCGTCAGCCCTGTCCGTCAGCCCTGGCCGGCCGCCTTGCGGCGCGTGGTGAGGGCCCGCGGCGTGCCGGTGCCCTCCAGCGCCCGCAGCTTCATCGTGTCCGACCAGCGCTGCTGCGCACCCATCGCGTTGAGCAGGGTACGGCAGCGGCGCGCCGACACCGGCGGGCTGAAGCCGTAGCCCTGGGCGTTCTGGCAGCCGAGCTCGCGCAGCACCACGGTCTGCACCGCGGTCTCCACGCCCTCGGCCACGGTCGCGAGCCCCATGTTGCGCGCCATGTCGACGATGCCGCGGATCACGGCTGCGTCCTGCGCGCGCGCGGTCAGGTCGGCGACGAACGAGCGGTCGATCTTCAGCGTGTCGACCGGCATGCGCTTGAGGTAGGCGAAGGTGGAGTAGCTGGCGCCGAAGTCGTCGATCGCGATCTTGCAGCCCATGCCGCGCAGCTCCTCGAGCGTCGCGACGTGGCGGTCGATGTCCTCGAGCAGCGCCGACTCGGTGATCTCGAAGTACAGCCACTTCGGGTCGATCTCGGCCTCGCGCGTGGTCTCGCGCACCAGCACCGCGAAGTCGGTGCGCGTGAGCTGCAGCGGCGAGACGTTGATGCCGATCGGCACGACGCGCACGCCGTCCGCCACCCAGCGGCGCAGCTGGAAGCAGGCCTCGCGCAGCACGAATTCGCCGACCGGGAGGATCAGGCCGCTCTTCTCGGCGATGGCGATGAAGCGCGCCGGCGGCACCTGGCCGAGATCGGGGTGCCGCCAGCGGCACAGCGCCTCGAACGAAGTCACCGCGTGGGTCTCGAGGTTCACGATCGGCTGGTAGTCGAGGTAGAGCTGCGAGCTGCCGATGGCGTGGCGCAGCGCCTGCTCCAGCGCGACGTTCTCCGAGAGCTGCACGTTCATGTCGGAGCGGAAGAACTGGAAGTTGTTGCGCCCGGCCTCCTTGGCCTGGTAGAGCGCGATGTCGGCGTTCTTCAGCAGCGTCTCGGAGTCGATCGCGTCCTCGGGGAACACGCTGATGCCGATGCTGGCCGAGACCTGCACGGTCGAGTCCTGCAGCGCGATCGGCGCCTGCAGCGCGGCCACGATCTTGGCGGCGATGACCTGCATCGCCGCGCGGTCCGGCAGCAGCGTCGCCACCACCACGAACTCATCGCCCCCCATGCGCACCACCACGTCGCTCGAGCGCGTGCAGGCGCGCAGCCGCCCGGCGACCACGCTGAGCACCTGGTCGCCGCTGGCGTGGCCGAGCGAGTCGTTGATGTTCTTGAAGTTGTCGACGTCGACGTACATCACGGCGAGCTGCCGCTCGCTGCCGGCGACCTTGCGCAGCACCCGCGGCAGCCGCGCCTGCAGGTACAGGCGGTTCGGCAGGCCGGTGAGCGCGTCGTGGTGCGCGATGTGCGAGAGCTGCTTGCGGTGCTCGTGCAGCTGGCGCTCGGCCTGCTTGCGCGGGGTGATGTCGCGCGCGACGATGCATAGCAGGCGCTGCTCGGCCTCCTCGATGGCCGCGACGCTGATCTCGGTGTCGCGCCGCCGGCCGTCGCGGGTGCGGATCGAGCACTCCTGCGACTTGGTGAGCGCCAGCGCCTCCTCGATCGTGGCCGCGGCGCCGGCCACCGGCACCAGCCGGCGGGCCGGCATGCCGATGAGCTCGGCGTACTCGTAGCCGCTCAGCTCCTGCAGGGCGACGTTGCAGTCGACGATGCGGCCGTCGGCGGCGTCGACCAGCAGGATCGCCTCCTGCACCTGCGAGACGATCTCGCGGTAGCGGCGCTCGACCGCGATGCGGGCGCGCCAGCTGTGGCGCGCGCGCAGCAGCACCGCGCCGATCGCCAGCATCGACAGCGCCACCAGCACGATGATCGCCGCCACCAGCGTCTGCGTGCTGCGCCGGCCGAGCGCGACGATCTCGCGTTCCACGCGGGTCGCCAGCACCAGCGCCGGCTGGCCGTCGACGTCGCGCAGCAGCCCGTAGCCGTCGATGTACCCGTCGTTGACCGGCAGCGCGAGCGGCTGGGCGCTGCGCACCGGGTCGTGCAGCCACATCATCACCGGCGGCGTCAGCGTGGCGCTCGGGTCGCGCCCCTGCTGCAGCGAGACGCTGCGGACGCCGAGCGCGCTCGCCTCGGTGACGCGGTGGATGACGTCGTCGCGGATGAAGCGGCCGAACACCAGCAGCACGCCGGTGGGCGTGGACTTGTCGGAGCGGCGGATCTCGAACACGGCGACCGCCAGGATGCCTTCGCTCGTGCTCACCAGGCGCTCGGTGGGCGGGCGCGGCTGGAGCGCGCGCAGCCCGGCGAGCTTCGGGCGCAGCTCGGCCAGCAGCGCCGCATTGGCGGGCTCGACGAAGTCGTGCGTGCGCGTCGCGAGCCGGGCCGAATACGCGTCGGTGCCGTCGCGTTCCAGCATCCACACCAGGTCGACGTGCATGCCTTCGAGCGAGTCGCGGCTGAAGTTGCCCTTGAGGAAGGCCGGGTCGCGCGTGCGCGTGTAGGCCTCGGCGTCGTCCCATTCGGCGTAGTCGCGGGTGCTGAGGTCGAGCTGGCGCAGGTCGGCGGTGAAGGCGCGCAGCACCTGCACGGTCTCGTCCCGCGTGGCCCGCTCCTCGAGGAAGCGGAACGGCTGCATCAGCAGGTGCGCCGAGGCGGCGATGCCGCCGGCGACCAGCACCAGGATGCCGATGCTGAGGTAGAGCAGCAGGCGGCCGCGCCCGCGCGGCGGCGCCGGCGGCGGCGCCATGGCGGCCTCGGGCCCCGGTGGCTCGGGGGCCGGTGCCGCGGCGGGCGGGGTGGCGGCGGGCGTTGCCCCGGCCGGCGAAGCCTGGGCGCGCGATGCCCCGCCCGGCGATGCCGGGGCGGGCGTTGGGAGCGTCGGGTCCATTCGGCCTGTCATCGGCGCCACGCCGCCGCCCATGTAGCCACGCGACCGGCCGTTGTGATGCGGGTCACGCTCGCCGGGCGGCCAGCCGGTTGCGATGGCTTGATTGGCAGCGCCCCGGGGCACGGGCATCATTGCGGCGCCACAGGACCGCCGAACCCGTGCCCGCATCGACGCCCCGGATCGCCTCGCCCTTCGCCGCGCTCGCGCTGGCGCTGCTCGCCTGCGCGCTCGCGGTCTCCACCTACCCGGTCTTCGGCAACACCTGGGACGAGCCCGAGCACATCGCCGCGGGGCTGGTGCTGCTCGAGAGAGACGAATACCGCTTCGACGACCAGCATCCGCCGCTCGCCCGCCTGGCGGCGGCCATCGGCCCCTTCCTCGCCGGCGCGCGGCTGCCGCGCCCGCTCCCCTCCTACGGCGACGCGGCCGGGCGCAGCGTCCTCTACCATTCGGCGGCGAGCTACGACACGCTGCTCACCCTCGCGCGACTCGGGATGCTGCCGTTCCTGCTGCTGCTGGTGCTCGCGACCTGGCACTGGGCGCGGCGCGTGCTCGGCGGCGCCGGCGCGACGCTCGCCGCCGCCTTCCTGGTGACGACACCGGTGATCCTCGGCCATGCCGGGCTCGCGGCGATCGACGTGCCGGTGACCGCGCTCATCATCCTCGCCCTCGGGCTGGTGGTGCGCTGGCTGGAAACGCCGACGCGCGCGCTCGCCGCAGGCTTCGGCCTTGCCGCCGGGCTCGCGACCGCGACCAAGCTCTCGGCCGTGCCGTTCATCGGCGTCGCGCTGCTGGCGCTCGGCGCCGCGCGTGCCTGGTGCGTCGGCACGCCGCCGCGGCAGTGGCGCTGGCGCGAGCGCCTCGTGGGCCTGGCGCTCGCGGCGCTGCTGGCCGCGCTGGTCCCCGTCGCCATCTATGGCCCGCGCCTCACCGACATCGAGCTGCCGCTGCTCGGGCACCTGCGGCTGCCGCTGGGCGTGGCCGAGGTCGCCGACAATTTCGTCGGCGTCGCCTTCCACAACGCGCACGGCCATCCCTCGTTCCTGCTCGGCGAGACGCGGCTCTACGGCTGGTGGTACTTCTACTTCGTGGCGCTGGCGGTGAAGACGCCGCTGCCGCTGCTGCTCGCGGGCCTCGCGGGGCTCGCCCTGCTCGCGCGGCGCGGGCTGCGCGAGCGCAGCGTGCCGCTGCTCTCGGTGCCGCTCGCCTTCGTGGCGATCCTCGGCTTCAGCGCGGTCTACAGCCACATCAACATCGGCGTGCGGCACGTGATGGTGCTCTACCCGCTGCTGGCGATCGGTGCCGCCCAGGCGGTGCAGGCCGCCTGGCGCGCGAGCGCCGCGATGGCCGATGCCACGCGCCGCGGCGCGCTGCGCGTGCTGCTCGCCGGGCTGCTCGCCTGGCAGGCGGCGACGCTGCTCGCCTGGCCGGACTACCTCGCCTGGTTCAACGTGCTCGCGGGCGAGCACCCCGAGCGCATCCTGGTCGACTCCGACCTCGACTGGGGCCAGGACCTGCGCCGGCTGAGCCGCGAGCTCGCGCGCCGCCACGTCGATGCGCTGTATCTCGCCTACAGCGGCTCGGCCGACCTGACGCTCGAGCACCTGCCGCCGTTCCAGGCGCTGCCGCGCGACCGGCCGGTCAGCGGCTGGGTGGCCATCGACATGCTGACGCTCAAGGACGGTCGCCCGCACTACGACTGGCTGCTGGCCTATACGCCAGTGGCGCGCGTCGGCAAGTCCATCGACCTCTATCGCATCGACGCGCCGCGCGCCGCCGCTACAGTGTCGGCGAGTCGTCGCCCAGCAACGCGCGGCGCACGATCGCCAGCGGCGGGAAGCCCTCGCGCATGAAGTCGTCGTGGAACTCGCGCAGGTTGAAGGCGGCGCCGCGGCGCGCCTGCAGGTCCGCGCGCAGCTTGAGCAGCTGCAGCTTGCCGAGCGTGTAGTAGAGGTAGGTCGGGTCCTGCGTGCCACGCTTGGTCTCGACCTCGCCCACCTCGCGGCTCTGGTAGCCCTCGTCGACGAAGAACTTCACGCCCTGCTCGAAGCTCATGTCGCCGGTGTGCATGCGCAGCCCGACGACGAAGCGCGCGTCGCGCAGCAGCGCGTCCTGCAACTGGCCGAGGCGCAGCAGCCGCGCCTGGCGCGCATCGCGCGCGCCCGTGCCGGGCTGGCCGTAGCCCTCGTCGAGCATCATCTGCTCGCAGTAGTGCGCCCAGCCCTCGGCGTTGGAGTTCGCGCCGAACAGGCGCCGCACGCGATCGTCGACCTGGTGCATCCACAGGAACTGCAGGTAGTGGCCCGGATAGGCCTCGTGCACCACGACGTTGCTGATGACGCTGTAGCTGAACTGCGCCATGAAGCCCTCGGTGCGCGCCGCCGGCCAGGCGGCGTCGGGGATCGTCACGAAGAAGTACGCCTCGGTGGCCTGCTGCTCGTACGGTCCCGGCGTGTCCATCGACGCGAAGGTCGTGGCGCGCATGAACGGCGGCGTCTCCTGCAGGATCGGCCGCACGCGCGAGGGCACGGTGATGATCGGGTGCTGGTCGAGGAAGCCGATGAGCCCGTCGAAGTCGGCGCGGAAGGCCTCGAGCAGCTGCGCGGGCGGCGGATGGTCGGCCACGAGGTCGGCGAGCACCTGCGCGGTGCTCTTGTCGGGCTCGAGCTCCCTGGCGATGCGCGCGAACTCCGCCTGGTTGCGGCGAAGGTCCGCCATGCCGATCGCCAGCAGGCGGTCGAGCGGGATGTCGACCATCTCGTCGTAGCGGAGCTTGCGCGCGAAGGTCGCCGCGCCGAGGCGGAAGTCGCCGTGCGAGCGCGGCAGCAGCTCCCGCTTCACCCAGGTGGCATAGTCCTCGAGCGCGGCGATCACCGCGCCATTGCTGCGCGCGAACTCGGCCTGCAGCGCCGCGTCCCCGGCGTCCCTGAACGCGAGCGGCAGGTCCTCGCGGAAGAAGCGCACGATGCCGTCGAGCTGCTCGATCGCGATCTCGGTGTAGATGCGCGGCGGGTTGCGCAGGGCGCGCCGCCCGGCCGCGAGCGCCGCGGGCATCGCCCGCTCGCGTGCGATGAGCAGCCGCAGCCGCTCGGCCGGCGGCGCGAAGCTGCGCTGCATGATCGTGTAGGCGCTGTCGGTGATGGCCGTCGGGTAGTAGTTCGGGTCCTTCTCCCACATGCGCACGGTCTCGAGCGCGAGCAGCCGGCTGCGCACGTCGCCGAGCAGCAGCTCGCGGTTGCCGCGCGCGTGCCCGGAGAGCCCGGCAGGCGCCACGGCGCCGAAGCGCCGCTCGTAACCGCGCAGCGTGCGGATCTCGCGCTGGCGCGCCGCGGCCGAGTAGTCCTCGAGCTGGCTGTCGTAGCTGTGCAGGCCGGAGTGCGTGGCGAAGGTCGGGTGCGTCGGGAACAGGTAGGCGTCGATGTACTCGTCGGCGAGGCGCGCGAGCGCGGCATCGCCGGCCGGCGCGGTCGTCGCCGCGGGCGCGGCGGCGGGCATGGGCGCGGGCGCGGGCGCGGCGGCCGGCGTCGCGACGGCGAAGGCCGCGGCGGCGGCAAGCAGGGCCAGCAACGCGCCGCCGGCCAGGCGGCGACTCGGGGTCGAAGCCGGCGATGCGCTGTTCATTGTTTCACCATCACGTGGCGCACGACGCTGTAGTCCTCGAGCGCGTACTGCGAGAGGTCCTTGCCGTAGCCGGAGCGCTTCAGGCCGCCGTGCGGCATCTCCGAGACCAGCATGAAGTGCGTGTTGATCCAGGTGCAGCCGTAGCGCAGGCGCGCCGCGACCTGCATGGCGCGGCCGACGTCGGCGGTCCACACCGAGGAGGCGAGGCCGTAGTCCGAATCGTTGGCCCAGGCGATCGCGTCGTCGCTGTCCTTGAAGCGCGTGACCGAGACCACCGGCCCGAACACCTCGCGCCGCACGATCTCGTCGGACTGGCGCGCGCCGGCGATGACCGTCGGCTCGTAGAAGAAGCCGCCGTCCACGCCCGCCTTGCCGCCGGTGACCACCTCGATGTGCCGGTGGTCGGCGGCGCGCCCGACGAAGCCCGCGACGCGGCGGCGCTGGGCGGCGCTGATCAGCGGGCCCATCTCGACGCCGGCGGCCTTCTGCCGGCCCATCTTGATGCTGGCGGCCGCCGCGGCGAGGTCGGCGACCAGCCGGTCGTACACCTTCGCGCCGGCGTACACGCGGCAGGCGGCGGTGCAGTCCTGGCCGGCGTTGTAGTAGCCGAAGGTGCGCACGCCCGCGACCACGCTCGCGACGTCGGCGTCGTCGAACACGATCACCGGCGCCTTGCCGCCGAGCTCCAGGTGCGTGCGCTTGGGGCCTTTCGCGGCGGCGGCCAGGATCTTCTCGCCGGTCGCGACGTCGCCGGTGAGCGAGATCATCGCCACGCGCGGATGCGCCACCAGCGGCGCGCCGACCGAGTGGCCACGGCCGGCGATGACGTTGACCACGCCCGGCGGGAACAGCTCGGCGAGGAGCGTGGCGAGCTTCAGGGCCGTGAGCGGCGTCTGCTCCGAGGGCTTGAGCACGCAGGTGTTGCCGGCGGCGAGCGCCGGCGCGAGCTTCCAGGCCGCCATCATCAGCGGGTAGTTCCACGGCGCGATCGAGGCCACGACGCCCACCGGGTCGCGGCGGATCATGCTGGTGTAGCCGGCGAGGTACTCGCCCGCCACGGCCCCCTGCATGGCGCGCACGGCGCCGGCGAAGAAGCGGAACACGTCGGCGATCGCCGGGATCTCGTCGCCCAGCACCGCCGCCAGCGGCTTGCCGCAGTTGCGCGACTCGAGCGCGGCGTAGGCGGCGGCGTCGGCCTCGATGCGGTCGGCTACCTTGAGCAGCAGCGTGGCACGGTCCTTCGGCGGCGTGCGCGACCAGCCCTCGAAGGCCCGGGCCGCGGCCTGCACCGCGGCGTCGACCTGGGCGCGCGAGGCCTCGGGCACGGTGGCGATCGGGTTGCCGGTGGCCGGGTCGAGCACCTTCTCCGCGGCACCCTCGCCGCGGACGAACTTGCCATCGATGAGCAGCTTGGTATCCATGATGAACCTCGGGATGCGCCGCGATGCCGCCCGCGGGCTCAGGCGTGTTCCTCGGCCGGGCGCGTGAAGGTGTAGGCCAGGATGATCGGCACCAGCGTCACGACGATCACCGCGACCGCCACGACGTTGGTGATCGGCCGCTCGCGCGGCCGGAACAGCTCGTTGAAGAACCAGATCGGCAGCGTCTGCTGGTGGCCGGCGGTGAACAGCGTCACGATGATCTCGTCGAAGGAGAGCGCGAAGGCCAGCATGCCGCCGGCCAGCAGCGCGGTCGCCAGCTGCGGCAGCACGATGAGGCGGAAAGTCTGCCAGCGGTCGGCGCCGAGGTCCATCGAGGCCTCGACCCAGCTCGGCGGCAGGCGCCGCAGGCGCGCCACGACGTTGTTGTAGACGATGACGATGCAGAAGGTGGCGTGGCCGGCGACGATGGTCCAGAACGAGGGCTCGAGCCCGGCGAGCCGGATCGCCGCGAGCAACGCGATGCCGGTGAGGATGCCGGGCAGCGCGATCGGCAGCACGAACAGCAGCGTCAGCGCGTCCTTGCCCGGGAAGCGGCTGCGCGCCAGGCCCAGCGCCGCGAGCGTGCCGAGCAGCATCGCGCCGAGCGTCGCGAGCGTCGCCACCTCGAGCGAGAGCCGCAGCGCGGCCCAGATGTCGCTGCGCGCCGCGGCCGCGGCGAACCAGTGGAGCGTCAGGCCCGGCGGCGGGAACTGGTAGGTGCGGTCCTCGGTGGTGAAGGCGTACAGCACGATGATCGCCACCGGCACGTGCATGAACGCGAGCCCCGCCCAGGCGGCGAGCCGCCCGCCGACCGAGGGACGGTCCCAGGCCGGCCTAGAGCGCATCGAAGGCTCCCAGCCGCTTCGCCAGCGCCAGGTAGATCGCGATCAGCACGATCGGCACCACCGAGAACGCCGCGGCCAATGGCACGTTGCCGGCCGTGCCCTGCTGCTGGTAGACCATCATGCCGATGAAGTAGCCGGGCGCGCCGACCACGTTCGGGATGATGTAGTCGCCGAGCGTGAGCGAGAAGGTGAACACCGAGCCGGCCGCGAGGCCCGGCAGCGCCAGCGGCAGCACCACCTGGCGCAGCGTCTGGCCGGGCGTCGCGCCCAGGTCGGCCGCCGCCTGCACCAGCGAGGCGGGCACGCGCTCGAGCGCCGCGCTCAGCGGCAGGATCATGAACGGCAGCCACATGTACACGAACACGATGAACATGCCCATGTAGGACGAGGCGAGCGAGGGCCCGCCGATGCCCGGCGTCGCGAGCAGCCAGTCCAGCACGCCCTGCAGCCCGAGCGTCCCGAACACCCAGCCGAGGATTCCCTGCTTGGCGAGGATCAGGCGCCAGGCGTACACCTTGACGAGGTAGCTGGTCCACATCGGCAGCATCACCGCGACGTAGAACAGCGCCTTCACGCGCCCGCGCGCGTGCCGCGCCATGTAGTGCGCGACGGGGAAGGCGATGACGGCGCTGGCGAGCGTCACGGCGATCGCCATCGCGAGCGTGCGCAGCACGATGTCGAGGTTCGCGGCCTGCGAGAACAGCGCGCGGTAGGTGGCGAGCGTCGGCACGCGCACGACGTTGGCGGTGAACTCGTCGAAGGACCAGAAGCTCTGCGTCAGCAGCGCCAGGAGCGATCCGAGGTAGACGGTGCCGAACCAGGTGAGCGGCGGCACCAGCAGCAGGAACACGCCCAGCGCCGGGTGGCGATGCAGCAGGGCGCCGGCGCCGCGCAGGCTCATCGGCGGCCACCAGCGCGCATCAGTGGCCGTCCGCCAGCGCGGCCATGGCGGCCTCGGGCCACACCAGCCGCACGCGCGAGCCGGCCGGCGGCGGCACGGCATCGCGCGGCTCGGCGGCCAGCAGCGTCCCGTCGACCTCCACCTGCCAGCGGCTGGTGGCGCCGTGGAACTGCACGTCGCGCAGCGTGCCTTCGCACCCCAGGTGCCCGCTCGGGAGCGGCGCCTCCGGCGCCTGCACGCCGATGCGCTCGGGCCGCACCGCGAACGGCGCGGCGCGCCCGGCGATGCGCTCCGCCAGCCCGCCCGCGAACACGTTGCTGCTGCCGACGAAGCGCGCGACGAACGCCGTGCGCGGCCGCAGGTACAGCTCCTGCGGCGCCGCCAGCTGCTCGATGCGGCCGCGGTCGAACACCGCCACGCGGTCCGACATCGAGAGCGCCTCGCCCTGGTCGTGCGTGACGTACACGAAGGTGATGCCGAGCTGGCGCTGCAGCGCCTTGAGCTCGACCTGCATCGCCTCGCGGAGCTTGAGGTCGAGCGCGCCCAGCGGCTCGTCGAGCAGCAGTACGCGCGGCCGGTTCACCAGCGCGCGCGCCAGCGCGACGCGCTGCTTCTGCCCGCCGGAGAGCTGCTGCGGGCGCCGCGCGCCGAAGTCGGCCAGCTTGACGAGCTCGAGCGCCTCGGCGGCGCGGCGCGTGCGCTCGGGCACGCCCACGCCGCGCACGCGCAGGCCGTAGGCGACGTTCTCGGCGACGCTCATGTGCGGGAACAGCGCGTAGTCCTGGAACACGGTGTTGACGTCGCGCCGGTACGGCGGGACGGCCGACACGTCGCGGCCGTCCAGCCAGACCTCGCCGGCGTCCGGCGTCTCGAAGCCGGCAATCAGGCGCAGGCAGGTGGTCTTGCCCGAGCCCGAGGGCCCGAGCATCGAGAAGAACTCGCCCGGCGCGATCGCCAGCGACACGTCGTCGACCGCGCGCGTCGCGCCGAAGACGCGCGCGACGCCGCGGAACTCGATCGCCGGGTGAATGATCAGCGCCCGCCCATCACCGCGACGTAGTCCGTGCTCCAGCGGCTGTAGGGCACGCAGGTGCCCTGCGTCGCGCAGCTCGCCTCCGGCGTGCGCCAGAAGTGGATCCTGTCGAACTGCTCGATGCCATTGGTCTTGCAGCCCTCGGGACCGAGCAGCGCGTTGCCGTCGCAGGCCGCCGGCACCACCGGCACCGAACCGAACCAGGAGGCGACGTCGCCCTGCACCTTCGGCGCCAGCGACCAGTCGAGCCACTTGTAGGCGCAGTTCGGGTGCTTGGCCTGCGCGTGCATCATGGTGGTGTCGGCCCAGCCGGTGGCGCCCTCCTCCGGGATGACGCTCGCGACCGGCTGCTTGTTCGCGACCAGCGTGTTCACCTGGAACGGCCAGGTGCCCGAGGCCACCACGCCCTCGTTGGTGAAGTCCTGCACCTGCACGTTGGCGTCGTGCCAGTAGCGCTGCACCAGCGGGTGCTGCGCGCGCAGCAGCGCCAGCGCCGCCGTGTACTGCGCCTCGTTGAGCTCGTACGGGTCCTTGATGCCGAGCTCGGGCTTGTGCGCCATCAGGTAGACGGCCGCGTCGGCGATGTAGATCGGGCCGTCGTAGGCCTGCACGCGGCCCTTGTTGCTCTTGCCGTCCGCGAGCTTCTGCTCCTCGAACACCACGTTCCACGAGGTCGGCGCCTTCTTGAAGGCCTTGGTGTTGTAGACCAGCACGTTCGGGCCCCACTGGTAGGGCACGCCGTAGTGCTTGCCGTCGACGAAGTGCCACGGCGCCTCCTTCAGGCGCGGATCGAGCGTCGCATAGCCGGCGACGCGCGCGATGTCGACCGGCTGCACCGTGCCGCCGCGCACCAGGCGGAGCGAAGCATCGCCCGAGGCGGTCACCAGGTCGTAGCCGCCCTGCTTCATCAGCGCGACCATCTCGTCGGAGGTGCCGGCGGTCTTGACGTTGACCTTGCAGCCGGTGTCGGCCTCGAAGCGCGTGACCCAGTCGTAGTTCTTGTCGCTGGCGCCGCGCTCGATGTAGCCCGGCCAGGCGACGATGTCGAGCTGGCCCTCGAGCGCCGTCGACGCCGCGGCGGCGGCCGGTGGCGCCGCTTCCTTCTGGGCGCAGGCGGCCAGCGTCAGCGCGCCGGCGGCGAGCAGGACGGCGACGCGTCCGGTGGATGACCCCGGGTGGTTCTGCATGATGCGCACTCCCCTGTGATTGCCGGGCTGGACGCCGGACGAGGCCCGGACGGTGCCCTGTGGGCCGATTCTAGGCGCCGGCCGCCAGACGCGCCAGAATGGCGGACGGCTCCGCCCGGGGCCGCATTACTCGAAGCAATGAGGGGGAGACATGGCCTGGGTCGAAATCGTCACGCTGCTCGCGGTGGTGCAGTTCATGGTGTTCGGATTCCTGGTGGGCGGCGCCCGCATGAAGCACGGGGTCAAGGCGCCGGCCACGACCGGCAACGAGGTGTTCGAGCGCTATTTCCGCGTGCACATGAACACGCTGGAGACCCTGGCGGCCTTCCTGCCGTCGCTGTGGATCGCGGCACACTACTGGTGGCCGCCGGCCATGGCGATCATCGGCGCGATCTACCTGGTGGGCCGGCAGGTCTACCTCGCCAGCTACGTGCGCGACCCCGCCAAGCGCAGCGCCGGCTACGGCCTGTCGTTCCTCCCGACGGCGGTCCTGGCGCTCGCCGGCCTCGTCGGCGTGGTGCGCTCGCTGCTGGTGCAGTGAGCGCCCCACGCCGGGGACCGGCCGGCGACGCGCCTGGCGCCGCGCCTAGAGGTTGTCGGTGCGCCGGATGAAGTCGGCGACGTCGTCGTGCAGCTTGAACGCCGAGGGCTCGTGCGCGTAGATCATGTGCCCTGACTCGTAGAAGCGGAACTCGACGTTGCGCCGCAGGCTGTCGGGCACCGGCAGGTGGCGCATCTCGTAGCGCGCCGCGAAGTACGGCGTGGCGAGGTCGTAGTAGCCGCCGGTGACCAGCACCTTGAGGTCGGGGTTGGTCTTCATCGCATACGCCAGGTCGGGCAGTACGTTGGCCGCCTGCGGCAGCGGATTCGGCGCGCCGGGCGGCTGGTGCAGGAAGTTCCAGGTGCGCCACAGCTCCACGCCCGGCTTGAACAGCCGCTCCGGGCTGATCTTCAGCTCGCTCCGCGCGTAGTCGTTGAAGGCGCTGACGTAGGCCGAGCTGATCGCCGAGGACTGCGGATCGTAGGCGGCCTCCTTGCCGAGCGGATCGACCGTCGGGCCGGAGAAGCGCGCGTCGAGGCGGCCGGTGGTCAGGCCGGCTGGATCCTGCAGCGCCTGCTCGAACACGCCGCCGGTGATGCGCAGGCTGGCCTTCTCGATGTAGTCGGCCGGCAGGCCCGTGTACTGGTGCAGCCGCTGCGCGATGGCGCCGCGGCGCTCCGCCGTGAGCTCGCCACCCTGCGCCAGCGCATCGGCGTAGTCGTGCATCGCGAACTGCTCGACCTCGGCGAGCAGCTCCGGAAGCTTGCGCTCGGCGCCGGGGAGCTTGTGGTGGTACCAGGCGGTCGCCGCGTAGGTCGGCAGCGCCAGCTGGTACGGCAGGTCGACGCCGGGGTTGCTGTCGGGGCTGTCGATGCTGGTGTCGAAGGCGAGGATCTGCGAGAGCAGGATCACGCCGTTGAGGTCGACGCTGAAGTCGTTCTGCAGCAGGTTGGCGACCACCGCCGAGCGCGTCGTGCCGTAGCTCTCGCCGAACAGGTACTTGGGCGAGTTCCAGCGCCCGTGGCGCGAGAGGAACTGCGTGATGAAGTCGGCGAAGGCCCAGGCGTCGGCGTCGACGCCGTAGAAGGCCTTGTCGTGGTCCTTGCCGGAAACGCGGCTGAAGCCGGTGCCGGGCGCGTCGATGAACACCAGGTCGCTCACGTCCAGCAGGCTGAAGTCGTTGTTGACCAGCCTGTACGGCGCGGCCGGCGTGTGCGTATCGTTCGCGGTGACGATGCGCCTCGGGCCGAAGGCGCCCATGTGCAGCCACACCGTCGCCGAGCCCGGGCCGCCGTTGTAGAAGAACGTCACCGGGCGCGGGCCCTTGCCCGTCGCGAAGTAGGCGACGTAGAACATGCTCGCCTCGGCCGGCGGCTCCTTGGCCTCCGGGTCGGCGTTCTGCGGCACGTCGTCCCAGTCCTTCAGGTGCACGAGGATGTTGCCGGCCACCGCGTCGTAGTCGATGCGCTTGCCGCCGATGGTCACGGCGCCGTTGCTCGACTGCTGCTCGACGCTGAACTTCGGCGGCTCGTGCCTGGCCGGCTCGGCGTTGGCCGCGGGCTTGTCGGACGCGGCGGCCGCGAGCGTGGCCATCGCGGCCAGCCCCGATATCAGAACGGATGTGACGATCCTGCGCATGGCGCGCCTCCGGGAAACCAAAGCCGACACGTATACTGTGCCGGCCATGTCCGATCAACCGCAATCCGACGCATTCGTCCCCGCCGGCGCCGACTCCGTCCCCGGCACGCGCCCCACGCTCAGCCGGGTGCTGGCGCGGCGCCACATCTCGATGATCAGCATCGGCGGCATCATCGGCGCCGGGCTGTTCGTCGGCAGCAGCGCCGCCATCGCCGCCGCCGGCCCGGCGATCGTGCTCAGCTACCTGCTCGCCGGCGGGATCATCCTGCTGGTGATGCGCATGCTGGGCGAGATGGCGGTCGCCCTGCCCGGCGTACGCGCCTTCACCGAGTTCACGCGCGCGGGGCTCGGGCCCGGCGCCGGCTTCGTCGTCGGCTGGCTCTACTGGTATTTCTGGATCGTGGTCGTGCCGGTGGAGGCGATCGCCGGCGCCGGGATCCTGCACAACTGGATCGCGCTCGACCAGACGGTCATCGGCGTCGCGCTGATGGCGGTCATGACCGGCGTCAACCTGATGTCGGCGCGCTCCTACGGCGAATTCGAGTTCTGGTTCGCCTCGATCAAGGTCGCGGCGATCGTCATCTTCATCGCGCTCGCGGCCGCCTGGGTGCTCGGCTTCCTGCACCCCCACCCGCCCGCGCTCGCCAACCTGACCGCCGACGGCGGCTTCGCGCCCTTCGGCGCCACCGCGGTGCTCGCCAGCGTCACCACCGTGTTCTTCTCGCTGACCGGCGCGGAGATCACCACCGTGGCGGCGGCCGAGTCGCGCGAGCCGGGCCGCGCGATCGCGCGCATGTCCGGCGCGGTGATCGCGCGCATCCTGGTGTTCTACGTCGCCTCGGTGGCCCTGATCGTGTGCGTGGTGCCGTGGCGCAGCGTGGTCCCCGGCCACTCGCCCTTCGCGCAGGCGCTCGATTCGATGCAGTTCACCTGGGCCGGCACGGCGATGAGCCTCATCATCCTCACCGCGGTGCTCTCCTGCCTGAACTCGGCCTTCTACGTCACCTCGCGCGTGCTGTTCGCGCTGGCCGAGCGCGGCGATGCGCCGCAGTGGCTGGCGCAGCTGAACCGCCGCCACGTGCCGACGCGCTCGGTGCTGATGGGCAGCACCGCCGGCTTCGCCGGCATCCTCATCGCCACGCTCTCGCCCGAGAAGGTGTTCGCCTTCCTGGTGAACGCCTCGGGCGCGTTGATGCTGTTCATCTACCTGCTCACCGCCGTGGCGCAGCTGCGGTTGTGCTACCAGCGCGACGCCGCGGCGCACGCGGCGCTGCCGCTGCGCATGTGGTGGCACCCCTATGGCAGCTACGCGGCGATCGCCGCGATGGCGGCGGTGCTGGTGGCGATGGCGCTCACCCCGGGGCTGCGCAGCCAGCTCGTCGTCAGCCTGCTGGCGCTCGCGGTCGCGGTCGGCGCCTACGGGCTGCTCGCGCAGCGGCGGCGCGCATAGTCCTGTAGCGGCGGCGCGCCGGGTCCCGCGGCGGGGCCGCGCCTAGGCGCGCGGCGCCGCCGCCAGCACTGGCGGCATCCAGTCCGGATCGATGCGCCCGTCGACGAGGCCGATGCGCCGGTCGGCCGCGGCGGCGAAGGACGCATCGTGCGTCACCGCGATCACGGTCTTGTGCTGCTGGTCCACCAGCTCGCGCAGGATCTGGCGCACCGTGGCCGAGGACGCCGAATCCAGGTTGCCGGTCGGCTCGTCGGCGAGGATCACCAGCGGATCGTTGGCCAGCGCGCGCGCGATCGCCACGCGCTGCCGCTGGCCGCCGGAGAGCTGGTCGGGGCGCTTGTGCGCGTGCTCGGCGAGCCCGAGGTCGCCGAGCAGCGCGCGGGCGCGCTGCGCCGCCGCCTCGCGCCCCAGCCGCCCGAGCCGCAGCATCGGCAGCATGACGTTGTCGAGCGAGCTGAACTCGGGCAGCAGGAAGTGGAACTGGAACACGAAGCCGAGCTTGCCGAGGCGCACGTCGGCGAGCCGCTCCTCGTCGAAGCGCGAGGTGTCCTCGCCGTCGAGCGCGATGCGCCCGGCGGTCGGGATGTCGAGGAGCCCGAGCAGGTACAGGAGCGAGGACTTGCCCGAGCCCGAGGGCCCCATGATCGCGACGAACTCGCCGCGGTCGATCTCGAGGCTGACGTCGTCGACCAGCGTCACCGGCACCACGCCGGGGAGCGTGCGGCGCAGGTGCTCGCCGACCAGCAGCGCGCTCACGCCGCGCCCCTGAGGATCTCGACCGGGTGCACGCGCCCGCCCTTGCGCGCCGGCAGGAACGCCGCCGCGACCGCCGCGACCATCGCGAAGCCGAAGGCGATGGCGAACTGGCTGGCACCGCGGTACAGCGGCAGGTGCACGGCGTCGCCGAGCCCCGGCGGCCGGATCTTCACCTGGTCGAGCACCTCGAGGAGGCCCAGGCCCGCGAGGATGCCGAGCGCGCTGCCGCACAGGCCGACGATCAGGCCCTCGGTGACGAAGATGGTGCGGATGTCGCGCGCGTGGAAGCCCATCGACTTCATGATGGCGA
This sequence comes from Steroidobacteraceae bacterium, assembly GCA_046347255.1. Classification (GTDB taxonomy): domain Bacteria; phylum Pseudomonadota; class Gammaproteobacteria; order Steroidobacterales; family Steroidobacteraceae; genus FEN-1191. The sequence goes on from JAXMGO010000005.1 coordinate 172,339, forward strand.
TGTCGCGGGTCTTCTCCAGCACGATGGTCGAGATCGTGTTGTAGATGCCGAAGGCCGCCACCACCAGGATCGCCGCGACCACGCTGTACATGATGATGTTGCGGATCAGCAGCAGGCTCATGATGTCCTCGGAGGCCTCCAGCCAGGACACCGACTTGTAGCCGACGCGCCGCTCGATGAGCTGGGCCGTCGCGCGCGCGCGGTACGGGTCGTCGAGCTGCACGACGAAGCGGTTGACGCGGTTCGGGCGGTCGAGCAGCGTCTGTGCACGCTTGAGCAGCACGTAGGTCTGGTTCTCGTCGTAGGAGGCAATGCCGGTGCGGAAGATCCCGACGATCTTCAGCGTGCGCACCTGCCCGCCAGGCGTGGCCACCGTGAGGTTGCGGCCCATCGCCAGCTGGAACTTTTCAACGAGCCCCTGGCCGACGATGATGCCGTTGGGGTTGGCGGCCAGTGCATCGAACGAACCCGCGACCATCTTCTCGTCGATGGTCGAGACACCATGGAGCGAGGCCGGAACGACGCCGGAAAGCGTCACGCCGTCGATGCGACCAGCGAAGGTCAGCACCACCGAACCGCTCAGTACCGGCGTGGCCTTCACGCCGCCGAGCGATTCGATGAACCGCAGCTTCTCCTGCCAGGCGCGGATGCCGCGCACCTCGGTCTGCGGCTTGATGCCGCGGATGCGCACCGCCGCCTCCGGCCAGCGCCGCTGCACCGGCTGCAGGCTCGCGCCGCGGTAGTCGTCCGAGACCGTGATGTGCGGGCTGTTGTCGATCAGCCGGTGGATGAAGTCGATCTCCGAGCCCTGCATCAGCGCCGACACCGCCAGGAAGAACGCCGTGCCGAGCACGATGCCGGAGAGCGAGACCAGCGTCTGGCGCTTGCGCGCCAGCAGGTGCGTGACCGCGATGCGCAGCGCGAGGCGCACGGCGCCTCAGGGCTTGCCCGCGCCGCCTGCGGCCGGCGGCGGCGCGCCGCCCGGCGCGGCGGCAGCGGCGGCCGGCGCCAGCCGCACGCGCTGCCCGGCGTGCAGGTCCGGGCCGGGCACGCCGACGATGGCGTCCTGCTCGCCGACGCCCTCCAGTATCTCGACGCTGCCCTCGCCGCGCACGCCGGTGCGCACCGCGAGCTTCGCGAGCGCGCCATTGCGCACCACCCAGACGCTGCCGTCGACCAGCGCGGTGGCGGGGACCAGCAGCGCATCCTCGTGGCGGCTGAGGATGATGTTGGCGTCGGCCGTCATGCCGACGCGCAGCGGCGTGGCGGCGGCGAGGCCGATGCGCACGCGGAAGCTGCGCGTGCTCGCATCACCCGCCGGAGTGATCTCGGTCACCGTGCCGTCGAACACCTGGTCGGGGAAGGCATCGGCGTGGATCACCACCTCCTGGCCGACGCTGACCTGCGCGATGTCCTCCTCGTCGACCTCGGCCGAGATACGGAGCGGTGCGGGCCCGGCGGCCTGCATGTGCAGGATCGGCTGGTTGACGGCGATGTACTGGCCGATCTCGCCATCGCGCCGGATGATGACGCCGGCGGCCGGCGCGAGCAGCGTCATGAAGCCCAGCTCCTCGCGCGAGCGGGCGAGCGCGGCGTCGGCGGCTTCGGAGTCGGCCTGCGCCTTGTCGCGATCGGCGACGCTCCCGAGGCCCTTCTGCAGCAGCATGCGCGCGCGCTCGAGCGTCTGGCGCGCGAGGCGTGCCTGCGCCTCGAGCTGCGCGGCCGCCTGCCTGAGGTTCGCGTCCTCGAGGCGCGCGAGCAGCTGGCCGCGGCGCACCTTCGCGCCCTCGTCCACCGCCAGCTGCACCAGCCGCCCGGCGGCGCGCGGCGCGATCGGCACCGCGATCGTGGGCTCCACCGTGCCGGTGGCGTACACCGCGTCGATCGCGGGCCCGCGGTGCGCGTGCACCACCTGCACGAGGGGCGGCTGCAGGCGCCACCAGGCGAGCGCGGCGACGCCGCCGGCGAGCAGCACGGCCAGCGTCACGGGAACGGGGCGCAGCTTCATGCGGAGGCCCGCTCGCGGCTCAGCGCCGCTGGCGGCGCTTGCGCTCGACCTCCACCAGGTAGATGTCCGGCGTGTAGGTCTTCACGACCTCGATGCGCTCCTGCGGGGCGCGCTCGCGCGGGAACGAGGCCTGCAGCGCCTCGCAGCGCTGCCGCGAGACTTCCTCGAATTCCTGGTGCGTGAGGATGTAGAGGTCGTTGCGGCGGATCGAGGCGAGCACCAGCTCGCCCGCGCGCAGCGGATCCATGGCCACCGCCATCATGTCGACCGGCTTGCTGCCCGGCAGCGTCAGCGGCACGTCGGGCGGCTTGCCGCCCTGGTTGGAGAATTCCAGCGGGCGATTGCGCTCCGAATTGCGGATGTCGCTGCGGATCAGGCCCGGGCAGAACACCGAGACGCCGACGTTGCGCTCCTCCATCTCGGTGCGGAGCGATTCCATCATGCCGACCACGGCGAACTTGCTGGTGCAGTAGACGCCAAGCGTCCCGGCGACGATGCCGCCGGAGGACGAGGTCGCCATGACGTGCGCGTTCTCGCCGTGCGCCAGCATGCCGGGCAGGAAGGTCTTGATGGTGTTGAACACGCCATTGATGTTGACCGCCATGGTCCAGTCCCAGTCCTGGTAGCTGGCGGTGCTGATGACGGCCGGCGGCCCGACGCCGGCGTTGGCGCACAGCAGGTGCACCTTGCCGAACACGCGCGCGGCCTCCGCGGCCGCCTGCTCCATGCCGGGCCGGTCGGTGACGTCGACGCGGATGGCGTGCACACCGGCGTTGCCCGGCTTGAACTGCGCCAGCGCCGCGTCGCGGTGCTCGGGCTTGAGGTAGGTGAAGATCACCTTCATTCCGGCGTTGGAGAACGCCCGCGCCATCCCCAGGCCGATGCCGCTCGAGCCGCCGGTGATGAAGGCCACCTTGCCGGCCACTTCGGCGAGCGGCGCGGGCGCGAAGACCGCGGCGGGGAGCGGTGCGCGGCCGTGGCCACGCGCGGCGGCGTCGCCGCTTGCGAGGGTGCCGGTGGCGAGCAGCGTGCCCGTCCCGGCCGCGGCGGCCGCGCCGCCGAGGAACGTGCGGCGGTCGAGGCGCGGAGCGTCGGCGGTGGCATCGTTGCCGCCGGTGTTGCCGCTGGTGGCGGCGTCGAGATCGTGCTGGTCCATGGTCGCGTCCCCGTTGCCTGTCGACGGGCGATAGCATCGCATGATCCGCGGCCGCCGTGGCAGGCGGCGTGCCGGCGCGAAAAGGGGGCGGGCCCGATGGCGCCCGCCCCCGGAAGATCCCCGGCGCGGTGCGGCGATCAGTCGGGCAGCAGCGTGGTCGGCACCTCGGTCACGCGGTCGGCCGACATGTGGTTGGCCTGGGCGGCGGCGCGGATCGCCTGCTCGCTGGGCCCTTCGTAGATGCAGTACGTGTGCGTCCTGTCGGTGGTCGCGTAGGACTGCACCCAGCGGACGCCGAAGCGCGCGTTGGTGGCGTTGACGCGCTGCTTGGCCGCCGCATCGATGCCGTCGAGCGCGCCTGCGGGAAACGTGCGTTCGACCAGGTAGCGATGGAGCGATGCGCTGGCCGCGGGCGCCGGCGCGGCCGGCTGATCGGCGGCGAACACGCTGGCGGCGACCAGCACCGGCAGGATCATGAGCAGCTTCTTCATGGTGCTTCTCCCGTGGATGGGCCGATCACTCGGCCGTGGCCGGATCGATCATGGTGACGACGCGCGAGATCCGGTTCGCCGGGAAGCCGCCGAGTTCGGCGTGCCGGCGAACCAGCGACTCGTCCGCGGCCTGGTAGACGCAGTAGAGCTTGTCGGCGGTGACGTAGCTGTGCACCCACTGGATGGCCGGGCCGAGGCTGCTCAGCACGCCGCAGGATTTCTGCGATACGGCCTTGAGCTCGGCCGGGGTCAGCTTGCCGGCGCCGGGAATATCCCTCTCGATGACGAACTTGGGCATGGCTCGCTCCTTAAGGAAACGCGGTGATCGCGTGGGACCTACGATCGGGCCGCGCGGGGGGCAAAGTCCTGAAACGCGAATGAAAATGATACGAAACATTGCCAAAGCCGGCCCCTAGGGCAACAATGCCTGAAAAATCAGGCATCTGAGCTCGTCCGGGCCGGTGGAGGGGCCCGCCGATGAACGGCATCCGCGTCGGCACGTTCGCGCTCTACCCGTCCGACCGGCGGCTGCTCGCCGCCGATGGCCGGCCGGTCGAGCTCGGCGCACGCGCCTTCGACCTGCTGCTCGCGCTCGCCGAGCAGCCCGGGCGGCTGGTCACGAAGAATGCGTTGATCGAGCGCGTCTGGCCGCGGCTCATCGTCGAGGAGAACAACCTGGTGGCGCAGGTCGCGAGCCTGCGGCGTGCGCTCGGCGCCGGTGCGATCCGCACCGTGCCGGGCTACGGCTATCGCCTCGAGCTGCCGGTGGCGGATGGCGCGGCCGCATCCGCCCCGCCCGCGCAGGCGCCGACGCCGACGCCGACGCCGCCCGACGTCCCGCAGCACGGACTCGCGCCGCGCGAGCCGCCGCGGCTGCAGCCCGCGCGTCGCGCCTGGCCGAGCCGCCTCAGCCCGCTGCTCGGGCGCGAGCGCGAAATCGCCGAGCTGCGCACGGCGCTGGCACGCGAACACCTGGTGACGCTGCTCGGCGTCGCCGGCATCGGCAAGACGCGCCTCGCCCAGGAGCTGCTGGCGCTCGAAGGCGAGACGGCGGGCACCGCGGCCACCTGGGTTTCGCTCCGCCCGCTGGCCGATGCCGCGCGCCTGCGCTCGGCCATCGCGCTGGCACTCGGGCTCTCGCTGCCGGAGGACGACTCCGGCCTCGGCGCGCTCGCGCAAGCGCTCGAGGGCACCTCGCTCCTGCTGGTGCTCGACGGCGCCGAGCACCTGGTCGATGCGCTGGCCGCGCCGCTCGCGGCGCTGCTGGCGGAGGCGCGCGGCCTGCGCGCGCTGGTGACCAGCCAGGTGCCGCTGCGCATCGCCGGCGAGCGCGTGTACCGGCTCGAGGCCCTCGAGCTGCCGCCGCGCGCGGCCACGAGCGAGGCGCTCGCGGCGAGCACGGCGGTGGGTTTCTTCGTGCAGCGCGCCACCGCGGCCGATGCCCGCTTCGCGCTCGGCCCCGGCAACGCCGCGCAGGTCGCCGAGATCTGCCGGCGCCTCGATGGCAATCCGCTGGCGCTCGAGCTGGCCGCCGCGCGCGTGCCCTCGCTCGGCGTCGCGGCACTGCTCGAGCGGCTCGATGACCGCTTCCGCCTGTTGCGGCAGGCGCCGCGCGGCGACTCGGCCGAACCGACCACGCTGCAGGCGGCCTTCGACTGGAGCTACGGCCTGCTCGGCGCGACCGAGCGCCAGGTCTTCGATGCGCTCGGCGCCTTCGCCGGCAGCTTCACGCTCGACGCCGCCGCGCACTGCGTCGCCGACGACGCCATCGACGTCACCGACGCGGTCGACCTGGTCGGGCGCCTGGCCGATCGCTCGCTGGTGAGCGTGCTGCCGCTCGACCCACCCCGCTACGCGCTCCCGGAGACGGCCCGCTGCTACGCGCGCGCCCGGCTCGCCGCCACCGGCCGCGGCGACGCGGTGCGCCGGCGCTGCGCCGCGGCGATGCTGCGGCTGCTGGACACCGCCTACCGCGAGTACTGGTCGCTCGACGAGGCGATCTGGCTGGCGCGCTACGAGCCGGATCTCGACAACGTGCGCAGCGCGCTCGAGTGGGCCATCGGCAGCGACCGCGAGCTCGCCGTCGGCCTGCTCGGCTCGGCCTGGCCGCTGTTCGTCGAGGCCGACCTGCACGCCGAGGGCCACGCGCGCTTCGAGCAGGTGCTGGGGTTGCTGAACGATCGGCTGCCGGGCGCGCGCGTCGGGCGCTTCTGGGAAGCAGTGGCGACCTTCGAGTCCGGGCGACGCTACGATCGCGCGCGCTATGCCGCCGAGCTGGCCGCCGGCCTGCACGGCGCCGCGGGCGATGTCCAGGCACGCTACTACTCGCTGCTGCTGCTCTCCCTGAATGCGCCCGGCGACCCGGCCGCCGCGCACGCCGCCTGGGATGCGGCGCGGGCGCTGGAGGATCCGGCGTGGCCGGCGCGCCTGCTGGCGCTCGGCGCCACGGCCGCCGGCGCGCTGGCCGCCGCGGCGGGCGAGCACGCCGCCGCACGGGGCGCGTACGCCCAGGCGGTGCGGCACGCCGTCGCGGCGAGCGAGCGGCAGGCGCTGGCGGCGACCGTGCGCGTGGTCGAGCTCGACATCGCCTGCGGCGACCTGGCCGGCGCGCTGCAGCTCGCGCGCCCGCTGACCGCGAGCCTGCGGCGCGCGGGGCGGCGCGAGACGCGCTTCGAGGCGCTGGGCCTCGCGTTCACCGCGCTGCTGCTGGCCGGCGAGCGCGACGAGGCCCGCGAGCTCGGCGCCGAGCTGCTCGATCTCGCGCGCCACCTGGACGGCAGCCCGCTCTACTCGGTGCTGGACGCGATGGCCTGCCTCGCCAGCGTCGACGGGCGGCACGCGGTGGCGGTGCGCGTCGCCTGCTGCGCCGACGCGGCGCGCGCACGGCACGGGCAGGTCGGCCGCCGCCCCGCCGAACAGCGTGCGCGCGAGACCCTGGAACGCTCGCTCGGAGCGGCGCTCGGCCCGGACTGGTGCGCCGCGGCGGCGGAGCGCGCGCCGACCGACGCGGCCGCGGCCTGCGCGCTGGCACTGGGACTCGTGGCCTGAGCGCCGCGCCTCAGCGGCTGCGCATCGCCTCGGCCATCCGCGCGAAGGCCTGGCGCAGCAGCTGCTGCGGCTCGGGCGCGATGCCGGCATCGGCCAGGGCCTGCCGCATGCACTCGAGCCACTCATCGCGCTCGCCGATCGCGAACGGCGCGTGCGCCGAGACGACGCAGGGCCGGTCCGCCCGCTCGAAGTACACTGGCGGGCCGCCGATGCGCTCGTAGATCGTGGCCGGTGCGGTGGCCGGGGCGTCCATCCGGCCATTATCGGGTCGCGCGGCGTTGCACGCTCGCGGCGGCGTATGATCGAGCGCCACCCAATGGAGCCCGCATGACCTTCAAGACCGCCGACCTGTGCGATGGACACGCCGCCGACGTGCAGGTACTCGAGCCGCTGTTCCGCTCCTTCGGCGGGCGCCGGCGCTTCTCGGGTCCGGCGAGCACGGTGCGCTGCCTCGAGGACAATTCGCGCGTCAAGGAGGCGGTCGGCGAGCCGGGTGGCGGCCGCGTGCTGGTGGTCGATGGCGGCGGTTCGCGCCGCTGCGCGCTGCTCGGCGACCTGCTCGCCCGGCAGGCGGCCGACAACGGCTGGGCCGGCGTGATCGTCCACGGCTGCGTGCGCGATGCGGCCGACATCGCCGGCTTCGACCTCGGCGTGCTGGCGCTCGCCGCGCTGCCCCGCCGCAGCAACCGCCAGGGTGCCGGCGAGCGCGACGTGCCGGTGGAGTTCGCCGGCGCGCGCATCGGCCCGGGCGACTTCGTCTACGCCGACGAGGACGGCGTCATCGTCGCCGCGCGCGCCCTGCCGACCTAGGACGCGCGCCCCGCCCCCCCGCAAAGACGACGGGGCCGCGCCTGCCGGCGCGGCCCCGCCTGTTCCTCATCCAACCGCTGCGCGGGTGCCATGCACCCGCGCCGGGTGGATCACTGCGCCAGGATGAAGTCGATGACGTTCTTGATTTCCTTCTCGTCCTTCGACTTGATCACCTTGTGGTCTTCCTCGGTGCCGTCTTCCATCTTGGCCTTGTGCGGCTCCGTGATCCACTTGTGCAGCTTCTCGAAGCCGTCGGCCTTGCCCTTGTACTTCTCGGCCGTCTTCTTGAACGACGGGCCCTTCTTGGTCTTGTCGACCGCATGGCACTTGGTGCAGCCGCTCTCCTTCATGACGGCCATGGCGGCGTCGGCGTCCGGCGCGGCCTGCGCACCCATCGAGACGGCCAGGGCGGCGGCGGCCGCAATCACGGGTAACAGCTTCATGACATGCACTCCTTCCATACCATCGAGTTGCGCCGCACGATGCGGCCACTTGCCTTGCGCGTATCTATATCGCCCCGTGCGCGGGTAAATCAAGTAGGGACTCTCACCCGGCGCGATTCAGGCTGCGTTCAGGGTCAGCCGCCCATGCCGTGGACGAAGCCGACCAGGATCAGCACCAGCAGCAGCAGGCCGAAGGCGATGAGCGTGAAGCCGAGGATGCGCGAACCGAGCGCCATCGGCCGGCTCGGCGCGTCCTCCAGGTACTTGTGCAGCTCGCCGCTCTCGACCAGCCGGCGGTACTGCAACGCATGGTCGCGCGCGAAGTGCTCGATCGGGATCGAGCCGGTGAAGATCACCGTGTCGATCGGGAACTTCTCCGGGCGGAAGTGGTTGTTGAAGAAGTGCACCGTGAAGAGGAACACGGCCGCGAGGAACGCCTCCTCGCCGTGCGTGATCGCCGCGACGTTGAACACCCAGCCCGGCAGGAACTTCGAGGTGATCTCCGGGAACCACATCAGGAAGCCGCTGACGCCGACGATCGCCACGCCCCAGAACGGCGCCCAGTAGTCGAACTTCTCCCAGTAGGTCCAGCGGTCGAACACCGGCTTCTCGCCCATGCCGAGGAACCACTTGAACATCGCGATGATGTCCTTGAGGTCCTGCAGGCCGGGGATCAGCGAATCCGGGCCGAACCAGTTGAAGGTCTGCAGCCGCGGCACGAAGCGCACGATGATGTAGCCGAGGTGCACGATGAACACGCCGACGAACACCACGGCGCAGCTGCGGTGGATGATCGCGGCGACCTTCGGCCCGCCGAGCAGCTTGATGACCACCGGCGCCCAGGCGCTGCCCGAGTACATCAGCGTCATGCCGGTGAGCGTCAGGACCATCAGGCTGACCGCGAACAGCAGGTGGCCGAGCCGCGCCCACGGCCCGAAGCGCCGGAAGTACTTGCCCGGCGGGATGCCCAGCTGGTCGACGCGCACGTGCGGCCGCGCCTTGCCCTGCTTGCGCTCCCGCAGCTCGCGGTACAGCCACAGCACCAGGTGTATCCAGAAGAAGGCGAAGGTGCCGAGCAGCAGCCCGGCCATGCCCTTGGTCGCGAGCCAGATCTGCGGGTAGCGCTTGAAGTCGTGCGAGTTGCCGTGCGGCTGGAAGCTGATGAAGCGCGCGTTGGCCTTCTTGTGGCACTCCTGGCAGGTCTCGAGCCGGTTGTTGGCGTGGACCATCGACTCCGGATCGTCGACCGCGCGGATGCCGTGGCTGCCGTGGCAGTTGAAGCACTTGGCGGTGAAGGTGTAGCCGAGCCGCGTGATCTGGCCGTGGTACGTGTCGGTGTACGAGGCCGCGTTCTCCACGTGGCAGTTGCCGCAGGCGCGCACGATGCTGAGCTTGGCGGCGTCGTTGCTGGTGTTGTCGACGCCGTGCGGGTTGTGGCAGTCGGCGCAGACGGCGCCCTTCGGATCGTGCTTGCCGAGCACCGTGGTGCCGTGGATCGATTCACGGTACTCGTCGATCTGGTCCTCGTGGCAGGCACCGCACTTCTCGGGAACGGCGAGGCGGTACGCCACCCGCGCGGGCCCTTCGGCCGGGACGCGCGCGAAGCTGTGGCTGTCGTGGCAATCCTTGCACGCGGCGTTCGGGCGCGTCGGGTCGTCGGAGTTCGGCCGCGCGTGCACCGAGAGCTTCTGCCGCTCGATCTGGTCGACGACCAGCTTCAGGCCCGGGCTGGACTGCGCCTGGCCCTGCTGCACCGCCTGCTCCCACAGCGCCTTGTGGCAGCCGGCGCAGTCGGGCGCGGGCTGGGCGGTCTTCTTGTGGGGGGCGACGTTGTCGACGACGTCCGCGTGGCAGGCCGCGCAGGCGAGGCGCGCGTGGGCGCCGCCCGCCAGCTGCTCGCGCGTGAACGACTTCAGCTCGCGCGGTTCGCCATCCGCGCCCGGGACCTCGATCTTGCGGCTGCCGTCATGGCAGCTGATGCAGTCGGCCGCCGCCTGCGGCGCCGCCGGGGCGGGCACGGCCGCAGCCTGCGCCGCGTCGAGCGCGAGTGCGCAGACCATTGCCCCGAGGAACCGCCCCAACCGTCGCATGACGACGTCCATCATACTCCCAAGGCCACCGCGCCCCGCACTGCGTAGTTCTACGGAACGCCCTGCGCGCGCCCGCTAGGGATCCCCGCTCAGATCGCCCGGGTGGCCATCTGGCGCTCGATGTATTCCGCCTGCCGCAGCGCCAGCGCCACGATGGTCAGGGTCGGGTTGGCAGAGCTCGGCGTGCTCATGGCCGCGCCATCCGAGACGAACAGGTTCGGGATGTCGTGCGACTGGCCGTGGGCGTTGACCACGCCCTCGCGCGGATCCCGGCTCATGCGCGCCGCGCACATGTTGTGCGTGGCCGGCGTCTGGCGGCTCATCAGCGTCTTCACCGCGCCGGCGGCCTCGAACAGCGCCACGGCCTGTTTCTGCGCGTGGCGGCGCATCGCCGCGTTGTTCGGGTGGTCGTCCATGTTGACGTTGGCGACCGGCAGGCCGAAGGCGTCCTTGACCTTGGGGTTGAGCGTGATGCGGTTGGTCGACATCGGCAGGTCCTCGCCGTTGACGTACACGCCCGCCATGGACTTGTAGTGGTCCATCACGAAGCCGAGGTCGCGGCCCCACAGGTCCTGCGGGAAGCCGGAGATCGCGATGCTCGGCAGGTCGAGCGAGGCCATCTCGAGGTGGTAGCCGCCGGCGAAGCCGCGCTTCGGGTCGTGCTTGGTTTCATCGAGCACGATGCCGCCGAGCGTCACGCCGCGGTACATGTGGATCGGCTGGTCGAACACGCCCCAGACGAACGAGCCGGTGTGGCGGCAGTAGTTGCGGCCGACCTGGTCGCTGGAGTTGGCGAGGCCGTTCGGGTATTTCGCCGACTCCGACAGCAGCAGCAGGCGCGAGGTCTCGACCGAATTGCAGGCGACGCAGACGATGCGCGCCTTCTGGCGCTGCTGCCGGCCCTGCGCGTCGACGTACACGACGCCGGTGACGCGGCCATCATCGCCGTGCTCGATGCGCACCGCGCGGCTCTCGGTCCTGAGGTCGAGGTTGCCGGTGGCCTCGGCGCGCGGGATCTCCGTGTAGAGCGTGCTCCACTTGGCGCCGGTCTTGCAGCCCTGCACGCAGAAGCCCTGCTGGATGCAGGCGGGCCGGCCATCGGCCGGCCGCGAGTTGATCGCCATGTAGCCGGTCGAGACCTTCCTGTAGCCGATCTTCGTGGCGCCGTAGTGGATCACCTTGAAGTGGCTCGAGGCCGGCAGGCCCGGCACGCCGTTGCGGCGCGTGACCACCATGCGCTTCTCGGCGCGCTGGTAGTAGCGCACCAGCTCCCGGTAGTCGATCGGCCAGTCGATGAGCGAGGCGCGCTCGACGTTGCCGTAGATGGTGCGGTTGCGCACCTCCCAGGGATTGGCGCGCAGCGCCACCGCGGTCCAGTGCACCGTCGTGCCGCCGACGGTCTTCGCCGTCCAGGAGGGCAGCGTCGGATAATCCTCGGCCACCGTGCTGCTGCCGCTCTGGGTGCGCGGCTCGAGCCAGGTGAGCTGGCCGAAGGCCTCGCCCGGGTTCTGCGAGAAATCCGCGATCGTTAGGCGCTTGCCCGCCTCGAGCAGCACGACCTTGATGCCGCGCCGCGTCAGCTCGTGCGCCAGCGTGCCGCCGCCGGCACCGGAGCCGATGATGACGACCGCGCCCGAATCATCCTGAGAAATGCTTGCCATGCCCGGATCTCCTCGCGAATTGGCTGCCGCGGCGCTCAGCGCGCGTCCCCGGTGTACACCGGCCCGCTGTCCGCGAGCGGCACTTCCGGCAGCCAGCGCAGCTCGTTGAAGCCGCGCGTGATGTAGCCACCCTTCGAGAACGCCTCGCCCTCGTAGCCGAAGTAGGCGTAGGCGATCGGCGCGGCGTACAGCGTGACCAGCGTGGTGGCGCGCACCGCCTTGAAGAACGGCGTGGTCTCGAGCGCCTTGAGCGCCGCGACGCGCGCACTCTCCGGCGCCGCGGCGAAACCGGCGCCGAGCTGC
>JAXMGO010000050.1:0-2741 GCA_046347255.1 Steroidobacteraceae bacterium
GCAGATGGACATCCTCACGGCGAGCGTCTGGCTGCGCTACCTGGAGCGCGCCGGCGCGGCACCCGCCTTCCCCTCGAACGGCTACCGCGGCGACTACGTGCGCGACATCGCGGCCGCGCTGGCCGCGGCGCGCGGCGCCGAATTCGAGCGGCCGCTGGCCGCGGTCCTCGAGGGCGTCCCGGCCGATGCGCCCGCCGGCGACAAGGAAAAGCACATCGATGCGCTGATCGCGCGCATGCGCGCGCTGCTCGGGGCCGCCGGCTTCGAGGCGGTGCTGGAGTTCGCGCTGGCGGCGATGCTGGCCGACATCCGCGACGACCTCGCCGGCTTCGGCGTGGAGTTCGAGCGCTGGTACTCCGAGCGCGCGCTGGTGCGCGAGGGCGCCATCGGCCGCGCGCTGGCGCGCCTCGAGCAGCAGGGCAACCTGTACCGCAAGGACGGCGCCACCTGGTTCCGCGCCAGCGCCTTCGGCGACGACGAGGACCGCGTGGTGGTGCGCGAGAACGGCACGAGCACCTATTTCGCCTCCGACATCGCCTACCACCTCGAGAAGCGCGAGCGCGGCTTCCAGCGCCTGATCGACGTGCTCGGCGCCGACCACCACGGCTACATCGCCCGCGTGCGCGGCGGCCTCGCCGCGATGGGCGAGCCCGGCGAATGCCTCGAGGTGCCGTTGATCCAGTTCGTCAGCCTGTTCCGCGGCGGCGAGAAGGTGCCGATGGGCAAGCGCGAGGCGCAGTTCGTCACGCTGCGGCAGCTGCGCGCGGAGGTCGGCAACGACGCCTGCCGGCTGTTCTACCTGATGCGCAGCCACGACCAGCACCTCGACTTCGACCTCGAGCTCGCCAAGTCGCGCAGCAACGAGAACCCGGTGTACTACATCCAGTACGCGCACGCGCGCGTCGCCAGCGTCCTCAAGCAGCTCGCCGCGCGCGGCCTCGCCTTCGAGCGCGACGCCGCGCTCGCCGCGCTGGCGCGGCTGGCGAGCCCGCAGGAGCAGGCGGTGCTGACCGCGCTGGCGCGCTACCCGGAGGTGATCGCGCAGGCCGCCGCGCAGCGCGCGCCGCACGTGCTGGTGCACTTCCTGCGCGAGCTCGCCAACACCTTCCACACCTGGTACAACGCGGCGCAGCTGCTGGTCGAGGACGCGGAGCTGCGCGGCGCGCGCCTGGCGCTGGCGCTCGGCGTGCAGCAGGTGGTGCGCAACGGCCTGGGGCTCCTCGGCGTCGGCGCGCCGGAGAGCATGTGAGCCGCGCGCGGTGGCCGGCGGTGCACGCATGAGCCAGCGGCGCCTCACCGCCCGCGACTTCAAGGGCGCGCGCGGCGGACTCGACTCGGCCGCTGGCGCGATTTCGGCGTGGGCCTCGGCGCTGGGTTGGTCGTGGCGCTGGTGATCTTCGTCGGCGACTGGCGCGCGCGGCCGGCGGCCGAACCGGCGGCGCCGCAGCCGCAGAAACACGCCGCGCCGGCAAGGCCGGCGATGCCGCGGACGGCGCCGACGCCGCCGCCACCGGCGCGAGCGCGCCCGCCGGTTCCGACCGCTACGACTTCTACGAGATGCTGCCGAAGTTCGAGGTCGTCGTGCCGGAAAAGGAGCGCGACGTGCGGCGCGTCGACGCCGCCGCGCGCGTCGAGCAACCCGGCGTGTACTTCCTGCAGGCCGGCTCGTACCGCGACTTCAACGAGGCCGACCGGGTGCGCGCGCAGCTCGCGCGCCAGGACATCAGCGCCAGCGTGCAGCGCGTGGCGGTCGACGCCGACGTCTGGCACCGCGTGCGCATCGGGCCGATCCGCGACCTCGCGCAGCTCAACCGCCTGCGCCAGCAGCTGCAGGCGGCCGACATCGACACGCTGGTGATCCGCGTCGGCGACTGACTAGTCCTCGGCGCCCTGGCCGATCTCGATGCCGAGCGAGCGGAGCTTGCGGTACAGGTGCGTGCGCTCCATGCCGACGCGCTTGGCGAGCAGGCCGACGCGCCCGTCGCACAGCTGCAGCTGCTGCGTGAGGTAGGCGCGCTCGAAGTGCTCGCGCGCCTCGCGCATCGGCAGCGCCAGCAGGTCCTGCTTGACCAGCGGCCCGTCGCCCGGCGCCTGCGCGCCCAGCTCGCTCTCCACTTCCTGCAGCGCGATCTCCTCGCCGCCGCCGCGCAGCAGGAGCCGCCGCACCAGGTTGCGCAGCTCGCGCAGGTTCCCGGGCCAGGGGTAGTTGCGCAGCCGGTTCTGCGCCGCGACGCTGGCGCGGCGGAACGGCAGGCCCTCGGCCTCGGTGAGCTCGTCGATGTAGGCGCGCAGCAGCTCCGGCACGTCCTCGGCGTACTCGCGCAGCGGCGGCACGCGCACCGGCAGCACCGCCAGCTGCGCGTACAGCTCCTGGCGCACGCCGCTGCCGCAGCGCACCTCGACGCCCGGCAGCGCGGTCGCGATCACGCGCGCGTCGCAGGGCACGCGCTCGGTGCCGCTGCGCTGGAAGCCGCCGCTGTCGATGACGCCGGCCAGCAGGCGCAGCGCCGCGTCCGGCAGGTCCTCGAAGTTGCCGAGGTAGAGCGTGCCGCCGGCGGCCTGCTCGAGCAGCCCGGGTTGCCCGGCGCTGCCGCACAGCGTCGGCAGCGCCAGCGCGTCGTCGAGCACCTTGCCGGGCACGACGACGAAAGGCCCGGCCGAACGCGGGCTGAGCCGGTGCACTAGGCGCGCCAGCGCCTCGGGCTCGCTCCCCGGCTCGGCGAGCAGCAGGAGCGGGGCCG
>JAXMGO010000051.1:0-2328 GCA_046347255.1 Steroidobacteraceae bacterium
GCGCTGACTGAAGCGGCGCTTCGAGCCAGCATCGTCGGGGTCGCCAGCGAGCGGCCGGTCTATCCGGAGACGTATGAATCCGGGTTGAAGGCGTGGAGGGATCTCGCCGCGCGGGGTGACGCGCCCCTGTGCACGACGGAGGTGACCAAGTGCGTGTGAGCAATCCCGGCAGCGACCAGGGCCAGATCGACGCCGAGCACCTGCGGCTCCTCGCCATCTTCCACTTCGTGGGTGCGGGGTTCGGTGGAGAAGCTTCATGAGTCATGCTGAGTTCCTTCGCCCGCCGACCGGCGCCGGGCGCTGCCGCGGTGGCTAGCGCAATGTCATTGGCCGAGACATTCCGGGCCGAGGCGCTCCGCGAGCTGCAGGCACGCGTGGCCCACCTCAGGCAGTCGCTGACCTGGGCGCGCGCGCGCGCCCAGCCCGAGGCCCCGTACCAGGACGTGGTGGTCGCCCCCCGCCCAGTGCGGCTGACGACGTTCCGGCAGGTCGACATGCCGGCGCCCGGGCACGTGCTGGTGACGGTGCAGATCGCGCGCCACGGGCTCGGCGGCCCGACCACGTTCAAGATCGAAGGCGGCCTCGTATTGTCGTCCGACGGGTCGGTGCGCGATGCTACGGACGAGGAGTTGCTCCGCTCGGGAGCCTGACCGTGGCACGGCGCCGGTGCATCGACATGGATAACCTTGCCAAAGCCGTGACGATACTGGCGGCCGCGCTGGCCGCTGCGGCCTGCAGCTCCACGCCCACGCGCGAGGCGGACGTGCGCGTTCCCGCCGACCAGGCCGTCCTGCGCGGCTGGGAACACTGCGGCGGCGGCGCCTGCGGCAAGGGCGTCGTGTCCGGTTACTCGACCTTCGTGTTCCTGCGCGTCGACGACCAGCCGCAGGGCAGCGCCGCCGCGGTGACGCTCGCGCCCGGCCGGCACTGGGTGGAGGCCTATTACGCGTGGGGCGCGGGCTTCCTCACTGGCGTCGGCAACTGGCGCAACTACGGCTTCGAGATCGAAGTCCAGCCCGGCCACGCGTACGCGATCGAGTCGGCGCCCTCCGGCTGCATCGTCCCGGCCAAGCGGCACTGGGTCAGCCCGAAGACGCTGCGCGTGTTCGACACCGCGCCATCGGGCGAGCGCACCGCCCGGGACGTCAAGGCCGTGGAATATTGCACGCCCGACAGCCGCGAGCCCGGGACTTGCCGGCAGGGCAGCGATTGCCCGTCCGAACCCTGCACGCCGTTCGGCGGCGAGACGGGCTACGGCCTGTGCGGCGAGTTGCGACCGTAGTTCGGGAGGGAGGCCAATGATCATGGATGGATCACGATCGAATGGGCGGGGCAGGATGCATCGGAGTGGACGGGCTCGAATCCTCGCGCTATGCCTGCTCGCGCCACTCTGGGCCAGCGGTGCTCCGGGCAACACGGCGCCAGGCAAAGGCGCGCAGGCCAGCCCTGCGCCAGTGAGCCCCGCGTCCGCCAATAACGCGCCGGCAAGCCACGCGCCGCCCGCGCCCATGCTCAAGTACACGCCGCCCGAAGGCTACATCGGCGAGCAGGGATGGATGGACCCGCAGGTCTATGTCGACGGCATGGTGGAAGGCTCGGTCGAGGTCACCGGCTTCAAGCCGTTCCAGGGCGACTTCCGTGCGGCGTTCCAGCAGACGCTGTTCGCCGCTCGCATGAGCGAGCGGTTTCGCCATCCGCAGCTGCAGGGCCCGCCGCGCTTCCAGCCGGCGACGATCCCCGGGGCCGACGACGCGCTGTTCGCGAGCTTCGGCGCCACGCAGGACTACTACACCTACGCGCACGCGCGCCTCGCCATCCTGGCGCGCGGCGCCGTCGCGATCGTCGACATCCGTGCGCAGACGGTCGAACGCTTCAATGCCGACTGGCCCGCCGTGCAGAAGATGCTCGATTCGATCCGCGTGGTGGACGCGACGGGCGGCGCCGGCGCATCGGCGGGTGGATCCGGCGCGGCCGGCGCCGGCGGCACGACGCACGCACCGGGCCCGGCCGCGAGTCGCGTTGCCGGCCTCTACATCGGCTCGCGCATGATGTTCCAAGGCGACCCGATGGGCGGCGTGGGCAGCGGCAGCTGGGTGGCCTCGAGCTACTGGTACCTGCTCGCGCCCGACGGCCGCGTGCAGCGCGGCTACCGCGTCCCGAAGACGCCCAACGGCGACATCACGCGCTTCGATTTCGACGCGGCGCGCCGCGAGGCGCCGCAGGACAGCGGCACGTACACGGTGGAGGGCTCGAAGGTCACGCTGGTGATGGGCGAGGAGACGCTGCTCGCGGACATCGCCGCGAACGGAGGCCTCTCGATCCGCGGCA
>JAXMGO010000052.1:0-2305 GCA_046347255.1 Steroidobacteraceae bacterium
ACTACATGCGCCTCGCGCTCGAGCAGGCGCGCGCCGCCGAACGCGCCGGCGAGGTGCCCGGGGGCGCGGTGCTGGTGCACGCCGGGCAGGTCCTCGCCACCGGCGCGAACCGCCCGATCAGCGGCTGCGACCCCACGGCGCACGCCGAGATCGAGGCGCTGCGCGCGGGCGCGCTGGCGCTGGGCAGCTACCGGCTCAACGACACCGTGCTGTACGTGACGCTCGAGCCCTGCCTGATGTGCGCCGCCGCGGTTGTGCACGCGCGCGTGCGGCGGCTGGTGTACGGCGCCTTCGATCCGCGCGTCGGCGCGGCGGGCAGCCTCATCGACGCCTTCGCGCTGCCGGGCCAGAACCACCGCGTCGACGTCTTCGGCGGCGTGCTCGAGGAGGAGTGCGGCGCGCTACTGAAGGGGTTCTTCGGGCGGCGCCGCGGCTGAGGCCGTGTCCTTCCACTCGAGCACGGCGAGGAAGCCGCGCACCTGTTCGACGAACTTGACCGGCTCCCAGCCGCGCGCATAGCCGCGCTTGACGCGCACGTGCCATTGCGGCTGCGCCAGCAGCGGCAGGAACTGCTTCACGTCCTCCCAGGAATCGGGGTTGCGACCCTGCATCTGCGCCAGCACGCGCGCATCCTCGAGGTGGCCGTAGCCGACGTTGTAGGAGGCGAGCGCCAGCCAGGTGCGGTCCGGCTCGGGAATGCGGTCCGGGATCGTCTGCACCACCTGCGCGAGGTACTTCGCTCCGCCGACGATGCTCTGGTGCGGATCGAAGCGGTCCTGCACCCCGACCGTCCCGGCCGTGTCGGCCATCAGCATCATGATGCCCTGCGCGCCATTGTTCGACACGGCCTTCGGCTGCCACTTGGATTCCTGGTAGCCGACGGCAGCGAGCAGCCGCCAGTCGAGCCCGGAGGTCTGCGATGCCTCCTCGAACCAGGGCTTGAACTGCGGCAGGATCGCGGCAATGTCGGCCTGGAAGCGCTGCGCCTCCTCGAACTGGAAGTCCGCGGACTCGAGCGTCGACTCGCGCACGATGCGCGCCAGCAGGCCCGATTGGCGTGCCTCGTAGAAGAAGCGGTTGACCTCGTCGCGCAGGTCGAGCCCGTCGCGCCGCACGACCCACTGCACCGGCCGCGGGTCGGGGAGCTTGAAGGCGATCATGACTTCCGGGTACAGGTGCCGTGCGAAGCCGAATTCGTTGGCATCGACGATGGCGTAGTCCGCATCGCCGGTCTTCACCCAGTCGAGCGGATCGGCCTGCTCGGGGGAAAGCTCCGTCCAGGCGAGGTAGGGCGCGCCGTTGCCGCGGATCTCGCGCAGCAGCGCGAGCTGCGGGCTGCCGCTGCGCACCGCGATGCGCGCGCCCTCGAGCCCGGTGATGTTCGGCGGGCGCGAGGAGCCGCGCCGCTGGATGACGAGCTGCGGCACCTCGTCGTAGGTGCTGGTGGCGAGGCCGGCGCGCTTCCACTCCGGGCTCGCGGTGATCTGCGCCGCGGCGATGTCCGCGCCGCCGTCGGCCAGCACGTCGCGCATCGCCGCGATGTCGCGCACCGGCAGGATCACGAGCTGCACGCCGAGCGACTCGGCGAAGGCATGCGCCAGGCGGTACTCCTGGCCCTGCGCGCCGTGCGCGCCGAGGTAGTAGCTGGTCGGCTCGTTGAGCGTCACCACGCGCAGCTGGCCGCGCTGGTGCACGTCCTGCAGCCCGGTGGCCGGGCGGGTGCAGGCGGCGAGGGCGAGGAGGGCGGCCAGGGCGCCCAGGCTGGCCCCGGCGGCCGTCCTGCGCACCCTAATCCGTTGCCCGGTCGAAGCTTTTTCCATCCCTCCGCCTCTGGCACGCCGGAAAATTCGGTTAGAATAGCAGGCTCGAGCCGGCCGGCCCGCCCCTCATCAGCGGAGAGGTACCGAAGTGGTCACAACGGCGCCGACTCGAAATCGGATGGTCGGGTAATTCCGGCACGTGGGTTCGAATCCCACCCTCTCCGCCATTTATTTTCCGGTGTCCCCGGGCGCTCCCGCGTCACTCACTGCCGCGAAGGCCGCTGCGATCCTTGCGTGCCTCTCCTGCACGATCGAAGCCCATTCCGGATGCGTGAAGGCGTAGAGGTCGCCGCGCCGAACGGCCCGAAGCAGGAGTTCGGCGACCGCGTCGGGATCGAGCCAATGCAATCCACGGCCAGCCTCGGTCGATTCGAGGTCGACGTCGACCAGGGCGCTGCCGGCCAGGTGGCCCGGGCGATTGCGCTGGCTCGATCCCAGCTTCGAACTCACGGGCCCCGGGCACAGCACCGTTACGCCCACCTTGC
>JAXMGO010000053.1:0-2291 GCA_046347255.1 Steroidobacteraceae bacterium
CCGGGCAGGCGCTGGTGAGCGAGCTGATCGACGCGCACGTGGCCGCCGGTGGCATCGCCGTGGTTGCGACGCATCACGCGCTGGCGCTGCGTGCCGGCGCGCTCAAGCCGCTGGTGCTCGGATGAGCGCGCGCGTTTCCGCACTGCGCTCGGCCCGGCTGCTGGTGACCCGCGACCTGCGCCTGGCGATGCGGCGGGCCGGCGACTGGCTGCAGCCGCTGGCGTTCTTCCTGGTGGTCACGACACTGTTTCCGCTGGCGCTCAATCCGGAATTGTCGCGCCTGCGGGAGATTGCCCCGGGTGCCCTGTGGGTGGCCGCGCTGCTATCCTCGCTCCTGGCCCTGGAACTTCTGTTCCGGGAGGACAGTCTGGATGGATCATTGGAGCAGCTGGCGATCAGCGGCGTGCCGTTCGCCTGGCTGCTGTGGGCCAAGACCGCGGCGCACTGGATCCTGACCGGCGTGCCGCTGGTGCTGATGGCGCCGCTGGCGGCGACCGCGCTCGGCGCGCCGGCGGCCTCGATCCCCGGGGTGCTCGCGGCACTGCTGCTCGGGAGCCTGGCGCTGAGCCAGCTCGGGGCGATCGGCGCGGCGCTGACGCTGGGCCTGCGGCGCAGCGCGGTGCTGCAGGCGGTGATCGTGCTGCCGCTCGCCGTGCCGGTGCTGATCTTCGGCGCCCGCGCCACGGCCCTGGCGATCGCGGGCGAAGGCGCCGCGGCGCCGCTGTACCTGCTCGGCGCGATGGTCGTGTTGAGCCTGACGCTCGCGCCGCTCGCCGCGGCCGCGGCGGTTCGCATCAGTCTGGAGTAGCACGTGGCCTGGGTCTGGTTCCATCGTTTCGGATCGCCTCCGTATTTCTACCGCGTCGCCGGGAAGCTGGTGCCGTGGTTCGCCTGGCCGGCGGCGCTGCTGTGCATCGGCGGGCTGGCGGCCGGCCTGACGCTCGCGCCGGCCGACTACCAGCAGGGCGAGGGCTTCCGCATCATCTACGTGCACGCGCCGGCCGCGTGGCTCTCGCTGATGGTGTACAGCACCATGGCGGTGATGGCCGGGGTGGGCCTGATCTGGCGCATGCCGGTGGCGCACGCCGTCAGCGCCTCTTGCACCGCGATTGGCGCCTCGTTCACGGCGGTGGCGCTGATCACCGGGAGCCTGTGGGGCCGGCCGATGTGGGGCACGTTCTGGGAGTGGGACCCGCGCCTGACGTCCGAGCTGCTGCTGCTGTTCCTGTACCTGGGCTACGCCTGGATCCGCAGCGCCATCGAGGACGTGGCGCGCGCCGACCGCGCCAGCGCGGTGCTGGCCATCGTCGGCGTCGTCAACGTGCCGATCATCCACTACTCGGTGCTGTGGTGGAACTCGCTCCACCAGGCGCCGAGCGTCATGAAGTTCGGCAAGCCGACGATGCCGGCGTCGATGCTGGTGCCGCTGCTGATGATGATGCTGGGGTTCACCTTGTACTTCGGCGCGCTGGTACTGGTACGCGCGCGCGGCGAACTGCTGCGGCGCGAGCGGGCGACGCGCTGGGTCGCCGACGCGCTGGGAGAGGCCTGAGTGCTGCAATTCCTCGCCATGGGCGGCTATGCCGCCTACGTCTGGCCCTCGGTGCTCATCACCGTGGGCGTCATGCTGCTCAACATCCACTGGGCGCGCCGCGCGGCACGCCAGGCCGAGGCGCTGGCGCGGCGCCGCCTGCAGATGCAGAAGGAGGCTCCATGACTCCGCGACGGCGACGCATGGCGCTGGTGGCAGGCATCGTCGTGGGCGTCGGCATCGCCGGCGCGCTGGCGTTGCGAGCCTTCCGCGAGAACGTGATGTTCTATTTCGACCCGACCCAGGTCGTGACCGGCCAGGTCAAGGCCGGGCAGCGCTTCCGCCTCGGCGGCATGGTGGTCAACGGCAGCCTGCAGCGCACGCCCGGCACGCTCGACGTGCGTTTCGCGGTCACTGACTTCAAGTCGACCGTGCCGGTGGCGTATTCGCAGGTGCTGCCGAACCTCTTCAAGGAAGGCGCCGGCGTCGTGGCGCACGGGCGCATGAACGAGTCGGGCGTGTTCGTCGCCGACGAGGTGCTCGCCAAGCACGACGAGAAGTACATGCCGCCGGAAGTGGCGCGCTCGCTCAAGCAGGCGAACGCGACGCCACCACCGCCGGCGGGAGCGCAGTGATGTTCGTCGAGCTGGCGCATTTCTCCATGATCCTGGCGATGGCGCTGGCCGCCGTGCAGGCCTTCTTCGGCCTGGCGGGCGGGGCACGCAACGACGAGCGCTGGATGCGCACGGCGCGCTCGGCC
>JAXMGO010000054.1:0-2280 GCA_046347255.1 Steroidobacteraceae bacterium
ATATGAAAGTCACTCTCGATGGCCGCGAGTAACCCTTCAAGGGGTTCGTGAAGCGCGGGCAACTGGAGCCGCCCCGAGCGGGAGCTCGAGGCCACTGGGGTATACGCGTTGAGGTTGGTAGCGGGGGCAGGATTTGAACCTGCGACCTTCGGGTTATGAGCCCGACGAGCTGCCAGACTGCTCCACCCCGCACCGGGTTGAACGCGAAGTATACACAACCTGTGCAGGCCTGTCAGGCCCTCGAGGAAATCTTTGGCGCGCGCTGGCGCCCGGGAGGGCGCGGCCCGCCCTGCCCCAGCCCGCGCGGGGCGCCCTCAGATCAGGCTGGCGCAGAGGGCCAGCAGGGCATTGGGCATGAGCCCGAGCAGCACCACGGCCAGCGTATTGAGCGTAAGCACGGTCCGCGCGGCCGGGGCGCGCGCGGCGGCGTGCATCTGCGGGGCGGGCTCGAAGTACATGAACCAGATCACGCGCAGGTAGTAGAACGCGCCGATCACCGAGACGCCCATGGCGATGAGCGCGAGCCCCAGGTGCTGCGAGTCGAGCAGCGCCTGGATGATCCAGAGCTTCGCCCAGAAGCCGACGAACGGCGGCACGCCGGCGGTGGAGAGCATCAGCACCAGCATCAGCAGCGCGAGCCAGGGTTCGCGCGCGGCGAAGCCCTTGTAGTCGGCAATCTCCTCGGCCTCGGACTCCGCGCTCCCGGCCAGCAGGATCACGGCGAAGGAGCCGAGCGCCGTCAGCACGTAGGCGAGCGTGTAGCCGAGGCTCGCCTGGTAGCCGGCGGCGTTGGCGCACACGAAGCCGAGCAGGATGAACCCGACGTTGCCGATGGCCGAGTAGGCCAGCATGCGCTTGAGGTTCGCCTGCGCGATCGCCACCAGGTTGCCGATCACCAGCGAGAACACCGCGATGCACATCAGCATCTGCGTCCAGTGGCCCGGCGCGATGCCGAGGCCGTGGGCGAGCAGGCGGATGGCGAGCGCGAAGGACGCGAGCTTCGGGGCCGTGCCGATGAACAGCGTCACGCTGGTCGGCGCGCCGTGGTACACGTCCGGCACCCACATGTGGAACGGCACGGCGCCGAACTTGAAGGCGACGGCCACGACGACGAAGGCGGTGCCGATGAGGATCCCCGCCCCTTCGGCGCCCGCGGCACCGATCGCGAGGCGGTCCAGGTCGAGTGTGCCGGTCATGCCGTAGAGCATCGACAGGCCGTAGAGCAGCATGCCCGAGGCGATCGCGCCGAGCACGAAGTACTTGATCGCGGCCTCGGCGGCGATGCCGGAGTCGCGGTCGAAGGCCACCAGCGCGTACAGCGACAGCGCCAGCAGCTCGACGCCGATGTAGATCGTCAGCAGGCTGTTGGCTGAGATGAGCACGAAGATGCCGAGCAGCGCCGTCAGCGCCAGCACGTAGTATTCGCCCCCCTTGATGTGCCGCCGGTCGAGGTAGCCGCCCGAGTAGAACAGCGCCAGCGCCACCGTGACGAAGCCGGCGACCTTGAGGATCGTGCCGAGCCCGTCGGCCACGTACAGGCCGTCGAACAGCAGCGTGCGCGCGGTCACGGCGCCGCAGGTGGCGGTCATCGCCGCGCCGACCAGCAGCGCCAGCAGCGTCAGGCCCGCCACCAGGCTGCGGCGGCCCTTGCCGAAGAACACGTCGACCAGCAGCAGCACGCAGATCGCCGCCGCCAGGTAGATCTCCGGCAGTGCCGGCAGCATCGAGGCCAGGGTCATGGAACTCGCCGTCATGTTCAAACCACCGGGATCTTGCTGGCCAGGATCTGCTCGAGCAGGTGATGCATCGAGGCCTCCATCGTCTTGACGAGCGGCGCCGGGTACAGGCCCAGCGCCAGCACGCCGATCGCCAGCAGCGCGAGCACCAGGAACTCGCGGCCGTTGAGATCCTTGAGCGCGGCGACCTTGTCATTGGCCACCGGCCCGAAGATCACGCGCTTGACCAGCCACAGCGTGTAGGCGGCGCCGAGGATCAGCGTGGTGCCGGCGAGGATCGCGTACCAGAAGTTGGCCTTGAAGCTCGCGAGGATCACCAGGAACTCGCCGACGAAGCCCGAGGTGCCCGGGAGCCCGGAGTTCGCCAGCGCGAACAGCACCATGAAGGCGCCGAACACCGGCATGGTGTTGATCACGCCGCCGTAGGAGCTGATCTCGCGGCTGTGCACGCGGTCGTACATGACGCCGATGCTCAGGAACAGCGCGCCGGAGATCAGGCCGTGCGAGATCATCTGCACCATCGCGCCGTCGAGGCCGCCGACCG
>JAXMGO010000055.1:0-2153 GCA_046347255.1 Steroidobacteraceae bacterium
CGTGTTGAACTCCTCCGAATCGGTCCCGACCGGCTGCCGTGGTCGGGATAGTGCGCCTGCGTCGCCAGGTAGCGGTTGAAATGGTGGCCGTCGAACGCCGGCCTTCCTGCGGCATTCTTCGACGCGGAAATGTCGCTGAGCGATCCATCGCGGGATTTGTCGGCCAGGAAATGGTCGCTCTGTGCGGCGCCTTCCGGCGTGGTCGTGCAGCCGGCCATGCCGAATGCGGCCTGCATGGACAACGCCGCGATGCATCGTCCCGGCGGGTTGTCACGCGCCGTGGAACGGAATTACCGAACATCGTCAGCTCCGTTTGCCGATCAGGCAGCGATGCTTCGGCCCTATCAGCCTGGGCGCCCTGCTGGCAGGCATTCCTGGGCCGGCACGATTCTCGCGGTCCCTTGGCAGCCACGACGCCGCGTTCGGTCAAGTCGGGTCGACGCCTTGTCATTCACGGGGCCCGACCCGGCGGCGTGCGTGGCGATCCGGGCGCCATGTGCGCCGCGTGCGTCAACCGCCGCGGTGTAATCTGGCCTGCAGTCGCATCGGGTCAACAGGAGATGGGCCGCATGTGGCGCATGGTATTTCTGGCAACTGCCAGCCTGGCGCTGGTTGCCACCGCACGGGCGCACCACGTCCCGGCAGTGCACCTGGCTGGGCGGCACCTGCAGCTCAGCGGCGTCGTGCAGGAATTCCGCTGGACCAATCCGCGTGTTGGCCTGCTGCTGGTCGTCGCGGGCCCGGGGCGTGATGCCGGCGAGTGGCGCCTTGACGGTGCACCAGTGCTGCAGATGGCGCGCGCCGGCTGGGCGCGCGGATCGTTGCGGCCGGGTGACCGGGTCGTGGTGGATTGCCGCGAAGCCGGGACGGGCGGGCACGCCGCCCGGATCGTCGGCATCCGGCGTGCCGGCGATGCGGTGCCCGCCCCAGGGGCCGGCCAAGGCTACTGACCAGCCCGGGCCTGCCGCACCGCCCAGGACGCGCTCAGTTCCAGGCGCAACGCCAGCACCAGGGCATCGCGATAGGCGCTCGAAGCGCCGGGGTGGCGAACGTACTGCAGCGTCGGCTGCACGGCGAGCCACTGGCCCAACGCGGCTCGATAGGTCAGCTCGACATTGGCTTCGAGAATCGGGATGGGCGTATCCGCGGCGCGTGCCGCACGCCGCGCCGCGCGGCCCTGGTGCATGATCGCCACGGCGAGCCCTGCTTGGTCGTCCGGGCGCGCCGGCAGGATGCGCGAGAGCACGATGCCGGCTGCCACGAAGCGATCGGCGGTATTGTAGCGGGACGCGGCCAGGCCGAGGCGCGCGAACGCCGCGAGGCGCCGTGCCTCGCTGCCGGGCAACTCGATGAACGCATAGGCGCCACGGTTGTCGCGCCCGCGCGCGTCGGGCGCCGCCGCGTCGAGCGGCGCGAAGGCGCCGGTGTACTGCCATGCGCCAAGGCCATATCGCACGGTATCGGCGCCACCGCGCCCGGCTTCGGCGACCAGCAGCGCGCCGTCGCTGCCGCCCAGGTGCAGCGCGGGGTGGTCGGGATCTTCGGGCGTTCCCGGCACCGCGTCGAGGGCGGCCACCAGGCCCGCACGGCTTGGCGGCGCGGTAGTCATGCCGCCGGTAACGGCCGTGCGCTCGCGGTCCGAAGGGCATCGCCGGAGCGGCCCTCGCGTCGCGTCGGTATTCGCGACGCGCGTCACGATCCCGGCCGACGCCCAATCATGGTGCAGGCGCGCCGGGCACGCCGCGGCGGGCTCCCTCCGGTCGAGCGGTGCGCTAGGATTGCGCCCCAGCCCGGTGCGCGTCGCGCACCCGTCTTCCCAGGGGGTATCGATGTCCTGTCGTCCGCTGCGTCGCGTCGCGGCGCTCATCGTCGGTCTGGCTGCCAGCGGCGCCGCGCTGGCCGACGCGCCTGTCGCCACCAGCGGCGCCGATACCGCATGGTTGCTGACCGCCACCGCCCTGGTGCTGTTCATGACCCTGCCCGGGCTGGCGCTGTTCTACGCCGGCCTGGTGCGCGGCAAGAACGCGCTGTCGATCCTGATCCAGTGCTTCGCGATCAGCGCGGTCGTTTCGCTCCTGTGGGTGATCGTCGGCTACGGGCTCGCCTTCGGCGACGGCGGATCGCTCCAGGGCGTCATCGGCGGCCTCGACAAG
>JAXMGO010000056.1:0-1852 GCA_046347255.1 Steroidobacteraceae bacterium
CGCGGCAGCGACGTCCCGGCCGGCCTTTAAACCCCCGGCCCCGGGCCTGCCTCTAAAGGCCAGATCGTCCCAATCCGGGGGTGCGGTTCGTGTCGATGGCGCAGGTGCTGGAGTATCCCGACGCGGGCGGACGCGAGGCCGCCGACATCGACGCGCCGTCGCTCGCCGCGGCGCAGCGGGGCGACCGGCGGGCCTTCGAGCGGCTGTACCGGCGCCACGCGCCCGAGGTGCACGGCCTGTGCCTGCGCATGACCGGCCGGCGCGACGTCGCCGAGGACTGCACCCAGGAGGCCTTCATCGCCGCCTGGCGCGCGCTGCCCCGCTTCGAGGCGCGCAGCCGCTTCTCCACCTGGATGCACCGCATCGCCGTCAACGCGGTGCTCGCACGCCGGCGCGGACTCGCGGCCGCATACGAGGCGACCGCCGTGGCGCTCGAGGAGATCGAGTCCACCGCGGCGGCGGCCGGCGACGCCGTCGGTCCGCTCGACCTCGAGCGCGCGATCGAGCGGCTGCCCGAGGGCGCGCGGCACGTGCTGGTGCTCGTCGGGATCTACGGCCACAGCCACGAGGAGGCCGGTGCGATGCTCGGCATCGCCGCCGGCACGAGCAAGGCGCAGCTGCACCGGGCCCGGCAGCTGCTCGCGCGCCAACTGGGCCTGGAAGCGACGCAGGACTCCTGAACATGCCGTCCCCCGACACGCTCGATCCCTTGCTCGCCCGCCTGCCGCGCGCCGTGGCGCCGGCGCGCGATCTCTGGCCCGGCGTCGAGGCCGCCATCCGCCCCGCGCCGGCGCGCCAGTGGCCGCTGCAGCTCGCCGCCGGCCTGCTCGTCGCCGCGGTGTCGGTGACGCTGGCGCTCGGCTTCGCGCACCGCCTGCCGCTCCCGGCCGACGCGCGCGCACCAGCCGGCGGCAACGAGGCCGCGCTGCTCGCGGCACGCTTCCTGCCGCCGCAGGACCCGGGCTACCGCGCGGCGCGCGCGTCGCTGGAGCGTACCTTCCGCGAGCGCCTGGTGCTGCTCGCGCCCAAGACCCGCCTGCGCATCGAGGCGGACCTCGAGACCATCCAGCGGGCCAACGCCGACATCCGCGCCGCGCTCGAGCAGGACCCCGCCAGCCCGGTGCTGCAGCGGTTGCTCGAGAGCACCTGGCAGCAGGAATTCGATCTCTACCGCAGCGTCGCCCGCTCGACCGAACCCCTGTCCCGGAGGACCTGAGCCATGCCAGCACGATCCGCCCTCTTCCTCGGGCTCGCCCTGGCGCTCGGCGCCGCGGCGGCCGGCGCGCGCGAGTTCCAGCGCGACATCCAGGAAACCCGTCCGGCCGAGCCCGGCGGCACGATCGACATCATCAACGTCGCCGGCCGCATCAGCGTGCAGGGCTGGGACCAGCCGCAGCTCGAAGTCAGCGGCACGGTGGGCGCGAAGGTCGAGCGCGTCGAGGTCAGCAGCGCCGGCGGCCATGCCAGCGTGCGGGTCGTGCTGCCTGCCTCCACCGGCGGCGACGACGACGGCAGCGCCTGGCTCACGGTGCGGGTCCCGCAGCGCAGCGCGCTCAACGTCTCGCTGGTGAGCGCCGACCTCGAGGTCGCCGAGCTCGCCGGCGAGGCGCACCTGCGCACCGTGAGCGGCAACGTCAGCGGCGCGCTCGAGGGCGACGCGCACGTGAACACGGTCAGCGGCGACGTGCAGCTCAAGGCGCCGGCGGCCCGCAACCTCGAGGTCAAGACCATCAGCGGCAACGTCAACGTCTACGGCGCGGGCGGCAACGTCGAGGTGGGCACGGTCAGCGGCGATGCCCGGCGATCGCTCGGCCCCCTGCAGCGCGGGCGCGTCCACACCGTGTCGGGGGCT
>JAXMGO010000057.1:0-1805 GCA_046347255.1 Steroidobacteraceae bacterium
TAGCGCTCGAGCCAGGCGAGCGCCGTGTCGCGCCGCACCTCGAGCCGGCGCACGCGTTGCTCGGCGAGCGCGCGCTCGCCGGCGGCGCGCGCCACGTCGGCCTCGGCGCGCCGGCGCGCGCCGTTGGGCAGCTCCTGCATCAGCCCGACCTTGCGCATCGTCATCGCCTCGCGCGTCAGGCTCCAGCGCTCCGGCCCGCTCACCGGCAGGTTCTCGATGCCGACCAGGAGCTGCGGATCGGGCAGGCGCCCGGCCGCGACGGCCGCGGCGCGCGCCGCGGCGACGCCGGCCGACTGCGCGGCGACATCGGGCGAGTGCGCCTCGGCGAGCGCGAGCGCCGCATCGAGGCTCAACGGATCCGGTCGCGCGAGCGCCGGCACCAGCAACAGGGAGACCACCACGAGGAACCTGGACATGCTTCAACTCCAGCGGTTGAAGTCGCGTGCCATGCACGCCCCGCGTACGCGTGGCCGCGCCTCGCGGCAACGGCGGCGTACGCCCGATCGACGGGGAAGTTCAGGCGAGGGTGGGAGGTCGGAGCAGGCCGTCGGGACCGCACAGCGAGGCATGCGGCGCCGGCTCGTCGATCACCGCCGCATCCAGCGGTAGGACGTGGAGCACGGGAGCCGCGAGCGCCAGCGCGCCCGGAGTGCTCTTGCAGCCGTGGCCCGCACCGCAGGCCGGACAGCCCTCGTGCGGCGTGGTCGTCGGCTTCGGATCGGACGTACCGGGGCAGCAGCCGTGGTGCGCGGTGGTGGCCATGCCGGCCATGTCCATGCCGCCCATGTCCATCGCGGTCATGTCCATCGCGTGCGCCGCGCTCGCGGCGCGCGTGCCCTGCTCCGGGCAGCCGCCCACGTGGCCGCTCGCCGCCAGCCCGTAGCCGGGCAGCGTGAGCAGGTTCGCGAGGACGACGATGAGGCGGAAAAGGCGCATCTATTGACCCGGGTACGTCGACCTCGCCGATACTACGCCGGAAGCACCCCGGCCGTCCTCGGGGTGATCCCGCATTTCTGCGACGAAAACCACAACTTCGAGGGGGAACAAGGACATGGATGCGAACGGCGCCCGCGCATTCGCCGGCCTGGATCCCGCGGCGCTGTGGCGGCACTTCGCCGCGCTGACCCGCATCGCCCGTCCTTCGGGGCGCGAACAGCAGGCCCTTGCCTACGTGCGCGAGTGGGCCGGCGCGCGCGGCCTCGAGCTGCGCAGCGATGCCGCCGGCAACCTGTGCGTGCGCGTGCCGGCGACGCGCGGCCACGAGGCCGCGGCGCCGCTGGTCCTGCAGGGCCACCTCGACATGGTCTGCGAGCGCAACGCCGACAGCCCGCACGATCCCGAGCAGGGGCGCATCCACGTGGTGCGCGACGGCGACTGGCTGCGCTCGGAGGGCACGACGCTCGGCGCCGACAACGGCATCGGCATCGCCGCCGCGCTGGCCGTCGCCGAGGACGCCGCGCTGCGCCACGGTCCGCTCGAGCTGCTGATGACCGTCGACGAGGAGGCCGGCATGTCGGGCGCGCGCGGCCTCGATCCCGCGCTGCGGTCCGGCCGCACGCTCATCAACCTCGATTCGGAGGACGACCGGCTGGTGTTCGTCGGCTGCGCCGGCGGCGGCGACGTCAGCATCGCATTCCGGGCACGGCGCATCGGCGTGCCGCAGGAGCTGCAGCCGCTGCGCGTGCGCGTGCGCGGACTCAAGGGCGGCCACTCCGGCATCGACATCCACCGCAACCGCCTCAACGCCCTGCAGGCGCTGGCGCGGCTGCTGCAGGCGGGCGCGGCGGACGCGGAACTGCGGCTCG
>JAXMGO010000058.1:0-1659 GCA_046347255.1 Steroidobacteraceae bacterium
GGAGTCGCGGCCGGATGGAACTCCTGCACGGGCTCGTGGACGTCGTGCTGCACCTCGACCGGCACCTGGTCGAGCTGCTGGCGCAGCACGGCGCCTGGATCTACGCCATCCTGTTCGCGATCATCTTTGCCGAGACCGGTTTCGTCGTCACCCCGTTCCTGCCCGGCGACTCGCTGCTGTTCGCCGCCGGCGCGCTCGCCGCGGTCGACGCCAGCGGCACGCTGCGCCTCGCGCCGCTGCTGGCGCTGCTGGCCCTGGCCGCGGTCGGCGGCAACACGCTCAACTATTCGATCGGGCGCGCCGTCGGCCCGCGCGCCTTCAGCGGGCACAACCGCCTGCTGAGCGTCGAGCACCTGCAGCGCACCGAGGCCTTCTTCGCGCGCCACGGGGCGCTGGCGATCGTGCTGTCGCGCTTCGTGCCGATCGTGCGCACCTTCGCGCCCTTCGTCGCCGGCATCGGCCGCATGCCGCACGCGCGCTTCCAGGGGTACAACATCGCCGGCGGCGCCGGCTGGGTGCTGGCGTTTTGCCTCGGTGGCTTCGCCTTCGGCAACCTGCCGTGGGTCAAGCAGCACTTCGGCCTGGTGACCATCGCGATCATCGTGGCCTCGCTCGTGCCGCTGGTGGTCAGCGTGCTGCGCGAACGGCGCGCCGGGCCCTGAGCCGCATGCCGACGCGCGGCTACGCCCATCGCATCGACGTGCGCGCGCCGCGCGAACTGGTGTGGCGCGCGCTCATCGAACCGGAACTGCTGGCCCAGTGGTACGGCCCGGAGGCGCGCGTCGCGCCGCGCGGCGGCGGCAGCTACCGCATCCGCGTCGACGTCGACCTGGTGCGCGAGGCGCACATCGACGTGTTCGAGCCCGGTCGGCGCCTGCGCCTCATCTACATGCCGCAGTCCGGCATGCCGCCGACCGACTCCGTGATCGTCGATGATTTCATGATCGACAGCGACGCCACCTCGACCTCGCTGCGCCTGCTCGGCTCCGGCTACCCGGAGGACGAGGGCTGGGAGGGCTTCTACCGGCGGCTGCGCCACGGCTGGCCGCGCGCGCTGGCGCGGCTCAAGGTGGCGCTGGAGAAGCTCGCCGGCGAAACGGCCAGTTGATCAGCAGCACGCCGCCGAGCACGATCGGCATGCCGGTGAGCTGCAGCGGCGTCAGCCGCTCGTCCAGCACCCACCAGCCGAGCAGCGTCGCGATCAGCGGATTCACGTAGGCGTAGGTGCCGAGGCGCGTCGGCGCGGTGCGCAGCGCCAGCCAGGCGTAGGCGGTGTGCGCCAGGCACGAGGCGAACACGACCAGGAAGGCGAGCGCGAGCGTGCCGGGCCAGGAGAAGTGCCAGGCCGCAGCCTCCCCGCGCGCCAGCCCCACGCGCGTGAGGCCGATGCCGCCGAGCAGCATCTGCCAGCCGATCAGCGCCTGCACCGCGATGCGCGGCCCGACGTTGCGCAGGTAGATGGTGGCCATCGCCCACGACAGGCAGGCGAGCAGCACCGCGCCGGGCGGCACGAAGCCGGTGGCGAGGCCCGGCGCGCCGTGCGGCCGGACCACCAGTGCCGTGCCGAGGAAGCCGAGCGCCAGGCCGGCGAGCTCGCGCCTTCCCGGCCGGTGGCCACGCGCGCCAAAGGCGCCGAGCAGCACGATCCACAGCGGCGCC
>JAXMGO010000059.1:0-1609 GCA_046347255.1 Steroidobacteraceae bacterium
CTCAAGGGCTACACGCGCCTGCTGTATCCCGCTGAGCGCCCGGGATACGCCGGCGTGGCGCTGTACGCGCGCCGCGAACCCGAGCAGGTGGTGCGCGGCTTCGGCGTGGCGGAGTTCGATCGCGAGGGCCGCTACCTCGAGGCGCACTTCGGCGGCGTCGCGGTGGTCTCGCTCTACCTGCCCTCGGGCTCCTCCGGCCCGGAGCGGCAGGCTTCCAAGTACCGCTTCCTCGACGCCTTCGTGCCGCAGCTCGCGCGGCTGCGCGCGGCGCGCCGCCAGTACGTGCTGTGCGGCGACTGGAACATCGCCCACCGGGAAATCGACCTCAAGAACTGGAAGGGCAACCAGAAGAACTCGGGCTTCCTGCCCGAGGAGCGCGCCTGGATGGACCGGCTGTTCGGCGAGCTCGGCTTCGTCGACGCCTTCCGCGCCGTCGACGCGCGGCCGGAGCAGTACACCTGGTGGTCGAACCGCGGCCAGGCCTGGGCGAAGAACGTCGGCTGGCGCATCGACTACCAGGTGGCGACGCCGGGCGTGGGCGGCGCCGCGGCGCGCGCGCGCATCTTCCGCGACCGCCGCTTCTCGGATCATGCGCCGCTGATCATGGACTACGACGCTTGAGCGCGCCGCGGCCGAGTTTCCGCGAGGTGCTCGCCAGCCGCAAGATGCTGGCGATCCTGGCGCTTGGCGCGGCCTCCGGCTTCCCGAACCAGATCACCGAGAGCGCGCTGCAGGCCTGGATGAAGGACGCCGGCAGCAGCAACACGCGCATCGGCCTGCTCACCTACGTCGCGATTCCCTACCTGCTGAAGTTCCTGTGGGCGCCGCTGCTGGATCGCTTTCCGCTGCCGCTGCTCGGCCGCCGCCGCGGC
This sequence comes from Steroidobacteraceae bacterium, assembly GCA_046347255.1. Classification (GTDB taxonomy): domain Bacteria; phylum Pseudomonadota; class Gammaproteobacteria; order Steroidobacterales; family Steroidobacteraceae; genus FEN-1191. The sequence goes on from JAXMGO010000059.1 coordinate 873, forward strand.
TGGATGCTGGCGTTCCAGCTGGCGCTCGCGGCCTCGATCGGCGCGCTGGCGCTGCAGGACCCGGCGGTATCGCTCCCGGCGGTGGCGGTGACGGCGCTGGTCATCGTGTTCTTCTCGGCCTCGCAGGACATCGTCATCGACGCCTATCGCGCCGACGTGTCGCTGCCGCACGAGCGCGGCCTGGCCGCCGCCGCCAGCAACCTCGGCTACCGCGCCTGCGCCTGGCTGGCGTTCGCCGGTGCGCTGGTGGTCGCCGACGTGTTCGGCTGGCGGGCGGCCTTCCTGCTGCTGGCCGTCGCGATGGCGGCGTTCGCGCTCGCGACGCTGCTGGCGCCCGAGCCGCCGCGCGCGGCCGCCCGGCCGGCCTCGCTCGCCGCGTCGGTGCTCGAGCCGCTGCGCGAGCTGCTCGGCTCGCCCGGCGCGCTCGGGCTGATCGCGGTCATCATCACGTTCAAGATCGGCAATGCGGTGGCGCTCAAGCTGTTCACGCCGTTCCTGATGGACGTGGGCTTCACCAAGACCGAGATCGGCCTGGTGGCCAAGGCGGTGCTGACCACCAGCGCGATCGCCGGCGGCATCCTCGGCGGCATCTGGATGGTGCGGCTCGGGCTGCTGCGCTCGATGCTGCTGTTCGGCGCGTTGCAGACGGTCACGACGCTGGCGTTCTGCGCGCTCTCGATCGCCGGTCGCAGCTTCCCGCTGATGATCGCCGCGACGGCGATCGAGAACCTGTCGGC